>NZ_JBVHFU010000023.1:0-108450 GCF_055562175.1 Streptomyces sp. NPDC020958 | reverse complement strand
CAGCCTTCGGCCGGGGGGACCCCCAGAGCACGCACCTGACGCCGCAGGGCCGCCCTCCGGGCGACGACGGGAATGTGACGACAGGGCCTAGGGCCTGGCAGACAGGCCCTGACGGCGTCGCGGGGCGCGCGGCGGCCTGTCGGTGTGATCCGCGTCGCGCTCGGCGGGCAGAGGGTGCCCAGTGGTGCGCACGGGGCGCGTCGGTGCGGACGGGCCGTACGGCCGTGGGACACCCGGCCTGTCCGGCACGAGGCCCTGATCAACACGCGTTCCAGGGCCGCGAGGTCACCGTCCTGTGTCCCTGCGACACCGCCCGGCTGGACTCCCGCGCCCTGGCCGACGCCTACGCCACGCACCCGACGCACCTCACCCCCGGCTCGCCCGGACCGCACCCCAGCGGCGCCTACGCCCCGCAGGCCGTGCTCTCCCGCTACGACCGCCCGCCCCGGCCTCCCCGTCCCCTCCGCACAGACCGGCAGGTGCGCCTAACTGGGATGTAGGAGGCAGGAGTTGGCGTCACGCCGATCCCGTCCGGTCGACCGGTACGTTCGTTTCGCCCGGGGGCCGGGTGGGAAATGGTGGGGCAACGTGGTCCCGGCCAGGGCCGCGGGAGGGGGACACGGCGGTGCCGGATCTGGTGCGCACGACGGGTGGGCGGCGGCTGCGGGTGGAGGTGTCGGGGGACCCCCGGGGGCGGCCGGTGTTCCTGCTGCACGGCATGCCCGGCAGCAGGGTGGGGCCCCGGCCCCGGCCCATGTTCCTGTACCAGCACGGCACCCGGCTCATCAGCTTCGACCGGCCCGGCTACGGGGGTTCGGACCGCCGGCCCGGACGTCGGGTCGTGGACGTCGTCGAGGACGTGGCGGCCGTGGCGGACGCTCTCGGTCTCGAGCGGTTCGCGGTGGCCGGCCGCTCCGGCGGCGGACCGCACGCCCTGGCCTGCGCGGCCCTGCTGCCGGGCCGGGTGACGAGGGCGGCGGCCCTGGTGGCCCTCGCGCCGCGGGACGCCGAGGGACTCGACTGGTACGCCGGGATGACGCCCTTCAACGTCCGGGAGTTCCACACGGCCGTCACCGACCCGGAGGGCTACGCGGCCGGGATCATCCCCCGCTCGGCCGACATCCGCGACAACCCGGCGCGGCTGCTGGAGGACCTGCGCTCGGACCTGACCGACGAGGACCGGCTGATCGTCTCCGACAGCAGCATCCGCTCGATGCTGCTGCGCACCTACCACGAGGCGCTGCGCACCTCGCCGTACGGCTGGATCGACGACGCGTTCGCGCTGACCCGCCCGTGGGGCTTCGACCCGGCGCACATCGGGGTGCCGGTGCTGCTGTGGCACGGCGCGAAGGACGTGTTCTCGCCCGCCTCCCACTTCTCCTGGCTCGCTGCCCGTATCCCGCGCGCCCAGGCCGTCCTGGAACCCACGGCGGCCCACTTCGGATCCCTGCGCGCCCTGCCCGCAGTACTGGACTGGCTGCTGGCGGGGACACCGGACTGACGGCCCCCGACCGCCCCGGCGCGTTCCGGGGCGCCCGCTCACACCGCCAGCGGCTCCAGGTCCCGGTACACCCGCCGTTCCTCCACCGCGTACCGGGTGATGCCGTTGTTCTCGCCGAGCTGCTGGCGCAGCCCCTTCAGCCTCCTGACGGTGTCCTCGCGCAGGGCGCGGGCCTCCTCCGTGCGGCCGAGGGCGCCCAGGGTGACGGCGCTGTTGCTGACCACGGCCAGTGCCTCGGGGTGCTGGGCGCCGAGGTCGGCGCGGAGCGCGTCGGCGCTGTGCCGCTCCCGCTCCCAGGCCTCCTCCAGGCGGCCGGTCTCGGCGAGCACGATGGCGTAGTTGGCGGAGCAGAACTGGGTGTGCGGGTGATGGGCGCCGAGCACCTCGGTCATCCGCTCCAGCACCTTGCGGAACACCTCCTCGGCCTCGTCCCGGTCACCGCAGCCCCAGTGGAAGACCGCGAGGTTGTTCATCGCCGTCTGGGTGTAGGGGTGGGCCTCGCCGGGCTTCTTCACGTACTCGGTGAGCACCTTCTGCGCGACGTCCCGCGCGGCCTCCGGGTCCTCGGCCGCGAACAGGTCGGCGGCCAGGTTCAGTTCGCAGGCGAGCGAGTCCGGAGTGGGCGCGGTGTACTGCGCCCGGTACTGCTCCAGGGTCGCCGCCGTCAGTCGCCGCGCGTCCTCCAGCTCGCCCGCCCGGCGCAGCGACACCGCGAGCGACTTCGCGCACCGCAGAGTGCCGGGGAACTCCTTGCCGAGGACCCGCTTGTGCTGCTCGTACGCCCGCGACAGCACCGCCACCGACGCCGTGTACTCGCCGACCTCGCGCAGGTCGCGGCCGAGGTTCTCGGCGGACGACAGGGTGTAGATGTGGTCGGCGCCGTGCACCTGGGTGCGGCGGGCGAGGGTGACCTCGTCGATGCCCCGGGCGTCCCGGTACCTGCCGACCATGCGCAGCGCCAGGGCGAGGTTGTTGGCGGCGTTCAGGGTGCGCGGGTGGGCCTCGTAGAAGAGGTCGCTGAAGCCGTCGTGCGCCTCCTTCGCCAGCTCCACCGCCTTGGTGTACTCGCCCAGCGCCGCGAGGTCGCTGGACAGGCCGGAGGTGGTGATGAAGGTGTGCGGGTGCCGGTTGCCGAGCAGCCGGCGCTGCCGGTCGAGCACGTCGTCGTCCATCTCCCGCGCCTCGACGTACAGGCCCTGGGAGCGCAGCACGTTGGCGAGCTGGCAGCGCAGGTACAGGTACTGTTCGTCGTTCTCGCCGAGGGGTTCCTTCCAGTGGGCGAGGAGTTCCTCGGCGAGCCGCTGCGCGCGGGGGAACTCGCCGCGCTTCCACAGGTAGCGGACGCGGTCGATGAGCAGCCTGCGGGGCTCCGCCTCGGTGCAGTTGCGGATGTCGGAGGCGGTGAGGTGCGGCCAGACGATGTCGAACTGCGGCCAGTTCTCGCGGTTGTCGGTGGGTTCGTCGCCCTTGGGGCGGGCTCCCCGGAGGATCTCGTGCACCGTGTGCCGGGCCCGGCGCCGCTCGTCCTCCGTCATCTGGGAGCGGATCACCGCCTGCACCAGGCGGTGCACCTGGATGGAACGGGAGATCTGGTCGACCTTGGCCAGCGCGAGCTGCCCGATCTCCCGTACCAGCTGGCCGATGAGCAGGCTCTCCGTCAGGGCGGCGTCGAAGGGGCGCAGGGCGCCGAGCATCTCGTCGCTGTCGTAGAGCAGCTTGGAGGAGATCGGCTCGGCGGCGAGGAACGCGCACAGCTGCAGCAGCCGTACCGAGGCGGGCGAGCGCTCCTTGAGCCGCTCGATGGAGATGTTCCAGGTGGCGGCCACCGTCTCGGGGTAGTCCGAGGGCTGGTTGAGCCCCATCACCGCGGCGGTCTCCTCGGTGAGGCGGCGCAGGTACTCGGCCGTCGGCATGGCCGTCTCGGCCAGCCAGGCGCCCGCCTGTTCCACCGCGAGCGGCAGGTCGCCCACGGCCTCCGCGACCTGGTCGGCCTCCGCCGGGGAGAGGCCGGGGGCGCGCCGGGACAGGTGCTCGACGCTCTCCTGCCGCTGGAAGACATCGACCGGCAGGGTCTCGCCCTTGTCCGACCACGCCTGGTTGCGGGAGGTGACCAGGATGTGCCCGCCGCCGGTGGTGGGCAGGTAACCGGTGAGGTCGTCGGGGTCGTCGGCGTTGTCGAAGACGAGGATCCACCGCTTGGTCGGGTTGCCGCGCGACAGCATGCGGACGGTTTCCTTGCTGGCCAGCGCCATGTCCTCGCCGCCGGGGGCGCCGATGCGGGCTCCGAGTTCGGCGAGCGAGGCCACCACGTTGTCGACGTTCTCGGCCGGCACCCACCACACCAGGTCGTAGTCGGCGCTGAACCGGTGCACGTACTCCAGCGCGATCTGGGTCTTGCCGACCCCGCCCATCCCGAACAGCGCCTGGTGCTGGGGCAGTACCGCGGTCATGCCGCTGCGCAGCTGCTCCCGCACCTTCTCCAGGATGTAACCGCGGCCGGTGAAGGTGCTGTTGCGCTGCGGCACGTTCCAGTGATCGGGGACGTGGCCGGGGAAGCGGGGTGCCGCAGGTCCGCCCTTGGGCAGCTGCGCGGGCAGTTCGAGCGCGCCGAGCAGCACGCTCTCGCAGCCCGCTTCGTCGCGGCCGTGCAGGTCGACGACGTCGGCCTGGTGCCGGTACGACTCCGGTGGCGGGACGTCGTCGACCTGTACCGGGATCAGGGTGTCCGCCGGCCCGTCGGTGCCCGCCGCCGGGCCCGGCAGGAGGGCGGTGTGCCGGGAGCCGTACAGCGCCTTGGACCACAGGACGAGCACGCGGGTGCCGGGGGCGGGACGCTCCGGCGGTCCGGCGGTCAGGTCGTGCAGCGCGACGGTGCAGCCGGCCCGTTTCAGCAGCGACTCGGCCCAGTCGGCCCACATCCGGTTCTCCGCCGCGTACACGACGGCCACCTGCATCGCGGTGGTCTGCGGCCGCCGCCGGATGAACGCGTCCCGGCAGCGCAGCCGTACCGCGTCCGGGATCTGCGGCAGCGCGGTGACCTCGTTGTCGGTCACGAACGCGGTGAGCCGTTCGAAGGCGGCCAGCAGCGACTTCGGGTCGCCCTTCTTGTCCCCGACGACGGCGAGCGTCTCCTCGTACGCGTAGTACGGCTTGTACGGGATCTCGACGCTGCCCCAGTAGGCGGTGATCTCGTCGGCGCTGAGGCGTTCCCCGCCCGGACCCTTCGGCAGTCCGGCGAACTTCGCCCGGGCCAGCGCGCGGCCCGCCTCCACCTTGTCCTTCTCGCCGTCGTCGACGCGCATCGGCACCGGCAGCACCCGGATCCGCCGGTTGCGGTGCTCGTCGCCGACGCTGTACGCCACGTCCGCGGCGCCGTCCAGGGCCTGGTCGCTGAAGGTGAAGCAGTCCACGAGGATGTCGGGCATCTGCAGGGTGCAGATGTCCGCGGTGTCGGAGCGCCCGGTGCGCGAGTCGATCAGCACGTAGTCGTACGACCGTTTCATGCTGTCGCGCAGTGCCTCCAGGAACATGCCGCCGCGCAGCCGGTCGTAGAAGTTGTCCCACTCCAGGGAGGACGCCGTGCCCGAGTAGGCGCGGAACTGCTTGCCCGCGGAGAGGAAGTCGAGCGAGCCGCCGTTCTCGAAGCCGAGTCCCTGCCGTTCGGGGGAGAGCGAGACGGCGTGCTGCTCCACGTCCGCGTACTCCAGGTGCCAGGGTCCCGAGCGGGTGATGCCGTCCGTGGCCGCCCAGGCGTAGTCCTGGAGGATGTTCAGGACGCCCCCGGTGGCGGCGAGCACGTTGGGGTCCAGGAACGGGTGGAAGAAGCGGTCCAGGCCGGGGGCCTCCAGGTCCCAGTCCACGGCGAGGACGCGTTTGCCGTTGGCGGCGAGGATCCACGCCGTGTTGGCGAGCGCCATCGTCCGTCCGGTACCGCCCTTGTACGAGTAGAAGGTGATGATGCGTCCGTCCGGTGCGGCCGTCATGCGTCTCCTCCGGGTTCGTCGCCCGCGTCGGGGTCGGACGGTTGGTAGGGGTCCGCCAGGCGGGGCCTGGGGATGTCCGGGCCCGGCGGCAGTCGGACCTCCGCGTTCTTCAGGTACTGCCTGGTCGTGTACGCCACCACCTCGGGCAGCACCCTGGTGAAGGCCTTGAGCGTGGGGACGCCGTTGACGGCGAGCCGGGCGTCACCGCGTCGCGCCCGTTCCAGGATGGTCGGCATCACCCGCTCCAGCTCCTCGGCGAGCCGGCGCCCCTGCTCGCCGTGGTTCTGCAGGTCGGCGCGGCAGCGCGGCACGATCGCGCTCACCCACGGGCGCGCGTACGCGTCGAACGTCTTCAGCCTGCTGCGGCGTTCCTCGTCGGTCAGCGCCCACTGGTCCACGAGCAGGATCCCCGGTTGCCGGTCCCCGGACGCCTGCGTCTCCTCGCCGGGGCTCTCGTCGTCGAAGGCGACGACGCTCACCCGGTAGTCCAGCGAGCGGATCAGCTCCTCGGCGTGCGTGGACAGCGACCTGGTCGACTCGGTCTGGTACGGGTTCCAGTCCAGCGCGTCGTCCCCGTAGGGCCCGGGGTCACGGGTGTGCGGGACGCTGTCCTCGCTGGGCGCGGCCACGGTCAGCCGGATGTGCCGGGGCCCGGTGCCGGGCGGTTTGAAGGCGCTCGGCGTGCTCTCGTAGTCCCGCGGGCGGCCGGGCGGCAACCGGGACTCGCGGGCCGCCTGGACGATCCGTTCGGCCAGGCCGTACACGGTCTCGTCGTACTCGTCGCGCAGCCGGCTGAGCTTGATCAGCCCGTAGATGCCGCTGCTCAGGTACCGTCCGCCGGACGAGGTGTCCTCGACGTGGATGCGCCGTACCGAGTCCGGGAGTTCGCCCATGTCGACCCGGGTCCACAGGGCGGGCACGATGGCCGACGCGGTCGCCGTCCCGTTGGTGCGGGCGTTCAGCATCCGCTCGTGGAACGCGTACCACTCGCGGCCGCACATCTCGCTGGAGAAGTAGCGCGGCGAGAACAGCGGCACGAACACCCGGCAGGTGGCGAGGTTCTCGCTCAGCTTCTCGGGCCAGCCCTCCCCGGAGCGCATGTCCCGGTCCATGAAGCCGGCCTGGGATCCGGCGGGCAGGTCGGTGAGCGCCATGATGTGGCTGCACAGGTCGTTGAACAGCACCCGCACCCAGTGGTCCGGGTCCCCGCTGTCCGGGCTCCACTGCGGGGTGTGGGCGTACGACAGGAAGAAGTAGGGCCGGTTGTCCGGAGCCCGATTCTGCACCCGTTCCCCCATGTCCGCACGTCTCCCTGCCCCTCGGCAAGCCGCTGGACCGCCCCCGTCGTCAACGCCTGAGCCGGACTCAACAATGTGCCCGAAGGACCCCGCTTCCGGTTCACTGTTTTCAGGCCAAAGCCCGTCGATATCCAGACATCTGACCCTTGGCGTGTCTCACCACGTCCCGCATGGAGCACAGCACGACCGGCTTCGCCGCCCACTCGGCCGCGGTGAGCAGCCCGCCCGGCAGCCGGGCGCCGATCTCGCCGAAGTCGCTGTCGTCCAGGGAGAGATCACGGTACGGGACCCAGTTCCCCTTGTCCCCCACCACGCACCGGTACACGCGCCGGGGCGGCCTCGGCCGCATCAGGTACTCGGCGTAGTGGAACGCGCTGCACACCTCGAACCCGACCCGCAGCAGCAGGATCTGCGCGTCGGCCCGGTACAGCCGCGCCATCGGGGAGAGCCTGCCGAGGTGGCTGCGCAGCGGGTGCCTCCTGAGCAACTTCGGTGCCAGCGGGCCGAGTCCGGCGAGCGAGGTCTGCGGATGCGCGCTGCGCACGGCACCGGGCGTCGACCGTACGCACTCGGCCAGCGCGCCCATCGTCGGGCACTCGGTGGCCTCCGGGTCGAACGGCGCCATCGCGGCGCGGTACTCGGCCGCCTCCCGCTCGCTCATGCCCGCGACGGCCTCCAGGTGGGCCCGGGAGGTGTCGGAGTTCTCCGGTGTGAACGCGGGCACGACCAGGGTGCCCGCGGGGCCGAGCGCGGCCCGCAGCGCGTCCCGGACCAGCTCCGGGGCGGTCCCGGTACCGCTCAGCGAGGCGTGCACCATCAGCACCCCGCCGCGCCGCACCCCCAACGAGCTGATCAGGTCGGCCAGTTCCGCTTTCCGCGCCGCGTCGCCCGCGGTGGCGCACGCCTGTTCAGCCACGGCGGCCCGCCCACTGCGACCACATCCGGGCCACCAGCACGGCTCCGGTCGCCGTGAGTTCGGACTCCGGCAGCAGGGTGAGCGCGGTGAGGGCGCGGGCCGCCGCCGGGTACGCCGCCCGGCCCAGCTCGTCGTCCGCGCGGTCCAGCAGGTCGCCCGCGGGGCTGCCCGGCCGGTGCAGGTCGGCCGTCTCGCGCAGGGCGGTGAGCCTGGCCCGGCGGCCGATGCGCGGGAGTTCCCGGGCGAACTCCTCCGGGGTCACGTCCACCGCGACGCCCAGCGCCCCGAACCCGTGCGCACCGAGCAGCAGTCCGCTGCCCGCCTCCAGCGGGGTGAGCACGGTGGGCCGGAACGCGTCCGGGTCGGCGCGCGGGCCGGACGCGTCCTTGTCGAGCAGTTCGTAGGCCCGGCCGAGCCGCTCCACGAAGTCGCCGCTCGCGAGCGGCGGGGCGACCGTGGCCGGGTAGCAGTCGCGGTAGGGGTCGGCGTCGTCGACGAGCGGGCCGTCCTGGGCCAGCAGCCGGCCGAGCGGGTGCCAGCGGGTGGCGGCGGGGGCCCCGTCCAGCCGGACCCAGCCGTCCTGGACGGACCCGGTGAGCGCACCGTCCCCGGTGTACGCGCGGTCCCCGCGGACCCAGCCGTCCTCGCGGTCCCCGGCGTCCTCGCGGTCCCCGGCGTCCTCGCGGTCCCCGGCGTCCTCGCGGTGCCTGGCGTCCTCGCGATGTCCGGTGTCCGCACGGTGTCCGGTGCTCGCGCGGTCCCCAGTGTCCGCGTGGTCCCTGCGGACCCGGCCGTCCTCACGGTCCCTGGTGTACGCGTCGTCCTCGCCGTCCCGTGCGGTCGGTTCGCCGGGGCCGCGTACCCGGAAGGCGTTCGGTGCCACGGTCACCTCGACGCGGCCGGGGGCGGCCAGCCGGTAGGTGCCCCAGGTGGGCAGGTGCAGCCGGGTGCCGGGCTGGTCCCAGGACAGCGTGGCGGACCATCCCGCGCGCAGGGCCGCCGCGGCGGTCAGCGACATGAACCGGGCCGTGTCGGCGGGGCCGCGCAGGGAGCGCCGGAGGCCGGTGCGCACGTAGGGGTGGGCGAGTACCTCGTCGAGCCGTGGGGCGGTCTCTGGGTCGGCGTCCAGGGCCAGCAGCAGCCGCCAGGCCTCCGCCGCGTCGGGCTCGGCCACCAGCTGCTGCCGGGTCCGCCGCAGCAGCAGCCGGTCCAGCTCCAGCTGCGCCCAGCCGAGCCGGTCCTGGCTCAGCACGGCCGGGGCGAAGGAACGGTCGGTCACGCGGTCGGCGATGCCCTCCACCAGCGAGCGCAGGTCGCCACAGAAGACGCTGGGGTTGTCGAAGCCGTTCTCCGCGCGGTACCGGTGCCCGTACAGCCCGCCGCCGCAGGACCGCACCACCGGGCAGCGGCGGCAGGTCTCGCTGATCCCCTCGACCCCCTGCTGCCGTGCCCGCACCCCGGGATGCGCGGCGAACTCCGCGAAGCCGTGCCGGAAGACGTCGTAGCCGGTCTCCGGCGCCCCGGCGAACGCGATCTTCAGCCAGTCGGCCTGTTCGAAGGTGCCGTCCGTCTCGATCACGGCGAGGTCGCTGGGCGCCAGCCCCATCGCCTCGGTCAGGGGCGGCCCGCCGCGCAGGGTGCTGAGCACCGAGTCGAAGGTCCGCACCGGCATCGGGCGGCCCTGTTCCTCCCAGCGGTCGAACACCGCGAGCAGCCAGTCGGCGTACGGGGTGGCGGTCCCGTCCGGGGGGGCGGCCTGGTCCGGGCGGGGCGGCGGGCTGTCCCAGGTGGAGTGCGGAAGCAGGTAGTCGATCCGCGGCGGGGCGAGTTCGGTGAGGGCGTCGTGCACGGCGACGGGGTCGTTCGCCACGTCCACGGTGCACAGGATCCCGCTGAACAGGTGGCGGTACTCCGGTTCCTGGAGCAGCCGGATGCCGCGGACCACCCGGTCGAAGCTGCTGCGGCCCCTGCGGTCGAGGCGGTGCCGGTCGTTGGCCGCGCGGTCGCCGTCGAGCGAGACGCTCACCTGGACCCCGAACTCCCGGCAGACGTCCAGGTGCCGCCGGTTCAGGGTGACCGCGTTGGTGTGCATGCGCAGGTCGAGGGCGGTCAGCGGGGCGAGGGCCCGGGTGAGCTCGGCGCAGATGTCCCGTAACCGGGCGGGCCCGACCAGCAGCGGCTCCCCGCCGTGCAGGATCACCGAGACGGACTCCAGTGCCCGTGCCCGGGTGTACTCGGCCAGTCGCCCGGCGACGGCACGGACGGTTTCCGGGCGGATGAAGGTAGGGCGGGACCGCCAGCTCTGGTCGGCGTGCTGGTACACGTAACAGTGGTCGCAGAGCAGATCGCACCTGCTGTGGATCTTGAGGACCAGCTGTCTCAGGGGTGGGCTGTCGGGCGACTGGATCGTCACCGGAGGCAGTCTGTCAGACTTCCCGCCCCCGACGGGCCCCAAACGGCATGACTGTGAAAAACGTTGACGCACTGTCAGCGCACTGACGTGGGTACGGGCGGCGCGCGCCGGGGCCGGCGCACCCACGTCCGGGTGACGTTCCCGTGGCGTGCTGCCCGGTCAGGCCGCCGAGTTGAACGTGACCAGTCGGCTCGACCGGTGGTCGGGGGCGTCGGTCACGCGGCCCGTGTCGCGCGCCGTGGAGGCCGCGTACGGGTCGATGTCCGCCAGGGGGGTGTGCCGGGCGGCCGGCGCCGGGTTGCGCAACTGCGTCGAGGTGGTCGTCATGATTGTTTCGTCGCTCCGGTTCGGGCTCGCGGAACCGAGACTGGTCCCGATGGTGCGGACCCTATACCAGGAATGCCGTGCGAACCTCTTGTGCACGGGCCGGGTTTCCGTACTCATTGATGTCTCGGATCTGTTTTTCGGGGGCGCGCGAAAGCCTTCGGGGGCGCGCAGGGCATTCGGGGGGCGTCATGGGGGCCGCTACCACTCCGGTACCGAGCACCACGCTGGGCGAACGGGATCTGCCACCGCTGTTCCAGGTGAGTGACCAGTGCGCGTTACGCCACCAGAGTGACTCGTTCCGGTCCGTGCGGACACATCTGCTCGTGCTGCTGCTGGCCACCACGGCCGCCGTCCTGACCGAGCAGGCGTCCGGCCACGTCATGGCGGTGCTCGCCGCGCTGCTGTACGCGCTGACGATCGTCCTCGGCCTGAACACCTCGCGGCGGCGGTCCCGCGCCCACTGGCAGGCGCACCGGGCCGCCGCCGAGCTGCTGAAGTCGCTGGCCTGGCAGTACATGGCGCACGGGGGTCCCTTCCACTCCGCCGTCGCCGACCCGGACGCGGTGTTCGCGGAGCGCCTGGAGGAGCGGCTGCGCGAACTGCGCGCCTGCGGCTGGGAGGACTCCCGCGACGAGGCCGGGGAACGGGGCCGGGGCCAGATCACGCCGCGGATGCGCGCCGAGCGCGCCAAGTCGTTCGCGGCGCGCCGGGACCTCTATCTGCGCGACCGGCTCCTGGAGCAGACGGTCTGGTACAAGAACCGGGCCTCCCGGGCGCACCGCGCCGCCGCCCGCTGGTCGGCCGTCACCGCCGCGCTGACCCTGTTCGCCCTGGCCGCCGCCCTGCTGCGGACCGTCGGCCTGCTCGGCGGCGCGGACCTCGCGGGCCTGCTCAGCGCGGCCGCCGCGGCGGGCGTCGCCTGGCAGGAGGTACGGCGGCACGGCCCGCTGACGTACGCGCACTCGCTCATCGAACAGGACCTGGAGACCGCCCGGATCGCCATGTCCACCACCGTCACGGAGGCGGGCTGGGCCGAGGCGGTCGGGGAGGCGGAGCGCCTGATGTCGCCGGCCCATACGGAGTGGCTGGTGCGGTTCGGCACCTGAGGGGGGCTTGGCGCGCGGTCAGTCCCGCAGCGCCCCCTTTGGCCACAGCACCGTCACCGGCACCCCGAGGCGCCGCGCGTGGGCCACCACGTCACCGGTGCCGCCGAGCCCGCGCGCCGGACGGCCGTCCCACACGGCGAGCAGCTCGTCGGAGTGCTCCACGATCCACCGGCCCGCCGCGAAGTACGCCTCCTCGTGGGTGGGTTGGACGGGCAGGTCGACGCGGTGCGCACAGGACCGCAGGATCCTGCGGTACGACGCCTGCGCCGCGTCGTCGCCCAGGTGGGCCTCGTAGTCCATGCCCGGGATCACGGCCGTCACCGGGACGCCATGGGCGAGGGCGAGGTCCGCGAACAACTGGTCCGCACCGGCCGCGAGACAGCTGAGCGCCTCCAACGCCACTCCCGTCCGGCTGAGTTGGAGCCGCAGGGCAGTGCGCACGAAGGGCAGCACGGACGACGGGATCGTACGGTGCCCGGTCACACCGAGCCGGGTGACGATGCGTCGGGGGACCCCTGCCGCCTCGGCCGGGCGGGCGGCGCTGTCGGCTGTCACGGAGGCTGTCACGGAACGTCCCCTTCCGTCACCTTGGGTAAGTACAGCCTAACCGAGGGATGACCGGGCGTGCAGGGGGCGCATCGGCTCACACGGGCGTCGGACGACCGCAGACCCCGTGCCAGCAGCAGGCCGGTGAACAGTGCCGTCACGTGGCCGACGGGAGTCACCCCCAGCGTGGTCAGGCCGCTCGTGATGTGCGGTGCGCGCATGACGAGCGCGGCGAGCGCGGTCCGTCGATGCCACCGCCGGGCCCCCTACCACCACGGCGGCCAGTCACGCTGCCAGCAGCCCTCGCTCACCAGCCTGCCCGGGGGGGCCGCAAGATCACGGACGGGTCCGGGCGCACCTTCGCCCAGGGCTGGTCGAAGTGGCCGCGGCCATAGTGATGTTCCTGGTCACGGCTGCCGTCCGCGGCGACGCGGGATCCGTCAGCTGCCGCCAGAGGACCGGCACCCAGGCAGCTGGTTCGGACCAGGCCCAGCCCGCGGTGACGGGACGACCTTCAGCCAAGCGTCCGGAGCACCTCGGCGACGTGGGCACGGTACGTCCGCAGCGCCCGCAGCCCGGCGGTGTAGCGGGCGCGGTGCCTGGAGATGTCCGCGGCCTGCTTCCGTGCCCGGACAGCGTGCCAGAGCTCGGCCGTATGGTGGCGGCGCTTGCAGGTGACGTCCGCGGCGGCGGTGGCCCGCTCCCGCGCCGTGTGCCGGGTGTTGCCGTCACTGCCCCGTTGCCAGGCGGTGTCCGTGTACGCCGCCCCGGGGTCGGGATAGCGCGTGAATCCTTGGTCCGCCACACAGCGGGACCACACGTCCCACGCCGCCCGAAGGCGCGGGTCGCGCTTGACCGCCTTGTCGACCTCGACCGCCCGTGTCAGTGCGTAAAGCCAGTCCCGCTTGACGTCGATGCCGCGCAGCAGCCGCCGGCTCGCCTCCGCGTCGCAGGCGGGGTAGTCCGCGTACTCGGCGTCGGTCATGCGACGGCCCTTCGGCCGCAGAACCTGGGACTTCGCCGGGTCCCAGCCGTAGCCCCAGCGGCGGGCGGCGGCGAGATCCAGGGCACCGTAGTCGGTGGCGACGGCGATGGCGACGAGGGGATCGCTGGGGTAGCGGGGGTCGAGCGGGAAGTCCGGGTGGCCGTGCTTGGCCATGCACTGCCGGACCAGCAAACCAGATGCTTGCTGCGATCGCTGGTAGTCCTGCGGCGTGTAGTCGTAGCGGTCGGCCGGGAGGGGGCCGAGGTCCGAGGCCGTACGGATGACCTCCGGCCGTCCCGTACCGGAGACGCAGAGCGCCGCCAGCACCGCCACAACACCCAACCGGTACCCCCGCATTGTCATGCTCAGGGATGCTAGCGAACAGCGTGCAAGGGCCGACCTCGGCCCCAGCATGCACCAGGTCGGCGAGGTGGGCCGGTTGAGGGGTCCTCAGCAGGACCGCGGGCCGAGCAGCAGTGGCTCGATGCGGCCCTCCAGCATCTCGCCGAGGCCCTGGACGGCGCACACGTCCGGCCGCTCCGCGATGTGCACCGGCATCCCCGTGGCCTGCCGCAGCAGCTGGTCGAAGCCGGGGAGCAGCGCGGACCCGCCGACCATCACCATCCCGCGGTCGGCGAGGTCGGCGACCAGGTCGGGCGGGCAGTCCCGCAGCACCTTGCCGATCCCGTCCAGGACGGCGGTCAGGGGTGTCTGGATGGCGTCCCGGACGGCCGCCGTGTCGACCTGCACGCTGCGGGCGAGGCCGGTGGCCACGTCCCGGCCGTGGATCTCCGTGGACGTCGGCCCGTGCGGGGTGAGCCCGTTCTCCGAGAGGGCCAGCTGCAACGGCCGTACCGCCTGACTCGGCAGCATCAGTTCGTGCTCGTGGCGCAGCAGCTGCACGATCGCGTGGTCCACCGACTCACCGCCGACGGGCATCCGTTCCGCGCGCACGATCGACCCGAGGGAGAGCACGGCCACCTGGGTGGCGGCCGCCCCGCAGACGAGGATCATGGTCGCCTCCGGCCGCTCCACCGGCAGCCCGCACCCCACGGCCGCGGCGATCAGCGTGTCGACCAGCTCCACCCGCCGCGCGCCGAGCCCCACCAGCGTCTCGATGGTGGCCCGCTGCGCCAGCGGGTCGGCGTCGTGCGGGGTGCAGGCGGCGGCCCGCAGCCGGGGTTTGCGGCGCAGCATGCGGCGGGTCCGGTCGCCGAGCAGCTGCCGCAGCATCCGCTGGGCCATCTCGATGTCGACCACCGTGCCGCCGGAGATCGGACGCACCACGCGGATGTAGTCGGGGGTACGGCCCGTCATCTTCTCCGCGAACTCGCCCACGGCGATCAGGGCACCCGTCCGCGTGTTCATCGCGGCGACGGACGGCTGGTCCACCACCAGCCCCATGCCCTTCACGTACACCCGGGTGCGGGCGGCCCCGAGATCGACGGCGAAATGGCAGCGGCGCAACTGCTCCAGACTGACGGTCACGGCGATCCTCCCGAGTGCGCGGGCCGTGGGACGGCGGACGACGGCTTCTTTCGCATCCTCTGGGTGATGCCGGCGGCGCGCCTGCGGGAGGGGGCCGGGCGGGGCGCCGCTGAATGGGGGGTTCGGGCCCGAACGCCACCGGGGAGGGCCGCCGGTCGTGGTCAGGGGGCGGTGGGGACGATGCCTCGGATCACGCCCAGGGCCAGCAGGTCCTGGGGGCGGATGCGCAGTTGGTCGGCGGTGGTCTCGACCGCTTCCGGGGGCCGCTTCAGGATCGCCGCCGCCAGCTCCGGGGCGATCACCGAGAAGTAGCTGTCGGGGGTGGCCCAGGTGTTGTCGGGGGCGGCCGGTGCCAGTGCCCCGCCGGAGCCGCCCTCGCCGATGACGAGCGTGGTGACCGGCGTACGGGCGGCGGCCACCGCGCCGAACAGCTCCGCGATCGCGGCGCCCGCGCCCTGCCGTTCCGCCTCCGCGTCGTTGGCGGCGCCCGGGGTGTCGACGAGGGTCAGCACGGGGATCCCCAGCCGGTCCGCGAGCCGTATCAGACGGGTGGCGGTGCGGAATCCGGCGGGCCGGGTCGCCGTACCGGTCTGCGCGGCGAAGGCGACGGTACGGCCGTCCCGCTCCCCGAACCCGCACAGCATCCCCTCGGGGTCCGCGCCCCCGCAGCGGTCGCCGACCAGGGCGACCCGGCGGCTGAAATAGGCGTCCAGGTAGGCGCCGGCGCGCGGGCGCCGCGGGTCCCGGGCCCGCCGGACGGCCGCCCAGCCGGTGCCGGGCAACCGGGGGTCGCCGAGGGCGGCGGGCGGCTCGGCGGGCCGTGCGGAGGGGGAGGTCAGCAGCCGCAGCCACAACCCCAGGGACGCCTTCAGGTCCGCCAGGGGCACCACGGCGTCCGCCGCCCCCGACGCCAGCTGGGCGTCCGCCGTGTACGCGGCCGGGTCCGCGTCCGGCGGGCGGACCCGGGAGCCCGCGAAACCGACCTGGGCGCCGGGCAGCGCCAGGATCACGTCGGCGCCCGCGCCCAGGGTGGCCCAGCCGCCGCCGGTCGTCGGGTCCCGCAGGACCGCGATCTGGGGCAGCCCCGCCTCGCGGGTGAGCGCCGACTGCCGTGCCACCCGCTGGAGCTGGGACAGGGCGAGCATGCCCTCCTGCATCCGGCTGCCGCCGGTGGCGACCAGCGGGACGACCGGCAGCCGGTGCGTCCGGGCGTGGCCGTACGCCGCCTCCAGCCGGTCCCCGGTCCGCTCGCCCAGCGATCCGCCGAGGAACCCGAACTCGAACGCGATCAGCACGGCCGCCGTGCCCTCGACGCGCGCGGTGCCGATCACGACCGACTCCCGCTCGCCGGTGCGTGCGGCGGCGCGGGCGCGCGAGGCGTCGTAACCCTGCCAGCCGAGCGGGCCGTCGGGCGCGGACTTCCTTGCCGGGTACGGGAGTTCGGTGAACGTGCCGGGGTCGGTGACGAGGTCGAGGAACCGCCGGGCGGAGAGCCGCTCAGGCATGCTCACCGAGGGCCCGTTTCATGATCTTCCCCATGTCGTTGCGGGGGAGGGTGTCCAGGTAGCGGACCACACGCGGGCGTTTGTGCGGGGCGAGCCGGCCGGCGACATGGCCGGCCAACTCCTCGGCCGGGGGCGGCGACTGCGGATCCACCGGGACGATCCAGGCGACGATCCGCTCACCCAGGTCGGCGTCCGGCTCCCCGGTGACGGCGGCCTCCCGCACCCCGGGGTGTTCGAGGAGCGCGTTCTCGATCTCACCGGCACCGATCTTGTAACCCCCGCTCTTGATCAGGTCGGTGGCCTTGCGGCCGACGATCCGCACATAGCCGTCCGGCTCCCGTACCGCCATGTCCCCGGTGCGGAACCAGCCGTCGGCGGTGAAGGCGGCGGCGGTGGCGTCGGGCCGGTTGAGGTACTCGGTGAACAGGTTCGGGCCGCGCACCTGGATCTCGCCGACGCTCTCCCCGTCGTACGCCGTGATCGCCGTCCCGTCCTCCTCCACCAGCCGCAGCTCCACCCCCGGCAGCGGCACGCCGACGGTGCCCGCGCGGGCCTCACCGTCGGCCCGCACGCTGGTGTTCATCAGGGTCTCCGTCATGCCGTACCGCTCGATGACCCGGCGCCCGGTGGCCGCCGCGATCCGCTCGTGGTCGTGGACGGGCAGCGCGGCCGAACCGGAGACCAGCAGCCGGGCCCGGCCCAGCGCCCGCGCGAGCTCGCGGTCGGCGGGCAGGGCCTCGGCGATGCGGTGGTACATGGTGGGGACGCCGAACATCATGGTCGCGCCGTCGCTGAGCTCACGCGTGGCGCCGGCGGTGTCGAACCGCCCCAGGTGCCGGACGCAGCCACCGCGCCGCAGCGGCCCGAGGATCCCGATCACCAGCCCGTGCACATGGAAGAGCGGCAGGGCGTGGACGAGGGTGTCCTCCCCGGTCCACTGCCAGGCGTCGGCGAGCGCGTCCAGGGTCGCGGCGACGGCCCGGCGGGGGATGACGGCGCCCTTGGGCGGTCCGGTGGTGCCGGAGGTGTAGACGACGAGGGCGGGGTCGGACTCGGTGGAGTCGTCCTCCGGTACCGGGCCCACCGCCTGCGTGTCGACGTCGATGCGGGGCAGACCGGCGAGGGCGGGCGGCAGCTCGGCGCCGGGTGCGGCCAGCACGGCCGTCGGCGCGCTGTCGGAGAGGATGTGCGCGAGTTCCTTCTCGCCCGACCTGGGGTTGAGAGGGACGGCCGCCCGGCCGGCGAGCAGGACGCCCACGACGGCGACGGCGGTCTCCAGCTCCGGGGTCGCCCACACGGCGACCCGCGCGGCGCCCCGCACCCGCCCGGCGACGGCCCCGGCCGCCCCGGCGAGCTGCCCGTACGTCAGCGACCGCCCCCCGAACCGCAACGCGACCCGCTCGCCCACCAGCTCCGGAAACAGACCCGACATGCCACGCCCCTCACCGATCGACACCCGAACGCATCCTTCCTACCCCACCGACCCCGCCCCCACCGCCGACCGATCGAGCCACGCCCAGCACAGCGCCCCTTAAGGGGCGCTGGGGGTCCCCCCGGCCGAAGGCTGGGGGAGGAACTGCGCGATCAGCCCCCACGCACCCGCAGCCGAAACACGACCCCGCCCCCCGGACCTCAACCCCCTATCCCGCGAACACCGGCTGGACAACCCCCTGCCCGACCCCCGGAACCACCAGCAGCGACCCGGCCGTCGCCTGCGGCGCAGCCAGCCCCACGCGCGCCGTCGTGACGTACAGATCGGTCAGCCCGGCGCCGCCGAACGCGCACGCCGTCGTACGCGGCGTGGGCAGTGTGACGACCCGGTCCAGCTCACCGGCCGGCGTGTAGCGGCGCACCGCACTCCCGTCCCACAGCGCCACCCACACGCAGCCGTCCGCGTCCACCGTCAGCCCGTCGGGGAACCCGGCGCCCTCCTCGATCGTCACCAACGGCCGCCGATTGCGGGGGAGTCCGCCGTCGTAGTCGAAGACGTCCACCCGGCGGGTCGGGGTGTCGACGTAGTAGACGAGGCGGCCGTCCGGGCTCCAGCCCGTCCCGTTGCTGACGGTGACGTCCGGCAGCAGCGTCGTCACCGCCCCGTCGGCCCCCACCCGCGACAGCGTGCCCCCGCCCGTCGCCTCGTCGTAGCGCATCGTGCCGGCCCACAGCGAGCCGTCGGGCGCGACGGCCGCGTCGTTGGCGCGGCGGCCGGGCACCGGCTCGCGGTGCAGCCAGCGGAACGTGTCGTCGGGGTCGAGGAGCGCCACGCCGTCCCGGAGGTTGAGCACCAGCCCGCCGTTCGCACGCGGCTTCACCGCGCCGACGTGCTGGTCGGTCGTACGGGTCGTACGGCGCCCGGTCGCCGGATCGTACGTGTGGACGCGGGAGCCGAGTATGTCGATCCAGAGCAGGCGGCCGGTCGCCGCGTCCCACGTCGGGCCCTCGCCGAGCGTCGCCTCCGCCGCGACCGCGACCTCGTACGCGGTGTGCACCGTCGTCGTCATGCCACGCTCCGGTGGCCGAGGCGCTCGGAGAGTTCCGCGGCGCCCTTCACGGCGAGCTGCTCCAGCTCGTCCCGGCGCTCGTCGCTCCAGCGGATCATCGGTACGGAGATGGAGAGCGCCGCGACGACCTGGCCGGTGCGGTCGCGGACCGGCGCGGCGACACAGGAGACGTCGGGGTTGGACTCGCGGCTCTCCACGGCGATGCCGCGCGCGCGGATCTCGGTGAGGGCCGCGCGCAGCGCGTCCGGGTCGGTGATGCTGTTCGGTGTCATGCGGACGAGGTCGGCGCCGTCCGGGATGCGCGCGGACAGCTCCGGCTCCGGCAGCGAGGCCAGCAGCATCTTGCCGACGGAGGTGCAGTGGGCGGGCAGCCGGCGGCCCGCGGCGGAGACCATGCGGACCGCGTGCGTGGAGTCGACCTTGGCGATGTAGATGACGTCGGTGCCTTCGAGGATCGCCACGTGGACGGTCTCGTCGCAGGTCTCGGCGACGGACCGGGCGACCTGCTGGCCCTCGGCGGCGAGGTCGAGCTGCTCGGCGTAGCGGCTGCCGAGCTGGTACGGGCGCACGCCGAGCCGGTAACGTCCGGGCTGTCCGGGTACGGGCACGATGTACGAGCGGGCGGCGAGCGTGGTCACCAGTTCGTGCACGGTGGTCCGCGGCAACTGGAGTTTGCGCACGATGTCGGGGGCGGAGAGGGTCCCGTCCCCGTCCAGGAAGAGCTCAAGAATGTCGAGAGCCCGGGTCACGGCAGGCACAAGGCGTCCCACGTCCGGCCCCCTCCCTTGGGTCTAAGCGCCAGATCTCGTCGGAGCGGTGGAGCCGTTCGAGATATCAACAGGCGATCGGCATGACGAACACAGGCTAGCCATCGGGGATTGCCCGGGCAATGGCCGGGAACGAGCCGGGCAGCCAGAGGTGCACCATGGGTCCTGTGCAACTGGACTTCCAGCTGGTGCTGCTGCGCCGCATGGCCGACCACAATCCGGACCTGGTCGAGGACGCCCGCCGCGAACTGGGCGCGTCCCTCGCGGACATGAGGGAGGCCAACAAGCGCTGGCAGGCGATGGTCCGCTCGCCCCGGTCCCGGTCCGCCGCCGCCCGGTACCGTTCAGTGCTCGGGCCGCCCCATCGGGAGGCGAAACGCACGGTCGGCGACCTGGAGTGCGTGGTGTGGCAGTGGCGGCTCCCGCTCTGGCCCACCCTGCGCTTCGAGGTGCTGGTCGCGGGCGGCGGCGCGGTCTGGAACGAGTGGCTGGTCCGCGACCCGGAGGCGCCCGCCCCCACCCTGGAGACCTACGCGGACCTGACCCCCTGGTCCTGCACGATCGACGAGGCCGCCCGCGCCTTCGCCCCCGCCCGCCCCCTGGAGGGCACCGCCCCCACCCGGTGGGGCCTGGCCCTGCCCCTTCCCGACGGCCGTCAGGCGGTCGCCGAGTTCACCTGGGGCCTGCTCCAGCGCACCGCCGTCATCGACGGGCCGCGCCGATGACCGCCTCCGCGACCGCGGCCACCGAACCGGGGTGCAGGAACAGGAACAGGTTCGGCTCGACCAGCTCGAGCTCCATCACCCGCGGCCGGCCGTCCTCGCCGTCGACCAGGTCCACCCGGGCGTAGAGCAGCTCGGGCGCCTCCGGTACGGCGGCCAACGCGCGCTCCGCCACGGCCAGTTCGGCCGGTGTCGGCGTCCACACCACCAGGTCCGGATGGGCCACCTTGTCCGCGTCGTACGCCGTGCCCGGCGTGAGCACGGCCTGCTTGCGGCTGGCGTGCAGCAGCCGTCCGCCGAAGAACTGCAGCGCCCGCTCCCCGCTGACGTCGATGCCCGAGACGTACGGCTGGACCATCGCGGTCAGCCCCTCCTCGTGCATCCGGGCGAGGTGCCGCAGGGCGGTGTCGTGCTCGCCGGGTGTGTAGCGGGCGGCGAACCGGGCGCCGGCGCCGAAGGTGGGCTTGACCACGAAGTCGCGGTCGGCGGGGAGGGCGGAGCCGGCCGGGTCGCCGGGGGCCAGGTACCGGGTCGGCACCACTGGCACACCGGCCGCGGCGAGGTCACCGAGATACCGCTTGTCGGTGTTCCACCGCACCACCTCCGCCGGGTTCGCGATCCGGGTCGCCTTGCCCACCCGCTCCACCCACGCCACGAACTCGTCGAGACGCCAGCTGTAGTCCCAGGTGGAGCGGAGGAGGACCAGGTCGTAGCCGCCCCACTCCGTCTCCGGGTCGTCCCACGGCCGGGCGACGGCCTCGGCCCCCGCGTCGGCCAGCGCCCGCAGCAGCACCGGCAGGTCCTGGTCCTTGCTCGGTTCCGCGCCGGGGTCGTAGGTGGCGAGGGCTATGCGGGGCACGGCGGAACTCCCTTGACTGACGACGGCCGGGTTCCCCGGCAGGCTAACGGGCCGCACCTGCCGCATCGCAACCGAAAAGCCACCGCGGGAAAGTCGCGCCGGACCCATTGACGCGCAGGCGCTTCGATCTTACGGTCCGTTCGAGGTCACGGGCATGATCCGGTATGTCGAACGCACCCCCACCCGCCCACGATGGAGAACCACCCACCTCGAAAGGCGAACATTGCGCACCGCCCGCTTCACCCTCGACCCCGCCTTCACCGTCGGCGAGGTCAACCCCCGTCTCTTCGGCTCCTTCGTCGAGCACCTGGGCCGCTGTGTGTACACCGGCATCTTCGAGCCGACGCACCCCACGTCCGACGCCGAAGGCCTTCGCCGGGACGTCCTCGACCTGGTCCGCGAACTCGGCGTCACCACCCTCCGCTACCCCGGCGGCAACTTCGTCTCCGGCTACAAGTGGGAGGACTCGGTCGGGCCGGCCGAGGACCGCCCCCGCCGCCTCGACCTCGCCTGGCGGTCCACGGAGACCAACCGCTTCGGACTCTCCGAGTACATCGCCTTCCTCAAGAAGGTCGGTCCGCAGGCCGAGCCCATGATGGCGATCAACCTCGGCACCCGGGGCGTGGCGGAGGCCCTGGAACTCCAGGAGTACGCCAACCACCCCTCCGGCACCGCCCTCTCCGACCTCCGCGCCGCCCACGGCGACAAGGACCCGTTCGGCATCAGGCTCTGGTGTCTGGGCAACGAGATGGACGGCCCCTGGCAGACCGGCCACAAGACGGCCCAGGAGTACGGCCGCCTCGCCGCCGAGACCGCCCGCGCCATGCGCCAGCTGGAGCCGTCCGTGGAACTGGTCGCCTGCGGCTCCTCCAGCCAGTCCATGCCGACCTTCGCCGAGTGGGAGGCGACGGTCCTCGCGGAGACCTACGACCTGGTCGACTACATCTCCCTGCACGCCTACTACGAGCCCCAGGACGGCGATCTCGACTCCTTCCTGGCCTCCGCCGTGGACATGGAGTCCTTCATCGAGAACGTGGTCGCCACCTGCGACCACGTGGGCGCCAGGCTCAAGTCCCAGAAGAAGATCAACCTCTCCTTCGACGAGTGGAACGTCTGGTACACGTCGAGGTGGCACGAGATCGAGAACTCCGCCGCGCGGGACTGGGCCGAGGCCCCCCGCCTGCTGGAGGACAACTACAGCGTCATGGACGCGGTGGTCTTCGGTTCCCTCCTCATCGCCCTGCTCCGGCACGCCGACCGGGTCACGGTCGCCTGCCTGGCCCAGCTGGTCAACGTGATCGCCCCGATCATGACGGAACCGGGCGGCCCGGCCTGGCGCCAGACGACGTTCTTCCCGTTCGCCCAGGCGTCGCGCCACGGCCGGGGCCAGGTCCTGGACGTCCGGGTCGACTCACCGACCCACGAGACGAAGAAGTACGGCGAGACGGACCTCCTGCACGCGACGGCGGTCCGCGCGGACGACGGCACGGTCACGGTCTTCGCCGTCAACCGCAGCCGCACCGAGGCACTGCCCCTCGAAGTCGCCCTGAGCGCCCTCGGCCTGACGTCCGTGGCGGAGCACAGCGTCCTGTCGGACGCGGACCCCGACGCCCGCAACACCCTGGAGAACCCGGAGCGCGTCGTACCGCACCAGGCCACCGGCACCACTCTGACCGACGGCACACTCCAGGCCACACTGGAACCGTTGTCCTGGAATGTCATCCGACTGACGTAGGGGTCAACGCGCCCCCTCAGGGGCGCTGGGGGTACCCCCGGCCGAAGGCTGGGGGAGGAACTGCGCGAGCAACCCCCCACGACCCGCAGTCAACGGCCGGGGGAGTCCACCCCCACAACCTCAACCCCTCCGGCCGCACTCCCCAGCAACTCCAGCCGCACCACCCCGGGCCCGACCTCGCTCGTCCCGTCCGCCAGCACGGCCAACGCCAACGTGTTCGCACCCCGGGTCCGCAGGATCCCGTTCGGCAGCACGAACGTGTGCTGCGGCCCCACGTCGTTGACGTACTGCCCGAGATTCCACCCGTTCAGGAAGATCTGCACCCGGTAGGCCCGCGCCGGATCGTCCTCCAGCACCAGCCCCACCGACGCGTCCACCCCGTCCGGCACCGCCAGCCGGAACTCCGTCCGGTACCAGCTGACCCCCATCCCCTTGTCGGCGCGCGGCAGCGAGACCTCTTCCCACGGCCCGTCCGCGAACCCGGGCAGGTGCCACCCCTCCCGTTCCCCGTACAGCCCGCCGTTGTTCTGCGGCCCCCGCACCGGGTCGGCGGCGCCGGCCCCCTGGATCCGCCAGCCCGCCTTCGGAGAAGCCCCCTCGAAGGTCACGGCGGTCAGCCCGCGGGCCGCCTTCTGGGCGTCGTCGGACCGGCCGTCCATGTCGTGCTGCATGCGCCGCACCAGCACGGACAGCACATGGCGCCGTTTCCTCAGCGCCTTCTTGGACAGCCCGGCCCCGGCCACCGAGAACGTCGCGGTGGCGGTCCAGCTGCCCTGCCGGACCGTCTTCGCGTCCGGCACCGGCATCCGGTGCGAGCCCAGCGGCTTCCCGTCCAGCCAGGCCATGAGCATGCCCTGGGTGCCGGTGCTGTAGGCGAGGGAGACGGACTCCAGGCCGCTCAGCGAGGCGTCCTCGATCAGGCCCCGGTACCAGACGTCCCCGTAGTGGAAGCCGTAGTCGTCCGCGAAGAGCACCGGCTGACCGTCCGGCACGGGCGTGGTGCTGAACGACGTCTTCCGGTCGGCGACCGTCCACTTCGAGTCGTCGAAGTCCACCGCCGACTCGGGGTTCTCGGCCTTGCGGCGCCAGCCGCCGAGCGCGGGCAGCGCCGGCTTCGGCGCGCCCGCCAGCAGTGACGTGGCCACCAGGCTCCCCGAGAGCCCCACCCGGGTCGGCACCGGATGCCCGTTCCAGGTGACGGCGGTGATCCCGCGCGGTGCCCAGACCTCCAGGCCGGTCGGGCCGACCGTGTCCCCGGTGAGCCGCACGGTCTCCCCGTCCAGTGTCACGTGGCGCACCAGCGCCGGGCCGTAGACCAGCACGGTCCCGGACGGCGTGTCGTACGGGAACAGCCGTACCGAGGTCGCGTCGTCGGCGAAGAGCAGCAGCAGCGGGGTGTCGCTCTCGCCGCCCTGGACCAGGACCCGGGTGAGGCCGCCCTTGCCGAGCGGGGCGGTGACGTGCAGGACGTCCTGGTTGTAGACCCAGGCGGCCTCCGGGTCGAGGCGCTGGACCAACGGCTCGGACGGGCAGTCCAGGACCAGGTGGGCCATCTCCCCGTAGCGGCCGGTGAACAGGGCGACGTCCTGGCGGCCCGCGGTGAGGACGAACATCGGCTGGGCGGTGCAGTAGCGCAGCGTCCGCTTGCCGAGGGAGAGTCCGGCGGTGAGGAGCCGGGCGTCGTGGGCCGGGACGGTGACTTCGACGTCGTCGCCCGCGTGGGTCCGCAGCGTGGACGTGACCTCGCCGGCGCCGTCGTTGCGCAGCACGTACACATGCGCCCGGGTGTCCGGGTTGGTGAGGTGGTACGCCTTGAGCCCGGCCGCGTGGACGTCCGCCGCGCGCTCCAGCTTCGCGAAGTCCGGGACGCGTTGCAGGAGATGGCCGAGCTGGTGCATCGGCGCGATCTTCGGCGTCACGTTGCGGGCCTCGTCGATGGCCGCGCCGTAGTCGTACGACGTGTAGACGACCGGGGCGGGCAGCCAGCCCCAGGTGGTGCCGCCGTAGGTCATGTAGACGTTCTGGAGGGTGATGCCGTTGGCGAGGTGGGTGAGGTGGAAGCGCCGTTCGTAGGCCGCGTCCCGGGTCGCCCGGGAGCCGGCGTAGCCCTTCCCGCCGAACTCGACCCCGCCCCAGGGGTCGAACCAGCCGCCGCCGAACTCGGGCATGAACCCGGGCGTACGGGGGCTGGCGGTCGCGCCGCCCTTGGGGCCGCCGATCCCGAAGTCCCCCCAGTCGGGCGGGGTGCGGGAGGGGTCGGGGTAGCCGTCGAAGCCGTACAGCCACTTGGCGCGCCCGCGGCCGGTGTCGAAGGAGCCGGGGATCCAGTAGCCGTTGCGGCCCTTGTCGTTGTGGAAGAGGGGGACGTCGATGCCGTCGGCCCGCACCTTCTCGTACAGGTGGGACATGTAGGCGGGGCCGGTCGGGTCGGTGACGTGGCCGTCGTACTCGTTCTCGATCTGGTACAGCAGGACGGTCCCGCCGCCGTCCGTGAGCTGGTGGCGGCGCACGATGCGGTTGACGGCCGTCAGCCAGCCGTCGACGTGCCCGAGGTACGTGGGGTCGGTGGTGCGGGCGGTGCCCTCGGTGGCGGTCAGCCAGCCGGGGAAGCCGCCCGCGTCGACCTCGGCGTTGATGTAGGGGCCCGGGCGCACGATCACGTACAGCCCGGTCTCGGCGGCCGTGCGCAGGAACAGGTCGAGGTCGCGCACCCCGGTGAAGTCGTACGTGCCGGGCGCGGGGGAGTGGTAGTTCCAGGCCACGTAGATGCTGACCGTGTTGTAGCCGTGCGCCCGCATCTTCTCCAGCACGTCCCGCCACAGGGACGGGCTCGGCAGCCGGAACGGGTGCATCTCGCCGGACCACACCACGAGCCGTCTGCCGTCGACGACGAGGGAGTGGTGGTCGTAGCCGATGGTGTGCCGCTGTCCGTCGGCGCGCGGCGCGGGCGGCGGCGGGCCGGTGGGCACGCTGCGGGCCGCGTACGCCGCGGGCGCCCCGGGGCCGCCGCTGCCGCCCAGGGCGAAGCCGAGCGCGGCCGAGCCGGCGAGTGCACTGAAGGTACGTCTGCTGAGCGCCAAGGGATCCTCCCGGGCGATCTTATGGGGCGCGGGTCCGGTCATTCTGCACGGGAGTACGCCTCACAATGGACGCATGAGGATCTCGGCACGGGCGGATTACGCGGTACGGGCGGTGCTGGAGCTCGCCGTACGGCAGGGGGACGGTCCCGTGACGGCGGAGGAGATCGCCGGTGCGCAGGGCATCCCGCACAAGTTCCTGGAGAGCATCCTCGGCGACCTGCGGCGGGCCGGGGTGGTCGACAGCCGGCGCGGCGGGGGCGGCGGCTACCGGCTGGCCAGGGAGGCGTCCGCGATCACCGTGGCGGACCTGATCCGCGCGGTCGACGGACCGATCGTCTCGGTGCGCGGGGAGCGCCCGACGGGCCTCGCGTACACGGGGACCGCCGAGCCGTTGCTGCCCCTGTGGATCGCGCTGCGCGCCAACGTCCGCAAGATCCTCGAAGGCGTCACGGTGGCGGACATCGCCGCGGACGCGCTGCCGGAGCCGGTACGGGCGCTGGCGGCGGAACCGGCGGCGTGGGAGAACCCGTGACCGCCGCTCACCGGAAGGCGACCAGTCCCAGCAGGCCGAGGGCCAGGCAGATGCCCAGGTTGGTCTTCGCGTAGTGCAGGAAGACCGCGACGAACTCGCGGATCGTCGCGCCGGGCCAGAAGTACCGGGCGGTGGGCGCCCCGACGACCTGGCCCCGGACGCCGGTCCGGCGGGCGGTGAGCGCGGCCCGGAACACGTGGAAGTTGTTGGTGACCACCAGGCACCGGTACTCCTGCTTCACCTCCTGCATGATCCTCTTGCTGAAGAGCAGGTTCTCCTCGGTGCTGCGGGAGCGGTCCTCGCGCAGGATCCGGTCCTCGGGGACCCCGGCCGCGACCAGGTACGCGGCCATCGCGTCGGCCTCGGGCAGCTCCTCGTCGCCGCCCTGTCCGCCGGAGGTGACCAGGAGCGGCGGGTTGCCGCGGGCGGCCTGTGCCTCGTACAGCCCCCGGGCCCGGTCCAGCCGGTTCGCCAGCAGCCGCCCCACCCGGGAGCCGCCGACGAGTCCGCAGCCGAGGACGACGACGAAGTCCACGTTCCGCCGCATCGGCAGCCGGCCGTAGAGGAGCGCGTAGCCCAGGAAGCAGAGGAAGAGGAAGGAGACGTAGCCGACCGGGGGTGTCGAGAAGGCCGCGACGCGGACCAGGGCGGGGGAGCGGCCGGCGACGGCCGCGCCGAGCAGGGTGAGGAAGCCGAGGACGGCGAGCCCGGTGAGCAGCGTGAGCAGGTTGCCGGGGCGGCTGCCCTCCCTGCGGACCATTTTCACGCCGTTCGCCATCAGCAGGAACGCGAGGGCGAGGGCGCCCAGCACGAGCAGCGCGCAGGCGGCCAGGGCCGTCGTCCGCAGGGACACCGGTGGCCGTTCGGGGCGTACGAACGCGGAGACCGACACGAGGGCGACGGTGATCCCGAGGAGGACGGCGTTGCTGAAGCGGCGCGGGTCCAGCACCACGCGGACGCAGAAGACCAGGAAGACCAGTGCTGCGGCGTACGTGAACATCGGGCTCCTGTCGGACGCTTCGCCGCGGAGGCTGCTCCTCCCCGGCTCCCCCCTCGTCTGTCCCGGGCGGCGGCTGTGAAATCCGGCGTTGTGAATGGCCGGAGTTCGACCTGACCGGTTCATGCCATGGTCCCTACGATGCGAGCGCCCCGGTCTTCACAGGAAACACACAGTTTCTTCAAAGTTGAACCGTCGGGACCGCGGGTGCAACCCCCCACTCGAATCACCCGAACTGGAGAAACCATGGCACCCAGGAGACACCGCCTCCTGCTCGGCGGAGCGCTCGCCGCGCTGCTCACCGCCGGGTTGCCCGCGCAGGCCAAGGCCGCGTCGTCGCCCGTGTTCGACGACCCGCCGCCGGACAAGATCGTCATCAACGTGGCCACCGTCAACGGCTCCGGCTGTCCCGCGGGGACCACCGCCGTCGCCGTCTCCGAGGACAACGAGGCCTTCACCGTCACCTACAGCGCCTACCTCGCCCAGGCGGGCGGCACCTCCGACCCCACCGCCTTCCGGCGCAACTGCCAGCTCAACCTGGTGGTCCACGTGCCGGGCGGCTTCACCTACGCCATCGCCAGCGCCGACTACCGCGGCTTCGCCTCCCTCCAGCAGGGCGCCACCGGCACCCAGCGGGCCTCGTACTACTTCCAGGGCTCGTCGAACACGGCCGCCGCCAGCCACCCCTTCACCGGCCCCTACAACGACAACTGGCAGGCCACCGACACCACCGACTGGGCCCAGCTGGTCTGGGCGCCCTGCGGGGTCCAGCGCAACTTCAACATCAACACGGAGCTGCGGGTGAACGCCGGCAGCGCGAACCCCGGCAAGGTCAGCTTCATGACCATGGACTCCACGGACGGCGACATCAGCACCGTCTACCACCTGGCCTGGAAGCACTGCGCCGCGAAGTGACCCGTCGCGGCACCCCGTCGCGGTGACCCGTCAGCCCGTACCCGCGGGCGTCTTCCGGAAGGTGTTCCGGTACGCCTGCGGGGAGACGCCGATCGCCGCGTGCAGGTGCTGGCGCAGGGACGTACCGGTGGCGAAGCCGACCTCCGCCGCGATGCGGTCGACCGGCAGGTCACTGGTCTCCAGGAGGTCGCGGGCGCGCCGTACCCGCTGCTGGATCAGCCAGCGCCCGGGACTCGTCCCCGTCTCCTCCTGGAACCGGCGGGCGAAGGTGCGCCGGCTCATCCCGGCGTGATCGGCCAGCTCCTTCAGCGCCAGCGGCCGTTCCAGGTTCTCCAGGGCCCATGCCCGGGTGGCCGCCGTCCCCGTGGCCCCCTCGTCCGGCACCGGCGCCTCGATGTACTGCGCCTGGCCGCCGTCCCGCCAGGGCGGTACGACGCACTGCCGGGCCACGCTGTTGGCGACCGCGCTGCCGTGGTCGGAGCGCACGATGTGCAGGCACACGTCGACACCGGAGGCCGCCCCGGCCGAGGTGAGGACGTCCCCGTCATCGATGAACAGCACGTCGGGATCGAGGGCGACCTGCGGGAACATCCGCCGGAACCGGGGCGCCAACGCCCAGTGCGTGGTCGCCGGGCGCCCGTCGAGCATCCCGGCCGCCGCGAGCGCGAACGCGCCCGTGCAGATGGAGACGATCCGGGTCCCGGGCCGGATCCGCGCCAGCGCGGCGGCGACGGGCTCCGGCAGCTCCTGCGAGATCCGCGCCATGTCGTACGGCGGCACGACCACGGTGTCCGCGTGTTCCAGCGCCTCCGGCCCGTGCTCGACGGTGACCGAGAAGTCCGCGCTGGTCGCCACCGTACGGTCCTGCGTCGCCGCACACGTCACCACGTCGTAGGCGCCGGGAACACCGGGGAAGACCCGGTTCGGGATCCCCAGCTCGAACGGGTAGACACCGTCGAGAGCGAGCACGACGACGCGGTGCGGGCGGCTGGGCAGGAAGTCGATGTCGGCGGACATGGCACGATTCTATCGCTCGTGGCGTATCCGGCCGTCGGTCGAGGGGGGCTGGAAGCGGTTCGGCTAGCCGTTGAGGGGCTTGCCGAGGCGGATTCGGGTGTCGCAGCCGATGTCCTCGTGGTGCGTGGTGGAGTCCTGCCGGTACGTGTAGCGGCAGTCGGTCAGGTCGCCGTGCACGGTGCCGGTCACCTTGACCCGGGCCTCGTAGGAAAGGTGTGACAGGGTGTGCGCCGGAATCCGGATCGAACTGCCCTGGTGGGCGGAGCCGCTGTCGTCCGTGACGCCTACGGGCACCACCCCTATGGGGTGAGGGCCGGCGCCGTCGCTGACCACCCGGTACGCCGTGATCCGCAGCCCGGCCGGCACGTCGACGATCTTCCCGTTGAGGACGGTGAGCGGCTTCCCCGAGGTGTTCTCCAGCTGCGGCATGGCCACCCAGTACTCCTTGCCGACCTGGGTGTGCGCGTACCCGACGAGGTTGCCGCCCTTCCCGGCACCGGCCAGGGCCGCCCCTCCGCCGTCGGAGCACGAGGTGAGGGCGGCGGCGCTGAGCGCCAGGAACACGGCGAAAAGACGTCTGGACATGGCTGGATCTCCCCCGGTGCACTCGCAGTGCCGAGATCAAATCACGCCGTTCGCTTCCTGTGTAGGTCGTATGGACGAAGAGTGTCCGCGCCCGTGGGAGGAGAACCGTGGGGCCGCCCGCTTCTCCGGCCAGTATCGTGCGTCCGCGCACCGAGTAAAGGGCGCTGCGCGTCGCCTTCGGCGATGGGCCTGCGGCCCACCCTTGACTAGGTGCGCTCCCGCACGGGAGAGAAGCGTGCGGGCGGCTGGAGGGGAACGGGGGGCCGACCGGGGTGTTCCCAGCCGTGGGCCAGATCCGCGCCGGAAGTGGGGGCGCGACAGCGCCTGGGTGCGGGGGGCCGCTCTGGCCGCCTGCGGGCACCCGGCCCCTGCCGTTCCGGCCTGCTTGGCCGATACGGAGCCGATGGCTCGCGCTCTTGCTCCGGCCCCGGCCTTCGGTCACTCGCCACCCGCCGTTCGCCGCTTGACCGGCCCGGCGTGCCGTCGAGGTGCGATCGCGTTCCTTCACGCCGGGCGCGAACGCAGCCGACCGTGGGGGCTGTCTGCCTGAGCCGGCCACTTTCCCGGGCTGCTCGCTCGCTTCTCCCTCGTGATGGAGCGAGCCGTGTCAAGGGTGGGCCGCAGGCCCATCGCCGAAGGCGACGCGCAGCGCCCTTTACGCGGGTCGCGGAGGCACGACCATGCAAGAGAAGCGGGCGGCCCCGGTCACTTTCCGGCGTACGCGAGGAAGTTGGCCCAGGCGGCGGGGGAGAGGGCGAGCTGGGGGCCCTGACGGTTCTTGGAGTCGCGGATGTGGATGGTGGTGGGGCAGGGGGCGACCTCGACGCAGTCGCCGTCGCCGCTGCTGCTGTAGCTCGACTTGTGCCAGAAGAGGGCGACTTCGATGCAGTTATCGCCGGATCCGCTGCTGTAGCTGCTCTTGAACCAGGCCAGGCCTGTCATGCTCATAGGTCCCCTCGCATCCGTTGCAGCAGGCTCACGGAGTCCTGGATGGCGAGAGCCTGTGAACGAATCCTGGCATACCTGCCCTGCAGCACGCTGACCACTTGCGGGTTGGCGATCATCTGGCCGTTCTCCTGCCCTTCGCTGTAGCCGAACCACCTGTGCTCGGGAGTCTCAAGCAGGGCGATAGGCCCGTGCAGCCCGGCGTGCGAGCTCTGGACCAACGGCATGATCTGGATCTCGACGTTCCGCAACTGGGTCATTTCCAACAGGCGGTCGATTACCTCACGCGTTACTTCCACCCCGCCGGTTTGGCGCAGGAGCGCGTGCTCTTCCAGGATGAAGCTGAAGGCGGTGTTCGGCCGTTCCCGCAACTGGAGCTGGCGTTCGCCTCGTGCCTTCCAACTGGCCTCGATCTGCTCGTCGGACAGCGGGGGGAGTTCGTCGGCGAACAGTTGCCGAGCGTATGCCTCTGTCTGCAACAGCCCGGGGACCATCCTGCACTCGTAGTTGCACAGGCTGATCGCAGACTTCTCCATCCGCGCCCACTGGCGAAACCAGGCCGCCAACCCCGGTTGCCGGGCCACGTGTCCCGCCGCACGGCGTAGCGCCCCCGTGTTGCCCAGGGCCCCCTCCGCCGCCTCCACGAACGACTCGTCCGGCATGCGGCGGCCCAACTCCACCGACGCCACCGTGTGTTTCGAGAACCGCACCCGCTCGCCGAACTCCTCCCTGCTCAGCCCGGCGTGCTCCCGCAACGCCTGGACCACCGCCCCGAAAGTCCGCAGACTGTCGGAAGACTCCGGCTCCACTCCCTCGCCCACGCAGGCCACCTCCCGAGCGCAATGGTCACAGTCGGTGACCGGTACGGTCCAGTCGGTCACCGCGTACGCCCGCGCGGCGTACGCGGCCGTCACCTGGAGAACCACCCCTCACCGGCGGCAGATTGGGCGCATGGAAGCTCCCCCCACCACGGTCACCGTGAGTCGAACTTTCGCCCAGCGGCTCAGTGCCACCACGCGTGGCGCACGCCTGGCCCGTCATCTCGCCGTCGCCCAACTGCACGCATGGGGAGGGGTGTTCGCGTCGGCGGAGGTCGTCGACAAGGTGTCGGTGATCGTCGCGGAGCTGGCGGCGAACGCCGTGACGCACGGCCGCGTGCCCGGCCGGGACTTCGAGTTGCGGGTCACGGTGGTGACCGGGAGCGTGCGCGTCGAGGTGACCGACACGCGGGCCGAACGACGGCCGCCCGCGCCCGGGGCCGTACCGCCGCCTGGGCCGCTGGACGACGGTGGGCGCGGGCTGCTGCTGGTGGACGCGCTGGCCGACCGTTGGGAGGAGCTGGACCGCGACCGTGCCGACGCGCCCGGAAAGACCGTACGGGCCGAGGTCGACCTGCCCCTGCGGCGCCACCGCCAGGCGGCTTCACCAGGTGACGCCCTGGGCAAGACCGTGTCATGAAAGAGGCCGAGGAGACGCCCCGCTTGCGGACGTGGACCGTGCGGGCGCTGTGGACCGTACTGGCGGTGCCCGCGAGCGCCCTGGTGACCGCCGGCTCCTTCGGCATCGCGTACGGAGTGGCCCGTGCGCCCGGCTGGTGGGCGTCGCAGCTCGTCTTCGTCGGTGCCGTCCTCGCGGTCGGCTGTCTGATCGGCCTGGTCTTCCTCCTCCTCGACAAGTACCGGGAGTTCGGGAAGCTGGATGTGTTGGCCGCGGTGTGCGTCGCGCTGACGACGGCCGCGTTCGTCTACGCGCTGGAGCAGCAGGCGCTGCACGACCGGGGTCGGGTCGAGCGGGCGGTCGTGACGTCCGTGTTCCACGCCGACGGCGCGGGAGGCCTGAGCGACGGGGGTCAGGTGGCCCGGCTGGCCGATCTGTCGGGTCACCGGCTGGCCGGCACGGTGGGCGCCGCGCACCTCGCCGTGGGCGACCGGCTCACCGTGACCGTCGACCCGGAGGGCAAGTTCCCGGTGCGGCGGGGTCCCCGGCCCGGGGCCCCCACCTTCTGGTGGGGCGTCTCCGCCGTGCCGGTCGCCTGCCAGGCCCTGGCCTGCGCCGTGATCGGGTTCTCCACGGCCAGGCAGAACGAGTGGTACTGGAGGTTTCGGCGGCGCGAGGCCTCGGCCCGGGAACCCGTGTGAGGGGCCCCGGGGGACGTGCGCACCTCGTCGTCCCCCGGGGCCCGGAGGCTCGGTGATGTCGGAGCGGACCAGCGCCCCGTCGAGACAGCACCGGGCGGTCAGCCCAGGGTGTCCCAGAAGGCGCAGTGGTGGCGGAGGCCGGTCGTCCTGTCGGGGCTGACGTGGTCCGGGGACAGGGAGAGGGGCGTCCCCTGCGGCCAGTGCGGGGACGAGGGGCCGTTCGGGTCGGCGGTGCGGGCGAAACGGGTCCAGTAGTCGATCATCGTTTCGGCCAGGCGGTGTTGTGCCGCGGTCAGGTCACGGGGACGGCCGCCCAGGTCGAACAGGTAGGGCAGTTCGCTCGCGTGCGGTGCGCCGAGCGGGAACGGCGGGGTGCCCGGGGTGAGCGGCGGGGCGTGTTCGTCGGCGAACTCGTAACGCCAGACGGGGACGTGGGCGGCGAGAAGACGGTCGGTACGTGCCGTGGGGCAGGCGAAGTCCGCGTCGCCGATGACCGCGCCGAACACCGGGCCGCCGTCGGTGGCGTGCACCGGGTACGCGCGGACGATCGCCTCGGCCTGCCCCGGTGCGGGGAAGAAGGCGGACACGACGTCGGGCCAGGTGGCCGGGGTGACGGGGTTTCCGGCCTGGATGATCCCGGCGGCCCAGCCGTTGCCCTCGTCGTGGTTGCCGCCGAGGAGCACCGGGATGTGCCGGAAGTGGCCGCTGGAGATCGCCGCCGCGGGATCGCCGGGCAGCAACGGGGTGTCGAAGGCGGGATGTTGATCGGTGTCCTGGGCCGCGAGCAGCCGGGCGACGGGCACCCGTCGCAGGCAGACCGGCACGTCACGGGCGGAGCCGCAGCCGACCCGCGTCGCGAAGTCCGAGCCTGTGGCCCGTGCCGCGGACAGGGGGACGGCTGACGGCGCGAACGGCCGGTCGGGGCGGCCTGTGCACGGGCCGCTCTGGATGATCGCCCGGTCGAACAGGCCTGCCGCGGCGGGCGAGGCGAGCTGGGCGCAGACGCTGTAACCGCCCGCCGACTCACCGGCGAGTGTCACGTCGTGCGCGTCACCGCCGAAGGCGCCGATTCCGGCACGGACCCAGCGCAACGCCGCCTGCTGGTCGGCCAGGCCGAAGGTGCCGGAGCCGGGCAGCCCGTCGTGCGCGAGGAAACCGAGGGCCCCGAGACGGTAGTCGACGGTGACGACCACGACATCGCCGCGGGTGGCCATGCGGTGGGCGTCGTACGAGCTGCCCGCGCCGGTGGTGAGGCCGCCGCCGTGCAGCCAGACGATCACCGGCCTGGGACGGGCCGGGCTCGCGTCGTCGGGTGTCGTGACGTTCAGATGCAGGCAGTCCTCGTCGGTGCTGCCGCCGGGCACCTCACCGGCCGGCTGCGGGCAGGCATGCGCGGGCCGGGTGGCGTCCCGTACCCCGGCCCAGGGGACCGGAGGCCGCGGCGGAGCCCAGCGCAGCCGCCCGACCGGGGGCGCGGCGTAGGGAACGTCCTCGAAGGTCCGGTAGCCGCCGTGAGCAGCGCCCCGGACCAGGCCGCCGGGGGTGCGGACGGCGGTCGGGGCGGCGGGTGTCGCGGCCCCTGTGGCGCTGGTCGCGGTGGTGGCCGTCTCGGTGAGCAGGGGCGGTCCCGGTGGTGGGGCCGGTGGCGTCGGCCAGGCCGTCGCGAGTGCGGCGGTCAGGGTGCAGGCCAGGGTGGTCAGGGTGCGGTGCATGGCGTCGTCTCCCCGTTCGGTCGGTCGTTCGACAGGGCGTTCGTCCGGTCGTCAGCCGCCGCCCATGCCGCCCTGTGCGGCGACCATGGTCGTCGGCAGCGCGCGTACGGCCTGCTCCAGGCCGGGTGCGAGGGCCGCGAGCCGCCCCGTGCAGGCGTCGATGCGCGGCCGCAGCTCCTTCTGGTCCCGCCGTGACACGACCGAGCGGATGCGGCCCGCCGCGGCGAGCGCCAGCAGCGCCGCGTCGACGTCCGGGATCTCCCGCACGGGGCCGTCCCCGTGCAGCACCGCGGAGACCCGGGTGCGCAGGGCGGCGGCCGCGGTGCGGTCCCTGAGGGTCACCCGCCGGGCACGGGAGAAGGCGCGGGGCGCCCGCACGGTGAGGTGCCCGTTGGCGGCCAGCCGGTCCTCCAGCTCCGTCAGGGTCCGCCTGCGGTGGTGGCGTACCAGCTGCCGCCAGCCGTGCCCGGAGGCATCGCGCAGCACACCGTCCAGGACGGGGTCGCCGGTCGGTTCCGTGCCGGTCACGGCGACCGTGCCGCCGATCTCCCGCAGTCGGCCGCGCAGCGCGAGGTCGATCAGCGCGGCGGCCCGGACCAGCAGTCCGGTCCGGGAACGGTCGTAGGGGCCCGCGGAGGCTTCGTCGTGGGCGAGCAGATACACGAGGCAGGTCAGGTCGTCGGTCACCCCTCGACGCTAGGACCGGACACCCCGGCTGCGGATCGGCCACGGGAACGGGTCGGCACTGGGAACACGGGAGGACCCCGGCCCGGTCTCCTCCCTGAGGAGGAGACCGGGCTCAGGGACGGCGCGGCCGCACCAGCTCGTGGTCGTAGGCGGCGACGACGGCCTGGACGCGGTCGCGCAGGCCCAGTTTGCGCAGCACCGCGGTCACGTGGTTCTTGACGGTGGCCTCCGACAGGCCGAGCCGCCCGGCGATCTCCGCGTTCGACAGCGCCTGCCCGATCAGGGTCAGCACCTCCCGCTCACGGCCGGTCAGGTCCCGCAGGGACGGCGGTGGTGCCGGATCGGGAGTGGTGCGCAGGAACCGGTCCAGGACCCGGCTCAGCACGGCCGGCGCGAGCAGCGCGTCGCCGCGCGCGGTGCTGCGGACGGCCTCGACGAGTTCGGTGGGGCGGATGTCCTTCAGCAGGAAGCCGCTGGCTCCCGCCCGCAGTGCGTCGACGACATGCGCGTCCGCGTCCCAGGTGGTCAGCACGAGCACCCGGGCCGGTCCGCCGTCCGCCACGATCCGCCGGGTCGCCTCGATACCGTCCAGCACCGGCATGCGGACGTCCATCAGCACCACGTCGGGTGCCAGTTCCCGGGTCAGCCGCACCGCCTCCCGCCCGTCGGAGGCCTCGCCCACCACCTCCAGGTCGTCCCGGGCGTCGATGATCATCCGGAACCCGGTGCGGACCAGGGCCTGATCGTCGGCCACCACCACACGCAACGTCATGACACGCCCTCCGCAGGCAACAGCGCCACCACCTCGAACCCGCCGCCGGGCAGCGGACCGGCCCGCAGGCTGCCGCCCACCAGCCGGGCCCGCTCCCGCATCCCGACCAGACCGCGCCCGGCGCCCGACGACCCCGAACCTCCCTGTCGCCTACGGCCGTTGTCCACCACCGTCACCCGCACCCCCGTTCCGTCGGCCGTCACCCGCACGCGCACCTCGTCGGCGCCGGCCGCGTGCCGCAGCGCGTTGGTGAGGGCCTCCTGGACGATCCGGTACGCCGCCAGGTCCACCGCGGCCGGCAGCCCGTCGACGGCACCTTCACGGCACACGTGCACGGTCATCCCGGCCGCCCGCACGGCCCCGGCCAGTTCGTCGAGACGCGCGAGCGACGGCGTCCGCCTCCCGGCCCCGGCCCCGACCGAGTCCTCGTCCTCCTGCGTACCCGGCCCGAACGCCCGCAGCAGCAGCCGCAGTTCGCCCAGCGCCGAGCGGGCGCCCGTCTCGATGGCCCGCAGTGCCTGCCGGGCCTGGTCGGGGCGCTCCGCGAACACGTCGTCGGCCGCGGCGGCCTGGACGACCATCACGGACAGCGTGTGCGCCACGACGTCGTGCACCTCGCGCGCGATCCGCGCCCGCTCCTCCGCGACCGCACGGCGCGTCTCCGCCCGGATCCTGGCCCCGTGCGCTCGGCGCCACTGGCCCGCCGTCCACGCCAGCACCACCGTCAGCAGATAGACCGTCAGCCCCGCGGGCCCGCCTGCCACCCAGCCGAGCGGCGCGAGCAGGCACATCGCCGCGAGCGCCCCGGCCGACACCCGTCGCGGCCCGGTCGCCGACAGTACGCACAGTGCGATCTGGGCCGCGAGCAACGCGCCCGTCAGGGTCACCGCGGGCAGCAGCGCCCACACAGCGAGTCCCGCGGCCGTGGTCGCGGCCAGCACGGCGACCGGGGCCCGTACCAGCCGGCGCAGCACGGGAACCTGCGCGAGGACCAGTGCCAGTGCCACGGACAGCCGTCCGGCGTGCTCCGCGCCGGCGACGACCACCGAGGTCCCGGTGACCCCGAGCACCAGCCCGGCCGACCCCCACCACAGCGCCTTCGCCTCTTCGCCGCTGCGCTCCACGCCCTGAACCCTATCCACGGCCTCTCGTATCGAACAGCAACCCTTTAGGGCTAATCACGATAGTTCACCCGACTGTATCCAGGATCCAGATGATATGAAACCTCTTGATCAACAAGCCTTGATCAACAAGCGACTTCAGAAGGCGGGCATGGCAGAAGCACAGGCCGGGGTAGTGATCGTCGGCGCCGGCCCGGCCGGACTCGTCCTGGGGAACCTGCTGCTGGACCGGGGCGTCGACTGCGTGCTCCTGGAACGGCGCGACCGTGCCGCGGTGGAGGGCCGGGCCCGCGCCGGGTTCCTCGCGGCCCGCTCCGTGCGCGTCCTCACGGAGAACGGCCTGGCGGCAGGCCTGCTCACCCGCGGCAGGACCCACACCACCTGCCAGTTCCGCGGCGACCGAGGTGAATTCACCCTCGACTACGCCACGTTGGGCCGTGGCGAGGTGCACACCGTCTACCCCCAGCAGGAGCTGGTGCGCGACCTGGTCGCCGAGTACCTGCGGCGCGGCGGCGACCTCCGGTTCGGCGTCGAGGCGACGCACGTCACCGAGGGCCGGGTCCGGCTGCGCGACGGCGCGGACGTCACCGGCCGGTACGTCGCGGGCTGCGACGGGCACCGGGGGATCGGCCGCGCCACCCTGACCGCGCACGGCACCCGCACCGCCCGCTGGGACCACGGCGTCTCCTGGCTCGCCGTGCTGGCCGCGGCCCCGCCCAGCATGCCGGCCACCGGATACGCCCTGCACCCGCGCGGGTTCGCCGGTCACATGGCGCGCACCGCGACCGTCACCCGGTACTACCTCCAGTGCCCGCGCGGCACGGCCCCCGCCGACTGGAGCGAGGACCGGATCTGGACCGAGCTGGCCACCCGGATGCGCACGGCCGAGTTCGGGCCGCTGCGCACGGGAGCCGTCCTGGAGAAGGCGGTCGTCGACCTGTGCTCGGACGTGCTGGAGGCGCCGGGCGCCGGGCGGCTGTGGCTGGCCGGGGACGCGGCCGGGCTCATCAGCCCGTCGGCGGCCAAGGGCGCCAACCTGGCTGTCCTCCAAGCCGAGTTGCTGGCCCGCGCCTTCGAGGCCGCGCTGCTGCGCGGTGACGACAGCGGCCTCGCCCGGTACGCCGCCGACTGCCTGCCCCGGGTCTGGCGGGCCCATGAGTTCTCGCACTGGATGAGCGGCCTGCTGCACGGCCCCGTCGGTGCGGACGGCGACGGCGACGAGGCCCGCTACGGACGCCAGTTGCAGTACGCCCGCCTGGAGAGCCTGCGCACCTCCCGCGCCCACCAGGACTTCTTCGCCGAGAACTACACCGGCATCTGACCCCCGGGGCGTCTCGGCCCCGGTTCTCCCTGCCCCACGATCATCGGGAATTCTTCATGAACCTCTCCGTCGTACAGGCATGTCTGACGGAAACCGACCTGGACCGGATCCGGCGCGCCGCCGACCACGTCCGCGACCACGACACGGACCAGGTGCTGGCCGATCTGCTGCCCGGCCTGACGGCCGACGAGCGGGCCGACGTCGCCCGCCACCTCGGGTACGACCACACCGCCGTACTGGTCTTCCCCGCCTCCCTCGACGGGCTCCGCGCCGAACTGCGCGACGCCGGCCTCGACCCGGGCCCCGTCGTCCCGAGCGTGGTGGTGCGCGGACGGCTGACCCGCCGCTACGGTGCCGTCCTCGGCGACAGCCCGGTCGGGATCGTGCACGTGCCGGTGGCCGGGCGGACCGTGGAGATCTTCGCGCTGCCCGTGCCGTCCGGCTCCCCGCTGGAGGCGGTCGCCGCCGACGAACGCTCCGCCGGCCACGAGTCCCACCACGCCTTCGCCGTGACCGCGCCGGGCCGGGTGATCCCCGCCGGACTGCGCACCCTGCTGACCGAACGCGGCGGCGCCGTCCCGGACGGCGGCGGCTACAACGACCACGAGAACGTCACCGTCCTCTACTTCCGCACCGCCGGCCACCGCCGCTTCGAACTCCGCCTCCCCGGCCGCCAGGAACCCCTCCCCGACCCCGCCCTCGCCCTCCTCGACGTCATGACCGGCGCCTGGGCCACCCAGGCCGTCCGCACCATGGCCGAACTCGGCATCGCCGACCACCTGGCCGCCCGCCCCGGCCTCGACGCCGCCGCCCTCGCGGACCTGACCGGCACCGACCCGGACGCCCTGCGCCGCCTGCTGCGCTACCTGGCCGGCCTCGGCCTGCTCACCGCGGCCGACGCCACCTACCACCTCACCGCCCTCGGTGAACCCCTGCGCACCGGCACCGAGTTCTCGATGCACCCGCTCGCGCTGCTCTACGGCGGCCCCTTCTACGACTCCTTCGCCGGGCTCCCCTACGCCGTTCGCACCGGGAAGGAAGCTTTCGCCCACCGCCACGGCCGGCACCACTTCCGCCACTTCGCCGCACACCCCGAACTCGCCGACCTCTTCCACCGGGGGATGGCCGCGAGCGCGGAGATGTTCACCCCGGTACCGCGGCTGGCCGACTTCTCCGCCGCCCGGCGGGTGATCGACGTGGGCGGCGGGAACGGCGCGCTGCTCGGCCGGATCCTGCGCGCCCACAGCCACCTGGAGGGGGTCCTGCTGGAACGCCCGGAGGCGCTGGCGGCGGCGCGCCCGGAGCTGGCGGATCTGGGAGACCGCTGCACCTTCGCCGAGGGCGACTTCACCGACTCGGTGCCGCCTGACGGCGACATCTACCTTCTGTCGCGCGTCCTGCACGACTGGGACGACGACCACTGCCTGACCATCCTGCGCAGGTGCGCCCAGGCGATGCGGCCCGGCGCCGGACTCCTCGTCGTGGAACGCCTGCTGCCCAGCAGCACAGCGGCGGCCTGGGACGTCCACATGCTGTGCAACGTCGGGGGCCGGGAACGGGACGAGTCCCATTACCGACGCCTACTGGAGGAGGCAGGCTTCCGACGGACGGCATGTCACGCCCTCCCTCTGGGAGCCGCACTGATCCATGCCGTACGGGTGGGCGCGCCCCTTTAGGAGCCAGTATTCCGACACGCCGCCCGGCACGACGCGCCCCTTCAGGGGCGCGGGGAACTGCGCGACCAGCCACGAACCACCCGCACCCGGCCGCGTACGGAACGCCCCCGTCGATCAGCCCGCCTGTCCCATCCCCGCCGCGTTCGGCCAGCTCTGCGCGTTCGGCCACCCCGTCGCCGGCGCCGGCGACAACCCGGGCGCGGGCGGCGGCGCGGTCGCCCCCCGCACCTGCGCCGCGGTCAGCCCGCCACGGGCCGGTACCCCGGGGGGCGTGGGCCCGGTCGGCATGGGCGCGGGAGCGGGAGCCGGAGCAGGCGCGGGGACGGGCGCCGGGGCAGGCATCTGCGGCATCTGCGGCATCTGCATCGGCGGCGCGGGCGCGGGGACGGGCGTCATCATCGGCTGCGGTGCCATCGGCTGCGGTGTCATCGGCTGCGGTGCCACCGGCGCCTGCATCGGCATCTGCATCTGAGCAGCAGCGGCAGCCGGCACCGGCGCCATCATCGGCTGCGGCGTCCCCGCCCCGCCCGACTGCCCGGTCATCGGCATGCCGAGCCCGGCCGCGGGCGCCGTGGCGAGCCCCGGCCCGGGAGCCGGCGTGAGGCTCGGGACCGGTCCGGCCCCCACCGCCTGCGCCAACGGGATCCCCGCCCCGTTCGTCTCGCTCACCAGCCGGTCGACGGCCGCCGTACCCGAGCTGTAGCTGTTCCCGGTGCCCAGTTCGGGTACGGCGGCTCCCCTCCTGGTCCCGTACAGCACCTGTTCCATGGCGGACACCAGGCGACGCACGTCCACCTCGGGGCGCACCACGAGACGCAGGAAGCGGCTGGAAGAACCGATCTTGTTGCCGCACTCGCGGACCAGGATCCGGTGCTCGGTGAGCATCCGGTCCCGGACCACGGTGCCCTCGGCGCCTACGGGAAGGCGCACGAAGAGGAAGTTGCCCTGGGAGGGGTAGACGGTCAGGCCGGGCAGCGCGGAGAGCTGGCTCGCCATCTCCAGGCGGTCCTTGCGGACCTGGAGCAGGCTCTGCGCGTACTCGGCGCCGTGCTCCTTGAGCATGAAGACGACGTACTCGGCGAACGCGTTCAGGTTCCATTTCGGCAGCATGGAGCGGACCTTGCCGGCCAGCGAGGGGTTGGCGACCATGTAGCCGAAGCGGATGCCGTGCAGGCCGAAGTTCTTGCCGAGGCTGCGCAGGACGATGACGTTCGGCCGCATCATCGCCTCCTGCACGACGCTCGGCTCCTGCTCCGCGTCGGCGAACTCCAGGAACGACTCGTCGATGACGATCAGGTCCAGGTCGGCCATGGCGTCCATGAACTGGACGAGCGCGCGCTTGGGGACGTACCCGCCGTCGGGGTTGTTCGGATTGCAGACGACCGCGACCCTGGTCCCCCGGGTGCGGATGAAGTCGGCGTACTGCGCGAGGTCGAGGGCGAAGCCGTTGGACTCCTGCAGCGGGAACATGTCGACCCGCTTGCCGGTCTCCATGGGCTGGTCGGTCCAGCGGCCGAACGTGGGGACGGGGATGGCGAGGGACTCGCGGACCAGCAGGTGGTCGATCCAGGTGATCAGCTCGGTGGAGCCGTTGCCCATGGCCACGGCCTGCGGCGGGAGCTGGAGGAGGTTGCACAGCTCGGCGGTGATGGTGTCGGCGCTGCTCGGGTAGAAGGTGATGATGTCCTTGAGCCGCGCGGCCATGGTTTCCATCATGGCCGGGGTGGGGAAATAGGGGTTGCAGGGGACGCAGAAGTCGACCGGGCCGGTCCCGTCGCCCCCCTCGCGTGCCAGCGCCGCCATCGACGGGCTGTGAGCACCGCTGCGGAACAACGAGGTGACGTTGCCGGCCATGGAACCTCCGTATGAGGCGGGCCCGATGGGGACGTCCGGGCCCGTCGTCTTGGGCGGCCCGCGCGGGGGAGCACGGGCCACCCCTGAATACGGGGGCAGTTGAGTCCCTGTTCAACCGGTGTGAAAAAAGTGTCAGCGCCCCCGAAAGGGGCGTGGGGAACCGCGCGGCCGGCCCCTTACCGCCCGCACAGTCCCCCACAACTCAGGCGCCGAACGAATGCACCGTCCGCGTCCTGTACACGTGCCCCGGCCGCAACACGGTCGACGGGAAGTTCGCGTGGTTCGGCGAGTCAGGGAAGTGCTGCGTCTCCAGGCAGAGCGCGTCCCCCTGCCGGTAGGTGCGCCCACCCGTGCCCGTCAGCGTCCCGTCCAGGAAGTTCCCGGAGTAGAACTGCAGCCCCGGCTGGTCGGTCGCGATCTTCAGCGTCCGGCCCGACCGCGGGTCCCGCAGCGTCGCGACGTGCTCCGGCTTCGCGGTGACGCCCTTGTCCAGCACCCAGTTGTGGTCGAAGCCCTTGGCCTGCACCTGCTGGACGTGCCCGGCGCGGATGTCCCGGCCGATCGTCTTGGTCTCCCGGAAGTCGAACGGCGTGCCGCGCACGGTGGCCAGTTCGCCCGTGGGGATCAGCCCCGAGTCGGTCGGCGTGTAGCGGCCCGCGGCGATCGTCAGCTCGTGGTCCTCGATGGAGCCGCTGCCCTCGCCCGCGAGGTTCCAGTAGACGTGGCTGGTGAGGTTGACGACCGTGGCCTTGTCGGTGGTGGCCTCGTAGTCGATGATCCACTCGCCGCGCCGGGTGAGGGTGTACGTCACCTTCGTCCTGAGCGTGCCCGGGTAGCCCATCTCGCCGTCGACGCTGGTGTAGTGCAGGACGAGGCCGACGTCCGAGCCCTTCACGAACGGCTCGACGTCCCAGACGTGCTTGTCGAAGCCCTGGGTGCCGCCGTGCAGGCTGTTCGCGCCGTCGTTGACGGACAGCTGGTAGTGCTTGCCGTCGAGGGTGAACTGCCCCTTGCCGATGCGGTTGCCGTAGCGGCCGATGAGGGCGCCGAAGTACGGGGACTTCGCGACGTAGTCGTCGATGGTGTCGAAGCCGTTGACCACGTTGGCGTAGTGGCCCCGGCGGTCCGGCAGCTCCAGGGTCTGGACGACACCGCCCCAGTTGAGGACCTTCAGCCGGGTCCCGCCGTTCTCCAGCGACCAGCGGTAGATCTTCGTACCGTCGGCGAGCTTCCCGAAGGACTCCTTCACCGGCTTCCTGCCTCCCGAGGCGGCCTCGGCGACCCCGCTGCCGAGGGTGGTGGCGGCGATCCCCGCCGCCGCGGCTCCTGCGATGACCGTGCGTCTGTTCAGCTCCATCTAGCGGCTCCTTGTGAAGAGAGTTGAAAGCCGCCCCGCCGAGCCGCGCCCCCGAAGGGGCGCGGGGAACTGCGCGACCAGCCCCTCACGGCCCGCAGTGTTGATTCGGCCTTCCCGGCGGAGCGTCCTCGCTGACTACGAACCGGACTTGCGCTTGTTCCACACGTCGAAGCCGACCGCCGCGAGGAGGGCGAGGCCCTTGATGACCTGCTGCCAGTCGGTGCCGACGCTGAGGAGGTTCATGCCGTTGTTCAGCACGCCGAGGACGAGACCGCCGATGATGGCACCGAGGATGGTGCCCACACCGCCGCTCATGGAGGCGCCGCCGATGAACGAGGAGGCGATCGCCTCCAGTTCGAAGCCGTCGCCCGCCTTCGGCGAGGCCGCGTTCAGCCGGGCGGCGACCACCAGCCCGGCCAGGGCCGCGAGCACGCCCATGTTGAGGAAGACGTAGAAGGTGACCTTCTTGTCCTTGACGCCGGACAGCTTGGCCGCCGGCAGGTTGCCGCCGATCGCGTAGATGTGCCGGCCGAAGACCGCGTTGCGCATCACGTAGCCGTAGCCGACGACCAGCACGCCCAGCACGATCAGGACGATCGGCGCGCCCTTGTAGCTGGCCAGCAGCATGGTCATGACGAGGATGGCGGCGACCAGCGCGGTCAGCTTCAGCAGGAACAGCCGGGTGGGCGGCACCTCCAGCGCGAACTCCTGCTGGCGGCGCCGGTCCCGGAACTCCTGCCAGACCACGGCGGCGATCAGCACGATGCCCAGCAGCAGCGTGATGTTGTGGTAATTGGTGTTCGGGCCGACCTCGGGCAGGAAGCCGTTGCCCAGGTTCTGCAGGCCGTTCGGGAACGGGCCGATGGTCTGCCCCTGGAGCAGGATCTCGGTGAGACCGCGGAAGAGCAGCATCCCGGCGAGGGTGACGATGAACGACGGTATGCCGAAGTAGGCGATCAACAAGCCCTGGGCGGCGCCCGCGAAGGCACCCATCACCAGGCACAGGACCAGGGCCAGCGGCCAGGCCATTCCGTGGTTGACCGTCAGCACGGCCGCGAACGCGCCCACGAACGCCGTCAGCGAGCCGACCGACAGGTCGATGTGCCCGGCGATGATCACCATCATCATGCCGATGGCGAGGATCAGGATGTAGCTGTTCTGCAGCACCAGGTTGGAGACGTTGCGCGGCAGCAGCAGGTCGCCGTTGGTCCACACCGCGAACAGGGCGACGATCAGACCGAGGGCGATCAGCATCCCGTACTGGCGCATGTTGCGGCGCAGCCCGTCGAGGACCAGCTGGAGCAGGTTCCCCTCGGCGGCCGATCCGCTCTTGCCCGGCGGCGCGGGCGCCGGGCTCTTGGCGGTGACATCCGTGCTCATCGCGTTACCTCTTTGTCCTTCGTCATATGGCGCATCAGCACTTCCTGCGTGGCCTCGGCCCTGGGCACCTCACCGGTCAGACGGCCCGCGGCCATGGTGTAGATGCGGTCGCACATGCCGAGCAGTTCGGGCAGTTCGGAGGAGATGAAGACGACCGCCTTGCCCTGGGCGGCGAGCTGGTCGATGACCGTGTAGATCTCGTACTTGGCGCCCACGTCGATCCCGCGGGTCGGCTCGTCCAGGATCAGCACGTCGGGACCCGCGAAGATCCACTTGCTGAGGACGACCTTCTGCTGGTTGCCGCCCGACAGCTTGCCCACCGGCTCGAACACCGTCGGCGCCTTGATGTTCATGGACGTGCGGTAGCCCTCGGAGACCTGCCGCTCCTCGTGCTCGTCCACGATCCCGCGCCGGGCCACCTTCTTCAGGGCGGTCAGCGAGATGTTGCGGTTGATGGTGTCGATCAGGTTGAGACCGTAGTGCTTGCGGTCCTCGGTGACGTACGCGATGCCGTGCCCGACCGCCTCGGCGACCGACTTGGTGCGGATCTCCGTGCCGTCCTTGAGGACCGTGCCGCCGTCGTAACGGCCGTACGTCCGCCCGAAGACGTTCATCGCGAGTTCCGTGCGGCCCGCGCCCATCAGGCCCGCGATACCGACGATCTCGCCGCGCCGGACGTGGATCGACACGTCGTCGACGACCTTGCGCTCGTGGTCGATCGGGTGCCGCACGGTCCAGTTGCGGACCTCCAGGGCCGGCGCCGCGTCCTCCTCGCCCTCGTACGCGGTGCGCTCGGGGAAGCGGTGGTCCAGGTCGCGGCCCACCATGCCCGAGATGATCCGCTCCTCGGTGGTCTCCTCCGACTTCACGTCGAGGGTCTCGATGGAGTGGCCGTCCCGGATGATCGTCACCGAGTCGGCGACCCGGCGGATCTCGTTGAGCTTGTGCGAGATGATGATCGAGGTGATGCCCTGGTTCTTCAACTCCAGGATCAGGTCGAGGAGTTTGCCGCTGTCCTCGTCGTTCAGCGCCGCGGTCGGCTCGTCGAGGATGAGCAGCTTCACCTTCTTCGACAGCGCCTTCGCGATCTCCACCAGCTGCTGCTTGCCCACGCCGATGTCGGCGACGCGGGTCTCCGGGTGGTCGTCCAGACCCACCCGGCGCAGCAGCTCGGTGGCGTGCCGCAGGGTCTCCCGCCAGTCGATGAACCCGCCCTTGGCGTGTTCGTTGCCGAGGAAGATGTTCTCCGCCAGGGAGAGGTACGGCGACAGCGCCAGCTCCTGGTGGATGATCACGATGCCGCGCTGCTCGCTCGCCCGGATGTCACCGAACGCGCAGGGCTCACCCTCGAAGAGGATCTCGCCCTCGTAACTGCCGTGCGGGTGAACGCCGGAGAGGACCTTCATCAGGGTCGACTTGCCGGCGCCGTTCTCCCCGCAGATGGCGTGGACCTCGCCCTGGCGGACGGTCAGGGTGACGTCCGACAACGCCTTGACGCCGGGAAAGGTCTTGACGATCGAGCGCATTTCCAGGACGGGTCCCGCCATGGTCTGCCTTCCAATCAGTGCTTGTCGATCAGGGCTTGGCGGGGGTCACTTGAGCTGGGCGTCGGTGTAGTAGCCGCCCTTGACCAGGACCTCCTCGTAGTTGGACTTGTCGACGCTCACCGGCTGCAGCAGGTAGGCGGGGACGACCTTCGTGCCGTTGTCGTACGTCTTGGTGTCGTTGACCTGCGGGGTCTTCTTGTTCAGCGCGTCGTCGACCATGGTCGCGGCGACCTCGGCGAGCTTGCGGAGGTCCTTGTAGACGGTCTGCGTCTGCTGACCCGCGATGATCGACTTCACCGAGGCCAGCTCGGCGTCCTGGCCCGTGATGACGGGCAGCGGCTGGCTGCCGGAGCCGTAGCCGTCCGACTTCAGCGCGGCGATGATGCCGATCGAGATGCCGTCGTAGGGCGAGAGCACCGCGTCGACCTTGGCGGACTTGTAGGAGGAGGTGAGGATGTCCTCCATGCGGGACTGCGCGGTCGCGCCGTCCCAGCGGAGCGTGGTCACCTTGTTCAGCGCGGTCTGGCCGGACCTGACCACCAGCTGCTTCTTGTCGATGTACGGCTGGAGCACGCTCATCGCGCCGTTGAAGAAGTACTTGGTGTTGTTGTCGTCGTTCGAGCCGGCGAACAGCTCGATGTTGAACGGGCCCTTCTTGCCGCTGTCCAGGCCGAGCTTGTGCACGATGTACGTGCCCTGCTCGACACCGACCTTCTCGTTGTCGAAGGACGCGTAGTAGTCGACGTTCTTGGTGCCGAGGATCAGCCGGTCGTAGGCGATGACCGGGATGTGGGCGTCCGCGGCCTCCTGGAGCACGTTGTTCAGGGACTTGTTGTCGATGGCCGCGATGACCAGGCCCTTGACGCCCTGCGTGATCAGGTTCTCGATCTGCGAGACCTGGGTGTCCGGGTTGTCCTCGCCGAAGACCAGCTTGGTCTTGTAGCCCTTGGCCTTGATGTCCTTGACGAGGTTGTTGCCGTCGTTGATCCAGCGCTCCGACGACTTGGTCGGCATCGCGATGCCGATCGTGCCGCCCTTGGCGCTGCCGCCGCCCTCCTTGCTGCCGCCCTCACTGCTCTGACCGCAGGCGGTCAGGGTCAGGGCGAGCGAGGCGGCCCCGGCTATGAGGGTGAGGGCGCTTCTACGAGTGCGCATGATGATCGTCCCTGTTCTTCTCGTCGTTGAGAGGTTGAAGCGCCCCGAAGGGGCGCGGGGAACTGCGCGACCAGCCACAACAGACCTGCAGTCCCCAACGTTTCGTCAGGCGGAACCCTCGACGGGGAACCGGCGCAGAGCCCCCGGCAGCCGCGACCCCAGCGGAGCCATCCCCCCGTCCGCCCCGTGCCGCGCGAGCAGGTCCAGCGCGAGCCGCCCCCGCCGCACCCGCTCCTTGGCCGTGCTGAGGGTCACGTCCCGCAGGTGGTTGCCCCACGGGTAGATCCCGGGGGCCTTGGACAGACCGAACTTGAGGTACACCGGCGCGCCACGCCGGATCAGCTCGGCGACCTCGTACATCCGGACGTAGCCACCGAGGTCGTCCGGGGCCTCGATGTACATGTCCAGGGGAGCGCCGGACACCCGCCGGATCTCGGTGAGGTGATCGAGCGTCAGGTCGCTCGGCACGTTGATCGAGTCGGCACCGAGGTGCTCGAAGACGGAGTACGACGCCGGGTTGACCGGACCGATCAGCGCGGACACCTTCAGCGTGGTGTCCGCCGGGATGATCCCGGCCTCGCGCGCCCGGTGCAGCGTCCACAGCACGCCCTCGTCGGCGACGAGCAGGCACTTGACGCCGAGTTCCGTCGCCCGGACCGCGTCCTCGACACAGCCGGCGACGGCGTCGTGGCCGCGGGCGCGCAGTCCGGCGCCCCGCGAGTCGGAGCGCACCGAGCCGCCGGTGTCCCAGGTGCCGCGCGGCCCGGTGAACAGGCACAGCTCGATGTCGCGTTCGCCGGTCGCCTCGACCATCTCGGTGATCTCGGCGTCGGTGAGCATCCACACGCCGCTGCCCTGGCTGATCCGGTGGATCGGCACGTCCAGGCGCGAGGACTCCTTGAGTACGACGGCAAGCGCCTCGGGACCCTCGCAGGAGGGGATCTCGGTGCGCCACGTGCCGCCGCCGGGGAAGCTGTGGGCGGAGGCGTCGGCGGGGTCGAGGGCGGGCGCGCCCAGGCCGAGGGCGGCGAGCGCCTGCTCACCGGGTCGGCGGGCCGCAGCGGAAGCGTCGGTCGTCACAAGCTGTCCTTCATGTTCGGTATATCGGACAAGGTTCGCGGCTCGGGGTGTGAAAACGGTGTGGTGGTACGCCGGCCCCGGCGAGGTCAGGGCACGCCGCGACCGGCGTACGACTCAGGGGCGGAGCAGCACCTTGCCCACCTTGGGATCACCGGCCCCCATCAGCTCGATGGCCTGCGGGAACTCGGTCAGCGGCAGCTCGTGCGTGACCAGCGGCAACGGGTCCAGGAGACCGGCTGCGAAGACCCGTACCGTGTGCGCCCAGGCGTCCGGCGGTGCCCCGAAGACGGTGTGCACCTCCAGTTGCCGTACGACGAGGTCGGTCGGGTCCAGGCCGTCGGCGCCCGCGGCCGGGATGCCGGTCAGGACCAGGCGTCCGCCGCGCCTGAGCAGGGAGGCGGCGGTGCGCGCGGCGGACGCGGACCCGGCGGTCTCGATGACCACGTCGAAGTCGTCGGGCAGTTCCTGGCCCTTGGTGCGGAAGTCGGTGGCCCCGAACTGCCGGGAGAGCGCCTCCCGGTCACCGCGGGTGCCGACGACCAGCAGCTCGCCCGGCGAGACCGCGCGCAGGAACTGCACGGCGAACATGCCCAGTGTCCCGGTGCCGACCACCGCGACCCGCTCGCCCGGCCGGGCGTTGCCCTTCAGGGCGGCGGCCGCGATGCAGGCGGCGGGCTCCAGGAGCGCGGCGGCGGTGAGGTCGGCGTCGTCCGGCAGGGGGTGCAGCAGCCGGGCCGGCAGGGTGAGGGTGGTGGCCATGGCGCCCGGCTGGGTGAAGCCGGTCTCCTCGTAGCCGTAGCTGCACAGGGTGGTCTCGCCGGCATGGCAGCGGTCGCACACCTGGCAGTTCCGGAAGCCCTCGCCGACGACCTTGCGGCCGACCAGCCCGGTGGGCACTGCGGCGCCCACCGCACTCACCGTCCCGGACCACTCGTGACCCGGCGTCAGCGGATAGCGGACGTACCCCTCGGGCCGGTTGCCCTGGTACACCTCGCGGTCGCTCCCGCAGATGCCGACCGCGTGCACCGCGACCAGTGCCTCACCGGGACCGGGCTCGCGGGGCGTGTGTTCCTCCACCCGGTGCGCGCCCGGCGCCTCGATGACGACCTGGGTCGCGCTCACTTGGTGCCCTTCGGCCTGCGCTGCTCCCAGCCGTCCGCCCACAGGTCGAAGCGGGCCTGCTGCTGCGGGAACTCGGCGGCCGCGTCGGCGTCGAACTCGACTCCGAGACCCGGCGCGTCGGACAGGTGGAAGTACCCGTCGACCACCTCGGGCGCGCCCTTGACGACCTTCTTGATCTCGGCGTCCGCGAAGTCGTTGAAGTGCTCCAGGATCTTGAAGTTCGGGGAGGTGAACCCGACCTGGAGGGAGGCGGCGGTGAGCACGGAGCCGCCGACGTTGTGCGGGGCGACCAGGACGTAGTGCGTCTCGGCGGTGGCGGCGAGCTTGCGCGTCTCCCAGATGCCGCCGATGTGGCCGACGTCCGGCTGGATGATGTCCACGGCCTGGCTCTCGAAGAGTTCGCGGAACTCGATGCGGTCGTGAATGCGCTCACCGGTGGCGACCGGCATGTCGACCTTGGCGGCGACCTTCTCCAGCGCCTTCAGGTTCTCCGGCGGGCACGGCTCCTCCAGCCAGGCCGGCTTGAAGGGGGCCAGCTCCTTGGCCAGCCGGACGGCGGTGGCGGGGGAGAAGCGGCCGTGCATCTCCAGCATCAGTTCGGCGTCCGGGCCGATGGCGTCCCGCACCGCCTCGATCAGCGACACGGAGTACAGCGTCTGCTCGTGGTCCAGTTCGAAGTGCCCGGTGCCGAAGGGGTCGATCTTGAGCGCCTTGTAGCCGCGCTCCATCACCCCCTGGGCCGCCTTGTGGTAGGCCTCCGGCGTCCGCTCGGTCGTGTACCACCCGTTGGCGTACGCCTTGACCTTGTCGGTCACCTTGCCGCCGAGCAGCTGCCACACGGGCACGCCCAGCGCCTTGCCCTTGATGTCCCAGCAGGCCATCTCGATCACGGCGATACCGGACATGACGATTTCGCCCGCCCGGCCGTAGTCGCCGTACTTCATCCGGCGTACGAGGTCTTCCAATGCGAACGGGTCGGAACCGAGAATGTGGTTGGCCTCGGCCTCCCGGAGGTAGCCGATCAGCGCGTCGGTGTGACCGAGCATCCGGGTCTCGCCGACTCCGGTGATCCCCTCGTCGGTGTGCACCTGGACGTAGGTCAGGTTCCGCCAGGGCGTCCCGACCACGTGTGTGCTGATTCCGGTGATGCGCACGGCAGTTGCCCCTCAGCTGTTCGAGATTTCGTCACGCGTTCGAAATGCTGGCGTGACAGTAAGGATGGGGTGAGGGCAGTGTCAATGGGTCGAACAGGTAACGGTTTCGGCAAGGCTTTCGACAGTTCTTTCGGTCTCCCACAGAACCTTCACAGAGGCGGCTGGTGATGAGACCCGCGGGGAACTTAGTCTTCCCGCGTCATGGACTACTGCCACCCGTGCCGACGGCACCTCAACGGCGCCCTCGCCTGCCCCGGGTGCGGCGCCCCGGTCGAAACCCGCCAGGCGTCCGGGAGCCTCGAAACGCCGTACGCGGGGGTGGAGTCCACCGGCGCGGGACATGACGGCCATCCCGCGGACGGCCATCCCGCGGACGGCCATCCCGCCGGCGGACCGGACGCCGACCACGCCGACCACGGCGACGACGAGGGGGACGGAGGCGACGGCCCCGGCGAGTTCCGGCCGGGCGGCCGGGCGGACCGGCGCCGCGCCACCCGCGGCCGAGGGCGCGGCCGGGCCGCCGAGCATCCCGCCGGACCTTCCACGAGCCCCGCCGGCAACGCCCCCACGGGTCCCTCCGAGGCCGACGGGAGCCGCCGCGACCGCAAGGCCGCGGCCCATCGAAGACGGCGGCGCAGGATCCTGCTCGTGAGCGCGGCCTGCGTCCTCGCGGCCGGTGCCCTGAGCCTCGCCGAACTGGGCACCGACGCCATACCCTTCACCAGCCCCGGCTCGTCCTCGGCGGGCGGCGAGACGACCGACGGCGGTACGGCCACGTCGTCCCCCGGTACGACGGCCCGGCCCGTGGGGGGCGCGGCCGACGCGTCCGGCGCGCCGGACGCGTCGCGATCCGCCTCGCCCGACCCCTCGGCCTCCCCGTCCCCCTCCGCCTCGAAGGGCGAGGCGTCCGGCTCCCCGTCGGCGTCCCCGAAGGACCCCGCCGCCCAGTCGGCGACGACGGGCCCGGTCGGCGGCAGGCCGACAGCGACGGCGACCGCCACGCCGGACTCGCCCCCGACCGCCACCCCGACGACAGCGGCCCCGTCCCCGGACCCGTCCCCGACGGACCACTGCAACCGCTTCCTGTGGTGGTGCACGTGACCACGCAAGCAAATCCAGCAAACGTGTCACATTCGTCGCCCCTGCTCCGTCATAGGTGTGCAAGCAACTGAAACGCCACCGACGACGCCACAGGGAGCCCCCATGGAAGCCCGTCTGAACCCCTTCGCCAGCCCCGTCGCCAACAAGCTCGTCAAGGCCTTCAACGGGGCGGGCAAGGCCGTCGAGGGGACGTCGATCCCCGCCGCCACCCTGGAACTGGTCAAGATCCGCGCCAGCCAGATCAACGGCTGCGGCTTCTGCCTCGACATGCACACCAAGGACGCGGCTGCGGCCGGCGAGACCCAGCAGCGCCTCCACATGGTCGGCGCCTGGCGCGAGGCGACCGTCTTCACCGAGGCCGAGCGCGCCGCCCTGGAACTGGCGGAGCAGGGCACCCGGATCGCCGACGCGGCGGGCGGCGTGCCCGACGAGGTGTGGGAGAACGCGGCCAAGCACTACACCGAAGAGGAACTCCTCGCCCTGGTGGGGACGATCGCCCTGATCAACGCCTACAACCGGCTGAACGTCATCCTGCAGCAGCCGGCGGGAGACTACCGGCCCGGCCAGTTCGCCTGACCCTCCGACGGGGGCCGGCGCCACCGGGCGCCGGCCCCCGTCGCGGTCAGTCCTGCAGCATGCGGCGCAGCAGGTCCCGCAGGGACAGCCGCTCCGCGTCCGAGAGCCCCGCCAGCGGCTCGCGCGCGAAGCGCAGCCCCTCCCGCAGGTCGCGGGCGACTTGCCGGCCCTCGTCCGTCGCCGCGGCCAGCTTCACCCGGCGGTCCGCCGGATCGGGCCGCCGCTCCACCAGCCCGCGCGCCTCCAGCCGGTCCACGATCCCCGTGACGTTCGACGGCTCGCACTTCAGTTTCTGCGCCAGCTTCCGCATCGGCAGCGGCTCCAGCGACAGCAGGCTGAGCAGCCGCGCCTGCGCCCCGGTGAGCGCGTGCTCGCCCGCCGCCTCCTCGTAGTCCGCGTAGAAGCGGGCCACGACGTCCCCGATCAGCTCTACGACCTCGAGCGTGAGGGCGTCCGGACGGCGGGTAGGCGTGGGACTGGACTGTGAGGACGACATGCTCCGAGGGTACCTCCTTACTTGACATGCTGAAATATTCAGGAGCATGGTTGTTTCAGGTACTGAAGTATTCCCGGAAGCAGTAACCGGAAGCAGTAAGAGGAAAGGCGCACCGTCATGATCAACCGCGAGTGGCACCTGCTCAGCCGTCCCGTCGGCTGGCCGAAGCCCGAGGACTTCGCCCTGGTCGAGGCCGAGGTCCCGACGCCGGGTGAGGGACAGGTGCTGGTACGGAACAAGTACGTCTCCGTCGACCCGTACATGCGCGGCAGGATGAGTTCGGCCAAGTCCTACGTCGCCCCCTTCGAGCTGGGCAAGGTCATGCAGGGCGGCGCGGTCGGCGAGGTCCTGGAGTCGAACGCCGAGGGCATCGCGGCCGGCGACCACGTCCTGCACTTCCTCGGCTGGCGCGAGTACGCGGTCGTGGACGCGAAGAACGCGGTCAAGGTCGACGCCGAGGCCGCGCCCCTGTCGACGTACCTCGGTGTCCTCGGCATGACCGGCCTCACCGCCTACGCGGGTCTGCTGCGCACCGCCTCCTTCAAGGAGGGCGACTCCGTCTTCGTGTCCGGCGCGGCCGGCGCGGTCGGCAGCCAGGTCGGCCAGATCGCCAAGCTCAAGGGCGCCTCGCGGGTGATCGGCTCGGCGGGCTCCGACGAGAAGGTGAAGCTGCTCGTCGAGGAGTACGGCTTCGACGCGGCCTTCAACTACAAGAACGGCCCGGTCGCCGAGCAGCTGCGGGCCGCCGCCCCGGACGGTGTCGACGTCTACTTCGACAACGTCGGCGGCGACCACCTGGAGGCGGCGATCGGACAGCTGAACCGGGACGGCCGGATCGCCGTCTGCGGCATGATCTCCGTCTACAACAGCACCGAGCCCGTCCCCGGCCCGAAGAACCTCGCCCGCCTCATCCAGACCCGCGGCCGCATCGAGGGCTTCCTGGTCGGCGACCACTACGACCTGCAGCCGCAGTTCGTCGCCGAGGTCGGCCCGTGGGTGGCGTCCGGGCAGCTGAAGTACCGCGAGACGGTCGTCGAGGGCATCGAGAACAACCTGGAGGCGTTCCTCGGGGTGCTGCGCGGCGACAACACCGGCAAGATGATCGTCAAGCTCTGAACACCCGTCCGGCGCCCCCGCGACGGGGGCGCCGGCTGCCGCGCGTGGGCTACCGGGCGAGTGCCGCCCTGTGCACGGCCAGGGCCAGCCGGTCGTTCTCCGGGGCCGCGCCGCCCGGGAACGCGAACCGTCGCCTCGTGTAGCCGTAGGCGACACCGCTCCTCGGGTCCGCGAACGCCTGGGAGCCCGCCGCCCCGCTGTGGCCGATCGTGCCGGCGCCCAGGAAGGGGTGCCAGACGTCCGCCGTCGCCTGGAAGCCGAGGCCGTACGCCTTGTGGGCGCGGGCCACCAGGTCGTACCCCACGGAGTGGAACTGGCCGAACTCCGCGACCGTGTCCTCCTTCAGCAGCGGGGCCTTGCCGTCGATCTCGCTGAGCAGCGCCGCGTACATCCCGGCCAGGCCGCGCGCCGACGCCACCCCGCCGAACGACGCCGGACCCTTCGCACGCACCCGCGGGTCGTTGGGCAGGGACCCCAGGTCGGTCGGCTCGGCGGTGTGCTCGTTGAACGCGATCGCGGCCAGCGTGTGCGGGCCGGACGGCACCGAGTCGAGCAGGGCCTGCTCCGCGGGCGTGGGACGCATCGGCTGGGTGGTGCGAAAACGCGGCTCGTGCGCGGCCGGCAGCCCCAGGAAGAAGTCGAGCCCGTACGGCGCCCGGACGCGCTCCTCGTACACGTCCTGGAGGGTGCGGCCCGTCGCGCGCCGCACGACCTCGCCGGTGAGCGCCCCAATGACGAGGGCGTGGTACCCGAAGGCGGTGCCGGGGCGCCAGAAGGGCCGCTGGTCGGCGAGGCGTTCGGCCATCGCCCGGTCGTCCGCGAGGTCCTGCGCGCTGAACCCGGCGTCGGTGCCGACCAGACCGGCCCGGTGCGCGACCAGCTCCCGCAGCGTCAGCGAGCCCTTGCCCTCCGCGCCGAACTCGGGCCAGTAGTAGGTGACTTTGCGGTCGAGCTCCAGCGTGCCGTCCTGCACCAGCATCGCCACGACGAGGTGCGCCGCACCCTTCGTGGACGAGAACACCCCGTACAGGGTGTCCCCGTCGGCCCCCGCACCGGCCCACAGGTCGACGACCCGCCGGCCGTGGACGTACGCGCACAGCTGTCCCTCGTAGTCGGCCGGCCCCTCGGCGACGAACGCGGCGAACTCCTCGCGTACCGCCTCGAAGCCCTCCGCGACCGTGCCCTGGACGGTGATCTCCTGCGTCATCCGCTCTCCTCAACCGAGCCGCCACCTGTGTGGTTCCGTAGGTCGGTACGGCGAGACCTACCCGTTCGACTCAACAGCGGCAAGGCGGCCCGCCGCACCGTCGCCCCGGCCGGCCCGCGGTCCGCGTCCACAGCGCCCACCGGGCCGTTCGCGAACCCCGGTAAAGTTTTCGCCATGCGTGATCTCGGGGCGGGCTTCGGATATCTCCTCAAGGGCCAGCGGTGGGTGGGCCGGCACGGCAGGCAGTACGGTTTCGGACTGCTGCCCGGCCTGATCACGCTCGTCCTGTACGCGGCCGCGCTGGTCGCGCTGGCGATATGGGGAGCGGACCTCGTCGCCTGGTCGACCCCGTTCGCCGACGCCTGGTCCAGTCCCTGGCGGGGCCTGTTCCGCGGCCTCCTCACCGCCGTGCTGTTCGCCCTCGGCCTGCTCGGCGCCGTCCTCACCTTCACCGCCGTGACCCTGCTGGTCGGCCAGCCGTTCTACGAGAACCTCTCCGAGAAGGTCGACGCGGACGTCTCGCCCGACGGCACCGCGCCCGAGTCCGGGCTGCCGTTCTGGCGCGAACTGTGGATCTCGGCCCGGGACAGCCTGCGCATCCTGCTCCGCGCCGGACTGTGGGGCCTGCTCCTGTTCGCCCTCGGCTTCCTCCCCGTCGTCGGCCAGACCGCCGTCCCCGTCGTCGGCTTCTTCGTGACCGGCTTCTTCCTCACCGAGGAACTCACCGCCGTCGCCCTCCAGCGCCGGGGCGTCGACCTGCGCGCCCGGCTCGCCCTGCTGCGCTCCCGCAAGACCCTGGTGTGGGGCTTCGGCACCCCGCTGGGCCTCGCCTTCCTGGTCCCGTTCGTCGCGGTGTTCCTGATGCCCGGAGCGGTCGCGGGCGCCACCCTCCTGGCCCGCGACCTCCTCGGCGAGGAGACGACACGGCAGGACGCGCGCGACGACGAACCCGTCAGCCCCTGAGACCCGCGTCGCCCACCGTGCCACGCCGCTGCGGGACACGTGCCGGACGCGGCGTGCTCCATGCCGGGAGGAGGGACCGGGCCGCTTCCCGGAGCACGGCCACGAAGGCCTGCCCGGCCGGGGACAGCGACCTCCCCCGCGCGGTCGCCGCGTACACCGCCCGCGCCGGTGCCCCCTCGTCGCGCACCGGCACCAGCGCGACGTCCTGCCGGACCCCGGCGGCCGCCAGCGCCGGCACCAGCGCCACCCCCAGCCCGGCCGCGACGTACCCCTGCTTGGCGGTCCACTCGGCGACGACATGCGCCACCCGCGGGCGGAAACCCTGGCGCAGCGCCGCGTCCAGCAGGGTGCCCTCGGGCCGGGGGCCGCCGGAGATCCAGTCGGCGTCGGCGAGTTGAGCGAGCCGCACCTCGCCGGAGTGCGCCAGCGGATGGCCCGCGGGCAGCGCCACGTACATCGACTCGTCGAGCAGATGGTGGAGTTCACAGGTCTCCAGCGGGGCGCCACCGGTCGTCGAGACGATGGCCAGGTCCAGCCGGCCGGCGGCCAGCCGGTCGAGGAGGACCGGCGTGCGGCCCTCCTCGCGCAGCAGCCGCACCCCGGGGTGGCGGGTGCGGAAGGCGGCCAGGGCGCGCGGGACCAGGGCCGCGTCCGCCGTCGGGAACGCCCCGAACCGCAGCCGCCCGCCGCCGAGGTCGCGCAGTGCCGCCAGCTCCCGCACCGCCTCGCCCAGCGAACCGGTGAGGTCCTCGGCATACGGGACGAGCGTCCGTCCCGCCTCCGTGAGCCGTACACCCCGGGGCAGCCGGTCGAACAACGGGGCTCCGCCCAGCGCCGACTCCAGCGAGGAGATCTGCCGGGACACCGCGGACTGGGTCCAGCCGAGCCGCCGGGCGGCCACCGTGAACGAGCCGCTCCCGGCGACCTCCAGGAACACCCGCAGCCAGGCGGTGGACAGCTCGGGGGTCTCGGAGGACCCGTAGGAATGCGGTTCACGCATGGCAGCCATGCTAGACATTCGCTTGTCGCATCACGTGCCCGGTCCTAGCGTCGGACGCATGAAGATCACCCTCGGCAGCCCCGCCGCCGCGCCCCAGCCCCTCACCCCGTACTACTCCCAGGTCGCCCGGGTCGAACACGGCGACGGCAGTGCCATGCTGTTCCTCTCCGGCCAGATAGCCGAGGGTGCCACCGTCGCCGAGCAGACCCGGGGCGTGTTCGAGACGATCACCGCCCTGCTCGCGGCACACGGCGCCACCCTCGCGGACGTCGTCAACATCCGCACCTACCTGACCGACATCTCCCGGCTGTCCGAATACGGCGCGGTACGCCGCGAGTTCCTCACCGGCACCCCGCCGACGAGCATGACCTTCGAGGCCGCCCGCCTCTTCAGGCCGGAGGCGATGGTGGAGGTGGAGGTCGTGGCGGTGGTCGGGGCCGGTTTGTGAAGGGTTCGTACGGGATCTTCGGCGGGCGCTCGATGAGCGACCGTCGTTTCACCGGCGCGGCTAGGGTGTGATCCGGGACAAGTCCCCCCTGAGCAGCCCCGGTCCGGGACCTGACCCCTGGACCGGGGCTTGCGTGCGGGGTGCCCCGAGGTGTCAGTCCCGTACGCCGAAGCCGTACACCGTCTCCGAGCGGTACACCGCGCCCGGGTCCAGACGGGTGCTCGGGAACTCCGGGTGGTTCGGCGAGTCCGGGAAGTGCTGCGTCTCCAGGGCCACGCCGTCACCGGGGGCGAACGGGGCCGTCAGGTGCTCGGCCGTGTACAGCTGGACGCCCGGTTCGGTGGTCGCCACGGTGAGCGTGCGGCCGGAGCCCGCGTCGTGGAGTTCGGCCACCTCCACCGGGGAGTCCGTGACGCCCTTGTCGAGGACGAGGTTGTGGTCGTAGCCGGAGCCCACCTTGCGGGCCGTCCGGAAGTCGAAACGGGAGCCCGAGACGTCCGCCAGGACCCCGGTCGGGATCAGGTCGCCGTCGACGGGCGTGTAGCGCGAGGCGGCGATGCGCAGTTCCTGGCCGGTCGCGTTCCCGGAGCCCGCCAGGTTGAAGTAGCTGTGGTTGGTGAGGTTCACGACGGTCGGCGCGTCGGTGACCGCCTCGTAGGAGATGTGCAGTGCGCCCGCGGCGTCCAGCGCGTACGTCACGGAGACCTCCAGCCGCCCCGGGAAGCCCTCCTCGCCGTGCGGGCTCACCCGGCTCAGCCGTACCCCGTGCTCGACGGCCGTCACGTCCCACACCCGCTTGTCGAAGCCGCCGCTGCCGCCGTGCAGCGAGTTGGGGGCGTTGTTCGGCTCCAGGGCGTAGGTCACGCCGTCCAGCGGGAAACGCGCGTGCGCGATCCGGTTGGCGTAACGTCCCACCAGGGCGCCCAGGTACGGGCCGGGATTCTCCACGTACCCGTCGAGATCGGCGAACCCCAGCACCACGTCCGCCGTCCGCCCGTCCCGGTCCGGAACCTCGACCGACTGCACGATCCCGCCGTACGACAGGATCCGCACCCGCGTGCCGGCGCGCTCCAGCGTCCAGCGGTGGACCTCGGTGCCGTCCGAAAGTGTGCCGAAAAGTTCGCTCATGGGGAAACTCTAAGCCAAGGGTCTAGTCCACCGGGTCTAGTCCACCGGGTCCTTCGCGGTGACGGTCCGGTAGGCGATCGCGGCGAGCTTCGACTGGCCGTCGGTGCTCGGATGGAACCAGTCCCAGCGGCTCAACTGCTCCGTCCCGAAGCGGTACTGGTACACCGCCCCGCCGTCGAACCGGCACCGCCGGTCCTTGGCGCAGACCTCGCCCAGCACCTTGTTGTAGTCCTCGACCCGCTGCTGCACCCGGTCCCTGCGCAGGGTCGCCGCGCTGGTCAGATCGTCCGCGTCGCCCAGCATCGACGGGCAGATGCCCAGCTTCCAGATCTGCTTGCCCAGCGGGTTGGTGCGCCCCTCGGACCACAGCCGCTTCAGGTTCGGCACGCTCGCCACGTACACCTGCGTCTTCGGCAGCGCCTTGCGCAGGGTGCCCAGCGCCTCCTCGAACTGGCTGCGGAACTTCGCCACCGACGTCATCGCCCGCACCGACGAACGGCAGGCGTCGTTGGACCCCACCATCACCGTCACCAACTCCGGGCGCCGCACCACCGCGTCGGCCAGCTGTCCGGACAGATCGGCCATCCGGGCGCCGGTCTGCGCGTAGTTCCAGCTCCGGTCGACCGCCCTGGCCCGCCCCAGCAGCCGGACCGCCAGACTCTCCACCTGCTCGCTGGTGCCGGTCGCCCAGGACACCTCCGGGCAGTCCGAGAGCACCGTGCACGCGTCGAAGCCACGCGTGATGGAGTCCCCGACGGCCGCGATCGACGCCGGGCTGCGGTTCCACACCTGAACGGCCCGCGCCCGGGTCCGCCCGCCGTCCGGCGAGCCGGAGGAACCGCCGACGACATCACACCCGGCGACCCCCAGCGCGGTACCGGCGGCGACGATCCCCACCAGAGCGCGCGAACGCCGACGCCGCTGTTTGCGCATACCCCGCTGGTCCTCTCCGTCGCCTGGTTCGTCCCCCTTCATAACAACGCACGGGAGTTCCCGCCCGCGCCCTGCAACGGACCACCCCCGTACAAGCGTCCCCATGGGTGAATGGCGGGGGTTTCCTGGCTGTGGGACCGACGGTACGTCACACTCCTTGCCCCGCCGCACGGTAGCCTCGCCATCAAGCGGCCGTCGTGCCACTGCCGCCAGCCAGCCAGCAAGATGTCCCGCTCTGCCCGGAGGTTCCGGTGACGACACGTGGAGTTCTGTACGTGCACTCCGCGCCGCGCGCGCTGTGCCCGCACGTCGAGTGGGCCGTCGCCGGGGTGCTCGGCACGCGCGTCAACCTCGACTGGATCCGGCAGCCCGCGGCCCCCGGAACCTGGCGCTCCGAGTTCTCCTGGCAGGGCGAGGTCGGCACGGCCTCCAAACTGGCGTCCGCGCTGCGCGGCTGGCACCTGCTGCGCTTCGAGGTCACCGCGGAACCCTGCGCGAAGGCCGAGGGCGAGCGCTACAGCTGTACCCCCGACCTGGGCATCTTCCACGCGGTCACCGGCATGCACGGCGACATCCTCATCCCGGAGGACCGCCTGCGGGCCGCCCTGACCCGCTCCCAGCGCGGCGAGACGGCGCTGGAGGCCGAGATCGCCAAACTGCTGGGCAAGCCCTGGGACGACGAACTGGAGCCCTTCCGCTACGCGGGCGAGGGCGCGCCGGTGAGATGGCTCCACCAGGTGGTCTAGCGCTCCCGCATGCCGTCCGCCGACTGCGGCGCCGTCGTGGCCGTTCGCGCAGTTCCCCGCGCCCCTGAAGGGGCGCTCCTGAGCGCCCCTGCTTTTAGGGGCGCGGGGAACTGCGCGACCAGCCCCCACCGGCCCGCAGTCGACAACGAAACGCACTGTGGCCCGAACTCCACTCACGGAGACGGGCCACAAGCCTTGGCGCAGCGTGTCTCACACGGTCCGGAACGCAAGGACCACGTTGTGCCCGCCGAACCCGAACGAGTCGTTCAGCACGGCGATCCGCCCCGCGGGCAGCTCCCGGGCCTCACCGCGCACCACGTCCGCGTTGACCTCGGGGTCGAGGTCGTCGAGGTTGATGGTCGGCGGGGCCGTCCGGTTCACCAGCGCCAGGATCGACGCGACGGTCTCGATACCGCCGGCGCCGCCCAGCAGGTGCCCGGTCATCGACTTGGTCGCGGAGATCGCCATGTGGTCGACGTCGTCGCCGAACACCTTGCGCAGCGCCTTGATCTCGGCGACGTCACCCTGCGGCGTCGACGTCGCGTGCGCGTTGACGTGCACGATCTCGGCCGGCTTCAGGTCCGTGTTGTCGAGCAGGTTCTGCAGCGCCTGCGCGATCCCGTTGCCGGACGGCTCCGGCTGCGTGATGTGGTGCGCGTCGGCCGAGATGCCCTGGCCGACCGCCTCGACGTAGATCCGCGCCCCGCGCGCCTTCGCGTGCTCCTCGGACTCCAGGACGATCACGCCCGCGCCCTCACCGAGCACGAAGCCGTCCCGGCCGGAGTCGTAGGGGCGCGACGCGCCCTCGGGGTCGTCGTTGTTCTTGGACATCGCCATCATGTTGCCGAAGGCGACGATGGGCAGCGGGTGGATGGCGGCCTCGGTGCCACCGGCCACCACCACGTCCGCACGGCCGGTGCGGATCATCTCGATGGCGTACCCGATGGCCTCGGCGCCGGAGGCGCAGGCCGACACGGGGGTGTGGACGCCGGCCCGCGCGCCCAGCTCGATACCGACGTTCGCGGCCGGCGAGTTGGGCATCAGCATCGGCACGGTGTGCGGGGAGACCCGGCGTACGCCCTTCTCCTTGAGCACGTCGTACTGGTCCAGCAGGGTGGTCACACCACCGATGCCGGAGGCGATGACCGCGCCGACCCGGTCGGGGTTGGCGGACTGGTCCTCACCGGCCTTGGCGGTGAAACCGGCGTCCTTCCAGGCCTGCTGGGCGGCGATCAGCGCGAACTGCGCGGACCGGTCCAGCTTGCGGGCCTGCGGACGCGGCAGGATCTCACCCGGTTCGACGGCGATCTGCGCCGCGATACGGACGGGCAGTTCGGCCGCCCAGTCCTGCTCCAGGAGGCTGACGCCGGACTTGCCGGCGACCAGGGCCTCCCAGAACGAAGCTGCGTCGCCACCCAGCGGTGTGGTTGCGCCGATACCGGTGACGACCACGGTGCGATTGGTCGGGCTCACGGGAATTCTTTCTCCAACGGATACGGGATTCGACGGCGCCACCGCCGGGTGGCGGGGCATTGCAGCCGGAGGCTAGTTAACTGCCTCAGGCCTGGTGCTTGAGGATGTAGTCGGTCGCGTCGCCGACGGTCTTGAGGTTCTTGACGTCCTCGTCCGGGATCTTGACGTCGAAGCGCTCTTCGGCGGCGACGACGACCTCGACCATGGACAGCGAGTCGACGTCCAGGTCGTCGGTGAAGGACTTGTCCAGCTGGACGTCCTCAACCGGGATGCCGGCGATCTCGTTCACGATCTCGGCGAGACCTTCGACGATCTCTTCCTGAGTGGCGGCCATGTCAGGCGCTCCTTCTTAGATGTTCCAGACGGTTGCTGCGGTGTTGCAGTCGGCGGACCGCACCGGATGCATGATCCGGCACGGAGTGCCTAGGGGAGGGTAACGACAGTGGCGGCGTAGACGAGACCCGCCCCGAACCCGATGACGAGCGCGGTGTCGCCGCTCTTCGCCTCGCCGGTCGCCAGGAGCCGCTCCATCGCGAGCGGAATCGAGGCGGCCGAGGTGTTGCCGGTGGTGCGGACGTCACGGGCGACCGTGACGTGCTCCGGCAGCTTGAGAGTCTTCACCATCGAGTCGATGATCCGCACATTGGCCTGGTGCGGGATGAAGACGTCCAGGTCGTCCGCGCTGATTCCGGCCGCGTCCAGCGCCTGCTGCGCGACCTTCGCCATCTCGAACACGGCCCAGCGGAACACCGCCTGGCCCTCCTGCGTGATCGCAGGAAACTTGATGTTGCCCTGGCTGTCGACCGGCAGCCCGGACCGGTCACCGAAGTGGAACAGGTCCCATGGGATCGTCTGCTTGATGGTCTCCGACTTGTCGCCCTCGGAGCCCCACACCGTCGGGCCGATCGCCGGCTCCTTCGAGGGGCCGACCACGACCGCGCCCGCGCCGTCGCCGAACAGGAACGCGGTGGCCCGGTCCTCCAGGTCGGTGAGGTCGCTGAGCCGCTCCACGCCGATCACCAGGACGTACTCGGCGGAACCCTCCACCACCATGCCCTTGGCGAGGGTCAGGCCGTAGCCGAAGCCCGCGCAGCCGGCCGAGATGTCGAAGGCGGCGGCCTTGTCGGTGCCCAGCTTGTCGGCGATCTCGGTGGCGACGGCGGGGGTCTGGCTGAAGTGCGAGACGGTCGAGACGACCACGGCGCCGACCTGCTCGGCGGAGATGCCCGCATCCGCGATGGCCTTGCCGGCGGCCTCGATCGACATCGCGGCGACCGTCTCCTCGGGCCCCGCCCAGTGCCGGGTCTCGATGCCGGAGCGCGAGCGGATCCACTCGTCGGACGAGTCGATCGTCTCGAGGATCACCTCGTTCGGCACCACACGGGTCGGCCGGTAGCCGCCGACGCCGAGGATGCGCGCGTACGGGGCACCCTTGCTGGGCTTGATCTTCGACATCGCAATTGGCTCCTGATTCAGCTGTGCTCGGCGATGAGCTCGCGGGCCGCGTCGAGGTCGTCGGGGGTCTTCAGGGCCAGCGTCTTCACGCCGGGCAGGGCGCGCTTCGCCAGACCGGTCAGGGTGCCGCCGGGGCACACCTCCAGAAGGGCGGTGACGCCGAGCTCCTGGAAGGTCTCCATGCACAGGTCCCAGCGGACCGGGTTGGCGACCTGGCCGACCAGACGGTCCACGATCTCGCCGCCTGCGGTGACGGTCCGGCCGTCCTTGTTGGACACGTAGGTGATCTTCGGGTCGGCCGGCGAGAGCTTCTTGGCGGCCTCGGCCAGCGCGTCGACCGCGGGGCTCATGTGCTGCGTGTGGAAGGCGCCGGCGACCTTGAGGGCGACGACCTTGCGGACGCCCTCGGGCTTGTCCTCGGCGAGCGCGGCGAGCTGCTCCAGGGTGCCCGCGGCGACGATCTGACCGGCGCCGTTGATGTTCGCGGGGGTCAGACCGAGCTTCTCCAGGTGCGCGACGGAGACGTCCGGATCGCCGCCGAGCAGCGCCGACATGCCGGTCTCCGTGATCGCGGCGGCCTCGGCCATGGCCAGACCCCGCGTGCGGACGAGGGCGAGCGCCTCGTCGTCGGTCAGGACGCCGGCGACCGCGGCGGCGGTGATCTCACCGACGCTGTGCCCGGCGACCGCGCCCGGGGTGACGGCACCGAGTGCCGCGGTGGACACCAGTCCGGCCGCGACCAGCAGCGGCTGGGCGATCGCGGTGTCCCGGATCTCGTCGGCGTCGGCGTGCGTGCCGTAGTGCACGAGATCGAGACCGATGGCGTCCGACCAGGCACGCAGACGGTCCTCGACACCGGGAAGGTCGAGCCAGGGAGTCAGGAAGCCGGGCGTCTGGGCGCCCTGGCCGGGAGCGACGAGTACGAGCACTCTCACACTCTCTCTTGTGGACGGCCACGGCCGCCCGTGGGGACAGGGACGAAGAACGCGAGGGGGTTTTGTGGACCCCCGACAAAACGCTATGCCTGGAGATCTCCATCGACCAGACGCCCCAGGATCAGCGCGATCCGCAGCGTGAAGGCGGATCTTACATCGGACGGCGACCATCCGGTGACGTCTGTCACACGTCGGAGCCGGTAGCGCACGGTGTTCGGGTGGACGAAGAGCATCCGGGCGGCGCCCTCCAGGCTGCTCGCCTGTTCCAGATAGACACTCAGCGTTTCCAGCAGCGCCGAGCCCGCCTCCTCCAGTGGTCTGTAGATCTCCTCCACCAGCTGCTCGCGCGCGCTCGGATCGCCCGCGATGGCGCGCTCCGGCAGCAGATCGTCCGCCAGCACCGGCCGCGGCGCGTCCTGCCAGGCGGAACACGCCTTGAGCCCCGCGGCGGCGGCCTGCGCGGACCGGGTGGCGGCCAGCAGGTCCGGTACGACGGGCCCCGCGACGACCGGCCCGGCGGCGAACGGCCCGATCAGCGACTTCGCGACGGCCAGCGGGTTGTCGTTGCCGCCGGCGATCACGACGAGCCGGTCGCCGAGCACCCCGGTCAGCACCTGGAGCTTGGCGTGCCGGGAGGCCCGCCGGATGGCCTCGACGGTCAGCTCGCTGTCCCCGTCGGGCGCGGTGCCGAGCACGACGCACACGTGGTCCGGCGAGTTCCAGCCGAGCGCGGCGGCCCGGCTCACCGCGCCCTCGTCCGCCTCGCCGCTCAGCACGGCGTTCACCACCAGCGACTCGAGACGCGCGTCCCAGGCACCCCGTGCCTCGGCGGCCTGGGCGTACACCTGTGCGGTGGCGAAGGCGATCTCCCGCGCGTACACGAGCAGCGCCTCGCGCAGCACCCTCTCGTCGCCCGGGGCCGCCACCTCGTCGATGGCGCTCTCCATGACCTCGATGGTGGTGCGCACCATCTCCACGGTCTGCCGCAGCGTGATCGCCCGGGTGAGCTCGCGCGGCGCGGTCCCGAACACGTCCGTCGAGATGGCCTGCGGGGCGTCGGGGCGCCGGAACCACTCGGTGAAGGCGGCGATACCCGCCTGGGCGACCAGCCCGATCCAGGAGCGGTTCTCCGGTGGCATCGCCCGGTACCACGGCAGTGTCTCGTCCATGCGTGCGATGGCCTGGGCGGCCAGGCTGCCGGACGACTTCTCCAGCCGCTTCAGGGTCGCGGAGTGCGGGTGGACGTCATGAGCCGAGGGGTCGGACTTGCGCGTTACGGGTTCGGGCACGGGGACAAGACTGCCTCATCGGGGCGGGCACCTGCGCCGCCGGGTGCCGACCGCGGTCTACGGTGGTCCCGTGATGGACGTCAGGCGCGCGGCGCAGCGCTACCGGGGCGGGGACCCGGCGGGCGGGATCGAGTCCCGCCACGCCTTCTCCTTCGGCCCCCACTACGACCCCGGCAACCTGCGCTTCGCCGCGCTCATCGCCTGCAACGAGGAGCGGCTGGCGCCGGGGGCCGGTTTCGACGAGCATCCGCACAGCCACACCGAGATCGTGACGTGGGTGGTCGAGGGCGAGCTGACCCACCGCGACTCCGAGGGCAACGAGACGGTGGTCCGCCACGGGGACGTGCAGCGCCTCAGCTCCGCCGGGGGCGTGCGGCACGTGGAGCGCAACGACGGGGCCGGGCCCCTGACGTTCGTGCAGATGTGGCTGGCGCCGGTGCGGGCGGGCGGTGAGCCGTCGTACGAGATCGTCCGGGGCATCGCGGACTCGACGCCGTACGCCGTCCCGGAAGCCGGGGCGATGCTGCACGTCCGCCGCCTGGCGGCGGGGGAGCGCACGGCGGTGCCGGACGGGGCGTACGGGTACGTGCACGTGGTACGGGGTGAAGTGCGGCTGGGGGGCGAGTCGTTGGGCCCCGGTGACGCGGCGCGGATCACTGCCGCGAAGGGCCTGGAGGCGGAGGGACTGACGCCGGCGGAGCTGCTGATGTGGGAGATGGCGGGGTAGCTCCGGTCCCGCCGGCGTCGGGGTTGCCGGGGACCGTCGACGAACGCCTGCGGCCGTCGCGTGTTCGGCTCCCTCAGCCGCGCGACTCCGCCAGCACCGCGTCCGTGAATGCCGGCCAGGCCTCCACTGCCCAGGGGCCGAACGCACGGTCCGTCAGGGCGACGCACGCGATCCCCGCGTCCGGGTCCACCCACAGGAACGTGCCCGACTGGCCGAAGTGGCCGAACGTCCGCGGCGAGGACGAAGAACCCGTCCAGTGCGGTGACTTGGAGTCACGGATCTCGAACCCCAGGCCCCAGTCGTTCGGGTTCTGGTGTCCGTAGCCCGGCAGCACGCCCTTCGTGCCCGGGTAGTGGACGGTCAGCGTCGCCTCCGCCACGGTGCGCGGGTCCAGCAGTCTCGGTGCCTGGAGTTCCGCGGCGAAGCGGAGCAGGTCCGCCACCGAGGAGACCCCGTCCTTCGCCGGGGAGCCCGCCAGCGACGTCGACGTCATGCCCAGCGGCTCCAGCACCGCCTGCCGCAGGTACTCCGCGAACGGGATCTCCGTGGCCTTGGCGACATGGTCCCCGAGGACCTCGAACCCGGCGTTGGAGTACAGCCGCCGCTCCCCGGGCGGCGCCGTCACCCGGTGCTCGTCGAAGGCCAGCCCCGAGGTGTGCGCGAGCAGATGCCGTACCGTCGCCCCCTCGGGTCCCGCCGGCTCGTCCAGCTCGACCGCCCCCTCCTCGTACGCGACGAGCGCCGCGTACGCGGCCAGCGGCTTGGTGACGGAGGCCAGCGGGAAGCGGTGACCGACGGGTCCGTGGGTGCCCAGGACCGTCCCGTCGGCCCGTACGGCACCGGCCGCGGCGGTGGGCACCGGCCACTTCTCGATCAGCGCGAGGCTCTGCAAGGACATGCCGTCGAGCCTATGCGGCTCAGAGCGTCAGCATCATCGTGGGGTCCGGCTTGTGCCTGAAGCCGAGCGCGGCGTAGAGCGGCTCGGCCTCGGCGGACGCGGTCAGCATGACCTGCCCCGCGCCCCGCTCCCGGAACCAGGCCAGCAGCTCCTCCATGCACGCGCGCGCGTACCCGCGGCGACGGGCCTGCGGGTCGGTGGCCACGCTGAAGACGTACCCGCAGCGCCCGTGCGGGTTGCCCGCCTTGCCGATCCGGTAGTCGATCGTCCCCGCGACCAGCGCCGCCAGCGCCCCCGGCCGGTCGGGACGGTCCACGACGAAGGCGGCGAAGTCGCCGTCCGCCTCGCCGAGCCGCTCCGTGAGCCCCGGCAGCGCCAGGGCGTGCCAGCCGGTGGAGGCGTCCCCGCCGGGAAGCGCGTCGATCATGACCTGGCGCAGCCGCAGTACTTCGGGTGCGTCCGCGGGCGTGGCACGGCGTACGAGGCTCATGGCCACGCACGCTAGCCACGTTCCCGCGGCCGCGTCGCCCGTATTTCTCACCGGTTCAGCTTTCCTGCCGGTTCCGCTTGCTTGGAGTGCACTCGAAGGTCATAGCGTGGGGGTCATGACGGTGATGCAGACCACGACCGCGGCCCCCACCGAGCAGTCCGACCGCGAGCCCGCCGACATCTGTTCCGCCCCACCCCGGCGGCACCCGCGCCCCGAGGGCCAGGACCGCTACACGATCAGCGAGGTCGTCGCCTTCACCGGCCTGACCGCCCACACCCTGCGCTGGTACGAGCGGATCGGCCTGATGTCCCACATCGACCGCTCCCACACCGGCCAGCGCCGCTACACCAACCGCGACCTGGACTGGCTGGACTTCGTGACCAAGCTCCGGCTGACCGGCATGCCGGTGGCGGACATGGTGCGCTACGCGGAGCTGGTACGGGAGGGCGAGACGACCTACCCGGAGCGCCGCGAACTGCTGGAGCAGACGCGCCGGGACGTCCTGTCGAGGATCGCCGAGCTGCACGACACCCTGTCGGTACTGGACCGGAAGATCAGCTTCTACGAACAGGGCGGCGCGTAGGGCTCACAGCTCGGCCAGCAACTCCGCCTTCTTGGCGGTGAACTCCTCGTCGGTGACCAGCCCCGCCTGATGCAGCTCCCCGAGATGGCGGATCCGCTCGGCGATGTCGGCGGGGTCCCGGCGTCCGGCCGGCGCCGGCACCGCGACCGCCCCTCTGGCCCGTACCGCCTCCAGGACCGCCGCGGCGAACGGCAGCGACTCGTGCACCGGCCCGTACCCCAGCCCGAACACCACGGTCGCCGGGTCCTGGTCCGCCGGGACCGGCGCCGCCGCCCCCGCGGAATCCCGCCGCAGCAGTCGTAGATGCCCCTCGAAGACCTCCGGCGACCGCCACTCCACGCCGCCCAGGTCCGCAACCGCGAACCGCTGGTCGCCGGCCTTCCACTTGGCCGTCGACGCTCCCGTCCACGACCACCGGAAGTGCACGGCGGTGCCGTCGAAGCTCGCCTTCCCGTCGTACGCCTTGAACTGGCGGGGCGCCTCCGGCGCGGCCACCAGGAACTTCTCCGCGGGACCCGACTCGGTGAGCAGTGTGCGCAGCTCGTCGGCGTAGTACTCGGCGAGGGTCTCCCGCTCGGCCGGGAGCACCAGCCGGTACGGGTCGGTGCCGTCCTTCAGCTGCCCGGCCGCCGCCTCCAGCAGCGGATCCGCGCCGGGACGCGGTTGGGCGCGCAGGACGACCGTGCCGCGCTTGCCCGGGGTGACGGTCACGGACTCCAGCGCGGCCAGCGGCACCAGCCGCTCGCCCAGGGTCTGGAACAGCTTGGGGGTGCGGATCCCGCGTTCGTAACGGATGCGCACGGAGTCGGACTCGAACTCCCAGGCGGCATGAAATCCGGCCAGTACGTCACCCATGCGGCTCATCGTATGCGGCACGTGCTTCTCAGTCCCATCCCCGCGCGCACCGCACTTCCTGCTGTTTCTACGCGCGTTCGGCCATCAACGTGTCGGGCAGACCCGCCCGGCACCCGTCATCGTCGTGGGCGCAGCTGACCGCGCCGTATGCGCCGACCCCGATGTCCGCGAGGTTGCGCAGGCTGTCCGTGCCGGGCACGAAGTACCCGGCGTGTCCCTGTGCGTCGTGCGCCGACAGCACCCTGGCCCCGAAGGAGGCGGAGACCGGGTCGGCGCCGTGGCCGAGGCCGCCGAGCTCCAGATAGGGGACGTCCTGGATCCAGTCGGTGGCGTCGCGCATCGCCCAGACCCGGGCCGGGGTGCCCAGGTGAGAGGCGTTCTCGACGCGCATGCCGGGGCTCGCGGCCACGGCTATGTCGGCCACCCGGCCCGGCATGCCGCGCGCGGCCACCCCGCAGACCACGGAGCCGTAGCTGTGGCAGAACATCGACACCGGCGCCTTGCCGGGCAGCGCCCGCAGCATCGCGTTGAGACGTACGGCACCCAGCTCGGCGGCCGTGCCGGTCGCCGCGCCCACGCCGAGCCCGTCGGGGGCGGTGTAGTCGGCCCAGGCGATCACCGCCGTACGGGTCGAGGGGCTCGCCGTGTGCTCCGCCCGGTACAGCGCCTTGGCCATGCCGACCGGGGCGGTGTACTCGCGGTTCGTCCTCTGGAAGGTGAGCAGGTCGGTGTCGACGCCGGGTACGACCACCGAGATCCGCTCGGCCCTGGTGAGGTCGCCGAGCACCTCGGCGACGCGGCCGTCGCCGTCCGGGTCGAAGGCGAGGATCTGCCGGCCCTTGGTGAGCAGCGCCTCGTAGCGGTGCATACGGCGGCCCGCGTCCTGCTGCCCCGCCGCGTTGAGCCGTGGGTCGTGCATGCGTTTCTTCTCGACCTTGCGCTGCTGGTCGAGCGCGATGGCGTTGGCGCGGTAGCGCAGTTCGGCCGGGGCGCCGTTCATGTTGCCGACGGCCAGCGGGTAGCGGTGGGCGAGCCGGTCGCGCTCCGGTGCGGTGAGCGAGGCGAAGAAACGGGTGAGCCGCGCGGGCGACGCCTCCGGGTCCGGCAGCCGCAGACCGTGGACGCTGCCGTGCTCCCAGCTGTCGAGGGAGGACTGCAGGGCGGTGGTCTCGCGGTGGGTGCGCAGCGCGGTCCAGCCGGTGGTCGCGAGCATCACGAACACCACGGCGAGGGCGAGCAGCGCGCGCCAGACGTTGAGTGGCGGGGAGGTGTCGAAGGAAGTCACTGGGAGGACACACTAGGAGAACGAAGGGGTCTCGCGGTAACCGAGTGACAGTTATCACGTTTCGACAAAGACCGGGCCGATCTTGGGCCGGTGTGGCACTCCTCAGGCCTGGCGCCAGCCGCCGGTGAGCGCCGGCCCCAGCTGATCGAGGTAGGCCGCGGTGAGTTCGCGGATCGCCGTGGCGCTGAAGTCGTCGCCGACCGACCAGTGCCGCTCGGTCACCCTGATGACCGCGCCGAAGACGGCGACCACCAGCCGGGGGCGGGGGTCGGAGTCCGGGTCGACGCCCTCCCGTTCGGCGATGATCCGCGAGATCTCCTCCTCGGTCTCCGCCTGGCGCCGCAGATGGGCCGCGAACAGGATCGGGGTGGCCTCGATCATCTTGTACGTGCGCATGAGGAGCTCGACCGGGACGTACTGCTCGACGGCCTCCTCGATGGTCTCCCAGCTGTCCATGACGGACCGGCGCAGCGCCTCCAGCGGCGTCTCCCCGGGCGGTCGGCGGCGCACCGCCGCCACGAAGTGCGCCTCGGTGAGCCGCGGCACGAAGAAGGCCACGTCCTCCTTGCTGGCGAAGTAGCGGAAGAAGGTGCGCTGCGAGACGTCGACGGACTCGGTGATCTCGTCGACGGTGGTCCGGTCGTACCCCTGGGCCGCGAACAGTTCGAGCGCGGACCGCAGCAGGGCGTCCCGGGTGCGCTGTTTCTTGCGTTCGCGCAGCGTTTCCATGCCTGACAGTTACTGACTAGTGAAATTGTTTGTCAACTGTCAGTGGCTGTCACTAGCCTCGAAAGCATGACTAGTCAGACCACGCTCGACGCGACGGGGTCGGGGGACAAGGCGTCGGCAGCCCCGTCGCAGCAGCCGTCGGCCTCCGGCCTGCGCGGCCATCCCTGGTTCACCCTGATAACCGTCGCCGTCGGCGTCATGATGGTGGCCCTCGACGGCACCATCGTGGCCATCGCCAACCCGGCGATCCAGAAGGACCTCGGCGCCACCTTCGCCCAGGTGCAGTGGATCACCAACGGCTACTTCCTCGCCCTCGCCGTCTCCCTGATCACCGCGGGCAAGCTCGGCGACCGCTTCGGCCACCGGCAGACCTTCCTGATCGGCGTCGTCGGCTTCGCCACCGCCTCCGGCGCCATCGGACTGTCCGACAGCATCGGCCTGGTCGTCACCTTCCGCGTCTTCCAGGGCCTGTTCGGCGCGCTGCTGATGCCGGCCGCGCTCGGCCTGCTGCGGGCCACCTTCCCGGCCGAGAAGCTCAACATGGCGATCGGCATCTGGGGCATGGTCATCGGCGCCTCCACCGCGGGCGGCCCGATCCTCGGCGGTGTGCTGGTGCAGCACGTCAGCTGGCAGTCGGTGTTCTTCATCAACGTGCCGGTCGGACTGATCGCCCTCGTGCTCGGCGTGGTCATGCTGCTCGACCACCGCGCGGAGAACGCCCCGCGCTCCTTCGACCTGCTCGGCATCGGCCTGCTCTCCGGTGCGATGTTCTGCCTGGTCTGGGCCCTCATCAAGGCGCCGACCTGGGGCTGGGGCGACGGCAGGACGTGGTCGTTCCTCGTCGTGTCGGTGCTGGGCTTCGCCCTCTTCTCCTTCTGGGAGACGAAGGTCAAGGAACCGCTGATCCCGCTCGGCCTCTTCCGCTCCGTGCCGTTGTCGGCCGGTGTGGTCCTGATGGTCCTCATGGCCATCGCCTTCATGGGCGGCCTGTTCTTCGTGACCTTCTACCTGCAGAACGTGCACGGGATGGACCCGGTCGACGCCGGTCTCCACCTCCTCCCGCTCACCGGCATGATGATCGTCGGCTCCCCGCTGGCGGGCGCCGCGATCACCAAGCTCGGCCCGCGGATCCCGCTGGCCGGCGGCATGGCGGCCACCGCGATCGCCATGTACGGCATGTCCACGCTGAAGGCGGACACCGGCAGCGGGATCATGGCCGTCTGGTTCGCCCTGCTGGGCCTCGGCCTCGCGCCGGTCATGGTCGGCGCCACCGAGGTCATCGTCGGCAACGCCCCGATGGAGCTCTCCGGAGTGGCCGGCGGTCTCCAGCAGGCCGCGATGCAGATCGGCGGCAGCCTCGGCACGGCCGTCCTCGGCGCCGTGATGGCCTCCAAGGTCGACAACGACCTGCCGGGCAACTGGGCCGACGCGGGGCTGCCGAAGCTGACCTCGGCACAGCTGGCCCAGGCCTCGGAGGCGGTCCAGGTCGGGGTCGCGCCCATCGCCAAGGGCACGCCCGGGGCCGTCGCCGCGAAGATCACCGGTGTCGCCCACGACACGTTCATCTCCGGGATGAGCCTGGCCTCGCTCGTCGCCGCGGGCGTGGCGGCGGTCGCGATCCTCGTCGCGCTGCTCACGAAGCGGGGCGAGAACGCGGACAGCGGCGCCGGCGTGGGCCACATCTGACCCTGATTCAGGCGTGGTTCACCTATCAGGGTGACTCCGCTCAAGATCCCTCGCGTTCGGCACGCGCCGCAGTTCACAGTGGGTCACGTCCTCCGCAGGGCATGGGGGACACCCGGGCCGCGGCGCGCTGCTGGAGGGGGGCAGCGCGCGGGCAGGTCTGCGGACGCGGAACAGGGGTACCCGGTCATCACACCCGAACAGTCCATGAGGACAGAGGAGTTGATGATGGCGAGCTTCGGCCAACGAACACGCGGGTACCCCCGTTCACGTGGCCGCACAGGTACACGGGAAGGGCTGGACCGTGGGACGCTGGGCATCATCGGCACGATCTGCGCCGTCGCCGGCTTCTTCACGTTGGGGATCATCCTGGGCCCGGCCGCACTGGTGTGCGGCTGGCTCTCCATGGGCCGGGCGTGGAACCCGAAAAGCTCGATACCGGCGCTGGTCGCGGTGGTGCTGGGCGCGATCGACACGCTGCTGGCGCTGCTGTGGCTGGGCGGGATGTCGCTCTAGCGTGCGGCCCGGTGGGGGCCGCCCGCGCAGCGGCACCCCGCCGGCGCCGGTGAGCGCACCGCCGCCACCTCGGCCCCCACTCCGCTCCGCAGCGCGGCCACCTCGGCCCGCAGCGCCCGTACCTCCTCGGCCAGCGCCGTGATCGCCTCGGTCTGCCGCCGTTCCTCGTCGTCGTCCTTCTCGAAGCGCGCGATGAACCACGTGGCGATGTTCGCCGTCACCACACCGAGCAGGGCGATCCCGGACAGCATCAGGCCCACCGCGATCATCCGGCCCAGCCCGGTCGTGGGCGCGTGGTCCCCGTACCCCACGGTCGTCATCGTCGTGAACGACCACCACAGGGCGTCACCCAGCGTCCGGATGTTCCCGTCGGGCGAGTCGCGCTCCACCGACAGCACGGCGAGCGACCCGAACATGAGCAGACCGACGACCGCGCCGACGACGTACGTCGTCAGCCTGATCTGCTCGGCCATCCGGGCCCGCCGCCCCACCAGCGTCAGCGTCGCGACGAGCCGCAGCAGCCGCAGCGGCTGGAGCAGCGGCAGCACCACCGCGCACAGGTCTATCCAGTGCGTCCGCACGAACTCCCGACGGCGTGGCGTCAGCGTCAGCCGTACGAGATAGTCGGTGGCGAAGGACCCCCACACCACCCACTCCGCCGCCGTGCACGCGGACGTCAGCACGTGACCCGCGGAACTGTCCACGATCGGCAGCGCGTACGCGACGGCGAAGGCCACCGCGAGCGCCAGCAACGGCCGTTGGGTCCACTGCTCCCAGCGCACCTGTGCGGACTGTCGCTCCATGGAGGCATCGTAGGCGTCGTCAGCGCCCCGCCGGGGGCGCTGGGGGCACCCCCGGCCGGAGGCTGGGGGAGGAACTGCGCGACCAGCCATGACGTCGCCGCAGTTCCCCACCGCCCGTTCCGGCCGGGGCCGAACGCGGCGGTTACGCGTCGCCGCCCGCCACGCCCGGGTGCGCCGCCGTCACGTCCAGCAGCTGGTAGCGGTCGATGGCCTGCTTGAGCACCGAGCGGTCGAGCTTGCCCTCACGGGCCAGCTCGGTGAGCACCGCGACCACGATCGACTGGGCGTCGATGTGGAAGAACCGGCGCGCCGCGCCCCGCGTGTCGGCGAAGCCGAACCCGTCGGCGCCCAGCGACTGGAACGTGCCCGGCACCCACCGCGCGATCTGGTCCGGAACCGATCGCATCCAGTCGGACACGGCTACGAACGGACCTTCGGCGCCGCTCAGCTTCTGCGTCACCCACGGCGTCCGCTGCTCCTCCTCCGGGTGCAGCAGGTTGTGCTGCTCGCAGGCCACGGCCTCGCGCCGCAGCTCGTTCCAGGAGGTGGCGGACCAGACGTCGGCCTTCACGTCCCAGTCGGCGGCGAGGATCTGCTGCGCCTCGACCGCCCACGGGACCGCCACGCCCGACGCCATGATCTGCGCCGGGATCGTGCCCGCCGTGCCGGCGCTGATCCGGTGCACGCCCTTGAGGATGCCCTCGACGTCCACGTCGGCCGGCTCGGCCGGGTGCTGGATCGGCTCGTTGTAGACGGTCAGGTAGTAGAAGACGTCCTCGCCGTGCGGGTGCTCGGCGTCGCCGCCGTACATCCGGCGCAGGCCGTCCTGGACGATGTGCGCGATCTCGTACCCGTAGGCCGGGTCGTAGGCCACGCAGGCCGGGTTCGTGGAGGCCAGCAGCTGGGAGTGGCCGTCCGCGTGCTGGAGGCCCTCACCGGTCAGGGTCGTACGGCCGGCGGTCGCGCCCAGGACGAAACCGCGCGACAGCTGGTCGGCCATCTGCCAGAACTGGTCGCCGGTGCGCTGGAAACCGAACATCGAGTAGAAGACGTACACCGGGATGAGCGGTTCGCCGTGCGTGGCGTACGCCGAGCCCGCCGCGATCAGGGACGCCGTACAGCCCGCCTCCGAGATGCCGTCGTGCAGCATCTGGCCGGTCGGGGACTCCTTGTAGGCGAGCAGCAGATCGCGGTCCACGGCCTCGTACTGCTGGCCGAGCGGGTTGTAGATCTTCGCACTCGGGAAGAAGGAGTCCATGCCGAAGGTCCGGTACTCGTCCGGTGCGATGAGCACGAAACGGCGGCCGAGTTCCTTGTCCCGCATGAGGTCCTTGAGTAGGCGCACAAAGGCCATGGTGGTCGCGATGGACTGCTGGCCGGTGCCCTTCTTCACGGTCGCGTACGCCTTGTCGTCCGGCAGCACGAGCGGCTTCGAGCGCACCACGCGGGTCGGGACGTAGCCGCCCAGGCCCTTGCGCCGGTCGTGCATGTACTGGATCTCTTCCGAGTTCCGGCCGGGGTGGTAGTACGGCGGCGGGCCGGACTCCAGCTCCTTGTCGGAGATCGGCAGGTGCAGCCGGTCCCGGAAGCCCTTGAGGTCGGCGACCGTCAGCTTCTTCATCTGGTGCGTGGCGTTGCGGCCCTCGAAGTTCGGGCCCAGCGTCCAGCCCTTGATCGTCTTGGCCAGGATGACCGTGGGCTGGCCCTTGTGCTCGGTCGCCGCCTTGAACGCCGCGTAGATCTTGCGGTGGTCGTGGCCGCCGCGGCCCAGGTGCAGGATCTGGTCGTCCGTCATGTTGGCGACCATCGCGCGCAGCCGCTGGTCGTCGCCGAAGAAGTGCTCCCGGATGTACGAGCCGGACTCGGTGGCGTACGTCTGGAACTGCCCGTCGGGGGTCGTGTTCATCTTGTTGACCAGGACGCCGTCGCGGTCCTGGGCGAGCAGCGGGTCCCAGGTGCGGTCCCAGACCAGCTTGATCACGTTCCAGCCGGCGCCCCGGAAGACCGACTCCAGCTCCTGGATGATCTTGCCGTTGCCGCGCACCGGGCCGTCGAGGCGCTGGAGGTTGCAGTTGACGACGAAGGTCAGGTTGTCCAGGCCCTCGCGGGCGGCGATGGACAGCTGGCCGAGCGACTCCGGCTCGTCCATCTCGCCGTCGCCGAGGAACGCCCACACGTGCGACTTCGAGGTGTCGGCGATCCCGCGCGCGTGCATGTAGCGGTTCATCCGCGCCTGGTAGATCGCGCCGATCGGGCCGAGGCCCATCGACACCGTCGGGAACTCCCAGAAGTCCGGCATGGAGCGCGGGTGCGGGTAGCTGGAGAGGCCGTCCGGGTACTTCGACTTCTCCTGGCGGAAGCCGTCCAGCTGGGCCTCGCTGAGCCGGTCGAGCAGGAACGCGCGCGCGTAGATGCCGGGGGAGGCGTGCCCCTGGAAGAAGACCTGGTCGCCGCCGAGACCGTCGTCCTTGCCGCGGAAGAAGTGGTTGAAGCCGACGTCGTAGAGGGACGCGGAGGAGGCGAAGGTGGCGATGTGGCCGCCGACGCCGATGCCCGGCCGCTGGGCGCGCGAGACCATCACGGCGGCGTTCCAGCGGGTCGCGTTGAGGACCTTGCGCTCGATCTCCTCGTTGCCCGGGAAGAACGGCTCGGCCCGGGTCGGGATCGTGTTCACGTAGTCCGTGCTGCGCATCTCGGGCACGGCCACCCGTCGCTCGCGCGCCCGCTCGATCAGGCGGAGCATCAGATAGCGGGCCCGTTCCCGGCCGCGCTCGTCCACGGCGGCGTCGAGCGAGTCGAGCCACTCCTGGGTTTCCTCGGGATCGAAGTCAGGAACCTGACTCGGAAGGCCGCCAATGATGATCGGGTTGCGATCGGATCCGGAAGCCACGCTGTTCCTTACCTGTCAGAGGGTCACTGAGTCTCTGTTGTTCCCTGTTTTTGGCTGTTTTCCTGTGCTTGGCCTGCACCGCTGTCCATCGTCCACCCCGGGGCGGTGCACGTCATCTCTACCGCGAGGTAACTCGGGACCGGCCAAAACGCAACGATACGCCCGGGGTGTGACGCGCTTGGCAAACTCGTTCGACCGTCGTGTGTGAGGATGATTCCGAAAGGTACATTGCGGGCAAAAGGGAGTGGTGTGTGTCACAGCCGTTCGCGATACGGTGCCGGGAGTTGCGGCGACACGGCCGGGATCGTCACCGTTTCGGCGGTCCGGACGGCCGGGTACTTGCGCGATCCGCCCCGCCCGTGTGGACTACGGCCAATGCTTCGCGCACGCGCGTGGCTGAGTTCATCACCAAGACATGATCAGGAGGCAACCCGTGAGCGCGACCGCGGACCACGCGGAGGAGCGGACCACCCCTGCCGTCAGGCTGGGGTTCCAGCCAGACCAGGTGGTCCAGGAGATCGGCTACGACGACGACGTCGACCAGGAGCTCCGCGAGTCCATCGAAGAGACCATCGGCAACGAGCTGATGGACGAGGACTACGACGACGTGGCCGACGCCGTGGTCCTCTGGTTCCGTGAGGACGACGGCGACCTGACGGACGCGCTGGTCGATGCCCTCGGCTTCCTCGAGGAGGGCGGCTCGATCCTGCTGCTGACCCCGAAGACCGGCCGCGACGGATACGTCGAACCGAGCGACATCGGCGAGGCCGTGACGACCGCCGGCCTCTCGCAGACCAAGAGCGTCAGCGTGGGCAAGGACTGGAACGGCAGCCGGCTGAACACGCCGAAGGCCGCCGCCAAGAAGCGCTGAGCCCCGCCGGCGTCCGGACCGGCCACCCGGTCCGGCCGCCGGCCCGCCGCCCTCGGCCGGGCCGGTCCCGGTCGTCCCGTGGGGCCGCGCATAGGGTGTCACCACCCGAACAGGCCCTGACGAAGGGATACAGCGCGATGGCGATCCAGGTCGGCGACAAGGCGCCCGACTTCGAGCTCAAGGACAACCACGGCCGGACCGTGAAGCTGTCCGAGTTCCGAGGCGAGAAGAACGTGGTGCTGCTCTTCTATCCGTTCGCCTTCACGGGTGTGTGCACCGGCGAGCTGTGCGAGCTGCGCGACAACCTGCCCAGGTTCGAGGACCGCGACACCCAGCTGCTCGCCGTCTCCAACGACTCCATCCACACCCTGCGTGTCTTCGCCGAGCAGGAGGGCCTGGAGTACCCGCTGCTCAGCGACTTCTGGCCGCACGGCGAGACCTCGCGCGCCTACGGCGTCTTCGACGAGGACAAGGGCTGCGCCGTCCGCGGCACCTTCGTCATCGACAAGGAGGGCGTCGTGCGCTGGACCGTGGTCAACGGACTCCCGGACGCCCGGGACCTGAACGACTACGTGGCCGCGCTCGACACCCTGTAGGCCGGGACGGCCCCACCGCTTCCCCTAGGGGGCGACACGGCCGACACCCGGGAATTCTTCGGGGTCCAGGGCCTGCGAGCGGTGGGAACCCGTCACTAGGATCGAATCGTTGATCCGGTATCCGAAGCACGACGGGGGCACCCCGCCCCTGGACACCACATGGGAGGACTCGTGGGAGTCAGCCTCAGCAAGGGCGGCAACGTATCGCTGACGAAGGAGGCCCCCGGTCTGACCGCGGTCCTCGTCGGTCTCGGCTGGGACGTGAGGACCACCACCGGCACCGACTTCGACCTGGACGCCAGCGCGCTGCTGCTGAACGCGGCCGGCAAGGTCGCCAGCGACCAGAACTTCGTGTTCTTCAACAACCTCAAGAGCCCCGACGGCTCGGTGGAGCACACCGGCGACAACCTCACCGGTGAGGGCGAGGGCGACGACGAGGTGATCAAGGTCAACCTGGCCGCGGTCCCGGCCGACGTCGACAAGATCGTCTTCCCGGTGTCGATCTACGACGCCGACAACCGCCAGCAGTCCTTCGGACAGGTCCGCAACGCGTTCATCCGCGTCGTCAACCAGGCGGGCGGCACCGAGATCGCCCGCTACGACCTCTCGGAGGACGCCTCGACCGAGACCGCGATGGTCTTCGGCGAGCTGTACCGCAACGGCGCGGAGTGGAAGTTCCGTGCCATCGGCCAGGGCTACGCCTCGGGTCTGCGCGGCATCGCCCAGGACTTCGGCGTCAACGTCTGAGGCAGCAGAACGCCCCGGGGCGTTCGAAAGTCCGCTCTGTCCGGCGCCGCACCGTTTACGGGCGGCGCCGGACGCGCAGGACAACCGGAGAACCACCGCTAGGGGAGGACCAGCAATCATGGGCGTCACGCTCGCCAAGGGAGGCAATGTCTCCCTCTCCAAGGCCGCACCGAACCTCACCAACGTCCTGATCGGACTCGGCTGGGACGCCCGCTCCACCACCGGCGCCCCCTTCGACCTGGACGCCAGCGCGCTGCTGTGCCAGGGCGGGCGGGTGCTCGGCGACGAGTGGTTCGTCTTCTACAACCAGCTCAAGAGCCCCGACGGCTCGGTGGAGCACACCGGCGACAACCTCACCGGTGAGGGCGAGGGCGACGACGAATCGATTCTGGTCGACCTTCCGAAGGTGCCAGCCACCTGCGACAAGATCGTCTTCCCGGTCTCCATCCACATGGCCGACGAGCGCAGCCAGACCTTCGGCCAGGTCTCCAACGCGTTCATCCGGGTGGTCAACCAGGCCGACGGCCAGGAGCTCGCCCGCTACGACCTCAGCGAGGACGCCTCCACCGAGACCGCCATGATCTTCGGCGAGCTCTACCGCTACCAGGGCGAGTGGAAGTTCCGAGCCGTGGGTCAGGGGTACGCGTCAGGGCTGCGGGGCATCGCGCTCGACTTCGGCGTGAACGTCTCGTAGCCGCTCCGCGGTCCGGATGTGGGGCCCGCGGGACCCGTAGGACACCGGCGCCCTCTAGACTTCGGTCAACAGTGAGTAAAGCCGAGTACACGATGATTGGGTAGCCAGTGCTTCTGAAAACCTTCGGCTGGTCGTTCGCGATCACCGCGCTCGGCCTGGTCGCCGCGGTCTTCTACGGAGGCTGGGAGGCCTTCGGCATCGTCGCGATCCTCGCCGTCCTCGAGATCTCCCTGTCGTTCGACAACGCGGTCGTCAACGCCGGAATCCTGAAGAAGATGAACGCCTTCTGGCAGAAGATCTTCCTCACCGTCGGCGTCCTCATCGCGGTCTTCGGCATGCGGCTGGTGTTCCCCGTCGTCATCGTCGCGGTCACCGCCAAGATGGGCCCCATCGAGGCCGTCGACCTCGCGCTCAACAACAAGGACCGCTACCAGGAACTGGTCACCGACGCCCACCCGGCGATCGCGGCCTTCGGCGGCATGTTCCTGCTGATGATCTTCCTCGACTTCATCTTCGAGGACCGGGACATCCAGTGGCTGCGCTGGATCGAGCGTCCGCTGGCCAAGCTCGGCAAGGTCGACATGCTGTCGGTCTGCATCTCCCTGATCGTCCTGCTGATCACCTCCTTCACCTTCGCCACCCACGCCCACCAGCACGGCGGCGGGCACGTCGACAAGGCGCAGACGGTCCTGATCGCCGGTATCGCCGGTCTCATCACCTACCTGGTCGTCGGCGGCCTCTCCGGCTTCTTCGAGGACCGCCTGGAGGCCGAGGAGGAGCGCGAGCACGAGGAGGACGAGGAGGCCGAGCGCACCGGCAAGAAGAAGTCGGCGGTGCTGCTGGCCGGCCAGGCCGCGTTCTTCATGTTCCTCTACCTGGAGGTCCTGGACGCGTCCTTCTCCTTCGACGGCGTGATCGGCGCGTTCGCCATCACCAACGACATCGTGCTGATGGCCCTGGGTCTCGGTATCGGCGCGATGTACGTCCGGTCGCTGACCGTGTACCTGGTCCGGCAGGGCACCCTGGACGACTACGTCTACCTGGAGCACGGCGCGCACTACGCGATCGGCGCGCTGGCGGTCATCCTGATGGTCACCATCCAGTACCAGATCAACGAGGTCATCACCGGTCTGGTCGGCGTCGTCCTGATCGGCTGGTCGTTCTGGTCCTCGGTGCGGCGCAACCGGCGGCTCGCGGAGGCCGAGGGAAAAGCGGGGTCGGACGAGAGGGCTGAGGTCTCCGTCTGACCGACCGAAAACGGGGTGTGACACCCTTCTGGACGAGGAACGCTCTGTTCGGGGCGATCGACACGGTCGGTCGCCCCGAGGCGTCGGCAGGAGTCACTGGGGGCGGGAATGGGTTTCTTCGACGGACTGCTGGGCGGAAGGGCGGCCGAGTTCGACTCGGGCAGCGCGGCGTCCAACTCCATCGAGCTCACCAAGCGGCACCAGCAGGTGTCCCTCACCAAGCAGGGCGCGGCCACCGGCAACCTGCGCGTCAACCTCACCTGGCGGATGCGGACCTCGGACTTCGACGGGGAGCAGCGGGAGAGCCTGTTCCGGCACCCCTTCAAGGCGCTCAGGCCGCCCGAGGTGATGGGCCACGGCCAGAGCATGGTCAACGTCGACCTCGACCTCGGGGCGCTGTACGAGCTGTCCGACGGCACCAAGGGGGTCGTACAGCCGCTGGGCGGCCTGCTCGGGGACGTGAACGCGCCGCCGTACGTCAAGCTCAGCGGTGACGACCGGTTCGGTTCGGCGTCCGGCGAGACGATGTACGTCAACCTGGACCACCGGGACGACATCAAGCGGCTGCTGGTGTTCGTCTACATCTACGACCAGACGCCGGCGTTCGACCGCACCCACGCGATCGTCACGCTGTACCCGAGCAACGGACCGCGGATCGAGATCGGCCTCGACGAACGGCATCCGCAGGCGCGGTCCTGCGCGGTGGTGATGATCGAGAACGTCAAGGGTGAGCTGGTCGTCCGGCGCGAGGTGAAGTTCGTGTACGGGTTCCAGGGAGAGCTGGACCGGCTCTACGGGTGGGGGCTGCAGTGGGGCCGGGGGTACAAGGCGAAGGCGGACAGGTAGCCCCGCGGACAGGCGGCCACGCGGACGGGCGGCCCGGCAGGCGTCCCTAGCGTCCGATGAACTGGGGGCCCTGGGGCGGCAGCCGGAAGTCCGGGTTCGGGACCGTCGGTACCGGGATCGGGTCCGGCGGGGGATAGCCGTAGCCCGACTGGGGCGGCTGCTGCGTGTACGGGGACTGCGGGTAGCCGTAGGTCGGCTGGGCCGGCGAGGCCGGCTGGGGGTAGCCGTAGGCCGGCTGGGCGGGGACCGTGGTCGGCTGCTCGGGGGGCAGCGGCTGGGACGCCGACGGCTCCTCCGTCGGCTCCGACTCGTCCACCGAGATGCCGAAGTCCGTGGCCAGACCCTTGAGACCGTTGCTGTAGCCCTCGCCCAGCGCCCGGAACTTCCAGCCCTCGCCCCTGCGGTACAGCTCCCCGCAGATCAGGGCCGTCTCCGCGCCGGTCTCCGGCTTGATGTCGAAATGCGCCAGCGCCTCGGCGTCCGGGGCGCTCGCGTCGTACAGCAGGATGCGCAGGGCGGGTACGTGTTCGAACGGGACACCGTCCGCCGACGCGACCAGGAGAATTCGGCCGACACTGGACTCGACACCGGGCAGATCCGTCTGGATCGTGTCGGTGAGGCCCTCGGCCACCCGCTTCTTGCCGAGCCGCCAGACCTTCCCGGAGGGGTGCCGGGGCTGGTTGTAGAAGACGAAGTCCTCGTCGGAGCGCACCCGTCCGTCGGGCCCGAGGAGCAGCGCCGAGGCGTCGACGTCCGGTACGTCCTGCCCGGGCGTCCAGCGCAGCACGGCCCGGACCGTGGTGGCCGCCACCGGGACGTTCGACCCCTTCAGCATCGCGTGCGTCATGCGGTCATCCTGCCCTCTCGGTCCTGGTCACGACAACGCGGGGTGGCTCGCGAACGACACAGCCGGGTTACCTGAAGTTCATGCCCGCCGGGAACCCCGGACATGGCTTTGTACGTACTATTACCGGCCAGCCTTTACCAATTCCACAGGCTCAGCACACCACCACGGGGGAGCTCCATGCGTCATTTCGGGCACGTCGCCCCGGAGGTGCGCCGGCATCTCTTCCACCAGGAGCCGTGCGCCTTCACCGCCGACTCCCCGGCCCGGCTGCTCTCCGCGGCCCTGGGCGCCACGCTCTACAGCCCGGCGACCCGGCCGCGACTGGCCGACGACATCGTCAAGCAGGCGGCGCTCGGCGTGGTCTCGATGGTGCTGTGCCTGGAGGACTCCATCGGGGACGAGGACGTCCCGGCGGGCGAGGAGAACCTCGTCCGGCAGTTCGCCGAGCTCGCCGAGCGGGAGCGGGCCGGGACGGAGCTGCCGCTGCTGTTCATCCGGGTCCGCGACGCCGAGCAGATCCCCGACCTCGTACGGCGCCTCGGCGGCACCGTGTCGCTGCTGTCCGGGTTCGTGTTCCCGAAGTTCACCGAGGAGCGCGGCATCCCCTTCCTCCAGGCCCTGGAGGACGCCGAGGCGAGCAGCGGACGCCGGCTGTTCGGCATGCCCGTGCTGGAGACGCCCGAGCTGATGTACCGGGAGACGCGCGTGGACGCCCTGGAGGGCATCGCCCGCGTCGTCGGCAAGTACCGGGACAGGGTGCTGGCCCTGCGCCTGGGCGTCACCGACTTCTGCTCCTCCTACGGGCTGCGCCGGGCGCCCGACATGACCGCCTACGACGTCCAGATCGTCGCCTCCGTCATCGCCGACGTGGTGAACATGCTGGGCCGCGCCGACGGCACCGGGTTCACGGTGACCGGGCCGGTCTGGGAGTACTTCCGGGTCCCCGAGCGCATGTTCAAGCCGATGCTGCGCTCCAGCCCGTTCCTGGAGGGGCAGGCCGTGGAGCTGCGCGAGCGGCTCATCGAGCACGCCATGGACGGTCTGCTGCGGGAGATCTCCCTGGACCAGGCCAACGGACTGCTCGGCAAGACCTGCATCCACCCGTCCCACGTGATCCCCGTGCACGCGCTGTCCGTCGTCAGTCACGAGGAGTTCTCCGACGCCCAGGACATCCTGCGGCCGGAACGCGGCGGCGGGGGTGTACTTCGCTCGGCCTACACGAACAAGATGAACGAGGTGAAGCCGCACCGCGCCTGGGCCGAGCGGACCATGCTCCGCGCCGAGGTGTTCGGCGTCGCCAACGAGGACGTCGGCTTCGTGGAGCTGCTCGCGGCCGGGATACCCGGGTGACGGGCCCTAGGGGACGACACAGGGAACGCATGAACATCTCAGCGAACAACGGGGTCTGGTCCGGCAGCTGGGTCGCGGAGCGGCTCGGCGTCGAGCTGGTGGGCGACGACGGGCTGCGGGCCCTGCTGGGCCTCGCCCTGCGCCGCAACCCGAAGCGGGCCCACCTGCTGGTCTCCCACGTCCTCGGCAAGCACGTCCCCCAGTCGCCGTCCGTCGTGTACGGCCACGGGTTCGGCCTGGGCCGAAGGGTGCGCGAGCTGCTTGGCGAGCGGGAGGCGGCGCGGTCGGTCGTGCTCGGCTACGCCGAGACCGCCACGGGGCTGGGGCACTCGGTGGCCGACGGGATCGGGCTCGCGCCGTACCTGCACTCCACGCGGCGGCCGGTTGTCGGGGTGGCCCCCGCGGGCGGCTTCGAGGAGTCCCACTCCCACGCCACGTCGCACCTGCTGCTGCCGGAGAACCCCGCGCTGCTCGCCGCCGACGGGCCGCTGGTCCTGGTCGACGACGAGTTCTCCACCGGCAACACGGTCCTGAACACGATCCGCGACCTGCATGCCCGTTATCTGCGGAAACGTTACGTCGTGGTGGCTCTGGTGGATATGCGGTCGGCGGCGGACGCGGGCCGGCTGGCGGCGTTCGCCGAGGAGATCGGCGCGCGGGTGGACCTGGTGGCGGCGGCGTCGGGGACGGTGCGGCTGCCCGAGGGTGTGCTGGAAAAGGGACAGGAACTGGTGGCGCGGTACGAAGGGGGTGCGGCGACATCTGATCTGCCGGGTGCGGGTGCGCCGGGGCTGAGCGCGCAGTTCCCCGCGCCCCTTCAGGGCGCGCTGCCGAGCGCCCCGTCAGGGGCGCGGGGAACTGCGCGACCAGCCCCCACCCACCCGCACGCGACCGACAACCGCACCACCCCCCACCCCCCGCACCCCACCCGCGTCGACCTGCACTGGCCCCCGGGCCTCCCCGACGGCGGGCGGCACGGTTTCACCCCCGGCCACCGGACACGCCTGGAGTCGGCCCTCCCGCTCATGGCGGCGAGGCTCGCCGAAGCCCTGCCCCCCGACGCCCGCCGCGTGCTGACGCTCGGCTTCGAGGAGCTGATGTACACGCCCCTCCGGGTCGCCCGCGAGCTGGAGGCCCTCGTCACCGCCGAGGTGCGGTACTCCACCACCACCCGGTCACCCGTCCTGGCCGTCGACGACCCCGGCTACGCCATCCGCAGCCGCCTCGTCTTCCCGGCCCACGACAACCCCGCCGACGGCCCCGGCGAGCGCTACGCGTACAACGTCGCGGGCGCCGGCTTCGACGCCGTCGTCCTCTTCGTCGACTCCACCGGCGACACCCCCGAACTGCACGCCCCCGACGGCCTGCTGGCCCGCCTCGGCGCGCATGTCCCGCACGTCCTGCTCGCGGTTGTACCGTCGTACGTCCCCGCGCTGTCCGAAGAGAGCCCCGCCATGCTGCCCGAGCCCCTCCGCGGCCCCGCCTTCTCCTCCTACGCGCCCGACGACGTCGGCTGGCTGCTCCAGGACCTCTCGGACGTCACGCTGGAGGCGCCCACCGAGGAACGCGAGGAGGCCATCCAGAGCGGCGGTGCGCACTACGCCGAGTCGCTGCCCGTGGAGTACCAGCCGAACGAGCGGTACCAGGCCCTCTTCCACGCGGCCCTGGAGACCTCGGCGGCCAGGATCGCGCAGGCGGTCGGGGTCGTCACCGAGACCGTGCTGGCGGAGCGGTCCCCGCGCCCCGTGCTGGTGTCGCTGGCCCGCGCCGGGACCCCGGTGGGCGTACTGATGCGCCGCTGGGCGCAGTTCCGGTACGGCCTCGACCTGCCGCACTACGCCGTCTCGATCGTGCGCGGCCGCGGCATCGACGCGAACGCCCTGCGCTGGCTGGCCGCCCACCACGACCCGCGGGACGTCGTCTTCGTGGACGGGTGGACCGGCAAGGGCGCCATCACCAGGGAACTGGCCGACGCGATCGAGGAGTTCGAGGAACAGGCCGGTGTCACCGGCTTCGACCCGGAGATCGCGGTGCTCGCCGACCCCGGCTCGTGCGTGCGCACGTACGGCACCCGGGAGGACTTCCTGATCCCCTCCGCGTGCCTCAACTCGACCGTCTCCGGGCTGATCTCGCGGACCGTGCTGCGCGCCGACCTGGTGGGCCCGCACGACTTCCACGGCGCCAAGTTCTACCGCGAACTGGCCGGCGCCGACGTGTCGGTGGCCTTCCTGGACGCGGTCGCCGCGCGTTTCGGCGAGGTCGTGGACGCGGTGGACGCCGCCGTGAAGGAACTGGCCGTCGCCGACCGCACGCCGACCTGGGAGGGCTGGGCGGCCGTCGAGCGGATCAGCGAGGAGTACGGCATCCACGACGTCAACCTCGTCAAGCCGGGCGTCGGCGAGACCACCCGGGTGCTGCTGCGCCGGGTGCCCTGGAAGATCCTGGCGCGGGCCGGGGCGGGCGCCGACCTCGACCACGTGCGGCTGCTCGCGGAGCAGAGAGGGGTGCCCGTCGAGGAGGTCGGCGAACTGCCGTACACCTGTGTCGGGTTGATCCACCCCAAGTACACGCGCGGCGCGACCGGTGCCGACGGCCGGGCGGTGAACCTCTGATGACGGTGCTCGTCGCGAGCGACCTGGATCGTACGCTGATCTACTCCGCGGGCGCCCTGGCGCTGACGGTGCCGGACGCTCGGGCGCCCCGGCTGCTCTGTGTCGAGGTGCACGAGGCCAGGCCGCTGTCGTACCTCACGGAGGCGGCGGCCGGGCTGCTGACCGAGCTGGGGGACGCGGCCGTCTTCGTACCGACGACGACCCGGACCCGCAAGCAGTACCAGCGGATCAACCTGCCGGGGCCCGCGCCCACGTACGCCATCTGCGCCAACGGCGGGCACCTGCTCGTGGACGGGGTGTCCGACGGGGACTGGTACGCGCGCGTGCTGGCCCGGCTGGCCGACGAGTGCGCGCCGCTGGAGGAGGTGCGGGCGTATCTGACGGAGCACGCCGACCCGCTGTGGCTGCGCAAGCACCGGGTCGCCGAGGACCTGTTCGCCTACCTCGTGGTGGAGCGTGAGCTGCTGCCCGAGGAGTGGGTGAAGAACCTGGCCGTGTGGGCGGAGAACCGCGGCTGGACGGTGTCCCTGCAGGGGCGGAAGATCTACGCGGTGCCGAAGCCGCTGACGAAGAGCGCGGCGATGCGGGAGGTGGCCCGCAGGACCGGGGCCGGGCTGACGCTGGCCGCCGGGGACTCGCTGCTCGACGCCGACCTGCTGCTGGCCGCGGACCGCGGCTGGCGCCCCGGCCACGGTGAGCTGGCCGACGCCGGGTGGACGGGACCGGCCATCAGCGCGCTGCCGGAACGGGGCGTGCTCGCCGGGGAACGGATCCTGCGGGAATTCCTGAAGACGGTTCGTACGGAGGGTTAACCGCAGCAGCCGCCGCCGCAACAGCCGCCCTGGGAGGACGCTGCGGGCGCGGACCTGGTCCCGCCGACCGCGACCGCGGACAGGAGCTTTACAGTGTCTTCATGCCCTTCCGGGCAGACTGCCGGAGCCGACGAGTCGGCCATCGGACGGGCGAGTTCGAAGGTGGCGGCGCAGGTGCGGCAGCGGTACTCGTAGCGGGGCATGGGAACAGGCTAACGGCAGTGATGCGGGCGTGACGGGCATCACTACACCTCAGAATTTCATGAGTGTTCCTTTCTGTCCGATACTTGTGCGGAGATTTTGAAAAGATCGCTGATAATTTGAGCTGGCCGCGAGGAGCCGAAAGACCGGGGGAAGAGGGGGGCTCGAAGCGCCGCGCCTGTCGCGGCCTGTCCACCTGACCCGTCTAACCGCGCGCGCAAGACCGAGTGCGAGGGGAGACGCAGTCGTGACGGACGCAACGGAGCGGACGGGCGACCCGGAGAAAGGCCATGACCAGGCCAAGTCCCGGGGGAAGAAGCCGTTCGAGCCGGACGCGACCTTGCATCTGAAGGTCGACGCGCTGCGTGCGGAGCATGCTCTGTGGCAGAAGGGCGACGACGCTCAGCGTGCGCAGGAGGTTGCACGGCAGAAGGCGGAGGCTCTGTGGAACGAGGTGCACGCCCTGCGGGCCGAGGACGGCGACGCCGCGAAGGCCGTGGCGAAGGGCGAGGTGAAGGCCAAGGGCGGCGACGGCGCGGGCGCCCGCCGCAAGAAGCCGGACGTGCCGGTCCATGAAGAGACCCTGCATCTGAAGGTGTCAGCCCTGCGGGCGGACGCCACGATGCAGATCCGGGTGCCCGAACAACCCCGGCCGGAGCCGGTGGCCTCGGCGAGCCGCGCCGAGCGGCGCCGCAGCGCGCGCCTGTCGCCGTGGGAACGGGTGCTGGCGGCGTGGGCGGCCCTCTGGACCCGGGTGGGGCCCAGGCTCGCACCCCTGGCGCCCTACGCGCGCCGGCTGCGGCCGATGTACCCGCGGCCGGGCCGGACCGGCTGGCGGCGCTGGATGCCCTCCTGGCGGCAGTGGCTCGGTGCCTGGCTGGGCGGCATCGGACTGACCGGGATGTTCCTCGTCGTCGCCTACGCGACCACGGACATACCGTCCAACCTCAACAGCTACGCCACCCAGCAGGACAACGTGTACTTCTGGTCCGACGGCACGCCGATGGCCCGGACCGGCTGGGTGCAGCGGCAGGACATGCCGCTCAAGGACATACCCGTGGACGTGCGGTGGGCGGTGCTCGCGGCCGAGAACGAGAGCTTCTACTCGGATCCCGGTATTTCCGTCAGAGGTATAACTCGCGCCCTGTGGCGGACAGTTGGCGAAGGAGACACCGAAGGTGGCTCCACCATTACCCAGCAATATGTGAAGAACGTCTACCTCTCGCAGAACCAGACGGTCAGCCGTAAATTCACCGAAGCCATGATCTCCCTCAAGCTCGACAACAAGATGAGCAAGGACCAGATCCTGGAGGGCTACCTCAACACCAGCTGGTTCGGCCGCGGGACGTACGGCATCCAGCGCGCCGCCCAGGCCTACTACGGCAAGGACGTCAGCAAGCTGAACGCGAGCGAGGCCGCCATGCTCGCCTCACTGCTCAAGGGCGCCGGGCTCTACGACCCGACACTCAGCAAGGCCAACCACAAGCGGGCGGTGGAGCGCTGGTCCTGGATCCTGGACCGGATGGTCAAGATCGGCAAGCTGTCACCGGCCGAGCGGGCCACGTACACGAAGTTCCCCGAGCCGATCGCGACCAACAAGGTGTACGACACCGGCAGCCAGAGCGACTACCTGGTGGAACTGGCCCAGCAGTACGCCAAGAAGTCCGCCCACATCTCGGCCAAGGACTTCGACCTCGGCGGATACCAGATCTACACCACCTTCGACCGCAAGAAGGAAGCCAGCCTCACCAAGGCCGTGACCAAGGCCCGCAAGGCGGCCAAGGACCGCGACCCGAAGCTCGCCGCGGCCGCCCACTACGGCGCCGCCTCGGTCGCCACCGACGGGCGGATCCTCGCCGTCTACGGCGGCCCCGACCACCGTAAACAGGGCTACAACGAGTCCAACGCCGCCACCGTCCAGGCCGGCACCTCCTTCCTGCCCTTCGTCTACGCCGCCGGGCTCCAGAACGGCATCCACAAGGAACGCGGCGCCGCCGTCACCGACGTCCTGCCCGGGACGCTCTACGACGGCGACGACAAGGTCCCCGTCACCACGCTCGACGGGCCGTACTGGGACCGCAGCGGCAAGAAGGTCTTCGCGAAGAACGACGACGGCAAGTCCTACGGGCAGATCAGCCTGGACAAGGCCCTCGCACTGTCCGTGAACACCCCGTTCATGCAACTCGGCATGGACACCGGACTCGACAAGGTGCGCTCCACCGCGATCGCCTCGGGACTGCTCTCCGACACCATCGGCGCGCAGGTCCCGGCCCTCTCCATGGGCAACTCCACCCCCAGCGCGATCCGCATGGCGAGCGGATACGCCACGTTCGCGGCCGGCGGCAACCACACCGAGCCGTACTCCGTCGCCAAGATCACCCGAAACGGCCGCCTGGTCGCCCTGGACACCCCCCGGCCCACCCGCGCGGTCCGCGACGACGTCGCCGAGGACGTCCAGCAGGCACTCACCGAGTCCTTCCGCCTGGCCCACCCGACGACCGCCCTCACCACCCGGGCCGCGGGCAAGGCGGGCACCACCGACGCCACCGGCAAGGACACCGCCTCCTGGTACACGGGCACTTCCTCGAACGTGACGACATCGGTCGTCGTATACCGCATCGACCTGAACAAGTCCCTGGAGCCGCTCCCGCTCCAGGGACTGGCCGGAACAGGCACCGACAACGTCCCGTACACGGTCTGGGCGCGGGCGATGGGCCTTGAATGACCACCGAAGCCCCGAGCCGCTCCCACCACCCGCGCAGAATGAGCCCCGCATGAAGCCCCGTACGAAACCGACAACCGGCGGCCACCGCCGCAAGGCACCCGCCCGTGACCGCCGTCCCGCCCGCCCGGAGTTCATCACGCTGGCCGCGTTCCTGGTCGTCGCCTCCCTCGTCGCGGGCTATCTGGTGCTCAGCAGACAGGACGACACCACCCCCACCGCCGCCGGCACCCGCAAGGCCACCCCGTCGGCCACCCCCTCGCCGAAGTGGGACGGCAAGACCCACGTCCTCGGAGACGGCTCCACGTCGTACACCGGGCCGCAGAAGGACCAGTTGAAGCCCGAGAAGCTCAAGCCGGGTGAGAAACCGCCCCAGTTCGTCGTCTTCTCCTGGGACGGCGCCCTGGAGGGCGACGACCATCTCTTCTCGCACTACCGGGAGATGGCGAAGGAGTACAACGCCCACATGACCTTCTTCCTCACCGGCATCTACCTGCTGCCCAAGAGCAAGAAGGACCTCTACACCGGCCCCATGCACAAGCCCGGCGACGCCGCGATCGACTACGCCACCGACGCCCACATACGCACCACACTGCAACAGCTGCGCGAGGCCTACGAAGAGGGCAACGAGATAGGCACCCACTTCAACGGCCACTTCTGCGAGGCCAAGGGCGGCGGCGACTGGAGCGTCGCCCAGTGGAAGAGCGAGATCGACCAGTTCTACGACTTCGTGGAGAACTGGAAGACCAACACCGGCTTCAAGGACATCCCCGCCCTGCCCTTCGACTTCAAGCAGGAGGTCGTCGGCGGCCGCGCCCCCTGCCTGGAGGGCCAGCCCAACCTGCTCAAGGCCCTCCAGAAGTACGGCTACAACTGGAAGTACGACGCCAGCTCCCCGGGCGACTTCCAGATATGGCCGTCGAAGAAGGACGGCCTGTGGAACTTCCCCCTGGAGATGCTCCCCTACCCGGGCGGCAACTACCAGGGCCTGTCGATGGACTTCAACTTCCTCTACAACCAGTCCAACGGCGAGACCGACGGCGACGCGGCCAAGTACGCCCAGTGGGAGCAGCAGACCGTCGAGTCCTACATGGACGGCTTCAACCGCGTCTACTACGGCAGCCGCGCCCCCCTGTTCATCGGCAACCACTTCGAGAACTGGAACGGCGGCATCTACATGAAGGCCATCGACCAGGTCGTCCCGAAGATATGCACCAAGAAGGGCGTCAAGTGCGTGTCCTTCAAGGAACTCGCCGACTGGATGGACGCCCAGGACCCGGGGACCCTGGCCCGGCTGCGCACCCTCGACCCGGCCCAGGCACCCGCGGACTGGTCCACCATCGTGAAGTGAACGGCCGGTTCAAGTCGGCGCGGCGGCAAGCACATTCCGATCCTGCAACCCCCTTCACAGGGATCACACACGCCGTGCGAAGATGCCGTCGCCCGGTAGGTGTACCGGCGTAGAGGGGAATCACCATTGAAATCCAGAAAACTGAGCCGTAGGCGGAGCCGCGCGGCCATAGTCACGGCGGCGGCCGCGTCGGTCGTCGCCGGCGTCGCCCTCGTGCCCAACTGGAGCGCGGGCGCGGCCGTCGTCGACGACCCCACCGTGAACGCCGCGACCAAGGCGACGTTCCAGAAGCTGGCCGACGCGGTCTTCACCGACCGCACGCAGGCCCTCGTCCACGGTGCCGCCCAGAAGCAGACCACTTCCCGCTTCTCCGGCGACGTCCGCCTCTCCGGCACCCAGACGCGCGACGAGGACAAGGCGCTCAGCCAGCTGCGCGGCCGCCAGAGCAGCATCGCCAAGCTCGGCGAGACGTACAGCGCCGGCAGCACCCAGGTCACGCTCGACGCGACCCGCGTCACCGGCCGCACCGCCAAGGCCGACGTCACCGAGACCACGACCCTGACCTACGCGAAGGCCGCCAAGGGCCAGCCGAAGAACACCGGCTTCCAGGCCCACCACGAGCTGACCTTCAAGGCGGACCGGCAGGGCGTCTGGCAGCTCACCAGGATCCAGGACACCGACGACGGCGGCCTCGCCGTCAACACGCTGTCCAAGCCCTCGGTCAAGGCCCCCGCCACCGGCGACGACGGCAACACCACCCCGGACGCCCCGCGCGCGGCCACCACGCGCAACCCGGTGGCCGTGCCGAAGACGCTGACCGGCGGCACGTACGACTACAAGGCGATGGCCGCCTACGCCGAGAAGTACTGGAACAACTACAACCCGGACTACCCGGACTTCAACAACCACACCGCCGGCGGCGACTGCACCAACTTCGTCAGCCAGTCCCTCAAGGCCGGTGGCTGGAAGCACGTCCCGGGCTACGTGTACGACTACACGAAGTGGTTCGGCAACGCCGACATCCAGTCGGACTCGTTCGTCGGCGTCAACGAGTGGTCCTGGTTCGCCCAGAACTCCAAGCGCACCACCCCGCTCGCCAACGTCTACCAGGCCGAGGTCGGCGACGTCATCCAGATGGACTTCGACCGCGACGGCTCGAAGGACCACACGATGATCGTGACGTACAAGGCCAACGGCATCCCGTACGTCACCTACCACTCGAACAACACCTACCGCAGGTCGTTGGCGAGCCTCATCGCGTCCTACCCGAACGCGTACTACTACGCCTACCGCACCTGATCGTCGGCCGCCCCGGCCGCCGGTGTGGCCCGCTGCTCCGCCTCGGGGTGGCGGGCCCGCCAGTACGGGTTGTCGTGCGGCAGGTTCGTACTGACCCTGCCATACATCCCGAACACCATCAGCACCAGGCCCACCACGAAGCTGAACAGCACGTTCTGGATCCTGAAGGCCAGGAAGTCCGAGTCCGTGCCGAGCAGGCCCAGGAACAGGAAGCCGTTCAGGATGAACAGCACCCCCAGGACCAGGTTCAGCGTCGACGCGAAGTTCCCGCCGATCACCATCCCCACGAACAGCAGCAGCCCGACACAGATCGACAGCACGCTCAGCGCACCGTTCGTGTTCAGGCCGATCGCGGTGTTCCCGCCCGTGTCGAAGAAGCCGATGTTGTCGGTCAGACCGAGGATGCCGAAGGCCAGCAGGAACAGGCCCATCAGACCGGCACCTATCCGGTAGACCCTGTTCAGGCGGTGGTCGACGGGCAGTGCCTCGTCGAACGTGATCCGCCGCCGTGTCCCCGAGCGCGCCGTGTGTGAGGCCATCTCCGCCTCCTGCTCTGGATTACGGGTCGCTCCCCCCAATATCCGCCCCCCGGCGCCGCCCGGCAAACGCCTGCCGGAGGGGGCCGGGCGCCGTGCGGTCAGTGGGCGGCGGTTCCGCGGTCCTCACGGATCTGGGCGACCACCCGCGCGACGGACTGCCGTACCGCCTCCGTCTCCATGAGGAAGCGCCAGTAGTCCGGATGCCGCCCCTCCAGCGCCCCGGCCGCCCGCTCGAGACGCGCCACCGCGTCGTCCAGCGGCCGCGCGTGCCGCGGGTCGGGACTGGTCCGCCCGGCCATCGCCAGCCGCTGCGCGTCCCGGATCGCGAACCGGGTCCGCTCGATCTCCGCCTGCGGATCCTTCTGCACGGCGTTCAGCCGGGACAACCGGTCACCCGCGGCGGAAACGGCCTCGTCCGTACCGTTGAGCAGCGCCCGCACGGTGGACAGCAGCGAGGTCGCGTCCGCCCACCGCTGCGCGTCCCGCGCCGCCTGCGCCTCCCGCAGCCTCACCTCGGCCTGCCGGACGTTCGCCGCGGCCTGCTCGGGCACCTGCTGTAGGTCCTGCCAGCAGGCCGCCGAGAACCGCCGCCGCAGCTCGCTCAGGACCGGGTCCACCTGCCCGGCCCGGGTGGTCAGCGCCTGCGCGCGCGTCCGCAGGCTGACCAGCCGGTGGTCGATCTCGGCCGCCTGCTCGGGCAGCCGCTCGGCCGCGGCCCGGATGGCCTCGGCCTCCCGCTGCACCCGCCCGGCCCGCTCCAGCGTGGCCTGCGCCCCGTGCTGACCGGCGCCCTGGTTCAGCTTCGTCAGCTCGGGCGACAGCGCCGCCAGCCGCGCGGCCAGGTCGTCGGCCCTGAGCTGCGTCGCGCGCACCGCGTCGAGCGCGTTGCTGGCCGCCAGCAGCGCCTGCCGGGCCCGCTCCACGGCGGGCGCGAGCCGCGCCAACTGCGTCTCGGCCTTGCCGAGCAGGGGCCCGAGCGACTCCCCGAACCGGTCCAGCTCCCGCTTGACGCCGACGAGCTCGTCCTTCGCCCTGGTGATCTCCGTGCGCGCCCGTGCCGCGACGGACGCCTCCAGATCGTCCCGGTCCAGGTCGTAGGCGTCGATGGCCTCGATGTACCGGTTGCTCACCTCGTCGATCCGTCGGCCCAGCGCCTCGAAGTCGGAGACGGCCCGGTGGGCGGCCGGCGAGTCGTCGACGGCCGAGATGGTCTCGATCGAGATCCGCAGGTCCCGCTGCGCGGTGTCCAGCTCGTAGAACGCGGCGGCGGCGGCGTCCTTGGCCGCCTGCGCCTCCGCCCGCTGCCCCTCGGCCCGCCCCCCGAACCAGCGCCGGGTCCCGCCGCCGGCGAAGGCGCCCGGCACCACGAGCAGGGCCAGCAGCGGCAGACCGGCCAGAGTGAGCGAGTCCAGGACCGCCCGGGACCGCACGGACCCACCGGAACCCCGGCGCAGCCGGGAGCGCGGGGGAGGCGAGTACGACTGCCCGGGTGTCGCCGTTGTCGCCGTCACTTCCCTCTCCCGTGCCACGGTTCGCCCTGTGTTCGTGCGGTGATGACATTGTCCCACCCGGGGAAGACGAACACACGGGCCGGTCAGTTCACGATCACGGGGGTCAAAGGTTCGCTACTCGCACGAGTGACCATCTGGGAGGAAGCTCGTTGGGGGAGGTGAAGAGATCGTCTCGTCATCGGCAGAGGGGGTGCGGTGCGCCAGATCAGGGCCTCGTTCCTCGTGGCCGCCCCCACGGGCACGACTGTCCGGACGCGGCTCCGGTTGTCCGAGCGGGACGTCGCGGTACTGACCGAGGTCGGTGCACTTCTGGGCTCTCTGGCATCACGGGATCTCGCCGTACGGTCCCGGCAGGGGGCGGAGCCGAGCGCCGGCGCCTGGGCGGACCGAAAGCGCGAGTTGACTGTCTCCTCGTCGGCGAGGTGGGCGGGCAGCATCACCAAGGCCACGCACGACCAGTGGGCACTGGCGCGGCGCGGGCAGGTGGCGGAGATGCGCTGGCTGCGCGCCGAGACCGCCCGCATCGAGGCGCGCCTGGCCAGACCTTTGGGCGCCAAGGCCGAAAAACTGACCGCACTACCGCGCGGATATGCCGACCGGACGGAATGGCACGCCAAGGCTCGCCGTCTGCAGGCGCTCCGCGTTCGTCTGGCGTCCGTGCAGGCTGACTGGGCATCCGGGCGGGTGCGCGTAGTACGCGGTGGCAGGAGACTCGCCCGCCTGTGGAACCGGTTGGACGAGAGCGGGCCGAGCCGGGAGGCCATGAGGCGGCGCTGGAAGGCCGCCCGTATGTTCCTCTCGGCGGACGGGGAGTCCGGCAAGCGGTACGGCAACGAGACCATCCGCGTCACCGACGGCGGACACGTCTCGATCCGGCTTCCGGCTGCTCTGGCCCACCTGGCCAACGCGCCGCACGGCCGGTACGCGCTGGCCTCGACGGTGGCGTTCGGCCACCGGGCCGAGGAGTGGCGAGACCGGATCACCGCGGACCGAGCGGTGGCCTATCGCATTCACTACGACGTCCAACGCGGTCGCTGGTATCTCACCGCCGTCTGGCAGCGAGCGGTGGTCCCCGCACTGTCCCTCCCGGCGGCTCTGGCACGAGGCGTGGTCGCGGTCGACATGAACGAGAATCATCTCGCGGCCTGGTACGTGGACGTGCACGGCAATCCTGTGGGCGAGCCGAGGCGCTTCCCTTATGACCTGTCGGGCGGCGCATCGCATCGTGACGCCCAGATCAGGCACGCGCTGACACAGCTGCTTCACTACGCCCGGCGCCGCGGAGCGGCGTCCATCGCCGTCGAAGACCTCGACTTCACCGACGCCGGAACCCGCGAGAAGCACGGCCGCGCCAAGCATTTCCGTCGGCTCCTGTCCCGTTTCCCCACGACTCGGCTCAGGACGCGGCTGGTGGCGATGGCGGCCGAGCAGAACATCACGGTCGTTGCGGTCGACCCCGCCTACACCAGTCAATGGGGGGCTCAGCACTGGCAGAAGCCTCTCACCACCAGAACTCGTCCAACCACTCGCCACGACGCTGCGGCCTTGGCGATCGGACGACGCGCCCTCGGGCACTCGATCAGGCGACGGAAGGCACCGCCCCGTACCCACCGGAGTGATGGTTACGGGCATCGGACCCTCCAGGCCGAGTCGGAGCCCGGACGGCGTGAGGGACCTCGCCCCCGCCCATCCGGACCGCGGACTCGATCCGTGCCGCCCGGGGGCGGAGCGAACGCGAGGAACCAGCGTGCTCAACACCACTCGGACCACGCGGCTGAGCACGGCGTACTTCCGCTCGGTCCATAGGAATCGCTACGCCTCGCCGGTCCGGGAAACGGAATTGCCGGACGGAGCCCGGGACAATGTAGGCTGTCGACTCGTCCCGGGTGCGTAGCTCAGTGGTAGAGCGCCTGCCTTACAAGCAGGATGTCGGCGGTTCGAAACCGTCCGCGCCCACGTGAACAGAGGACCCCGGCCGATCCGGCCGGGGTCCTCTGTCGTTCTCAGTCCTCCTCGTGCGCGTGCTTGAGGCGGCTTCGGGCGTCCATGCGGTCCGGGGCCGTCACCTCGGCCCAGAAACGGTGGCCGCTGACGAACACCGCGAGCTCGTGTTCGCGTCGGCGCAGCTTCTCCACCTCGGCCTGTTCGTCCTCGGTCCAGCCCGGGGAGGCGGGGCGCTCCACCTTGCGCCAGCCGCCCTCGTCGCTGAATCCGTCCAGGGGCACGACCGACCAGGGGAGCCGCTTCAGCAGGGCCGAGAGCTCGGCCCGGACCTGATGCAGCTCCTCCTGACCGGCGAGGAGGTCACTCGGAAAGTCATAGGTCGCAGCCACACGGCAATGGTACGCCTGTTCGATTTTAGGTGGCGAGTTCGTTCGTGGGGTTCATGCGTTCGAACGGACGGGCCGGGTGCCGCTGCGGTAGACGCAGACGCCGAGCGCCAGCAGCCAGTAACTGAGGAGCGCCCCCATCAGCGCGGTGGTGCCCCAGCCGTTGGCCGCGTAGAAGTGCGCGGGGGTGTTGCCGAAGAACAGGGACGGCACGAAGGCCAGGTTGACGCCCGCCAGGGCGTAGGCGGACCGGCCGGTCCACGGCGGCAGCAGCCGGGTGCGCGAGACGGCGAAGCCCAGCGCGGCCAGGAACAGCGCCAGCATCAGCCGGGAGATCGACCCGTACAGGACGTAGGTGCCGCTGACCGCGACGGTCGGGTCGATCGGGTGGTCGGCGGCGATGACGGCGCCCGCTTCCAGGCCGCTGGAGACCAGCGTGATCGTCACGTAGACCAGTCCCGTGGCGAGGACGAGGGAGCCGGCCCACTCGTAGGCAGGGTCCGCCCGCCGGATGAGTTCCCGCAGGGCGGTCACGCACACCAGCAGGCAGGCGAGGGCGACGATCCCGATCAGCAGCCTGGTCAGGACGTTCGCGTCCGGCGGCGGGCCCGAGTAGACGAAGTACAGGGGTACCTCGACGATGAGGGCGGCCGCGGCGGCGATGCACGAGACGCCGGTCAGGCGCCGCGTGAGGGTTTCGGTCATGGGAGTCCCCCGGTGGGTGGTGAGCGCTTCGCCGGCCCGTTCGCCGACGTTGTGCAGCGTGCCCTCCGCCGGGGGGTGCCGTCGCTGGTCCTGGACACCGGAAACGGGGTGGGCCCAGCACCACCGTTCGACTCCGGTGGCTACGACTGCGTGCCCTGCGGCGCCCCTCCGGGCACGATCCGGACGGTCAGGTAGCCCTCTCCGGGCCCCGGTGGGCGGTTCCAGGGGCGGGTGAGGAGGGTGTGCAGGCGGCCCTGGGTGAGGGCGAAGCGGGGCAGGCGGACGGCGAGGTGCCGCGCGAGGGCTTCGAGGACGTGGCGTTCGGCCCGGCGGAGCCCGTCGTCCCCGGAGAGTGTGCCGGGTGGTGGCAGGAGGAACTCCGGGACCGGGCCGCTGGTGGTGTTCGTGGTGCCGTCGGTGGTGAGGGCGTAGCGTTCCGCGCCGTTCTGGGCGACGGAGAGGTGGAAGACGGCGGGGCGGTGCCCGGTGGAGGGCCGGCTCCACACGGTCACCGTGCGGGCGCCGGTGGCGGCGGAGGCGGCGAGTGCCGGGGAGGTGAAGCGCCGTTCGTCGAAGTGTCCGCTCGGGCGGGACTCGAAGGCGAAGCTCCAGTCGGGGCCCGCCCGGCCTACGGCCATGCGGGCCAGGTCCGCCCAGGGCGCGGAGTCCGGGGCGTCGGCGGGCAGGCGCCATGCCTCCCGGCGGGTCGCCGGGGCGTCGAGGGCGGTGGTTCCGTCGGCGCCGATCAGGGCGGGCAGTTCGGCCGGTGTGACGCCTTCCAGTAGGAGGAAGCGGTACGGGTCACGGGGGCGGCCGGGGTCGCCGTCCGCCGGCCAGGCGAGGCCCGGCGGGTCCAGGTCCGCGGTCGGCGGCGGGGTGTTCCCCGGCTGCCCGGCGCGGGGCGTGGCCAGCAGTTCCCGGCCGCGCTCCGGGGTGATCAGGGGACCGAGGAGCGGGTCGGCGCAGAGACCGACCGGGGCGAGGTGGTCGGCGCTGAGCGGGCGCCACTCGGGCAGCGCGGCGCGCAGGGTGTGCCAGGCGGCGTCGGTCTCGCCCCAGCGGGCCTGCTCGCGGGCGTCCTCGACGGCCCGGCCGAAGGGGCCCTCGGCGGTGTAGCGGTAGGTGCCCTCGCGGAGCTGCCGCAGGATCCCGTCCGCCGTCTCGCGTACCGCGTCGGACGCGCCGGGCAGGGCGTGCGGCGGGAGGTCGCCGTCCCGTCCCGTGCGCACGTGCTCCGCCAGCAGCACCGGCACGACCTCCGGGACGTACACGGGGTCGTCGGCCAGGCCGTGGAAGTACACCATGTACGTCTCGCCGAGCAGCCTGCGGATCTGGTCACGCAGGCCCGTCGCCCGTGGCCGGCCGTAGGAGACCGCCTCCGCCAGCGCCGCCGCGGCCTGTTCGTACCGCCCGCCGAGCGCGTCCAGCCGCGCGGTGCCGACGGCCGCGTCCTGGGCCCGGGTCGTGGCGTTGGCGAACACCGCGCCCGTCCGCTCGGCGCGGCTCACCTCCAGGTGGTGGAACTGCCGGTACATGGCGTCCATGAACATGCGGAAGGACCCGTACCGCGTGGGATTGTCCGCGTGCCAGGGCGCCCAGGTGTAGACGGCCCACTCGCCCGCGTCGTCCACGTCCCCGGGGTCCAGCAGGACGTAGAGGGCGTCCGACTCGACGTCCAGTTGCAGCGCCCGCCCCCACATCCCGGCGAGGAGTTCGTCCTGGGGGGTGGAGTTCTCGTCCAGTTCGCCGGGGAAGTACTCGGACAGCCCGGCCGAGTCCTCGTGCCACCGGGCTCCGTCGGTGCCGGCGAGCAGCCGGACGGAGCCGCCCGCGTGCCGCCAGCCGTCGCTCACCGCGAGGAACGTCCGGTACGACGGCGGCAGCCGGTGCCCGAGCCGCTCCTCCATGGCCCGTATCCGTTCCTCCGGGGCGCCCGGGAAGCCCAGCCCGCGCGTCTGCGACGACTCCTCGTCCCGGGCCGCCGCCTCGTCCTGCGCCACTTCCGCGGCCCGCGCGTCCGTCCACTCCTGGCTCCACCGCGTCAGCAGGGACCGCCAGTCCTCGCTCGTGTCCGTCATGCGGGCGATCCTGCCAGCGGCCACTGACAACACCCCGCCCCGTGGCGCGACTTCCGTGCCGCGGCTCCCGTGATGAGACCCTGGTCGGCACGATCGCGTTCCCGCTCGGCGGGAGAACGGAGCAGGGGACAGGATGAGCGGGCAACGGCCGACGTTCGTGAAGGTGTGCGGACTCACCCGGGAGCAGCAGATCGACTGGGCCGTCGAGCTGGGGTACGACGCGATCGGGATCGTCGTGACCCCGAAGAGCAAGCGCCACTGCCCGCCCGAGCAGGCCGTGCGGCTCGCCCGGTACGCCCGTGGCCGGATCCCCTCCTTCGCCGTGGCCCTGACGTACGCCGAGACGGCGGCCGTCGCCGAGCACTTCGACACCGTCCAGATCTACGAGACCGCCGACATCCCGAACCTCGCCCTCGCCTCCGGCACCCCGCCCGAGCGCCCGGAGGAACTGGAGTACTTCTTCTACGACGCCAGCGCGGGCAGCGGTGTGTTCGCGGACATCCCCGCCTGGGTCGCGGAGCTGCCCGGCAGGGTCGTGATCGCGGGCGGCCTCGACGAGCGCAACGTGGCCGGTGTCGTCGAGGACTTCGCCCCCTACGGGGTGGACGTCTCCAGCAGCGTCGAGACCGCGCCGGGCATCAAGAGCCGCGAGAAGATGGCCGCCTTCCTCACCGCCGCCCGGACGCCGGGGCGGTAGTCCGCCGCGGGCCGCTGCCGGGTCGGCGCACCCAGGGCGGTGCGAGGACGCTGCCGTCGGCGAGCTGAGCGGTGCGCCCGCCCCCGGCTGGTGACCCACCTGTGCGCGGGCCGGAGGGTGGTGTTGGCGGCCGTCGGTTCACCGGGCCGCCACGCGTGCCGCCGGCCGGGCGGCCCGGTCGGCGGCACGCGTGGCGGGAGGTACGGGGCGAGGTGCGCTTCGGGGCGCTCGTCGCCGACCTGACGCGGCTTGCGCCGGTGGGGCCGATTCGCCCTGTCCGGTGAGCCGTTGGCCGATCGGGGGCTGTGTTTCCATACCGGAGTGGACATCGAGAGCTCCGGAAGACCCGACGAGCGGGTGCACCCCCGCGTCCGGCAGCGGGCCGACGCCGATGTCGAGGACTGCGTGCGGGTCCTCGCGGAGGTCCACCGGCTCGACGGCTATCCGGTGAACTGGCCCGCGCAGCCGGGCGCATGGCTGTCCCAGGGCCCCCTGCTGGGCTCCTGGGTCGCCGAACTCGAAGGCCGCCTTGTCGGGCACGTCTGTCTGGCGCGAGGCGGCGAGGGCGATCTGGCCCCGGTGCTGTGGAGCGAGCGGAACGGGACGACGCCGGGCGGGGCCGCCGTGGTCGGCAGGCTGTTCGTCGCCCCGGGGGCCAGGGGGCACGGGATCGGCGCCCTGCTGATCGGCCGGGCGGTGGCGCAAGCGCGGCGGCATCGCCTGCATCCGGTGCTCGACGTCGTCGCGTCCGACACCGCCGCGGCGGCCCTGTACGAGCGGCTGGGGTGGGAGCTGTTGGCCACCGTGGAGCAGCGGTGGAGCCCCCGGCAGACGGTGTCCGTCCACTGTTACGCGGCGCCGCCGTGACGGTCCGTGTCCCTTCGGGTGTCAGCGGGCCGCCTCGCGCAGTTCTCGTACGAGGCGTGCCGTCACCGGCACGGGCACTCCGTGGCGGTCCGCCGCGCGGAGCAACGCCCCGCCGATCGCGTCCAGTTCGAGCGGGCGGCCGGCCTCCGCGTCGCGCTGCATCGAGGACTTGGCGGCGACCGGGAAGGCGTCGTAGCGGGCCAGGGCCTGGGCCGGGTCGACGGGGGCGCCGCAGGCGCGGCTGACCGCGGCCGTCTCCGCGACGAGGGAGGCCAGTTCCTCGCGGTGCCGGGTGCGGGCCTCGCCGAGCGGGAGGCGGTAGCGGGTGGTGAGCAGGGCGAACGGCGCGAGGAACGCCATCTTCGCCCAGAGGGCGGTGGTCTCGTCGTCCAGCACCCGGGTGGCCGGGCCGGCCGCGGTGAGGGCCTCGGCCAGGGCCGTCAGGCGGTCGCGGGGGACCTGGGCGCCGGTCAGGTCGATCTCCGCGAAAGGGCTGGTGTGTTCGATCAGGCCGGGGGCCCGGCGGGTGGACTCGACACGGATCACGGAGGGCGCCACCTGGTCGGGGGAGTAGCGGGCGCGCAGCAGCGCGGGGTGTTCCACGCCGTTGAGGAAGGGCACGAGGAGGGCGCCGCCGAGGGCGGTGGGCGGGATCCGGGTGAGGGCGGCGTCCAGGGCGGTGGCCTTGACGGTGATCAGGCAGGCGTCGACCGGTTCGCGCAGGGCGGTGTCGGCGTCCACGGGGGTGGTGAAGTCGCCGAACACGGTGCTGTGGACGCGCAGTCCGGTGGTGCGGAGGGCGTGGGCCGTGTCCTCGCCGGCCAGGCACAGGACGCGGTGGCCGGCGCGGGCGAGCAGCGCGGCGAGCAGGCCGCCGACACCGCCGGGCCCGAGGACGGCGACGGTGAGCCGGGGCCCGGCGGGCGTGGTCGGCGTGGGTGGCCTGGTCGGCGTGGACGTCGTCGACGGCGTGTTCGGCACACCGGTGGCGTCGGATGCGTTCGTCATGCGTTCGGTCCTCTCGTCGGTCGGCCCCGGAACGGTGGCCGCCTCGGGAAGATCCTCGCAGGAGGACGGGGGGCTGCGGGAGACTGGGGACATGTGCCGGAGTATCAAGACCCTGCGTCCGCCCCAGCTGGCCGAGGAGGCCACGGAGGAGGAGATCCGTGCTGCCGCGTTGCAGTACGTACGGAAGGTGTCCGGGTTCCGGGCGCCGGCCGCGCACAACCGGGAGGCGTTCGAGCGGGCGGTGGACGCGGTGGCGGCGGCCACCGCCGAACTGTTGGGGACACTGGAGGTCCGGGGTCAGACCGCCCGCGGCTGAGCGGGACGCACAGCCCCTAGGCGACCGGGCCGCGTCTTCGCATCAGGTACCCCGCGCCCGCGCCCGCCCCGCACAGCGCCGCCACCGACACCGCCGTCGCCACCCAGGTCGCGCCCAGCCACTGGGCGCCCAGGTAACCGAGGGCGACGCTGTAGACCGCCCAGCTCAGCCCCGCGAGGGCGGACCAGGGGAGGAAGTCGCGGACGCGGCGGTGGGCGGCGCCGGCGCCGAGGGAGACGAGCGATCGGCCGGCCGGCGCGAACCGGGCCAGCACCACCAGCGCGCCACCACCCCGGGCCAGGGCCTCACCGAGACGTTCCTGTGCGCTGCTCAGCCGCCGGGAGCGGGCGATCGCGCGGTCCAGGCGGGCGCCGCCGCGCCAGGCGAGCCGGTAGGCGACGAAGTCACCGAGGACCGAGGCGACGGCCGCGCAGAAGGTCAGCGCCAGGATGTCGGGCACGGCGTGCGGGACCTGTCCGGCGGACGCGCCGGAACCGGCCGCCGCCGCCGTGGCCGCGGTGATGACCAGCACCCCGCTCGGCAGTACCGGCAGGAACACATCAAGCAGCACGGAGAGGGCCACCATGGCGTATATCCATGGTCCGGCCTCCAGTGACCCCATGCTCTCCCACACGACGGTTCCCCCGCTTGATTGCCTGGTGCGCCCCCCGACGACAGCCATACAGCGTACGCGGGGCGGTGACAGAGTGTCCCCAGAGGCGTGAGGGATGCGCAAAGCGTTATCAGTCCGGTGCCGTCCGCGGACGCCTCACTCCGTGAGGACGGACTCCCGTACGGTCGCCAGGGTGCCGTCGCGCCGGGCCCGCTCCAGTCGCAGCCGGGCCGAACGGCCGTGCAGGGTCAGGGTCATGAGCTGGTTGCCGAACCAGGGGCCGCCCTGCTTCCGCCAGTTCACCGGTGGCCGCGGGCAGCGCCCGTGCCGGGTCAGCCGCCGGCCCAGGAAGCGGGCCAGGGCGCTCCAGCCGAACCGGAAGCCGAACCGGATCGTCGGCGGCACCGAGTTGTGGACCGGGGAGCAGGTGAGTTGCAGGACCCGGGAGCCGGGCGCCGTGCCGGTGGGCCAGGCGGGTTCGGCGACGTACGCGTGGTGGACGTCCCCGGAGAGCACGCAGACGGAGGCGGGTGCCACGGGCCCGGAGCCGGTGCGGGCGAACAGGTCGGCCAGCTCGGCGAAGGAGGCGGGGAAGGCCGCCCAGTGCTCCAGATCGGCCGCCCGGCGCAGCCGCTCCCCGAACCGGGCCCAGCGCGGGCCGCGTTCGCCCCGGCACAGGGCCGCGTCCCAGGTCTCCAGGTCGTGTACGAGGTGCGGCAGCAGCCAGGGCAGCGAGGTGCCGACCAGGAGGTGGTCGTACGACTCCCGGTCGGTGAGCGCCTGTTCGCGCAGCCACGCGGCCTCGCCGGGGTGGAGCATGGCGCGGTGCCGCTCGTCGAGGACGCGTGCCGCCCGGGTGTCCACCATCAGCAGCCGCACCCGCCCGAAGTCCCGCCGGTAGCTCCAGCGCACCGCGGCCGGGTCGGCGTCGGCCCCGGCGGCGAAGGCGCGCAGCGCGTCGGTGCCGTCGGGGGAGCCGAGGACGGCGGCGTAGAGGGGGTCGGCGGCCAGGGCGGCCGGGGAGAGGTTGCCGAGGTGCTGGTGCACCCAGTACGACATCAGCCCGCTCAGCAGCCGCTCCTGCCACCAGGGGGTGGCGCGCATGCCGGCCAGCCAGGCGGCGGAGGTGTTCCAGTCGTCGATCAGGTCGTGGTCGTCGAAGACCATGCAGGTGGGCACGGTGGACAGCAGCCAGCGGACCTCGGGGTCCAGCCAGGACTCGTGGTAGAGACGGGTGTACTCCTCGTAGTCCGCGACCTCGGCGCCGGGGGCGTCCGCGAGGTCGCGGCGGGCGCCGAGCCAGCGCCGGGTGGCCGCCGAGGTCTCGTCGGCGTACACCTGGTCGCCCAACAGCAGCAGCACGTCGGGACGTTCGCCGCCGGCGGCGACGCGGGCGGCCAGGCTGTCGAGGGCGTCGGGGCCGACCGGGTCGTCGCCGGCGGCCGGGGGCGCGGCCCAGCGGCAGGAGCCGAAGGTCACCCGCAGGGCCTCGCCGGCGGCCGGTGTGCGGATCAGCGAGGGCGGGAAGCGGGAGTCGGGCGGCGGCCACACCCGGGCGCCGTCGAGCAGGACGTCGTACGACGGCGCGGTCCCCGGGGTCAGCCCGGTGACCGGGACCAGGGCGTAGTGGTGGCCCGCGACCTGGAAGGTGCGCGCGGTGCCGCGGGCGCCGTCGGCGCAGCGCACCTCGGCGGTGCAGGGACGGCTCGTCTCGACCCAGATCGTCGCCGACGAGCCGTCGGTGTACCTCAGCAGCGGTCCCAGGCGCAGTCCGGCCACAGTCCCCTCCTCCGTCGCCCCGTACGGTACGGAACGACGGGGGAGGGCGGGGAGGTTCCGGTGCTCAGCAGGCGGAGAGGTAGCTGGTGAGCGCGCTCTTCTCGGCGGAGTCGACGGACAGGTTGTAGTAGTACTTCACCTGGACCCAGGCGCGGACGTACGTGCAGCGATAGGACGTGAGCGAGGGCATCCACTCGGCCGGGTCCTTGTCGCCCTTGGACTGGTTGACGTTGTCCGTGACGGCGAGCAGCTGGGGGCGGGTGACGTCGTTGGCGAGCGCCTCGCGCTGCGCGGTGGTCCACTTGCTCGCGCCGGAGTCCCAGGCCTCGGCGAGCGGGACGAGGTGGTCGATGTCGACGTCGGAGGCGGCGGTCCAGGTGGCGCCGTCGTAGGGGGAGTACCAGCTGCCGCTGGTGGCGGTGCACGCGGAGTCGGTGACGACGTTCGTGCCGTCGCGCTTGAGGATCCACTCCCGGGTGTTGCAGGTGCCGCTGATGGTGTCCCAGGTCGGGAAGAGGTCGCGGCTGTAGCCGGTGCGGTTCTCGGCGGCGACGGTCAGCGAGGCGAGGTAGCTGCGGGCGGTGGCGGCGCTGACGGGGGTGGGGAGGGCGGCGGAGGCGCTCGGCGGGTCGAAGAGGGCGGCAGAGGCTATGAGTCCGGTAAGAGCCGCGAGTATGCTGACTCGTCGACGCGCGTAGAATTTTGAGCTGCGGGCCATGCGAACTCCCTGGTGGGCGTGGGGTCGTGGAGCGTGGGCGTGGGAATGCTCGCGCCGCCGTGTTGCCGCGGGGTGAGCGTTCGGTAAGAAGTTAGTGACGTGCTCATGACACGACAAGGGGTGCGACCTCACTCACAGGTCCCGGGCTCCGGCCTTGGGGATCGGCCGGAGGGTCGCGTACTGTGGTCGGCGTTGAAGGGGAGTAGCTCTTCGCCGGACCGTCGACATACTGCTCAGCGCGTCTGAGCCGGCGCCCGGAGGCGACCTCGATCAGGGGGGCCGCCAGCGAGACCTTCGGCAAGCAGTGCACGCCCGTGCCGTACGGCACGGGTGACCGTGTGCCCTGCCCTGCCGAGGTGATCGTCTGCGAAGCGCGGTGCTCTCGGTGGGGTGGCGGCCCGACCGATTGAGGACCCTTGATCAGCATCACCGTGACGGCGCTCGTCTTCGGCGTCATCTTCCTCGCCGAACTGCCCGACAAGACCGCGCTCGCCGGTCTCGTCCTGGGCACGCGTTACCGGGCGTCGTACGTCTTCGCAGGCGTCGCCGCCGCCTTCCTGCTGCACGTCGTGCTCGCCGTCGCGGCCGGCAGCGTGCTGACCCTCCTGCCGCAGCAGATCGTGCACGCGATCACCGGCGTGCTCTTCCTCGGCGGCGCGGCCGTGCTGCTGATGAAGAAGGGCGAGGAGGACGAGGAGATCCGCAGGCCCGCCGACCAGTCCTTCTGGAAGGTCGCCGGTACCGGCTTCATGCTCATCCTGGTCGCCGAGTTCGGCGACCTCACGCAGATCATGACGGCGAACCTCGCCGCGCGCTACGACGATCCGCTGTCCGTCGGCCTCGGCGCGGTGCTCGGTCTGTGGGCCGTGGCCGGGCTGGGCATCGTCGGTGGCAAGGCGCTGATGAAGAAGGTGCCGCTGCGGCTGATCACGCAGATCGCCGCCGTGCTGATGCTGGCCCTCGGCGTCTGGAGCCTGTGGGAGGCGGTCGCCGGCTGAGCCGGACGCCGGTCCCGTCGAGCTGAAGAGTCGGTGAACGGTCGGCGAAGGTGGTGGCGGGGAGGCCGCTCTGTTTTGTACCGTGGAGAAACAAAGTGGCTCCCGTCCGTTTTCCCTGACCGGCGGGCGGGGCCGCCTTGTCCCCTGCCCGGCCGTTTCTCCCGGCCCGCCCTCCCGGCCTGTTCTTCCGGCCTGTTTCTCCCGGCCTGTTTAGGAGCTGTTCGATGACGGCCACCGTCCTCACCGCCCGCGCCCTCCTGCTCGACATGGACGGCACCCTCGTCAACTCCGACGCCGTCGTCGAACGCATCTGGCGGAGCTGGTCCGAGCGGCACGGGCTGGACGGCGACGAGGTCATGAAGGTCGTCCACGGGCGGCAGGGGCACGCCTCCATGGCGCTGCTGATGCCGGACCGGCCGGTGCGGGAGAACCTCGCGGACAACGAGCGGATGCTCGCGGAGGAGACGGCCGACACCGACGGTGTGGTGGAGATCCCGGGCGCGGCGGCCTTCCTCGCCTCGCTGGCCGGGCTGCCGCACGCGCTGGTCACCTCGGCGGACGTGCCGCTGGCGACGGCCCGGATGGCCGCCGCCGGGCTGCCGCTGCCCGGGGTGCGGGTCACGGCGGAGTCGGTGGGCGCGAGCAAGCCGGACCCCGAGGGTTTCCTGAAGGGGGCGGCCGAACTGGGCGTGGCCCCGGCGGACTGCGTGGTGTTCGAGGACTCGGCCGCGGGCATCGCGGCGGGGCGCGCGGCGGGGATGCGCGTGGTGGGGGTCGGTCCCCGCGCGGGCGCGCACGGGCCGGACGCGGTGGTGCGGGACCTCACCGAGGTGCGGGTCGAGGCACTGGACGACGGCTCGCTCCGGGTGCGCGTCGGCTAGGGCCTGTTGCGAAAGCCGTAGGCGGCTGGCTCCACGACCCAGACCAGGCTTCCTTGGAGGAGCTGACGGGCCGGGGCCGGCCTGCTGGCAC
>NZ_JBVHFU010000022.1:0-122656 GCF_055562175.1 Streptomyces sp. NPDC020958 | reverse complement strand
CATTCCGAACCCGGAAGCTAAGCCTCACAGCGCCGATGGTACTGCAGGGGGGACCCTGTGGGAGAGTAGGACGCCGCCGAACAAATATTGGGAAAGGCCCACGCCATATGGCGTGGGCCTTTTCGCGTTTATGCTCGACCGTATGCGCTATGACCTGGTCATCTTCGACAACGACGGCGTCCTCGTGGACAGCGAGCCCATCTCCAATCGGCTGCTCGCCGGGTATCTCACCGAGCTGGGACACCCCACTTCCTACGAGGACTCCATACGCGACTACATGGGGTCCGCGATGCACCGGGTCCATGAACTCGTCGAGGAACGCACCGGACAGCGTCTGCCGGACGACTTCGACGACGTCTTCCACGCCCGGGTGTTCGCCGCCTTCGAGCGGGAGTTGAAGCCCGTCGCCGGGGCGGCGGAACTGCTGGAGCGACTGGCGGCGGACGGGGTGCCGTACTGCGTGGCGTCGTCCGGGAGTCATGAGCGGATCCGGGTGGGACACCGGACGACCGGGCTGGACCGGTGGTTCGACGCGTCACGGGTCTTCAGTTCGCAGGACGTGGGGCGGGGGAAGCCGGCGCCGGATCTCTTCCTGTACGCGGCCGAGCGGATGGGGGTCGCGCCGGGACGCTGCGCCGTCGTGGAGGACAGCCCGCTCGGTGTGCGGGCGGCGGTCGCGGCCAGGATGGACGTGTACGGGTTCACCGCCATGACACCGGCCGACCGGCTGCGGGGCGCCAGTCAACTCTTCTCCGATCTGGGGGACTTGGCTGACCTGCTGGAATGACCGAGGGCAGCGCGTCGGCGCTGACAATTGTCATGCCGGCCTCCGGACGTTCGTTCCTACTGCGGGACCCCGTCCGGACGCGAAGCTGAGGGCATGACGAAGACGACGAACAACGGGTCCCTGAACAAGCGGCAGTCCGGCGTGCTGGAGAACCTCCGGCCGCTGCTCGTGGACGTGGCGGTACCCCTCGGGTCGTACTACTTCCTCAAGGGAGCCTTCGGGATGAGCACCTTCGCGGCGCTCGCCTGGAGCAGCGTGGTGCCGGCCGTGCGGACGGTGTGGGGTGTGGTCAGGGAGCGCAGGACCAACGGACTGGCGGTGCTGATCCTGGTCGTGAACGTGGTCGGGCTGGCACTCGGCTTCGTCTCCGGAGACCCGAGGCTGATGCTCGCCAAGGACGGCGCGGTGAGCAGCACGGTCGGCATCGGGATCCTGGTGTCGGTGGCCCTGGGGAAGCCGATGATGACGGCGGGGCTCAGGCCCTTCCTGCTGAAGGGGGACCCGGCCCGGGAGGCGGCCTGGGAGCGGCTGGCGGCCGGTACCGCGGCCCGGTCGGCGGAGTTCCTGCGCAAGGAGCGGGGCTTCTCCGTCATCTGGGGCGTGATCCTGGTCGCGGAGTGCGTCGCCCGGGTCGTCGGCGCCTACACGATCCCCGTGGCCACGATGGTCTGGCTGGGCTCGGTCTTCCTGGTGGGCGCCATCACCCTCGGGATGGTGGTCTGCGGCGGCGCGGCCGCCGAGCCGATGGCACGCCTGATCACCGACGAGGTGCAGCGTCAGGAAGCCGCGCAGAAGCAGGAACGGGAACTCGCTGTCGTCGCCTGAGACCGTCTGAGGTAAAGCTGAAGGAAATTCATCTTTGGCTGGATCTACCCACGAGTACGCCGGGGCCCTACGCTCGCCGCCATGACAGATGTGCTGCGGCGCGGTAGGGCCTCGTTGGCGTTCAGTTTCTTCACCCAGGGCGCCACCTTCGCGCTGCTGGTGACGCGCATCCCCGCCATCCAGGACCGGTACGGCGTCTCCGACGCGCTGCTGCCGGTCTTTCTCGCCGCCGTGCCGATCCTGGCCGGAGTCGGCAGTGTCACCACCGAGCAGCTGGTGAAGCGCATACGCCCCAGCCGGCTGCTGCGCTGGTCCCAGCCCGTGGTGATGCTGGCGCTGCTCGGCGTCGGGTCGGGCGGGCACCTGGCCGAGCTGGCGGTGGCGCTGGGCGTGTTCGGGCTCGCCGTGGGAGCGCTGGACGCGTCCATGAACATGCTCGGGGTGAGTCTGCAGCGGACGTACGGGCGGAGCATCATGCTCAGTTTCCACGCCGCGTACAGCCTGGGCGGGATTCTGGGGGCCTCGCTGGCCTGGGCGGGGGCGCACTGGCACCTGGCGTTGTGGGTGTCGTATCTGCCGGTCGTGGCGGTGCTGTTGCCGGCGACGCTGGTGGGGAGCCGGTGGTACGTGGACGGCGATCCCGCGCCGGTGGCGGACGGGGCGGCCGAGGGCGCCGGTGGGGGTGTCGTCTTCAAGGTGCTGCTGCCGCTGTGCCTGGTGATGACCTTCGCCTACATCGGGGACTCGACCGTCTCCAACTGGAGTGCGAAGTACCTGAAGGACGTGCTGGGGAGCAGTGAGCAGCTGGCGACCGTGCCGTACAACGTGTACATGGTGACCACTCTGGTCGGTCGGGCCATCGGGGACTTCGGGGTGCGGCGGTTCGGGGCCGTGACCGTCGTACGGCTGGGGGTGTTGCTGGCGGCCGTCGGGTTCGCGGTGGTGGCGGTCGCGCCCGGGGCGTGGGTCGGGATGGCCGGGTTCACTCTGCTGGGGCTGGGGTTGTGCGTGCTGGTGCCGCAGACCTTCGCGGCCGCGGGGAGGTTGTTCCCGGAGGCTTCGGATGCGGCCATCGCCCGGTTGAACATCTTCAACTACGTCGGCTTCCTGATCGGTTCGCCGTTGGTGGGTGCGCTGGGTGACGCGTGGAGTTATCGCGGGGCGATGCTGGTGCCGATGGTGTTGGTGCTGGTGACGTTGGTGTACGCCCGTTCGTTCGCGACCAGGCCGGACAGATACGGTGGCGGTCATGAGCGGCCGCGCACAGCTGATGTGGGACAAGGCAGTAACGGGCTATGACTTCGGTCCGGGCCATCCGATGGATCCGGTCCGGCTGGCGTTGACCCGGAGTCTGGTCGGCGCCTTCGGGCTCGACCGGGCGGTGGAGGTCGTCGCGGCGAAGCCGGCCGGGGAGTCGACGCTGCGGCTGGTGCACCGGGAGGACTACGTCGAGGCCGTGAAGGCGGCTTCGGCGGACCCCGCGGGGGCCGACCAGTCGTACGGTCTCGGGACGGTGGACGATCCCGCCTTCGCCGGGATGCACGAGGTGGCCGCGCTGATCGCGGGGCAGTCGGTGGCGGCCGCGGAGGCGGTGTGGCGCGGGGACGCCGAGCACGCGGTGAACTTCGCGGGCGGGCTGCACCACGCGATGCCGGGGGCCGCGTCCGGGTTCTGCGTCTACAACGATCCCGCGCTGGCGATCGCGCGGCTGCTGGAGCTCGGTGCCGAGCGGGTCGCCTACGTGGATGTCGACGTGCACCACGGGGACGGGGTGCAGGCCGCGTTCTGGGAGGATCCGCGGGTCCTGACGATCTCGCTGCACGAGCACCCCCGGACCTTGTTCCCCCAGACCGGGTGGCCCGACGAGGTGGGCGCCGGGGCGGGGGAGGGGTCCGCGGTGAACGTGGCGTTGCCTGCGGGGACCGGGGACGCGGGGTGGGTGCGGGCGTTCCACGCCGTGGTGCCGGAGCTGCTCGCCGACTTCCGGCCGCAGGTGCTGGTGACGCAGCACGGCGCGGACACGCACTTCGAGGATCCGCTGGCCCACCTGGCCGTCTCGCTGGACGCGCAGCGGGCCGTGCAGGTGGCCTGCCATGAGCTGGCGCACGAGTACGCCGGCGGGAAGTGGGTCGCGCTGGGGGGCGGGGGGTACGAGGTGGTGGACGTCGTGCCGCGGTCCTGGACGCATCTGGTGGCGATCGCGGCGGGGCGGGAGATCGAGCCGGAGACGCTGGTGCCGGAGGAGTGGCGTCAGGAGGTGTTCGCCCGGACCCGGCAGTTGGGGCCGGGGCGGATGACGGACGGGCGGTGGCCGGTGGGATGGGCGTCGTGGGACGCCGGGTACGACCCCGCGGACCGGCTGGACCAGGCGGTGCTGGCCACGCGCCGTGCCGCGTTCCCGCTGCGGGGACTGCTGGCGTAGGGGTGTCCCGCCGTCGCGGTGGGGGGGGCGTCGAGCGGCGGCAAGCGGCAAGCGGCAAGCGGCGGGCGTTGGGCCATGCGTGGGGTGTTCTTCCGTTTCCGGGTTCTTCCGGGACCGGGTGCGTCACCATCTCAGCCGTGTCGGATGTCGGTGAGCTTCGTGCGTATCTGGTGGCTGTCGGGCTTGCCGGGGCGGTGGCCACTTCCCGGGAGCGGAGTCTTCACCGGTACCGGTTGTTCGCGGCGCGGGATCCCCGGGTGCTGATCGGGATCGATCCCCAAGGAGTCTGGACCGAACGTGAGTTGGTTCGGCTGATGGCGGGCAAGTGCGGGGTTTCGGACGATCCCGAGTTCGTTTCAGGGCATGATGTGATCGACCCGGAACGTACGGTGGCTGCTCTGAACGCTTTCGCCGAGCGGGTGGGGGATGCCGCCCGGCGTCGCGCGCCCGTGCTGTTCGGGACCGGGCATCCGCACCGGCTGATCGGTTTCTACGCAGCTCTGGCGGACGCGCTGTCGGCGGCGGGATGTGAGGTCCTCACCCCCGCGCAGGGTCGCCGTGTCGACATAACGACCCGGTTCGGTCTACGCACGTGCACCCTCGACTACGTACAAGGTGTCGGGTTGGTGCGGGAACCGGGAGGTGAACGCCCCGGTTGTGCGCCGGGGACGCACACGCACTCGCCGCTGCCGGTTCGGCTGGCGCTGGAGGCCGCCGCGCGGGATGGCGGGCCGCTGCCCGAGCTCGTGGTAGGGGACCACGGATGGGTCTGCGGTGCAGGTCAGCTCGGGTTCGAGGCCATCGGTCTGGCGGATGCCGATGACCCCGCGGTCTTCGTGGGCGAGGCCGAGGGGGTGGTGTCGGTGGCCGTTCCGGTTGACGACGGCGTGCGGTCCGACTACTACATGCCTCTCACCCGCTACGTACTCAATCGAGCCTGTCTGTCACAGTAGGCCGCCGATGGGTGCACCTCTTCCCCACTCGCATCACCCGCCCCTACATTGGGGAGTGAGCACGCAACGACGAAGAGTCACCGGAAGGGGAAGCCGGTGGCCCGTCGAGTGCGGAAGGTTCGGGTGTGTGACATGGCTGCAGACCAGAGGCCTCTGAACGAGGTCGTGTTCCTTACCGTGGCGGAGGTCGCCGCGGTGATGCGAGTGTCGAAGATGACCGTGTACCGGCTGGTGCACAGCGGTCATCTGCCCGCGATCCGGGTGGGGCGGTCCTTCCGCGTCCCCGAGCAAGCGGTACACGAGTACCTTCGCGAGAGCTATGTGGGGGTCGAGACCGCCTGACGACGGTTCCGGGACCTCCCCGGAACACCTCGATTACGACCTCAGCGCTCGGGCGGGTAGGCTAGCCCCTCGTAGGTCGTATGGGCCCATGGCGCCCAGCACCGAGTGATGAGAAGTGAGCGAGGGTAGTCGTGGGCTCTGTTATCAAGAAGCGGCGCAAGCGGATGGCCAAGAAGAAGCACCGCAAGCTGCTCAAGCGCACGCGCGTTCAGCGTCGTAACAAGAAGTAATTACGGCGCCGAGCCGCGGAAGCTTGTGTGTGACCCCCCACCAGTACGGTGGGGGGTCACACGCATTTTCCGGTCGTCGCGGCCCGTCGTGGCCCGTCGGGGGTCATGCCGCGGCACCGTCGACCCGCTAAGTTGGCCGCGTACGGGAACACGGAAGAAAGGCGCTGATCTTGGGAAAGGTCGTGCTCGTGACCGGAGTGGCCCGTCAGCTCGGGGGCCGGTTCGTACGGCGCGTGCAGCGTGACCCCGACGTGGAGCGGGTCGTCGCCGTGGACGCGGTGCCGCCGGAGCACCACCTGGGCGGGGCGGACTTCATCCAGACGGACATCCGGCAGCCCTCCATCGCCCGGGTGCTGGCCGAGAGCGGTGCCGACACCGTCGTCCACATGGACGTGACGGGGACACCGCTGGGCAGCGGCAGCCGGACCAGCGTCAAAGAGACCAACGTCATCGGGACGATGCAGCTGCTCGGTGCCTGTCAGAAGGCGCCGAACGTGAAGCGGCTGGTGATCAAGTCCAGTACGAACGTGTACGGCTCCGCGCCCAAGGACCCGGCCGTCTTCACGGAGACGACCCCGCCGAAATCGCTGCCCAGCGGCGGGTTCGCGAAGGACACCGTGGAGGTGGAGGGGTATGTGCGCGGGTTCGCCAGGAGGCGGCCCGACGTGGCGGTGTGCGTGCTGCGGTTCGCCAACATCCTCGGTCCGACGGCGGACACCCCGCTCGCGTCCTACTTCTCGCTGCCCGTGCTGCCCACCGTCTTCGGCTACGACCCCCGGCTGCAGTTCGTGCACGAGGACGATGTCGTCGACGTGCTGCGGATCGCCTCGCACGAGCCCGCGCGCGGGACGCTCAACAGCGGCACGTTCAACATCGCCGGTGACGGTGTGCTGCTGCTCTCGCAGTGCTCGAGGCGGCTGGGGCGGCCCACCGTGCCGTTGCTGCTGCCCGCGGTCACCTGGGCCGGCTCGCTGGTGCGGACGCTCGGCATGAGCGACTTCTCGCCCGAGCAGATCCGGCTGCTGACGCACGGCCGGGTGGTGGACACCGTCCAGATGCGCGAGACGCTCGGGTTCCGGCCGAAGTACACGACGGCGCAGGCGTTCGCGGACTTCGTGCGTGCCCAGGACCCGGGGCTGCTGCCGCCCGCTGCCGTGGCCGCGGCCGTCGACCGGATCGCCGCGTTGCCCGCGCTGCACGGCGGGAACCCGGTGACGAGGACCGCGGCGGGGTCCTCGACGAAGACCCCGACCCAGAGCGCCAACTGAGGAGCGCAACAACGATGGCGGACGCCAAGGTCATTCCGTTCGACGACGACCGGTCCCGCGGGGCTGCCGCCCAGCGGCCGGCCCGGCGCCGGGGCGCGGGCGGCCGGCGCAAGAGCGGCGGTGAGCAGGCGGGGGCGCGTGAGTCCGGGGCGGCACGTGAGCCGGGGGCGGTCCGTGAGGTCCAGCCCCTCGCGGGGCGGATCCCCGCGCAGGAGGATGTGCAGGTGACCCGGGAGAACCCTGAGGCGGGTGCGGAGCGGACGGGTGCGGAGCAGCCGCCGCACGACGAGGCCGGCCTGGAGCGGCGTGTCGCGCGCGGGCTGGCGTTCCTGCGGCGGCGACTGACCGGGGACTACGAGGTCGACGACTTCGGCTACGACGAGGAGCTGACCGACCAGGTCCTGATGTCCCTGCTGCGGCCGGTGTACGAGAAGTACTTCCGTGTCGACGTGAAGGGGATGGAGAACATCCCGGCCGAGGGCGGTGCGCTGATCGTCGCCAACCACTCGGGGACGCTGCCGTTGGACGGCCTGATGATGCAGGTGGCCGTGCACGACCACCATCCGGCGAATCGTCACCTCAGGCTGCTCGCGGCGGATCTGGTGTTCGTGCTGCCGGTGGTGAACGAGCTGGCGCGCAAGCTCGGGCACACGCTCGCGTGCGCGGAGGACGCCGAGCGGCTGCTGGGGCAGGGGGAGCTGGTCGGGGTGATGCCGGAGGGCTTCAAGGGCATCGGGAAGCCGTTCAGCGAGCGGTACAAGCTCCAGCGGTTCGGGCGGGGCGGGTTCGTGTCGACCGCGTTGCGGCAGGGGGTGCCGATCATTCCCTGCTCGATCGTGGGGGCGGAGGAGATCTACCCGATGATCGGCAACGCGAAGACGCTGGCCCGGGTGCTGGGGATTCCGTACTTCCCGCTGACGCCGACGTTTCCCTGGCTGGGCCCGGTCGGGGCGGTGCCGCTGCCGACGAAGTGGACGATTCAGTTCGGGGAGCCGATTCGGACCGACGGGTACCCGCCGGAGGCGGCGGAGGACCCGATGCTGATGTTCAACCTGACGGATCAGGTGCGGGAGCAGATTCAGCACACGCTGTACAAGCTGCTCGTGCAGCGGAGGTCGGTCTTCTTCTGAGGCGTCGCGACAGAGCCCCGCGCCCCGAACGGGGGCGCGGGGAACCGGTGTTTCTCAGTTGCCGGTGTTCTCGCCGTCGATGCCCAGGCCCGGTAGCAGGCCGGGGAGGAGCGGGGGCAGGGTGACGTCCGGGGCGCCGGACGCGGTCTTCGACGGGGCCGGGGTGCTCGAGCCCGTCTTCGGGGGGTCCAGGAGGCCGCCCGTGGCACCGCCGATCAGCCCGTCGTCGCTGCTGCTCCCGGAGGCCGAGCCGCTGGGGGTGCCGTGGCCGGACTCGTGGCCCGTGGACGAGCTGCCGGAGGACGACGGGGCCGTCGACCGGTGGCGGCCGGGGGAGCCGGTGGACGTCGTGCCCGAGCCCTGGCTGCCGGTGCTGCCGCCGGTGTGCTGGGGCGGCTGGGGGAGCAGGGACTGCAGCGGGCCGACCTCTTCGTCTATGGCGGCGAAGACCGACGTCACCTGCTGGCTGACGTCGCCGAGCTGGACCGGGAGCCGCTCGCGCAGGGCGCCCCAGGCCTGGCGGTGGGACTGGGCGAAGGCGGACAGGGCCTGGATGGGGCCCAGCGAGTCCGGGTCGCGTTCGTAGGCCTCGTGGAGCAGGCGGTGGCCCTCGGTGACGTCGTGCTGCATGCCGGACAGCGTGCGCCGGATCTCGCCGATCGACTCGTGGTCGAGATGGCCGCCGCGGTCCCGCTCCATCAGCCGACGGGCCTCCATCAGCCGGGTCGAGGCCTGGTCGAGGTAGGTCTGACCGCGCTGGTCGTCACCGTCGGACAGGTAGTTGAGCTTGAAGTCCTCGATGCCGCGTTTGAGGCCGTACAGCGAGTCGCCGGGAAGGGCGTCGGAACTGGCCGCGGCCACCCCGCCGAAGGCTCCGGCGGCCACGCCGACGCTCAGGCCGCCGGCGGCGAGCCCCTTCGTGAGCCGGGAACGGGGTCGCAACCTGCCCAGCGGGCTGGCCCGATGGGCGCCCTTCGAACTGCCGGAGCGCTGTCCGGGCACCGCGGTGTCCGCCGCCCCACCCAGGGTGCCCTCCGCCAGCATGGCCTCCATCGCGGCCACCAGCCGGGCCCGCTGCACGACCTTGACCTCAGGGTCGAGCTCCGGTTTGGGCAGTGCGGCGAGCCCCGTCGCCAGGGCCAGCAGTTCGCCCTGCTCGGTCGGTTCAGCCCGGTCCGGTGTGGCCGGTGCGTCGCCCACCGGTCCCTCGGACCGCTCGGCCGCCGGGTCCCGGTCGGGCTGCTCCTCCAGGGCCTGGGCGAAGGCGTTCGCCCGCCGGTGTGCCGATACGTTCGCGATCACTGGCGGCACCTCCTCTCGTCATGACGGTCGACTCCCCAGGGGGTCCTGAGGGTTGCACGCCCTCGACCGGACCACACGATCGTGTGATCAGGGACTTGCTGGACGTGACCACAGGGAGCCTGTATCCCGCACAACGAGCGGCTCGGCACTTGGGTTACGGACGAGAGGAGATCGGCTGAGAAAGGCAACGGGCTTTGACGGAACGTGAGTTGGCCGTCGCCGAGGGTGGCCGTCTCAGCGCGCGTCCTCCGGGAGGAGCCGGGCGAGAGTGCGCACGGCCCGGTACTGGAGGGTCTTGATGGCGCCCTCGTTCTTGCCCATCACCCGGGCGGTCTCGGCCACCGAGAGGCCCTGGAGGAAGCGGAGCGTCACGCACTCCTGCTGCTGGGGGTTGAGGCGTCGTACGGCGTCGAGCAGCGCGGCGTTGGAGAGGGACTCCAGGACGGAGTCCTCCGGGGAGCGCTCGACCTCGTTGGCGTCGAGCATCTCGCCGGTGGTGACCTCCAGGCGGAAGCGGCTCGACTTGAAGTGGTCGGCGACCAGGTTGCGGGCGATGGTGACCAGCCAGGCGCCGAAGTCACGGCCCTGCCAGGTGAAGGTGCCGATCCGCCGGAGGGCGCGCAGGAACGTCTCGCTGGTGAGGTCCTCGGCGGTCGCCTTGCCGCCCACGCGGTAGTAGATGTAGCGGTAGACGGTGTCGCTGTACTGGTCGTAGAGGCGGCCGAAGGCGTCGGACTCGCCGGCCTGGGCGCGCTCCACGAGGTCCATCATCCGGGCGCTGTCGCTGTCCGCGGCCGGACGGCGGGCGGGGGCGGTGGTGCCGGTCGAACGGCCGCGTCTGCCGACCGCGGCGCCGCCGTCGGCCAGTGCGTAGCAGGGGCCGACGGGGGCGGTGGAGGCGAAGGCGGGGACGGCGTACGCGGGGACGGCGTACGCGGTGGGGACGAGGCCGCGCAGCGTCTCTTTGACCGTCGCGACTGTTGCGCGCAGCGTAGCCAGGCCCGAGGCGTCAACCCCGACGTGTGGGTACACGGGACTCCCAGAGGCAGAGCTTTCATCACGTGCAGTGCGGAACCGTTCACCCGTCGTGGCGACGGAGGGGTACCGGTGTGCGTCTGAGGAGAATAACGCTTCGTGCAGGCACTGCTACACCGAGTTGCTCAAATCGTCGATTGCGTCGCTTCTCTTACCGATTTGAGCCGGTTCAAGTGCCTCAGAGTGACTGATTGTTGATCAGAAAGGTGCGTGTTCAGGCGGAGTCGAGGGCGTGTTGGGGCAGCCGCGCGATAATTCGGGCGCGCGAGGGCCGGCCCCCTGCCGGGGCCGCGGTGAACGGCACGAACGCGCCGCCGCGCACAGGCCGCCCGCCGGGACGCCCCGGCGCCGCACAGGACGATGCCCCGCCTCCCCCCTCGCCGACGGTCCGAGCCACGTGTGGGCCCCGCGCGGCAGGGGGCCTCCGCCGGTCGCGGTGACGTTCCACGCCCCGCAGCGGGGCGCGGCACCACAGGGGCGCCGTCTCGCGTGGGGCGTGCGGGGCCCGGTGCGGCAGGTGGGTTCCGACGCCGGAGACGGGCCCGGCACCCTGCGGTCGTGGTGGCCCGGGTGCCGTCCACGGGTCCCGGCGCAGCAGGTGGGTCCGGCGGCGCAGGTGGCCGGTACGGCACGGTCGTGGTGGTCCGGGTGCTGTCCGCGGGTTCCGGTGGGGGAGGGTCCCGGTGGGTCAGGTTGGGGTGGTCCGGGTGCTGTCCGCGGGTTCCGGTGCGGGAGGGGCCTGGTGGCCGGGGTGGGGGTGGTCCCGGTGGCGTGGGGGGGCGGTGTGGTGGGTGGGGCTCTGCTTGGCGCAGGTGGTGCGGTACAGGGTCGCCTTTGCCGGGGGCTGTCAGCGGCGGCGGCGGCTCAGGGCGATGGCTGCCGCCGTGCCGCCGGCGACCGCGCCCACCCCGGCCGCCGCCGGGATGCCCACCTTGGCCGCCTTGCGGCCCGTCCGGTAGTCGCGCAGGCGCCAGTCCATCTCGCGGGCGTGCTTGCGCAGCTTCGTGTCCGGGTTGATGGCGTACGGGTGACCGACCAGGGACAGCATCGGGATGTCGTTGTGGGAGTCGCTGTAGGCCGCGCACCGGGAGAGGTCGAGGCCCTCGGCCGCGGCCAGCGCGCGCACCGCCTCCGCCTTCGCCGGCCCGTGCAGGGGCTCACCGACCAGCTTGCCGGTGTAGACGCCGCCGACCGACTCGGCCACCGTCCCCAGGGCGCCGGTCAGCCCGAGGCGGCGGGCGATCACGCCGGCGATCTCCACCGGCGCCGCCGTGACGAGCCACACCTTCTGGCCCGCGTCCAGGTGGGCCTGGGCGAGGGCGCGGGTGCCGGGCCAGATGCGCTCGGCCATGTACTCGTCGTAGATCTCCTCGCCGATGGTCTGGAGTTCCGCCACCCGGTGGCCCTTGACGATCGACAGGGCCGAGTCGCGGGCGTCCTGCATGTGCTCGGGGTCCTCGACGCCGGCCAGCCGGAACCACGCCTGCTGCCAGGCGAACCTGGCGAGGTCGCGGGTCTCGAAGAACTTCCGTTTGTACAGGCCGCGGCCGAAGTGGAAGATGGCGGCGCCCTGCATCACCGTGTTGTCCAGGTCGAAGAACGCGGCGGCCTTGTCGTCGCCGAGCACCGGGAACTGGGGTTCCTCGGCCTCTTCGACGGGCGCCGGCGCTTCCTGGTTCTTGCGCGCGGCCTCTGCCGAGGCCTCGCCTGCCAACACGCTCCGCGCCGTGGCGGAGCGCCTACGGGGAGTGAGCCATCCGAGAGCGGCCATGTCGTGAGCATAGCCAGTCCGCCCGGTGGTTCCGGAGTCACGGGAGTTGGTGGGGTGTGAACTCTCCGCGACCGTGCCGTGAAGCAGGGCGAGGAACGTGCCCAGGAGGCGGCGGACACGCCCTGCCAGGGGCGGGACAATGGACGACATGAGTCCCCTCTTCGGCCGGAAGGCGCCCGCGCCCCGTGTGCGGCTGGTCACCCTCATCCGTAAGCCCGGCTGCCATCTGTGTGATGACGCACAGGCCGTGGTCGAGAAGGTGTGCGGCGACCTCGACGTGCCCTGGGAGCACCAGGACATCACTCAGGACCAGCGGCTGTACGACCAGTACTGGGAGCAGATTCCGGTGGTACTCGTCGACGGTGAACAGCACACCTTCTGGCGCGTGAACGAAGAGCGGCTCCGCAAGGCACTGACCGACTAGTCCAAACCGGCTGCGACGTCGCTTAGGATCGACGGCGGCCTGGTCTCGGGGGGCGGGATTCGTAAGGAGTGTGTGCGGTTTTGCCCCCGACAGAGAGGGAGCGTGCGTGTGTGTGCGCCGGTTCCGTACGACCGCGCCGGGGGCGCGTGACCCCGGTCACGTTGGGCGGACAAATCGGACACCATCTTTGTGCACGCGTTCACAAAGACATAGCCTGCTGTCGACGGGGCGGTCTGGGTACGAGTGACCGTCCGCAGCCCCGCTCAACCCGTTGGAGCACCGTGGCAACTGGCCGAACTCACCGACCGGCGACCCGCAGCCGAGGGATCCCCGAGGCCACCGTCGCCAGGCTTCCGCTGTACCTCCGGGCGCTGACCGCACTGTCGGAGCGCTCGGTCCCCACGGTCTCCTCCGAGGAACTGGCCGCCGCCGCGGGGGTCAACTCCGCGAAGCTGCGCAAGGACTTCTCCTACCTGGGCTCGTACGGAACGCGCGGTGTCGGCTACGACGTCGAATATCTCGTCTACCAGATCTCCCGTGAGCTGGGCCTGACCCAGGACTGGCCAGTGGTGATCGTCGGTATCGGTAACCTCGGCGCCGCCCTCGCCAACTACGGCGGGTTCGCCTCCCGCGGCTTCCGGGTCGCCGCCCTGATAGACGCCGACCCCGCGATGGCCGGGAAGCCGGTGGCCGGTATCCCCGTGCAGCACACCGACGACCTGGAGAAGATCATCCAGGACAACGGCGTCAGCATCGGCGTGATCGCCACCCCCGCGGGCGCCGCCCAGCAGGTCTGCGACCGGCTGGTGGCCGCCGGGGTCACCTCCATCCTGAACTTCGCGCCGACCGTGCTGACCGTCCCGGACGGCGTCGACGTGCGCAAGGTCGACCTCTCCATCGAGCTGCAGATCCTCGCCTTCCACGAGCAGCGCAAGGCCGGCGAGGACCACGAGGGAGCGGTGCCGCCCGTGGCCACCCACCAGGAGGCCGGCGAGCAGGGACCCGACGGGGACGTACCCGCCGTGATGCCGGCATGAGTCTCCTCGTCGTCGGGCTGAGCCACCGCAGCGCCCCGGTCAGCGTCCTGGAACGGGCCGCGCTCTCCGCGGACGCCCAGGTCAAGCTGGTCCAGGACACGGTCGCCGCCGAGCCGGCCACCGAGGCCGCGGTGCTCGCCACCTGCAACCGCATCGAGCTGTACGCCGACGTCGACAAGTTCCACGCCGGGGTCGCCGAGCTGTCCACGCTGCTCGCCCAGCACAGCGGGGTCGGGCTGGACGAGCTCACTCCCTATCTCTACGTCCACTACGAGGACCGCGCCGTCCACCACCTGTTCTCGGTGGCCTGCGGGCTCGACTCGATGGTCGTCGGCGAGGGGCAGATCCTCGGCCAGATAAAGGACTCGCTGGCCCGCGCGCAGGAGCTGCACAGCGCCGGCCGGCTGATGAACGACCTGTTCCAGCAGGGCCTCAGGGTGGGCAAGCGCGCCCACTCCGAGACCGGCATCGACCGGGCCGGGCAGTCGCTGGTCACCTTCGGCCTGGAGCAGCTGGCCGCGGGTGCGGACGTGGTGACTTGGGCCACCGGCAAGAAGGCGCTGGTCATCGGCGCGGGCTCGATGTCCTCGCTGGCCGCCGCCACGCTGGCGCGGGCCGGGGTCGCCGAGATCGTGGTGGCCAACCGGACGTTCGACCGCGCCGAGCGGCTCGCGGGGATCCTCTCCGAGGGCGACGACACGGACGTGGCCGCCCGCGCGGTACCGATGGACGCGGTGCCGGACGAGCTGACACGTGCCGACCTCGTGGTGTCGTGCACCGGAGCGACGGGGCTGGTGCTGACGGCGGAGGCGGTCGCGGCCGCGGTCGAGGGGCGGACCGGTGAGCCGGTCGCCGAGATCGACGCACCGCCGGCGCCGAAGCCGCCGCTCGCCGGCCCGAGCCTCGGCACCGACGAGAACTGTCCGCTCGACCTCGCCGCCGAGCAGAGTGGTTTCTCCGTGCTGGGGGAGGCCGCCGTCGCCGGTATGGCCGCCGCCGAGCTGGAGCAGCACGCCGCCTGGGTGGACAACGGGACGGTGGACATCCGGGAGGCCGGGCGCCGTACCCCGGAGGCCGAGGTGGCGGCCGAGGCCGAGCTGATCGGCGCGCTCGCCGCGACCGCGGCCCGGATCGGCCGGATCCCCGAGCGGCGCAGGCCGGAGCCGGTCGCCGGGTTCGTACGGCCCGCGCCCGCGCTGTTCCTCCTCGACCTCGCCATGCCCCGGGACATCGACGCCGCCGTGCACCGGCTGGCCGGGGTGCGGCTGGTGGACATCGAGTCGCTGGCCGAGGCGTCGGCCGACGCCCCGATGGCCGCCGACGTGGACCAGGTCCGCCGTATCGTCTCCGACGAGGTGGCCGCGTTCGGCGCCGCGCAGCGGGCCGCGCACATCACGCCCACCGTGGTGGCGCTGCGGACCATGGCCGCCGACGTCGTCGCGGGCGAGATCGCCCGCCTGGACGGGCGCCTGCCCGACCTGGACGAACGCCAGCGCGGGGAGATCCGCCAGGCGGTGCACCGCGTCGTCGACAAGCTGCTGCACGCGCCGACCGTACGGGTCAAACAGCTCGCGGCCGAGCCCGGCGGCGCCGGGTACGCGGACGCGCTGCGGACCCTGTTCGACCTCGACCCGGAGACGGTGGCCGCCGTCTCCCGGGCCGTGGACAGCACGACCGAGAAGGACCGACCGGCATGAGTGACATTCCACTGAGACTGGGGACCAGGCGATCCCGACTCGCCATGGCCCAGTCCGGGCAAGTGGCCGAGGCCGTGAGCCAGGTGACCGGACGGCCCGTCGAGCTCGTCGAGATCACCACCTACGGCGACACCTCCCGCGAGCACCTCGCACAGATCGGCGGCACGGGTGTCTTCGTGACCGCCCTGCGGGACGCGCTGCTGCGCGGCGAGGTCGACTTCGCGGTTCACTCGCTAAAGGACCTCCCGACCACCCAGCCGGCCGACCTGGTGCTGGCCGCCGTGCCGGTGCGCGAGGACCCCAGGGACGTGATCGTCGCCCGGGACGCGCTGAAGTTCACCGACCTGCCGCGCGGGGCGCGCATCGGCACCGGTTCGCCGCGCCGTACGGCCCAGCTCAACGCGTACGCCCGTGCGCACGCGCTGGACATAGCGACCGTCCCGATCCGGGGGAACGTCGACACCCGGATCGGATACGTGCACGCCGGCGAACTCGACGCCGTGGTGCTGGCCGCGGCCGGACTCAGCCGCATCGGCCGCATCGACGAGGTGACCGACTTCCTGTCGGTCGACACGGTTCTGCCCGCCCCCGGCCAGGGGGCACTGGCGATCGAGTGCGCCGCGGACAACGCGTCGCTGATCGCCGCGCTCGGGGCACTCGACGACCCGTTCACGCGGGTCGCCGTGACCGCCGAGCGATCACTGCTCGCCGCCCTGGAGGCCGGCTGCTCCGCCCCTGTGGGCGCGCTGGCCGACCTTCTGGCCGACGGGCAGACTGCCAACGAAATGCGCCTGCGGGCAGTCGTCGGCACGACCGACGGCACCCGGACGGTGCAGTTGTCCACCACCGGTCCCGTGCCCGAGACATACGACCAGGCGACGGCGCTCGGTCGCGAACTCGCCACCGAGATGCTTGCCCAGGGCGCGGCCGGTCTGATGGGGGAGCGAGCACAGTGAGCCCCACCAACCTTCCCGCCGGCCTCGATCACGGGCACGTCACCTTCCTGGGTGCCGGACCCGGGGATCCGGGACTGCTGACCTTGCGTGCCGTGGAGGCACTGTCCAGCGCGGACGTCCTGGTCGCCGAGCACGACGTGCTCGACGTGATCAGGAGCCACGCCAGGCAGGGTGTCTCCGTCGTGCCCACGAATCCGGATCCGTCGTCGGACCCGTATCCGGGCACGGGCGCGCCTCAACTCACGGTTGTTGACGGAGCGTCAACGACCGCTTCCCTCCCGCCCGCGCGGGATGCGGCTCATCTTGTCATGGAGGCCGCGCGGGGTGGCAGGCGGGTCGTCCGTGCGGTGTCCGGGGACCCGGGACTTGATACGTACGCGACCGAGGAAATGCTCGCCTGCGCCGCCGCCGGTGTGCCCTTCGAGGTCGTGCCCGGTGTCGCGGCGGCGGTGGGTGTGCCGGCGTACGCCGGTGTGCCGCTGCGGGACGCGCAGGGCGCGGACGTCCGCTTCGTGGACGCCCGTACCGCCTCCGACCGGTGCTGGACCGAGGTCGGCGCCTCGGACGGCACGGTCGTGGTCTCCACGACGCTCGACTCGGTGGCCGCGGCCGCCGGTGAGCTGGTGGCCGCCGGACGCAAGCCGGACACCCCGCTGACGGTCACCGTCGCCGGTACGACGACCCGGCAGCGGACCTGGACCGCCACCCTCGGCACCATCGCGCAGACGCTGAAGCAGGCGAAGGTGCTGCCCTCGCCGGACGGCGGGCGGCCGGTGATAGCCGTGGTCGGTGAGCGGTCCGCCGCCGCGCAGCGCGACCAGCTGTCGTGGTTCGAGTCCAAGCCGCTGTTCGGCTGGAAGGTGCTCGTGCCGCGGACGAAGGAACAGGCGGTGTCGCTCTCCGACCAGCTGCGGTCGTACGGGGCGGTGCCGCACGAGGTGCCGACGATCGCCGTCGAGCCGCCGCGCACGCCCCAGCAGATGGAGCGGGCGGTGAAGGGGCTCGTCACCGGACGGTACGAGTGGATCGCGTTCACCTCGGTCAACGCCGTCAAGGCGGTCCGGGAGAAGTTCGAGGAGTACGGGCTCGACGCGCGTGCCTTCGCGGGCATCAAGGTGGCCGCGGTCGGCGAGCAGACCGCCAGGGCGCTGGTCGCCTTCGGCGTGAAGCCGGACCTGATGCCGAGCGGGGAGCAGTCGGCCGCCGGACTCCTCGAGGACTGGCCGCCGTACGACCCGGTGTTCGACCCGATCGACCGGGTCTTCCTGCCGCGCGCCGACATCGCCACGGAGACCCTGGTCGCGGGTCTGATCGAGCTGGGCTGGGAGGTCGACGACGTCACGGCGTACCGCACCGTGCGGGCGTCGCCGCCGCCGGCGGAGACCCGCGAGGCGATCAAGGGCGGCGGGTTCGACGCCGTGCTGTTCACGTCGTCCTCGACCGTGCGGAACCTGGTGGGTATCGCCGGCAAGCCGCACAACGTCACGGTCATCGCCTGTATCGGTCCGGCCACGGCCAAGACCGCCGAGGAGCACGGGCTGCGGGTGGACGTGATGGCTCCGGAGCCGTCCGTCGCCAAGCTGGCGGAGGCGCTGGCGGAGTTCGGGCTGCGTCGCCGGGCGAGCGCCCGCGAGGCCGGGGACCCGGTGACCCGCCCGAGCGAGCGGCGGCCGGGGGCGCGGCGTCGGCGCACGACGACCTGACGCGACGACACGAGAAGACGGACACGGGCGGGGGCGCGCTGACGGGCGCGCCCCCGCCCGTCCGCGATTCCGGTGGTCGTCTTTTCTCAAGTGAATTGCCGTCGCCCTGGCGGCCCACTACTTTAACTCGCAAGGAAACCGCTTGCCCGGCCGGGCGGCACCGTGCCGCGCTGAAACGATTACTCACTGGTAAAACCCCCTGGTAACAGGGGAGTTGGCCCCAGACGTGAGGTGGAACCTTGGGCCGTCCCGAACGACCGGTGGACCCCGACGACGGGCCCGTACCGCGTTTCGCGAACGAACTGAGGGAACTGCGCAGAGCGGCCGGTTCGCCGTCGTACCGGACGATGGCCAAGCACACCGGTCTGTCGGTGACCGCCCTGTCGCGGGCCGCCTCCGGGGAACGGCTGGCGTCGGCTGCGGTGGTGCGCGCCTACGCGCAGGCGTGCGGGGCCGATCCGGACGAGTGGGAGCGCCGCTGGGAGGCCGTGGCCGAGGAGGCGCGCTCTCCGTCGGCGCGGGACGGCGACTCGCCGTACCAGGGGCTTGCCCGGTTCGAATACGGCGACCGGGACCGTTTCTTCGGCCGGGAACGGCTGGTCGAGGACGCCCTGGCGCTGGCGGCGGAGCACCGGTTCGCGGTGCTGGTGGGCGCCTCGGGCAGCGGCAAGTCCTCACTGCTGCGCGCCGGCCTGCTGCCCCGGCTGGCGTCCCGGGGCACGGAGTTCCGGCTGATCACGCCGGGGCCCCGGCCCGCCGCCACCCACGCCAGGCTCCTGGACCCGCCGCCGGACGGCCCGGAGCGGTTCGTGGTGGTGGACCAGTTCGAGGAGATCTTCACCCGGTGCCGGGACCGCGCCGACCGCTGGCGGTTCGTGGACCGGCTGCTCGCCGCCCGGGACCCCGCGGTCCGGCTGCGCGTGGTCGTCGCGGTGGGCGGCAGCTTCCACAGCCTGTGCGCCGAGCACGCCGGCCTCGCGGAGGCGTTACGCACCACGGCGCTGACCGTCCGCCCGATGAACCGGGCCGAACTCCAGGAAGCCGTCGTCCGGCCGGCCACGGCGGCCGGACTGCGGGTGGAGCGCGAACTCACCGCCCGGGTCATCGAGGAGGCCGCCGACCAGCCCGGCGCGCTGCCGATGCTGTCGCACGCCCTGCGGGAGACCTGGCGAAGACGGCGCAGCGGCGTCCTGACCCTGGCCGCGTACGAGGCCGCGGGCGGCATCCACGGAGCGATCGCCGCGGCGGCCGAGGAGGTCTACGGCGGCCTGACCCCCGCCCAGGCCGCCACCGCCCGCCGACTGCTGCTGGCGCTCATCGAGCCGGGCGCCGGCACCGCCGACACCCGCCGCCCCGTCAGCCGCGCGGACCTGCGCGAGTGGCCCGACCCCGAGGTGCCCGAAGTCCTCCAGCGGCTCGCCCGCGCCCGGCTCGTCACCCTCGGCCAGGAGAGCGTCGAACTCGCCCACGAGGCCCTGATCACCCGCTGGCCGCGCCTGCAGGCCTGGATCGACGCCCACCGCGAACGGCTCGCCGAGCACCGCCGCCTCAGCGAGGCCGCCCGGCTCTGGCAGGAACGCCGCCACGACTCCGGCAACCTCTACCGCGGCGCCCAACTCGCCGTCGCCGACGTGCTGTTCGGCCGCGGCGTCAACGACCACGACCTCACCGGGCGGGAACGCGCCTTCCTCAGCGCCTCCCGGGTCGCCCGCCGCATGGACGGCTGGACGGCGGGCCGGATCCGCAGCCGGACGCGCGGGCTGGCCGTGGCCCTCGGCGTGGTCCTGGCGGCCCTGCTCGTCGCCGGGCAGCTGGCCTGGCAGCGCGGCAACGCGGCCGACCTGGAGCACCTCCGCGCCGGGGCCCTGCAGGCCGCCGCCCTCGCCGGCCGGACCCAGTCCACCGACCCCCGCACCGCCGCGCTGCTCAGCGTCGCGGCCTGGCGGCTGGCCCCCTCCTCGGTCAGCCGCGCCGCCCTGCTCAGCGCGCTCGCCGAACCCGAGGACGACGTCTTCACCGGGCCGGTGCCCGGCGAGAACGGCGGGGCCTTCCTCGCCGACTCCGGCCGCACCCTGCTGGTGGCGGGCGCGGGCTCCTGGTCCACGTGGGACGTGACCGGGCACCGGCGCACCGGGTCCGGAACCCTGCCGGACGCGCGGGTGACCGCGGCCGACCCCACGGGCCGCACCGTGCTGCTGGCCGGGCCCGGCGGCCGGCGCCTGTGGCGGCTGCCCGAGGCCACCGGCCGGCACGCGCCGGCCGGTGGCCGGATCCTCGGCCTCGGGGCCGACGGGCACAGTTACGTCGTCAGGGAAGCCGGGGCCGACCCCGGGGTGCGGCTGCGCGCGGTGGACGACGACAGCACGCTCTTCCGGACGGCCGCGGCCGACGCGTATCCGGTGCCCTCGCCGGACCACCGTCTGGTGGCCGTCTGCCGCCCCGGCCGGCCGCTGGAACTGCGGGACACCGCCCGGGGGGCCGTCCGGCACGGCGGCTGGGAGGGCCTGCGGACACCGGACTGCTCGCCCGGGACCGTCGCCGTCGGGGCCGGCGGCACCCGGCTCGCCGCGGCCTCCGACACCGGGGCGGGCGTCTGGGACACCACCACCGGGCGCCGGCTCGCCGACCTCACCGGGTCCGGCCTGCGGCACCTCGCCCTCACCGCGGACGGGGCGTCGCTGGCGGCGGCCGGGCCGGACGGGGTGACGGTGTGGCGGATCTCGGCGCCGGGAATCCCGGTGCTGCGCCAGCCGGTGCCCGGCGGCCCGATCACCGACCTCGCCTGGGACGTGAACGGCTCGGTCCTGCGCTACCTGGCTGGCAGCACCGTGCACACCCTCGACCTGTCCACCGCCCTGACCACCCCGTGGCGGGCCCGGCCCCTCGACGCCGTACTGCTCAGCCCGGACGGCCGGTTGCTGGCGGCCGTGGAGCGGACCGCGACGGGGTATCGGCTGCGCCTGGCGAGCACCCGCACCGGCCGCACGGTCGCCGTACTCCCCTTCTCCACCCGCTCCCTCGGTACCTCCCACGTCCTGCTGGCCTTCAGCCCGGACAGCCGGGCCATCGCCTACGGGGCGGCCGTGGCGGCGAGAGTCGCGCCGAGCACGGGCGGGGCGAGCGAGGGTGGGGCGAGTGGTGGGGTGAGCACGGCCGCGCCTGCCGCCGGGGCAGGCGGGGCCGCTCCTGGCGCCGGGCGCAGCGGAGCCGTTCCCTCCGCTCGGTTCACGGTGCGGGACACCTTGCCCGGTGGCCACGCGGGAACCTCCTTCGACGTCACCGGGCCCGCCGCCGCCACGGCCCGCGCCATCGCCCTCACCCCGAAGGGCCGGCACCTGCTGGTCGGCTGGGTCGAGCCCGCCGGCACGATCGTCCCGCAGATGTGGGACACCGCCCGCCGGACCCGGGCGGCCGGTCGGGACGTGGGCGAGGCGGCGGTGCGGGCGGCCATGTCCTCCGGGTTCTCCGGCCGGACCGCCGTACCGCCGGACGGGCCGAACCCCCGGGCGCCGCTCACCGAGGGCCGCGGCAGCTACGACCTCGCGCTCAGCCACGACGGCAGGCTGCTCGCGACGGGCGGGGCCTTCGGCACGGTCACCGTGTCGGACACCGCCGGGGCCGACGGACCCGTGGCGGTGATCCCCGGGCCCCCCGACACCACAGGCTGCGCCCCCTGCACGAGGATCACCGCCCTCGCCTTCAGCCGCGATGCGACCACCCTCGCCGTGGCCTACGGATCCGGCGCCCTGCGCCTGTGGGACCTCGCCCTGGACCGGCCCCTGGGCGGCAGCCCCACCACCCCGGGCGACGTGATCGACTCCCTGGCGTTCGGCCCCGACGGCTACCTGTACGCCGCCGGTCCGCACGTCCCCGTCCAGGCCTACGCCATCGGCCCCGCCCAGGTGGCCGCCCGGCTCTGCGCACGCGCCGGCGGGACCCTGACCGCCGCGCAGTGGCGCCGCTACCTCCCCGACGTGCCCTACCGGCGGGTCTGCGGGGGACCCGACCCGGACGAGGCGGCCGCCCGCACACTTGCCACCCTCGCCCAGCCGACCCGGACGCCCCCCGCGGCGACCGCGTCCCCGGCAACGGCCGCCGCCCGGACGCCCTCCCCGCGCCCCGACCCCCGCCCCCGATCGCCACACGGTCCCGGCCGACAGCACCCGACCTCCCACACGACAGAAACCAGCCGGAAACGCGAGCACGGACCCCATGGGCACCGGAACGACGACCGCCCCGCCGCCCACGGTCCGCGCGGCGGCCCCACAGACGCCGACCGCCTCGCCGCACACCGACCGAACGACGACTGACCCCCGGAGCCTTGGGAGCGGCGCGGGGCGGGTCTGGTTTGCCGGTTGCGGGTGAGTGGGGGTGGTCTGTCTCGGCGTACCCGGCGGTAGGGTCCTCGGTCGCGTTGTTTACCCCTCTGACCTGGGTTGATCAACAATTCCGACGCTCCCAGAGTGGTTGCCGAACGGTCCGCTCCGCCGCCGGTGGCCTCCCCCCGGTACGGCGGCGGAGCGGTCGCCGGGCCGGCCCTCCCACCCCGAGGGCCGGCCAGAGAAAGACACGCACGTGCAGTTCCCCGACCGTGTCAGCCGCGGTTCTCCCCGCAGGGGGAAGCCGGCACCCACTGGAGTACTCGATGCGATTCCCGCTCCGCACCACCTCCCCCTCCCGCCGCCTCTCCCGCAGCGGCGGCGCCGTCGCCGCCCTCGCCCTCGGCGCCTCCCTCATGGCGGTCCCGCAGTCGTACGCCGCCAGCTCACCCACCACGAAGGAACTCCTCGACGCCTGCAGCTGGGCCGACCTGTGCGAGTTCCACCCGCAGAGCTACTCGACGTACACCGGCCCCAACCACCAGGTCGGCTCCACGGCGTACAACTGCGCCAGCCAGACCAACCAGCACCGCATCGACTGGTCCGACACGACCGCCTCCACCAACTCGGTCGGGGTGTCGATCACGGCGAGCGCGAAGTTCTGGGAGGTCTACGAGGTCTCCGTCGAGACCAGTTACCGGCACGACTGGACCACCTCGCACACCGACACCGAGAGCGACACCGTCAACATCCCGGCCGGTTACAAGGGCTGGATCGAGCGCGGCACCGCCAAGCAGAAGGCCACCGGCTGGTACGAGATCCATTTCGGCAGCCGCTACTACGGCCACTACATCTGGTACGTCAACGACTACGTGTCGACCGGGTTCAACAACGACAACCCCAAGGCCGGCTACGTCAACTTCAAGGACGCCAAGATGACCGCCGGCGAGCGAGCCGCGCACTGCTGAACCCCACCGGACAGCGGGCGGCCCCGCATGGGCCGTGAGCCGTGCCGGGTCGCCCGCGCCAAGCGAGAGGTCATTGCGTGAAGCCAGACGAGCCGGTCCGGCGCCGTCGTCCGCGGACCGCCGCCGCGGCCGCCCTGTGCTCGCTGCTGCTGTTCCTGGCGGGCTGCGGCGGCGCGGCGGACGCGAACGGCCGGACCGCCTACGCCGACGGCGAGGGCCCGACGGTGATCGGCACCGACGGCTCGGCCGAGAGCCGGGTGGTGGCGGCCCTGTACGGAGAGCTCCTCGTCGACGCGGGGGTACGGGTGCGCAGGGCGAGCACCCGTTACGCCTCGCCCGCCGACACCGCGCGGGCGGTGGTGGCGGGTCGGCTCGGCCTCGCCCCCGCGTACGAGAGCACGACGCTGCGCGCCCTGCCCGGGGGCCGGACGGTCCCCGGCACCATGGCGGCGGCCCTGAGCACGGCCCTGCCGCCGGGCGTGGTCGCCCTCCCGCCCGCCGAGGCGGACCACGGCGTCGTCCTCGCCGTCACCCGGGCCACCGCCCACCGGTACGGCCTGCGCAGCCTCGCCGACCTGGGCAGGGCCGGCGCCCGCCGCACCCTCGGCGGCCCCGCTGCCCACGACCCCGACGCCCCCTCGGCCGCCGCACTGGAGAAGGCCTACGGCGTCCGGCTCACCGAGACCGGTACCTCGGCCACCGCCGACGTCCTGGTCCTGCGCGCCACCGACCCCGCGATCACCGGGGACGGCCTGGTCGTGCTGACCGATCCGGCGAGGGCCCTGCCCCCTGAGCACGTCTTCCCGCTCATCGGCGCTCCGTACGCGGGCCTGTCCGCACGCAAGGCCCTGGCCCGTCTCAACTCCCGCCTGACCACGGCCCGGCTGTCGGCGCTGGCCGGGTCCGTCGAAGCGGGCGCCCCGCCGCAGCGGACGGCAAGAGCGTGGCTGCGGTCCAACGGCCTGGCCGACTGACACCCTTTCCCTCCCCGACCACCCGACTTCCCTCCTGCCCGGAAAGGCACGAACGACATGGGTACCCTCCGCCGAAAGCTCACCGTCGCCGCGCTCGCCGTGGCCTCCGCCGTCGGGGTCCTCGCGACGCCCGTGACGGCCGCCGCCGCCAACGCCTACGTCCAGCTCAGGGTCTGCAACGACAACGGCGCGGCCCTGCGGTTCTACCTCGTCGGCTACAACGACCACGGCGACTGGGTCGGCTCCCGGTTCTGGGACGTCCCGGCCAACGGCTGCAGCACGGCCGCGGACTACTGGTGGCAGACGGACCGGTCCGTCGAGTTCCACTACGTCCGCCCGCCGGCCGGCTGGTCCTGGCACCAGGTGTACGTGCCGAAGGGCCACGACGGCAGCACCTGGACGTTCCACCAGTCGTAGGCGCGACCGACCACCGACGGCTCAGGGCCCGGCGCACCCGCCGGCCTCTGAGCCGACACGTGTCAGGCCGGGTCGTTGTCGAGGACCTTCTTCAGGTCCGCGACCGTCGTGGGGATCTCGCGGTCGAAGGCGAGGCCGTCCAGGCCCTCGTCCGTGACCACCGCGAGCAGGGCCCGGTTGCCGACGGCGGTGACGACGACGTGGCCCGCGCCGCACTGGGCCGTGACCTGGCGCAGCGCGCCGGTGTGGCCCTGGTCGGCCAGGCGGTGCCCGAGGGAGAGGGCGGCCGCGGCCACCGCGGCCATGGACTCGGGATGCGTCTTGTCGGCGTCGCTGGCCACCACCAGGCCGTCGACGGTGGCCAGAACGGTCTCGGACACGCCCATCACCCGGTCGCGCAACGAGACGAGGATGTCCTGCACGGGGTCGTTCATGATGGCTTCTTCCTGTGGTGCGTGGGCCGTTGCCCCGGACTAGCGCTTGCGGCGGGGGAGCGGGGTCGCCGACGGTCGCGGTTCCGCCGCCGAGGTGTGGGGTGGGGTGCGCGGAGCCGTGCTGGGCCGGCCGGCGGCGGTGGCCGCCGGGGGCTGGAGGAGGCCGAGGGCCAGGAGGTCGCGGAGGTCCAGCATGACCGCGAACAGGCCGCGGCCGAGGGTGAAGGCGATGTCCCGGGGGGTGCGCCGGCCGTCGGCCGCGGTCAGGACGGCTCGGTGGCGGGGGGAGAGGCGGGCGGTGCGCGCCGGGTCGCCGGCCGCGGGGGCCGGTGCCAGGCGGTCGCGGGCGAAGCGGGCGGTGGCGCCGCGTTCGTTCGCGAGCAGCCGGATGCGGCGGGACGTCTCGCCGACCATGCGCGCGGGCGGTACCGCCGTGCCCGTGTCGAGGTGGGGGCGGGGCTCGGCCGCCTCCCAGCCCTCGGGTCGGGTCAGGGCCAGCGCGAAGGCCGCGTCGAAGAGGGCGGCCTGCCCGGTGATCTCCAGTTCCGCGGCGCCGAGGAGTCCCTGGGCGACCAGTTCGCGGGCCAGGTGGGCGGGGTCGGTGCCGGTGGCCCGGAGGGCCGCCCAGTCCTCCTCGGCGATCCGGCGGGACTTGAGGAGGAGGACCTCGACGCCCGGGGCGGCCGGCGTCTCCATGGCCACGACCAGGCCGTCGCGGACGTGGATGACCCCGCCGGGGCTGCCCGCGACCAGCACGGTGGCGGAATCCCTCCGCGTGTGCAGGGCGGTCAGGAGCGCGGGGACGTTGCGGGCCGGTGCCGTCTCCTGGGTCATACGAGCAGCCGGCCCGTGCGCTCGGCCAGGTCGCGCAGCACCCAGGTGATGTTCGTACGGTCCCGTTCCACCAGGGCGAACAGCAGGAGCGGATCGCCGCCCTGGCGTTCGACCACGGTGGTCACATGGTGCTGGGTGGCGGTGGTGACGACGATGCTCTCCAACTCGCCGACCGCTCCCGCCGCATTGAGGTGGGTGGTCGCCAAGTGGGCGGTGACCTGGGCGTCCTGGGCGGCCGGCGTGGCGCCTTCCGCGCCGTGCTCGGCGTAGGCGAGGCCGGTGACGCCGTCCAGGAGGGCGACCGCGGTCACACCGGGCGTCCCCGCGACGTCGTGCAGGACGGAGTCGAGCGAAGCCATGAGTTCCCCCTCCTGACGCTCGCTTCGCACAGTACTTTATTGCCAACTCTTGCAACACCGGCCAAAGATGGCGCTTATTCAGACTGGAAAAGGTCGGGAAGCAACCTGGTCCGGACCTGTTGCGTCCGGGCGACCCACGTACGGAAGATCGAGGGCACCAGCGTGAACATCGAGACAACGCTCAAGGAAGCCATGAGCATCGACGGCGCCCTCGGGGTCGCCCTCGTCGACTACGAAAGCGGCATGTCCCTCGGGGCGCTGGGCGGCGGTCCGCACCTGGACCTGGAGCTGGCGGCGGCCGGGAACACCGAGGTCGTCCGGTCCAAGAAGCGCACCCTGAAGTCCATCGGCCTGGACGACGAGATCGAGGACATCCTGATCACGCTCAGCAGCCAGTACCACCTGATCCGCCCGCTGCCCAAGGCCGGCGGCTCGCTCTTCCTCTACCTCGCCCTGGACCGCGGCCGCAGCAACCTCGCCCTGGCCCGGCACAGCCTCAAGAAGCTCGAGTCCGAGCTGGAGATCTGAGCCGCCCGGCCGCCGGGACGCCGACGGGGCGTCGGCAAAGGTGCGTGTGGTGCGGGCGTAGCGTAGAGGGCATGACGAAGTACGGCTCCTTTCCCGGTTCGCGTCCCCGGCGGCTGCGGACCAGCCCCGTCATGCGGCGCATGGTCGCCGAGACCCGGCTGCACCCGGCGGACTTCATCCTCCCGGCGTTCGTCCGGGAGGGTGTGAGCGAGCCCGTGCCGATCGCCGCCATGCCCGGGGTCGTCCAGCACACCCGGGACACCCTGAAGAAGGCGGCCGCGGAGGCGGTCGAGGCGGGGATCTCCGGGATCATGCTGTTCGGCGTGCCGGAGGAGGGCAAGAAGGACGCCCTCGGCACGCCCGGCACCGATCCGGACGGGATCCTCCAGGTCGCGCTGCGGGACGTGCGGGCCGAGGTCGGGGACGACCTGCTCGTGATGTCCGACCTGTGCCTCGACGAGACCGTCGACCACGGGCACTGCGGTGTCCTCGACGCCGAGGGCCGCGTCGACAACGACGCCACCCTGGAGCGGTACGCCGAGATGGCCCAGGTGCAGGCCGACGCGGGCGCCCATGTCGTCGGGCCCAGCGGGATGATGGACGGGCAGATCGGCGTCGTCCGCGACGCGCTCGACCAGATCGGCCGCGAGGACGTCGCGATCCTCGCCTACACCGCGAAGTACGCCTCCGCCTTCTACGGCCCGTTCCGCGAGGCCGTCGGCTCCTCGCTGAAGGGCGACCGCAAGACCTATCAGCAGGACCCCGCGAACGCGCGCGAGTCGCTGCGGGAGCTGGCCCTGGACCTGGAGGAGGGCGCCGACATGGTGATGGTCAAGCCGGCCGGCCCCTACCTGGACATTCTCGCGCGGGTCGCCGACTCCGTGGACGTGCCGGTGGCCGCCTACCAGATCTCCGGCGAGTACTCGATGGTCGAGGCCGCCGCCGAGAAGGGCTGGATCGACCGCGAGCGGGCCATCCTGGAGACCCTGACGGGCATCAGGCGCGCGGGCGCGCAGAACATCCTCACCTACTGGGCGGTGGAGGCCGCGCGGCTGCTGCGCTGAGCCGTACCGCCCCCGCTGCTCCTGGCTTCTCCTGGGCGGGCACGATCAAGTCGCTTTCGGAGTTAGGTTGTTGACGAGCGATTGTTGATCGTTCGAGGAAGACCTCTGCCGTTCCTCCGCGCCGACCGCCCAGGAGACAGCCATGTCCGGTGACGCCCTCGACCAGGACCCCGCCGAGCTGCGGAGGAGGATCGACAACACCAAGGCGCACCCGGCCCGGGTGTACGACGTCTTCCTCGGCGGCAAGGACAACTACCCCGTCGACCGGGCCGCCGCGGCCGCCGCGCTGGCCGCCAACCCGCGCGGCTACCTCGACGTCCGGCACAACCGCGACTTCCTGCGCCGCGCGGTGAGCAGGCTCGTCGCCCAGGACGGCATCCGCCAGTTCCTCGACGTCGGCACCGGCCTGCCCACCGCCGAGAACGTCCACCAGATCGCCCAGCGGATCATCCCCGACTCCAGGGTCGTCTACGTCGACAACGACCCGGTCGTCCTCGCCCACGCCCGCGCCCTGCTCACCAGCGGGCCCGAGGGCCGCACCGACTACATCGACGCCGATTTCAAGAACCCGGCGGAGATCCTCGAACAGGCCGCGAAGACGCTGGACTTCGACCAGCCGATCGCCCTGTGCCTGGTCGCGATCCTGCACTTCGTGGCGGACGAGGAGGCCTACCCGATCGTGTCCCAGCTCCTGGACGCGCTGCCGTCCGGCAGCCGGCTGGTGCTCAGCCACCTCACCGAGGACCTCAACCCGGAGAACATCCGCGCGGTCCAGCGGACCTACACGGAACGCGGCTTCACCTTCGTGCTGCGCTCCCGGGCCGAGGTCGAGCGCTTCTTCACGGAGAACGGCCTGGAGCTCGCCGCCCCCGGCGTGGTCCCCGTCCACCACTGGCACGCCGACGACGCGGCCCCCGTCCCCGACCAGCCGGAGCCCGCCTACCTGGCCACCCTCGACGACATCGAGAAGGTCCGCTACGCCGACATCAACGACGTCACCGACGCCGACATCAACGTCTACGCGGGCGTCGGCACCAAGCGCTGAGAACAAGAACGGCAAGGCTACGCACGTTCCGACCTGAGCTACGAAGTCGCGCTCTCGGACCCCGTGCCATATATCATCGGCGTTATGGACAGCGGGCGGTACTCGATCGAGATCGAGCCGGAGGTGCGGCTGTGGCTGGAGAGCATTCCTGCCCATCACTACAAGCAGGCCGAACGCGTCGCCGACCTGCTCGCCGAGCAGCCCACCACGCTCGACGAACCGCACTTCCGCCACCTGGGCGGCAAGCTCCGCGAGCTGCGCTTCCGCCTGGGCGATGCCCATCAGCGGATCACCTACTGGCTGGCGCCCGGCCGACGTGTCGTGCTGCTCACCGTGTTCCGCAAGACCAAGGTGCGTGAGCAGGCCGAAGTGGATCGCGCCCACGCCGCACAGCGATTGTGCGAGGCAGAGCATGAAGCCGCCGCTGAGCATGACCTCTACGGCCGCAACCTCAAGGAGGACCGGTGAACCACAGCGAATGGAGAACCCGTCGTCACCGCCAGCTGCTGGGCGAACACCTGGACGCCGACACCGAGTGCGACCGCGTCTACGAAGAGGCCGGCCTCGCCATGACGTTGGGCAAGGCTGTCTACGACCGGCGCAAGCAGCTGGGTCTGAGCGAGGCCGATCTCGCCGAGCGCATGCACGTCGACGTCGATGACATCGAAGGCATCGAGACGGCTACCGAGCTGCCGCCCATCGCGGTCATCATGCGCCTGGCCCGCGCACTGGACCTCACGGTGGATGTGCACCTCGCCGGCGGAGACGAGCCCACCGTCACCATCGTCGCCCCAGCGGCCTGAGGCGGGGAGGAACCATGCAGGACCCCCCTTCCGCGCTCGCCCGTGAGCTCGGGCAACTCGTCCACGACCGGCGCATCGAGCTCGGGCTGTCCCAGGCCGAGCTGGCCGAGCGGTGCGGGATGAAGCAGCCGCAGATCTCCCGCTTCGAAGGCGGCGGGACCGTGCCCACGCTTCCCCTCCTGCGCCGCCTGGCTCAGGCACTCGGCGCCGACCTGACCATCAGCCTCACCCCGCACGACAAAGCCGCTTGACACGCATTCGGAATTCCTGGAATTCCCCAGGCGGTGTAGACCACTGACGGCAGCAGTGACGCAGCGGCAACGTCAACGGACGACGGCTGCGGCGGGCGGGTTGTCAGCCGCGTAGTCCTGGCGGCCAGGTGCGTGGCCCCGGGTGTCGATGGCGTCTCGCTGGAGGCGGACGTGGGGTGGACGGTGGCGGTGACGCCGATGTGGGCGTGGCCGAGGAGGTGCGGAGGTTGTGGAAGCGGATACGTCGGAGTTTGGCTCGGTCGAGGAAGGTGCGCACGTCGCGTGCGGTCAGTCGGGCGACCTTCTTGGCGCCGAGGTCGGGGGCAAGGTGGGTGCGGATGCAGGTGCCGTAGCGGGTGTGGGTGTTCTCGCGGAGCCGGTGGACGGCGACGTTCTCCAGCCAGTACGTGGGGTATGTGGCCACGCTGCCCTGCGCGGAGGGGATGGCTGCCTGTGGGCTCACGGAGGCGGATCAAGTGCGCAGGACCTCCCCGGCCGTGGTGTCGGTGGTGGTGTGGCCGGTCAGGCGGAAGCGCGCGGTGCAGCTGCCGAGGCGTCCCATCTGCTGCTGTGCAGGGCCCGCACGGCGGGGTTTGCTGCGGACGACGTCTAAGAATGCGGCCGGGTTCCGGTGTCGGTGGGGGCGGCGCCGGGGCGGGTGAGGGAGGCTGCGGACGGGCCTTCGTCGCGTACTCCCTGTCCGTCGCGGCACCCGGTGAGGGCGCTCGCGGTGACCAGCGCCAGGACGGCCGCCGCGAGGAGACGGCGGCGGCCGCGGGCCGGGGCGGAGTGCGTGGCGGACATGCGAGGGCTCCCTTGACGTTCTCGGCGTGGTCGACGGTCCCGAAGCATCCTCAGCCTGTGGCGCGGCCCGCCCGCAGCACCAGACTTAGCGGGCGATTCGGGACGCCCGTACCCGGCCCACCTCGCTGACCTGCCACGTTCCCGGCGCCTGGGACGCCGGTACGGGACGTCCGCATCGCGGAATCACAGGTGTAGACGGCACGTACCTCTCTACGCTCCCGCCAGGACGAGGATCAAGACGAGGACCAGCCAAGGAGCCGCCCATGACCGTCACGCCCGCCCCCGCCCCCGCCGCGCTGCCCCCGCTCGCGGCCCGCAGCCGCAGTGTCGGCGGTTCGCCCGTGCGGGACATCCTGGCGGTGACCGCACGCCCCGAGATCATCAACTTCGCGGGTGGCCTGCCCGCTCCGGAACTGTTCGACCGGGAGGGCATAGCGGCCGTCTTCCGAGCGGTCCTGGAGGAGACCCCGGAGCGGGCGTTGCAGTACTCCACCACGGAGGGCGAGCCCACGCTGCGCGCCGGACTGGCCGCCCGTCTCGGCACCCGGGGCCTGCCCACCGACGCCGACGACCTGCTGATCACCACCGGCTCCCAGCAGGCCCTCTCCCTGCTGGCGACCGCGCTCGTCGACCCCGGGGACACGGTCCTGGTCGAAAGCCCCTGTTACCTGGCGGCACTCCAGGTGTTCGGACTGGCCGGGGCACGCGTCCTGCCCGTCCCCTGCGACGCCGACGGCGTCGACCCCACCGCCCTGGCCGAACTGATCCGTACCGAGCGGCCCAAACTCCTCTACCTCGTCCCGACCTTCCAGAACCCCACCGGCCGCACCATGCCCGCCGGCCGCCGCGCCGACCTCGCCGAGACCGCCGCCCGGCACGGCCTGTGGATCGTCGAGGACGACCCCTACGGCGATCTGCGCTACGACGGCGCGCGCGTCCCCTGGATCGCGTCCCTGCCCGCCGCCGCGGACCGCACGGTCCTGCTCGGCTCCTTCTCCAAGGTCATGGCCCCCGGCCTGCGCCTCGGCTGGCTGCGCGCCCCCGACGCCCTGCGCCGCGCCTGCGCGGTCGCCAAACAGGCGGCCGACCTGCACACCCCGACGGTCAACCAGCTGGCCGCCGCCCGCTACCTCGACGTCCTGGACGGTCACGTCGCCAAGGTCCGCGCGGTGTACGGCGAACGCCGGGACGCCATGCTCGCCGGTCTCGCCGACGCCCTCCCGGCGGGCTCCGTCTGGAACCGGCCCGAGGGCGGCATGTTCCTCTGGGCCCGGCTCCCGGAGCCGTACGACACCACCGCGCTGCTCCGCCGGGCGGTGGACCACCACGTGGCCTACGTCCCCGGCGAACCCTTCTACGCCGCCGACCCCGACCGCGCCACCCTGCGCCTGTGCTTCGTCACGCAGACACCGGAGGAGATCGGCGAGGGCCTGCGCAGACTGGCGCAGGCCCTTGAGAAAGCCCGGTGAGATCACCGTTCACAGCACTACTGTGCCGACGTGACCGAATCCCAGGAACCCCGCGCCGTCGTCGCTCTGGCGGATGTCGCCGTCCACCGCCGTACCACCGGGCAGGAGATCGTCCTCGACGGGATCGACTGGACGGTCCGGCCCGGCGAGCACTGGGCGCTGCTGGGGGCCAACGGAGCCGGCAAGACCACCTTGCTGCGGCTCGTCGGGGCGGTCATGTTCCCCACCACCGGCACCGTCGAGGTCCTCGGTGACCGACTCGGCCGGGTCGACGTGCGCGAGCTGCGAGCGCGCGTCGGCCTGGTGTCCGCCTCCCAGCAGGTCCCGCTGGACGCCACCGCCCACACCGTCGTCCTCACCGGGGCGACCGGCACGGTGCAGCCGCTGTGGCGGGAGTACGACACCGCGACCCGCGAGCGCGCCCACGTCCTGCTCGCCGAGCTGGGCTGCAAGGAGCTGGCCGACCGCCGGTTCGGCGACTGCTCGGGCGGCCAGCGCGCCCGGATCCTCATCTGCCGTGCCCTGATGGCCGATCCGTCGCTGCTCCTGCTCGACGAGCCGTTCAACGCCCTCGACCTCCCGTCCCGCGAGGACCTCGTGGACGCACTGCACCGGCTGGCGGCCGACCGCACCGACCTCGCCACCGTCACGGTCACCCACCACCTGGAGGAACTCCCGCCCAGCACCACGCATGCCTTCCTGCTGAAGGAAGGCCGCGAGCTGGCGTCGGGACCGGTCGACGGCGTGCTCACCCCGGACAACATGACGACCTGTTTCGGACGTCCCGTCCATGTGGCCCGCCACGACGGCCGGTGGTACGCCCGCTCGGGCCGCTAGCTCAGTCCCACCAGAAGTGCCAGAGCCGCTCGCCGACCAGCTGCTCGGCGTACGACGAGAGGGTGTCGTCGTTGCCGGGCAGCACGGTGTAGGGGCAGAACGCGAAGTGCTCGGCGGCGATCGCCTCCGCCGTGTCCAGGTCGGTGGGCGGGGCGGCGACCGAGACGGCGAGGTGGTCCAGGCCGAGGGCCACCACCCGTATCCCGAACCGGTCCTCCCAGGAGCGCAGCACCGAGCACAACCGGGCCACGTCCTCCTCGTAATTCACCGGCCCGCTCCAGCCGATCGCCGCCGGTATGTCCGCGCTGCGCCGCGCCGGGACCAGCGCCAGGTGCGGCTCCTTCAGCCAGGGCCGTCCCTGGCTGAGCGCGTCGGCGACCTCGGCGGCCCGTGCGTCCGGGGCGGCGACCAGCGCGGTGGCGGGGGCCAGCCCCGGCCACTCCTCACCCTCCGGCGGGTCCTCCTCCCAGGAGTCCTCCAGCACGTCCTCGGCGTCGTGATCCCCGGGGTACGACGTCTCGCCGGGCGCGAAGTCCCAGTCGTCCAGCTCGGACACGTCGACGAGGACCGGCAGCAGGCCCGCCCGTCCGGCCTGCGCACCCAGCGCCGTCCACGTCCCGGGGCCCGCGGGCTGCCCGGCGTACCACAACAGGGGTTCGTGCCAGGGCCCGCAGAGCGTCGCGTCGATCAGTCTCCCGGGCGGGAGCCGCAACCCCAGGGACCGACCACTCGGGTCGGTCGCCAGCGTGGGCAGCGGGTTGGGAAGAGTCGCCATGGCAGTGAACTGTAGAGCCCGCCACTGACAACGCCCCCGGACACGGTCACTTGAGGGCGGCGGTGAAGGCGGCCCAGGGGACGGGGCCGACCGCGAGGGCCGGGGCGTCGGGGGAGGGCACGTTCTTGGAGTCACGGACGTGGACGACGTCGGGGCAGGCGGCGACCTCGACGCACGCGCCGCCCTCACTGCCGCTGTAGCTCGACTTCCGCCAGGCGAGGGCGACTTCGATGCATGCGCCGCCTTCGTCGCCGCTGTAGCTCGACTTGAACCACTGAAGTGCCTCAGTGCTCATTGCTCTCCTAGCAAGCGGTCAAGCAGGCCCATCGAGTCCTGGGTTGTCAGGGCCTGGGTCCGCAGCATCGCATACTTGCGCGCCAGCCTGGAGACCTCGTCCGCGTCGGAGACCCACTGACTGCCGCGCTGGGACTCGGCGTACGCGAGGTGCTGGTGGTCCGGGGTTTCGAGGAGGATGAAGGGTCCATCGAGGCCGGCGTGGAGGGGGCTGCTCAGAAGCAGGAACTGCAAGGAGACGCAGGGAAGTTCGGCGACCTCGCGCAGGTGGCGGAGCTGTGCCGTGCGCACCTCGGGGCCACCGAGTGCCATCAGGAGCACCGGTTCCCAGACGACGAAGCTCAGCGTCGGCGCGTTCCTGCGGTGCAGGATCTCCTGGCGCTCCAGTCGCGCCGCCGTCCGCGTCTCGACCTCGTCCCCGTCATAGGCGGGCACGCGATTGCGCAGGACGGCCCGCACATAGGCCTCGGTCTGCAACAGTCCGGGGAGGACCGCGTTGTCGTACCAGGACAGGGCGATCGCCTCACGCTCGTGCTCCATGTAGACCTCGGCCCACATCGGGAACTGGTCGACGTCGGGCAAGTTGGCCACCCCCGCCGTCAACACCCCCTTGGTGTCCAGCACTTCGTCGAGCCGTGCCGCCGTGTCCGGTTTCAGTGCCCGTCGGCCCTGTTCGATGGACGCGATCGTCTGGTCGTCGAGGCCCACTCGCAGGCCCAGGTCGGCCTGGGTCAGACCGGCCGCCCGGCGGGCCGTGCCCAGCTGCTTGCCGAGCATCTTCAACGACGTCTGGTTCTTCGGCCGCGGCGGCTTCTTCGCGCTCATGTCGGTCTCAATCCCCTGGGGCACGCGTACGTCACCGGCTCGGAGCCGTACAAAAATTTCGTACGGGTCCACTCCCTGCAGCAAGCTAGTGACTCTGCGCGACATTCGTCCCGTGAACGACGGAAACGAACTCCTCCACCCCCGGGAACAGTTCTACGCCCGGGAGCGCCGATCCGTGCCCGCGGCCAGGCGGTTCGCCGCGCAGTCGCTCAGGTACTGGGGCCTGGCGGACTGGGCCCGCGCCGCCGACATGTCGCTGTGCGTGAGCGAGTTGGCCACGAACGCCCTCCTGCACGGGGTACCGCCCGGCCGCGGCTTCCTGCTGCGGCTGCGGTACGACGGTGAGGTCCTCCGCGTGGAGGTGCACGACAGCGGACCGGGCGCGCCGACGCCCGCCGGCCGGCCGGACGACACGGACGAGGGTGGCCGCGGCCTGCTCCTGATCGAGGCGCTCGCCGACAAGTGGGGGGTGTGCGAGCGGGAACTCGGCAAGGTGGTGTGGGCCGAGTTCGAGACCGCCGCCCTCGCGGGCGTCAACGCGGCACCGAGGTGACGCACTCGCGGTCGCCGGTCCCCGCAGGGTGGAAGCAGGTGTGGATCGTGGTTCCGGGGGTGGTCGCCGTCATCGGGGTGTACACGAACGCGTCCGCGTCGGCGGCCGTTCTGATCTCGGCGTCGTGCACCCGGCCGGCCGCCGTCACCTCCAGCCGGTCACCGACCCGCGTCCCCCACATCCGCGCCCAACTCGTCCCGCACTCCTTGCTGTAGCGCACCTCCAGCCAGGCGCCGGCGGCCGTGTGACGGGTGGCCAGCGTGACGGGGGAGGCCGCGCACCGCATGGCCATCGGGTTCCGGCCCTCGCACGCCGTGCCCCGGCAGCGCGGGGCGGACGACGCGGGGTCCTGGTGCGGGCGCGCCTCGCCGGAGGCGCGCGACGTGCCGTCGGCGCCCGGCCGCAGCAGCGCGGCCGCCACCGCCACCGCGCCGACCGCCACGGCACACACGGACGCCAGCACCGCCACGGTGACGACACTCCGATGCCCGGCGAGGCGGGCGGCGGGGGCAGGCGCCGCGGTGGGTGACGCGGTGGGCGACGCGCCCGTGGCCGGGGGCCGTGGTGTCGCCGTGGGCGCAGGGGCAGCCGCCTCCTTCGCCCGGCCGCTCCACTCCGACTCCGCGATCTCCCACAGCGCCAGGCAGCGTCCGTCCGGTTCGCCGGCCAGGCGGCACAGTTCCCGGACCGCCTGGCGCGGCGGCAGGGACTTGCCGTTGAGATAGCGCTCCCAGGACGACTTGCTGAACGCCGTCTTCGTCGCCAGGGCCGCCAGGCTCAGGCCGGTGCGGGCTCTCAGCTCCCTCAGCGAGGCGGCCAGCCGGGTCCGCTCCGGGGTCATCCCCGCAGCGCCTTCCAGGTACGCGGGCCCACGATGCCGTCGCCGATCAGCCCCGCCCGCTTCTGGAACCGCACCACCGCGCCCCGTGTCAGCGGGCCGAACATGCCGTCGATGCCGCCCGGCGAGACACCCGCCCGGCGCAGCAGACACTGCACCTCCACGACGTCCGGCCCCGACTGGCCGTACCCCACGGTGGCGTCCAGGGTCCGGCTGTTGCCCGCGTACCAGGCGCCGTCGACCCGCTGTAGGCGGCAGCTGTACGAGGGTGGCGAGGTCGGTGCCGACGCGGCGAGCGGAGCCGTCCGCCCCGCCCGGTCGGCGTCGGCGCCGGAGTGGCCGGTGAGCCACCACGTCACCAGGACGGCCGTCGACACCGCGAGCACCAGGGCCACCACCCCGGCCGCGAGCGCGATCCGCAACGACCGCACGGAGAGCCGTATCTCAGCGGCGGGACGCGGCTCTGCCTCGGGCCCGGCTTCGGATGCGGGCTGGGGCTCGGGCTCGGGTGCCGGTGTTCCGGCGGCCGGTACGGCGGGGTGCCCGCGGTCCTTCCCGTGCTCCCAGACCTCCGCCGCCACCTCGCGCAGGGTCAGCAGGCGGGTCGGATCGTCCCCGCCGATCCGGGCCAGCGCCGCCACGGCCTCCGCGGGCGGCAGGGACCGGCCGCCCAGATACCGTTCCCACGACTTGGCGCTGTACCCCGTCCGCGCGGCGAGCTGCCGTACGCTCAGCCCGCTGTGGTCCTTCAGCCGGCGCAGACGCACCACCAACTGCCGCACGCGCGGGTCCAGTTCGGCGGGCAGTTCTTTCCAGCGCGACATGTCCCCCCCCGGATGCGGTCCGGAACCGTGGTCAGCGGCCCCCGCTCCGACGCATTCTGCATGAGCATGGCCACCCCTGTACGGCCGTCCCGCCACTCCGTCCCGTGGGAGGGTGTCGGCGCAGCTCAGAGGGGGTGACGTCCCAGCGGGCCGCCACTTCGGCGGCGGCCGTGGCGGGGCCGGCCGGGCCGACCGCACCGTGGTGGCGGCACCGACCCGCCGAACGGATCGGATGCCGACCACGACCTGAGAGAGGAACGCATGCGACCGAACGTTCTGACCCGGACCCTCGTCGGAGTCACCGCCGTCGCCGGCCTCGCCGCCGGATCCCTGGCGACCGCCGGCACCAGCTTCGCCGCGCCGGTCTCGCAGCCCGCGGTGAGCGCGCGGGCCGCCACCCTGGCCTCCTACGAGAACTTCGGCCTGACCACCGCCGAGGCCAAGAACGTGCAGAACTTCCTGGCGGACTACTGGGGCTACACCGACACCATCGACGGCCAGCTCGGCCCCAACAGCTGGAAGGCGTTCCAGCGCTGCCTCAAGCAGTACTGGGGCTACACCGGCGCCATCGACGGCGACCCCGGCACCAACACGATCAAGGCGCTCCAGCGCCTGCTGAAGGCCGACTACGGCTACACCGGCGACATCGACGGCATCGCCGGCTCGGGCACCCGCGCCGCCTTCAAGCGCTTCGCCGCCTGACAGCCGTCACCCCCGCACCATCCGTCGTGCGGACGGTGCGGGGGTGGGGCGTGGTGGGGCGTGGTGGGGCGCGCGCTCAGAGGCGCTCGGGCGTCCGGATGCCCAGCAGGGACATGCCCTGGTGGAGCGTGCGGGCCGTCATGTCGCACAGGAAGAGGCGGTTCTCCACCTGGGCCGGGGTGTCGGCCTTGAGGACCGGGCACTTGTCGTAGAACGACGTGTACAGCGAGGCCAGTTGGTACAGGTACGCGGCCAGCTTGTGCGGGGCGTACTCCGCCGCCGCCTCGAAGACCGTGTCACCGAACGCGTCCACGTGCAGGCCCAGCGCCCGCTCCGCCGCGTGCAGCGCCAGCTCCGGGTGGGCGGCTGGGCGGACCTCCCCCGCCTTGCGGAGGATCGACTGGATCCGGGCGTACGCGTACTGGAGGTAGACGGACGTGTCGCCGTTCAGCGAGACCATCTGGTCCAGGTCGAACTTGTAGTCCCGGTTGGCGGAGGTCGACAGGTCGGCGTACTTCACCGCGCCGATGCCGACCTGCTGCGCCCGCTCCTGGATCTCGTCCTCGGTGAGGTCCTGCGCCTTCTCCCGGACGACCTGGGCGGCCCGCTGCACCGCCTCGTCCAGCAGGTCCTCCAGCCGTACGGTCTCACCCGCACGGGTCTTGAACGGCTTGCCGTCCGCGCCCAGCACCGTGCCGTAGCCCATGTTGTGCGCGGTGACGTCGTCGGTGAGCCAGCCCGCCCGCCGGGCCGTCTCGAAGACCATCTTGAAGTGCAGGGACTGCCGCACGTCCACGACGTAGATGAGGGACGTGGCGTGCAGCTCCTGGACCCGGTTGCGGATCGCCGTCAGGTCGGAGGCCGCGTAGCCGAAGCCGCCGTCCGCCTTCTGCACGATCAGCGGGACCGGCTGGTCGTCCTTGCCCCGGATGTCGTCGAAGAAGACGACCAGCGCGCCCTCGGAACGGACCGCGACACCCGTCTCCTCCAGGATCCGCGCGGTCTCCGGCATGCCGTCGTTGTACGCCGACTCGCCGACGATCTCGTCGTCCCGGACCTCCATGTCCAGCTTTTCGAAGACCGAGTAGAAGTAGACCTTCGACTCGTCCACGAACCGCTGCCACAGGTCGAGGGTCTCCTTGTCGCCGGACTGGAGGGCGACCACCCGCTTGCGGGCCCGCTCCTTGAACTCCTCGTCCGTGTCGAAGACCGCCCGGGACGCCTTGTAGACCCGGTTCAGGTTCGACATGGCCTGCTCGCCGTCCGTGTCGGTCTCCGCGGACAGCTGGTCCGGGTTCTCGATCAGGTACTGGATGAGCATGCCGAACTGGGTGCCCCAGTCGCCGATGTGGTGCCGGCCGATCGTCTTCTCGCCGGTGAAGTCGAGCATGCCGCGCAGGGCGTCGCCGATCACCGCGGACCGCAGGTGGCCGACGTGCATCTCCTTGGCGACGTTCGGCTGCGCGTAGTCGATGACCGTGACGCCGGGGGTCGCCTTCGGCGGGACGCCGAGGCGGTCGCCGTCCGCGTACCGGGCGGCCAGGTTCTCGGTGATCGCCCGGTCGGAGAGGGTGATGTTGAGGAAGCCGGGGCCGGAGACCTCGACGTCCTGGATCAGGGCCGCGCCGGTGGTGATGCGGGAGACGACCTGGGTGGCCAGGTCGCGGGGGTTGGCCTTGGCCTTCTTGGCGAGGGCGAGGATGCCGTTCGCCTGGTAGTCGGCCCGGTCGCTGCGTCGCAGCAGGGGGTCGACCGCGTCGGCTTCCGGCAGGGCGGAGGCGAGCGCGTCGGTGAGCTGCTGGTTGACGGAGTCGCTGAGGGACGTGACCGAGGCCATGGGGTAGGAGCCGTTCTCCTCGTGGGTGCGGGTAGACGGGTCCAGTATTTCACGGGGGGTAAAGGGGTTTTTGCGGCTACGGGGAGGGCGGGGGCGGTGCGTGGCCGGGTGCGGCGCAGCGGGGGCTGATCGCGCCCGCGCGGCGGAGCCGCATGTCGGCACGGTCCCGCGCCCCCAAGCGGCGGCTGCGCCGCCGATGGGGCCGGGGGTGAGGCAACCCCGTGGTCCTTACGGGGCTCTTGGATTATGGCGTTTTCATGGAAGGCGTGGTCCCTGGGACAATGGGGCCGTCAGCCGTGCGACCGTACCGGCTGTGCCGTGTCTGAAAGAAGGACGTGCCGATCGTGGCTCAGAGCACCGAGACCACCGACTGGGTCTCCCGTTTCGCGGATGAGGTCATCGAGGAGTCGGAGCGTCGGGCCCCGGGCAAACCGGTCGTCGTCGCGTCCGGGCTGTCCCCGTCGGGACCGATCCACCTCGGGAACCTCCGCGAGGTCATGACCCCGCACCTCGTCGCCGACGAGGTCAGGCGGCGCGGGTACCAGGTCCGGCACCTGATCTCGTGGGACGACTACGACCGGTACCGCAAGGTGCCGGCCGGCATCGCCGGGGTCGACGAGAGCTGGGCCGAGCACATCGGCAAGCCGCTCACCTCCGTGCCCGCCCCGCAGGGGTCCGCGTACCCGAACTGGGCCGAGCACTTCAAGGCCGCGATGATCGAGTCGCTGGCCGAGCTGGGCGTGGAGTTCGACGGGATCAGCCAGACGGCGCAGTACACCTCGGGCGTCTACCGCGAGCAGATCCTGCACGCCATGAAGCACCGCGGTGACATCGACGCGATCCTCGCGCAGTACCGGACCAAGCCGAAGACCGGCAAGAAGCCCCAGCAGAAGGCCGTCGACGAGGCCGAGCTGGAGGCCGAGGAGGGCTCGGGCGCGGCCGCCGAGGACGACGGCTCCTCCGGCTCCGCCGGGTACTTCCCGTACAAGCCGTACTGCGGCGGCTGCGGCAAGGACCTGACCACCGTCACCGCCTACGACGACGACACCACCGAGCTGACCTACACCTGCACCGCGTGCGGCTTCTCGGAGACCGTCCGGCTCAGCGAGTTCAACCGCGGCAAGCTGGTCTGGAAGGTCGACTGGCCGATGCGCTGGGCCTACGAGGGCGTCGTCTTCGAGCCGAGCGGCGTCGACCACTCGTCGCCCGGGTCCAGCTTCCAGGTGGGCGGCCAGATCGTCGGGATCTTCGGCGGGCAGCAGCCCATCGGGCCCATGTACGCCTTCGTCGGCATCAGCGGCATGGCGAAGATGTCCTCGTCCCGGGGCGGGGTGCCCACCCCGGCCGACGCCCTGAAGATCATGGAGCCGCAGATCCTGCGCTGGCTCTACGCCCGCCGCCGGCCCAACCAGTCCTTCAAGATCGCCTTCGACCAGGAGATCCAGCGGCTCTACGACGAGTGGGACAAGCTGGACGCGAAGGTCGCCGACGGGTCCGCGCTGCCCGGTGACATCGCCGCGCACTCGCGCGCCGTGCGGACGGCCGGGGGCGAGCTGCCGCGGACGCCCAGGCCGCTGCCGTACCGGACGCTCGCCTCCGTCGCCGACATCACCGCCGGGCACGAGGACCAGGCGTTGCGCATCCTCGGCGAGCTGGACCCCGAGCAGCCGCTGGACTCGCTGGCGGAGGTGCGGCCCCGGCTCGACAAGGCCGAGGCCTGGATCAACACCCAGGTACCGGCCGACCAGCGGACCATCGTCCGCGAGGAGCCGGACACCGAACTCCTGAAGTCCCTCGACGAGGCCTCCCAGCAGTCCGTACGACTGCTGCTCGACGGGCTCGCCGAGCACTGGTCGCTCGACGGGCTCACCCACCTCGTGTACGGGGTGCCCAAGGTGCAGGCCGGGTTCTCCGCCGACGCGACGCCGAAGGAACTGCCGCCGGAGATCAAGACCGCCCAGCGTTCGTTCTTCGCGCTGCTGTACCACCTGCTGGTGGGGCGTGACACCGGGCCGCGGCTGCCCACGCTGCTGCTCGCGGTCGGGCAGGACCGGGTACGGCACCTGCTCGGAGCGTAGGCCGGCATGAGGAAGGGGCCCTCCCGCTCGGGAGGGCCCCTTCCTCATGCCGTGGTACGGCCTACGCGATGTGGTCGTCCTGGAGTTCCGCCGTGTGGCGGTTCGTGAAGCGGTTGACCATGCGGTCTGCCTCGCGCTGCGGGAGCGTGGTGCCGAAGGTGGCCTCCACGTCGCCCCTGAACTGGCTGGAGCTGGGGTAACCGCCGTCGATCGACTTCTTGAAGACCAGGTAGTAGTCCTCCTCGGTCGGCTCGGTGCCGCCGCCCTCGCCCAGCTCACGGGTGCGCCCCGGGCCGGAGGGGATGGGGAAGCTGCCGGTCGTCTCCGAGGGCGACTCCTCGGGGCCGGGCCGCTGCTCCTGGAGAGGCTGTTCCCGGCGGAACCGTTGCTGGGCGAGCTGCTCCTGCTGGTACTGCTGCTGCTCGTACTGCTGCTGGTCGTACTGCCAGGCGGCGTACTCCTCCTCGGTGTACTGCGGCTCGTAGGGCGGCTCGTACGTCGGGTCGTAGCCGCCGTGGTACTCGATCTGCTGGGGGTCCCTGGCGTGCAGCCAGGGGTTCACCTCGGGCTCCGGCTCTGGCGCCTGTTCCGGTGCGGGTGCCGGTGCCGGGACCAGCGCGGGGCGCTGCCGGCCCTGAGGTGCCTCCGGGGCCGGGGCCTGGGCCTGGGTGGGGGCGGGGGCTGCCGCCGGGGCCGGGAGGAGCACCGGGATCTCGATGCCCGCCGCCGCCAGGCCCTCCGGGGCGGTGTCCGCCAGGGGAACGCCGTAGCGGGCCAGGCGCAGCGGCATCAGGGACTCCACCGGGGCCTTGCGACGCCAGGCGCGGCCGAAGCGGGAGCGGAGCCTCGCCTGGTAGACGAGACGTTCCTGCTCCAGCTTGATGACCTGGTCGTAGGAGCGCAGCTCCCACAGCTTCATGCGGCGCCACAGCAGGAACGTGGGGACCGGGGAGAGCAGCCAGCGGGTGAGGCGGACCCCCTCCATGTGCTTGTCCGCGGTGATGTCGGCGATCCGGCCGATCGCGTGCCGGGCCGCCTCGACGGCCACCACGAACAGGATCGGGATGACCGCGTGCATGCCCACGCCCAGCGGGTCCGGCCAGGCCGCCGCGCCGTTGAAGGCGATCGTCGCGATGGTCAGCAGCCAGGCCGTCTGCCGCAGCAGCGGGAAGGGGATGCGGATCCAGGTCAGCAACAGGTCCAGGGCGAGCAGGACGCAGATGCCCGCGTCGATGCCGATCGGGAAGACATACGCGAAGTTCCCGAAACCCTTCTTGATGGCCAGCTCACGGACGGCGGCGTACGAACCGGCGAAGCCGATGCCGGCGATGATCATCGCGCCGGTCACGACCACGCCGATGAGAACGCGGTGCATCCGGGTCAGCTGCATTGGCGCGGCCACCGGTACTCCCCTCCCCTTGCGTGTTGGTGCGCGCAACAGGGTGGCACATGTGTGCGGCGAACGTGGTGCCGGTCAGCTCTTCTTGGCTGACGACTTGGAGGGCGAAGCGGAGGCGGAGGGGGACTTCGAGGGTGCCGCGGAGGCCTTCCCGGAGGGGGTCGCGGAGGGCGAACTCGCGGGCGCGGAACCGCCGTTGGCGGTGGAAACCGACGCCACCGCGTCCTTCGCGGCCTGCACCGCGGCCTTCGTGAGCGTGTCGGCGTCCGGTGTCTTCTCACCGGCGAGACCCGCGCCGTTGTAGTCGACGGTGACGACCACGTTCGCGACGCGTGCCACGACCGTCTGCTGCTTGAAGGCGCCTTCCTTCTTCTTCAGGTCGTAGCGGACCGCGGTGGCCTGGTCGCCGGTCCCGCTCACCGGCTCCGACTTGGTGTTCTTGGCGCCCGCCACGGACTGGGCCTCCCGTACCTGGCTGGTGTAGTAGGCCTCCGCCTGCTGGTCGCCGCTGCCACGGCCGGCGTCCGAGTCGAAGCGGAGGAACGAGACGTTCAGCCAGCGGAACTGGGAGCCCTTCACGCCGTTGTTGTCCAGGCTGCTCCAGGAGCAACTGCCGCGCGTGGCAACATCGTCCGAGGTGCCCTCCTTGCCCGACTTCACGCCCTGCGGCACGAGCGAGGTGAGCGTCTGCTTCGACAGCACCGCGCACGGCTCGGGCAGCTTCTGGTACTTGGCCGCCTGGACGGTCGGCGAGGCGGCCGTGGCACCGGCGGGCGCGGTGGCGGTGTTCGTCGAGCCGCCGCCGGTGCCCTGTGCCGCGTCGCCCGAGCCGGAGGAGGAGCAGGCCGACGCGAACAGCGCGACGGCGGGGACGGCGGCCGCGCAGACGAGGGAGCGGCGGAGGCGCCCGGCCCGTCGCTCTGCGTTCCGTTCGTTCCGGGCGCGCTGGTCGTCTCGCTGGACTGCTACTCGCTGCATGGTTCCTTCACTCATACGTTCGGGGTTCCTGCGGTCGGATCGGGTCCGAGGGGCCACGGTACGCGGTGAGGAAGCTGTGCGGTTTTGGTTCACGCGCTTTGCGGGCGCGGTGCGCGGGGCGTGCGCGGGGCGTCAGCCGTTGAGGTCCTCGGCCAGTTGCGCGGCCAGTTTCTGCGCCCTGTCCTGCATTTCCTTGCTGTCCGGGACCGTTCCGGTGGCCATCGGCTGCTCCTCGTACTCGATGGTCACGACGACGTTGGACGTGCGGAACACCACAGTCACGGTCCGCTGTTCGGCCGTCGAGCCGGAGCCGCTGAGCTGGTCGTCGAGGTATGCCTGGTCGCCGAGGTCGGTGAGGACACGGGGCTGGAGGTCGGCCGAGGCGGTGGACGCGGAGGCGGACGCCGAGGTGGCGCCCGCGGCGTCGACGGAGGCGGCGGAGGACGACGGGGTCGACGACGCCGGGGCGGACGGGGCGGACGAGGAGGGGGCGGGGGACGCGGACGTCGAGTCGGACGGGGACGGCGACTCCGTCGCGGTCGGGGGCGCCGACTCGGGGATGTCGGCCGCCGTCTCCAGCTGCGTGTAGATGGTCTGCGCCTCGTTGTCGTCGCTGACCGCGTTGTCGTACGACACCACGCGCTCGAAGTCGACGGACAGCCGGTCCGTGGCGTCGGCGGACTCGACCTTCCAGCGGCAGCCGACCTTGCGGTCCGTGTCGTAGGTGAGGGTGGCGTCGCCCTGGTACGCCTTGTCGCGCTGGTCCGCGTCGGCGATCTGGGTGATGCCGGGGAGCAGGGAGTCCAGGGTGTCGTGGCTGACCGCGCCGCAGGGCTCGGGCAGGGTGCGGTACTTGCCCGGCTGGGCGGCGACGGTGGAGGTGCCCGTGTCCGCGTTCTTGTCGGTGGTGTCGTCCCCGCCGCTGGTACCGCTCGTGCAGCCGGCCAGCAGCGCCGCGAGAAGGGCGGCGGTGCCGGTTACGTACGCCTTCCGCTGCACGGTCAGGCTCCTTTCCGTTCACTGGGTCGCTCGGTCCTGCACCCGTGTCCCCCACTGGTTAATCGCTTGCCGCAGTGGGGCGGCCCCTGAAGACAATGTGTATCGCACGCACTGCCGTGAACGCCGGTCTCTTGTCCGATTTCAGCGACCTAGGCGATGCATTTGCGTTTCAAGTCATTTATTCTTTCTGTCATTTTTGTTGTGCTGTTCGCGGGGGAATGAGGAAGTCATGTCGTACGTGGAGATGCCGGGCGCGAAGGTGCCGATCCGGATGTGGACCGACCCGGCGACCGTCGAGGAGGTCGCGCTCCAGCAACTGCGCAACGTCGCGACCCTGCCGTGGATCGAGGGCCTCGCGGTGATGCCGGACGTCCACTACGGGAAGGGTGCGACGGTCGGGTCGGTCATCGCGATGCGCGGGGCGGTGTGCCCGGCGGCGGTCGGCGTCGACATCGGCTGCGGCATGTCGGCGGTGCGGACGTCCCTCACGGCGAACGACCTGCCGGGCGACCTGTCCCGGCTGCGCTCGAGGATCGAGCAGGCGATTCCGGTGGGCCGGGGGATGCATGCGGATCCGGTGGAGCCGGGGGAGTTCCACGGCCTGGCGACGACCGGGTGGGGGGAGTTCTGGGGGCGGTTCGGTGGGGTGGCGGACGCGGTCAAGTTCCGTGCGGAGCGGGCGCGTCAGCAGATGGGGACGCTTGGCGGCGGAAATCATTTCATAGAGGTTTGTACTGATTCAACCGGTTCTGTGTGGCTCATGCTGCACTCCGGTTCCCGCAACATCGGCAAGGAACTCGCCGAGCACCACATCGGTGTGGCCCGGGAACTTCCGCACAACCAGGGCCTGGTCGACCGCGACCTCGCCGTCTTCGTCGCGGACACCCCGCAGATGACCGCGTACGAGCACGATCTCTACTGGGCCCAGGAATACGCGAAGTACAACCGGTCGATCATGATGGCCCTCCTCAAGGACGTGATCCGCAAGGAGTTCAAGAAGGCCAGGGTCTCCTTCGAACCCGAGGTGAGCTGCCATCACAACTACGTGAGCCGCGAGCGCTACGGGGGCGTGGACCTGCTCGTGACCCGTAAGGGAGCGATCCGGGCCGGATCCGGGGAGTACGGGATCATCCCGGGCTCGATGGGCACGGGTTCGTACATCGTGAAGGGACTCGGGAACGAACTGTCCTTCAACTCCGCCTCGCACGGGGCCGGTCGGCGCATGAGCCGGAACGCGGCCAAGCGGCGCTTCTCGACGAGGGACCTGGAGGAGCAGACCCGGGGCGTGGAGTGCCGTAAGGATTCCGGCGTCGTGGACGAGATCCCGGGCGCCTACAAGTCGATCGACCAGGTCATCGACCAGCAGCGGGACCTGGTGGAGGTCGTGGCCAAGCTCAAGCAGGTCGTCTGCGTGAAGGGCTGACCGTGCGGTCCGTCACTTCGCGTGGCGGACCGCGTAGATCATGACGAACGCGAGGAAGTGGATGCCGAAGAGGAAGTAGGCCAGGAAGTACCAGACCTGGCGTTCGTTCTTGGTCTCCTGGGCCAGGCGGGCCTGTTCCAGGGACTTCTCCAGGTTCTCCAGGGCCTGCGTGGGGTCGTCCTCCGGGGGCGTGGCTTCCGGGGGCGTGGCTTCCGGGGTCACAGCTCTCGGTGGACCTTGGTGTTCGAGGCCTGGGCGCGGGGGCGCAGGACCAGGAGGTCCACGTTGACGTGGCTCGGGCGGGTCACCGTCCAGGCGATGGTGTCGGCCACGTCGTCCGCGGTCAGGGGTTCGGCGACGCCCTGGTAGACCTTCGCCGCCTTCTCCTCGTCGCCGCCGAAGCGGGTCAGCGCGAACTCGTCCGTCTTGACCATGCCCGGTGCGATCTCGATGACCCGGACCGGCTTGCCGACGATCTCCAGGCGGAGCGTCTCCGCGAGGACGTGGGCGCCGTGCTTGGCGGCGACGTAACCGCCGCCGCCCTCGTAGGTGCCGTGGCCCGCGGTGGAGGAGACGATCACCACCGTGCCGTCGCCGCTCGCCTCCAGCTTGGGCAGCAGGGCCTGGGTGACGTTGAGGGTGCCGATGACGTTCGTCTCGTACATCGTGCGCCAGTCGGCCGGGTCGCCGGTGGCCACCGGGTCGGCGCCGAGGGCGCCGCCGGCGTTGTTCACGAGGACGGCGATCGACGTGAACGCGGTGGCGAACTCGTCCACGGCCGCGCGGTCCGTCACGTCCAGGGGGTAGGCCGTGGCCTCGTGCCCCGCCTCCGTGAGCTCCTTGGCCAGGGCCTCGATGCGGTCCTCGCGGCGGGCGGTGAGGACGACGCGGTAGCCGGCGGCGGCGAGGCTGCGGGCGGTCGCGGCGCCGATTCCGCTGCTCGCGCCGGTGACTACCGCGATGCGGGAGGGGGCCATGGGGTGCTCCTCGGCGAGGGTGCGTGTGCGGGTTGTCGGGGGTGAGTCTAGGCGCCGTGGGGATCGAGGTAGCGGGCGGCCGCGGGTCCGTCGTGGCCGTTCGCGCAGTTCCTCCCCCAGCCTTCGGCCGGGGGCACCCCCAGCGCCCCTGAAGGGGCCGCTCAGCTCGCGTCAGTGGCCTCGTGGGGCCCACATGATGACCGCCATTCCGGCCAGGCAGATCGCCGCTCCCGTGATGTCCCAGCGGTCCGGGCGGTAGCCGTCCGCCGCCATGCCCCACAGGATCGAGCCCGCGACGAAGATTCCGCCGTACGCCGCCAGGATGCGGCCGAAGTGGGCGTCCGGCTGGAAGGTGGCGACGAAGCCGTAGGCGCCCAGGGAGACGATGCCGCCGGCGATCCAGAGCCAGCCGCGGTGTTCCCGTACGCCCTGCCAGACCAGCCAGGCGCCGCCGATCTCGAAGACGGCGGCGACGACGAACAGGGCGGCGGAGCGGAGGATCAGCATGGCAGCAGCCTGCCACTTCGCGGCCGTGTCACCTGATGGAGGGCGCCTGCGGCGGGGACCCGGTGGCATACATCCGTACGAACGGCCGGAGACGGACCGGGTGGCACGGATGGAACGGACGGGTGGCATGGACGTACGTCGTCGGGGGCTCGCGGTGGCCGTGGGCGCGCTGATGCTGGGCGGTGGCGGGACCGCCTGGGCCGGGGACGCCGATCTGGAGGTGCACGGGTCCGTCGTGATGCGCGGGGACCTGGCGCAGGTCCGGGTGACCCCGCACGACCACGGGCCGGACGCCGTGACCGGTGCCAGTGTGCGGCTGCGCTGGTCGGCGCCGCTGGCGGACGGCCAGATGCTCCCGGACCGGTGTGCGCGCACCGGCGACCGGGAGGTGGTGTGCGGCACCGGTCCGCTGGCCGTGGACGTGCCGGGCGAGCAGCTGGTGGTTCCGGTACGGCTGCGGGAGCGGCCGGCGGAGGTGGTGCTGGAGGTGGACCTGGTGTGGGGCGGAGGCGCGGTGGACCACGACCGTACGAACGACTCGCAGCGGGTGCTGGTGCTGGCGACCGGTGACGCGTACGCGTTCTGACCCGGCCGCTCAGCCGTACACCTGCTTCTTGAGGTTCGCGATCCGGCGGGCCTCCGCCACCTTCTCCGGCCCCTGGAACCTGCTCAGGTGGGCGGCCATCGCGATCGGGTCCTGGACCGAGAGAAGGAACTCGGCCATCTCCTCGTTCCTGACCACTTCGCGGAACTCGCCCTCGGTGAGCGCGACTATGCCCTCCGCCAGCGAGTCCCTGCGCTCGACCGCGACGATGTCGTAGGGCGCGCCCTGTCTCGAGATCCAGCCGAACTCGCTCTGCGACCCCTTCATCAGGTACTTCCGCTTGATCCGGATGGTGAGCAGGTATCCGAACCGGGCTTCCGTCGCGAACTGGAGGGCCGTCGTGGGATTCGTGGAGAACTCGATCAGCTGTGCGGTGTTGTCGTTGCGATGCTGGCTCGTGTACTCGTAGACGTGCGTCGGGTCGGGGCGGGTGGCGTTCTCGTCGGGCTGCCTGAGAATCGCCGGGAAGCTGACGAACGAGCCGCGGATGATCTCCTTCTGGAGATGCATCCGCTGCGTGGGCGTCACGCCGCGCTTCAGGATGACTTCCTCTTCGCTGTCCTCGGGCAACTGCGCGATGTGATCCTCGATGCTGGCGTCCGCCGCCTTGCTCTCCAGCGCGAGCCGCCGTCCGCCCTGGGGTGCCTCCGAGGACTCCCCTTCCTCCGGCATCCGCTGGACGGGTCCGTGCGAGTCGTTCGCCGCCGCACGCGGGGCGGCGAGGGAGGGGGCGGTCGCCTGGCCCGCGGCGTAGGCGTTGCCGTCCCGCTCGGCCGCCTGTTCGGAGTCCTGCCTCGGGTCGGTGATGGTGACGCCGGCGCCGTTGCTGTTGCCGGTCTCGGGCAGTCCCTTGAGGTTCTTGTCGACGTGGCTGAGTTCGTGGCCGATCAGCTTGTCGTCGCCCGCGGTGCCGGCGGAGAGGAAGATGTGGTTGCCGACGGTCATGGCCTGGGCGCCCATCGCGGCCGTGGCGCGCTGGGCGACCGCGTCGCGGTGGACGCGGGTGGAGGAGAGCCGGTCGTTCTGGTAGAAGGCCCCGGCCTTCGCCACGACCGACGAGGGCAGTGACTCGCTCGACGAGCTCATGGCAGCGGCCAGCAGGGCGCTCTGCCCTTCCGGGCTGGTGTCGTGCACCTCGCCGTGGCCGTGCTCGTCCTCGGTGCGCGCGACGGTGCCGCCCGGTACGGAGCGCTGGACCGGCGGCTGCGACGACCGGTGCCCGCATGCCGGGCCGTGCTGGTGCCGGTCCTGTGCGCCCGGGTGTCCGGACCGCCGCAGCATCTCGACGACCGCCTGGTTACCGGCGCGGCTCTGTTCGGCGAGCATCCGCTGCACCGCCGTTCCGGCGGTCGTCGGGATCGCTCTCGGTCGCTGAGGTGCCCGCCGTTGCCCGGTCGTGGTGTTCTCGTCGCGGGCGAGTCCCATGTGTTCCTTCCTCCGACGGTCAAGGCGAATCAAACCCTCACCCTCACACGAGGAAGGTCCGCGTTCCCAGGGGTGCGGGGGCAGACTTGCCGCCCTATCGGGCAGAAGGCGTGGGGAATAGGTGGCGGTGGGGTCTCGTTCTCCGGGTATAGTTGAATCGTAAACAACCTGGAGGGTGAGCGAGCATGCAGTTCGGGATCTTCACGGTCGGCGACGTCACGCCGGACCCGACCACGGGACGCACGCCGACCGAGCGGGAGCGCATCAAGGCGATGGTCGCGATCGCGCTGAAGGCCGAGGAGGTCGGGCTCGACGTCTTCGCGACCGGTGAGCACCACAACCCGCCGTTCGTGCCGTCGTCGCCGACCACCATGCTCGGTTACGTCGCCGCGCGCACGGAGAAGCTGGTCCTCTCCACCTCCACCACCCTCATCACCACCAACGACCCGGTGAAGATCGCCGAGGACTTCGCGATGCTCCAGCACCTGGCCGACGGCCGGGTGGACCTGATGATGGGCCGCGGCAACACCGGCCCGGTCTATCCCTGGTTCGGGCAGGACATCCGCGAGGGCATCAACCTCGCCATCGAGAACTACGCCCTGCTGCGCCGGCTGTGGCGCGAGGACGTCGTCGACTGGGAGGGCAAGTTCCGCACGCCGTTGCAGGGCTTCACCTCCACCCCGCGGCCGATGGACGACGTGCCGCCGTTCGTCTGGCACGGCTCGATCCGCTCGCCCGAGATAGCCGAGCAGGCCGCGTACTACGGCGACGGCTTCTTCCACAACAACATCTTCTGGCCCGCCGACCACACCAAGCGGATGGTCGAGTTCTACCGGAAGCGGTTCGCGCACTACGGGCACGGCACGCCCGAGCAGGCGATCGTCGGCCTCGGCGGCCAGGTGTTCATGCGGAAGAACTCGCAGGACGCGGTGCGCGAGTTCCGGCCGTACTTCGACAACGCGCCGGTCTACGGCCACGGGCCCTCCCTGGAGGACTTCACCGACCAGACCCCGCTGACCGTGGGCTCGCCGCAGCAGGTGATCGAGAAGACGCTGTCCTTCCGCGAGTACGCCGGCGACTACCAGCGCCAGCTGTTCCTGATGGACCACGCGGGACTGCCGCTCAAGACGGTCCTGGAGCAGCTCGACATGCTCGGCGAGGAGGTCGTGCCGGTCCTGCGCGAGGAGTTCGCGAAGGGCCGCCCGGCGGACGTCCCCGAGGCACCCACCCACGCGTCGCTCGTCGCCGCCGCCACGGCGGTCGCGGAGAAGGAGGAGGTCCAGGCATGAAGCTCGTCGTCGTCTCGGCGGGGCTGAGCGTGCCCTCGTCCACCCGGCTGCTGGCCGACCGGCTGGCCGCCGCGGTGGGCCGGGCCCCGGCCGGCGCCGGAGTGGAGGTCGAGGTCGTGGAGTTGCGCGACCTCGCGGTGGAGATCGCGCACAACTTCACCAACGGGTTCCCGGGGCGGAAGCTGGCGGCCGCCCTGGCGGCGGTGACCGAGGCGGACGGCCTGATCGCCGTGACCCCGGTGTTCACGGCGTCGTACAGCGGACTGTTCAAGTCGTTCTTCGACGTGCTCGACAAGGAGGCGCTGGTCGGCAAGCCGGTGCTGATCGCGGCGACCGGGGGCACGGCCCGGCACTCGCTGGTCCTGGAGCACGCGCTGCGGCCGATGTTCGCCTACCTGCGGGCCGTGGTCGTACCGACGGGCGTCTACGCGGCGTCCGAGGACTGGGGCGCGCAGGGCCTGGAGGGCCGGGTCGAGCGGGCGGCGGGGGAGCTGGCGGCGCTGATGTCCGGGCTGTCGGGCGTCACACCCCGCAAGCCGGACGCCGACCTGCCGGTGGTGCCGTTCGCGGAGCAGCTGGCGAGGCTGGCCGCCGGCTGAGGAGGCCCGGGGCGCGGGGGCCCGCGCGACCGGCCCCGCTCACCCGAAGCGGAATCTCGACGCGGGTTCCGTTGTGACGGTGAGAGGCAGGTAAAAAGGGTGATCGTAGACCCGCTGACCCCGGCCAACCACCGACGGCCTTGGCAGACTGGGGACGTGCCCCAGACTGTGCTGCTCGCCGAAGACGACCGCGCCATCCGCCACGCCCTGGAGCGGGCCCTCACCCTGGAGGGTTACGAGGTGACCGCGGTCGCGGACGGCGTGGAAGCCTTGGCGCACGCCCACCGCACCCACCCCGACGTCCTCCTCCTCGACGTGATGATGCCCGGCATCGACGGCCTGCAGGTCTGCCGGGTCCTGCGCGCCGAGGGCGACCGCACCCCGATCCTCATGCTGACCGCGCTGGTCGAGACCGCCGACCGGATCGCGGGCCTGGACGCCGGCGCCGACGACTACGTGGTCAAGCCCTTCGACGTCGAGGAGGTCTTCGCCCGGCTGCGCGCGCTGCTGCGCCGCACCTCCCCGGTGCCGGCCGGCGGTGGCGGCGGTGCCGGGGTGTCCGTCGGCGCCGACTCCGGGCGCGAGCCGCAGATCTCCGACCGGCAGATCGAGGCGGCCGGCCTGCGCATGGACCTCCAGGCCCGCCGGGCCTGGCGCGGCCGCCGCGAGCTGGAGCTGACCCGCACCGAGTTCGAACTCCTCGAACTGCTCGCCCGCAACGCGGGGATCGTCCTCGACCACTCCACGATCTACGACCGCATCTGGGGCTACGACTTCGGCCCCGGCTCCAAGAACCTCGCCGTCTACGTCGGCTACCTGCGCCGCAAGCTCGACGAGCCCGGTGCCCCGCAGCTGATCCACACCGTGCGGGGCGTGGGTTACGTGCTGCGGGAGGACTGAGTGGGCCGCCTCGGGCGGCCGGAGCGGATCGGACGGATGCTGGCCCGCCGGCGGCCGGGACTCGTCTCCCTGCGCACCACCTTCGTCGTCTCCTTCGCGGCGGTCACCGCGGCCGTCACGATCGTCGTCGGCATCCTGTCGTACAACGCCGCCGCCCGGCTGGTCCGCGTCGACCAGCAGTCGGTGTTCACGCAGGTCGTCTCCGACGTCCAGGGCGAGGTCAAGCAGCACCGGATGATGCCGGACGACTTCTCCTCCTCGCGGCCCGGACACGACCTGGTCCGGCCCGCCCGCACCGACGTCCAGGTGCTCGGCGCGCGGGGTGAGATCGTCGACCACGGCAGCCCGGTGCTGCCGGTCACCGCCCGGGACCGGGCCGCGGCCACGGCCAGGGCCGCCGGGAAGACGGTCGAGCACAAGGACGTCCGGGTCGGTGAGGACCTGTTCCGGATCGCCACGGTCGCGCTCGGCGACGGGCGGGGCGCGGTGCAGGTGGCGCAGGAGTTCAGCGACACCGAGGACCTGCTGCGGGCGCTCCAGCAGCGGACGCTGGCGCTGATGGCGGCGGTCGTGGTCGCCGCCGGGCTGATCGGCTGGTGGCTGGCCCGACGGATCACCCGTCGGCTGGTGATCCTGACCTCGGCCGCGGAGGACGTGGCCCGCACCCGGCAGCTCGGCATCCAGGTGCCGGTGACCGGTCTGGACGAGGTGGGGCGGCTGGGCCGCGCCTTCGACCGGATGCTGGGCCGCCTCGCCCAGTCGGAGGAGGACCAGCGGCGGCTGGTCCAGGACGCCGGGCACGAACTCCGCACGCCCCTCACCTCCCTGCGCACGAACATCTCCCTGCTCCGCCGTATCGACGAACTCCCGCCCGCCACCCGTGACGAACTCGTCGCCGACCTGGGCCAGGAGGCGCGTGAGCTGACCGACCTGGTCAACGAGCTGGTCGACCTGGCGGCCGGGCAGTCGGACACGGAGCCGCCGCAGCACGTGGACCTCGTCGACATCGCGGAGGAGGTGGCCGTGCTGGCCAGGCGCCGTACCGGCCGGGAGATCCTGCTCCGCTTCAGCGGGGACACGACCACCGACGGCCGCCCCGGGATGCTGCAACGGGCCATGTCCAACCTGGTGGAGAACGCGGCCAAGTTCGACCGGGACGGCAAGGCCCCCATCGAGCTCAGGATCACCGGCCCCGCCCGGCCCGGCGCGGTCCGCGTGGAGGTCCTGGACCGGGGCCCCGGCATCGCCGAGGGCGACCTGATCCGCATCTTCGACCGCTTCTACCGCGCCGCCGACGCCCGCTCCCTGCCCGGCTCCGGCCTCGGCCTCTCCATCGTCCGCGAGGTGGCCATGGCCCACGGCGGCGCCCCCTTCGCCTCCCGCCGGGAGGGCGGCGGCGCGGTGATCGGGTTCACGGTGGGCGGGGGCTTCACGAGCGGCGAACCCCGCGTCTGACCCGTGGGGACAGGGCTCCGGTACGGCGGGCGTCGGCGCACGTCCCGGCGGATGCGCGGGAGGGGGCCGACGCCTTCAGCGGCTGGTCCGGGGTCCCGCGGGTCACCCCCAGGGAAGGGTGAGGAACCCCTCCGCGCGGGCGCTCGCCAGGCCGATCCTCGGGATGTCGCTGCTCCTCGCGAAGAGGAGGTAGCGGGGCTCCCACACCGGGCGGTACTTGGCGTTCGCGCGGTACAGGGACTCGATCTGCCACCACCGGGAGAAGAAGGTGAGGGTCGCGTGCCACAGGCGCAGCACCGGGCCCGCGCCGAGGCGGGAGCCGCGTTCGAAGACCGAGCGGAACATCGCGAAGTTCAGCGAGACCCGGTCGACCTTCAGCTCGGACGCGCGCAGGAGCAGCTCGACCACCATGAACTCCATCAGGCCGTTCTCGGAGTCGCGGTCGCGGCGCATCAGGTCGAGGGAGAGGCCGTGCTCGCCCCAGGGCACGAAGCTGAGGAGGGCGCGGGGGGTGTCGTCGGCGTCCCGGCACTCCAGCATCACGCAACGGCCGTCCGCCGGGTCGCCGAGACGCCCGAGGGCCATCGAGAAGCCGCGTTCGGTGGCGCCGTCGCGCCAGTGGTCGGCCCGGTCGATGAGCAGCGCCAGCTCGTCCGCGGGGATGTCCTCGTGGCGGCGGATACGGACCGTGTAGCCGGCCCGGCGGACCCGGTTGTGGGCCTGCCGGACGACCCGCATCGCGCGGCCTTCGAGCGTGAAGTCGGCGATGTCGACGATCGCCTCGTCACCCAGTTCGAGGGCGTCCAGGCCGTGCCGGGCGTAGACGGTGCCCGCCTCCTCGCTCGCGCCCATGACGGCGGGCGTCCACGCGTGCCGGCGGGCCTCCGTCAGCCACGCGTCGATCGCGCCCGGCCAGGCCTCCGGGTCGCCGATCGGGTCGCCGGAGGCGAGGCTGACGCCGCCGACGACGCGGTAGGTCACCGCGGCCTTGCCGGTCGGGGAGAAGATCGCCGCCTTGTCGCGGCGCAGCGCGAAGTAGCCGAGGGAGTCACGGGCACCCTGCTTGTCCAGCAGGGCGCGCAGCCGCTCCTCGTCCTCCGCGCTGAGCAGCCGGCGCCCGCGCGGCGAGCGGAAGCCGGCGTACAGGACCAGGCAGAAGGCGGCCGCGAGCAGGATGTTGATGATGATGTCGGTCCAGCGGGGGGCGTGGACCGCCGTCACGTGGTCGGCGAGCGGGCCGACGCTGACGCCCCGCAGCAGGGTGTAGGCGATCTCGTCGGGCAGCGTGGCGCCGGGGAGGTTGTTCGTCGCGTGCACGAGGAGGGTGCCCAGGCCGCCGGTGACCAGGACGCCGCCCGCGGCCACCGCCGCGGCCGTCTTCGGGTTCGACGGGTCGCCGACCGCGATGAACTCCCGGCGGCCGATCAGCAGCGCGGCCACGAAGAGGCCGGTGACGGCGGCGGAGACCCAGTTGAAGACGTGGGCGCGGTACTCGTGCTGGGTGAGCGCGAGGACGTAGAGCGCGAAGAGGGGGGTGGACAGCACGAGGTTGACCACCCAGGCCGCGCGCTTGCGGCGGCGCATCACCAGGACGAAGAAGATGGCGAGGGCGGCGGAGACCAGGCCCGCGGTCGCCAGGTACGGCGTGAAGAACTGCCCGGAGTGGTGCGCGTGCTGCCGGTGCAGGTGCAGGGTGATGCGGCCGTTGTTGTGCTCGTCGACCTCCTGGCGGAACGGCAGCGACAGCACCGCCGCTATGTTCAGCACGGCGATCACGCGCAGGTACCAGACCGTGAAGTCGGCGGCTCGTCTGCTCAGTGTGCCGCCGGGCTCGGTGGCGGGGGCACGGCGGGCGGCGGACGCGCGCTCGGGGATCAGTGCCGACAACTCTGGGGGCATGGTGACCGATCGCCTTGGGGACGGGGAACGGGATGACGGAGGGCTGACCCTACATTCTGTAGGTTAGCTGTGGGAGACAGGGGAACGATCCGCGTCGGTAGGGAAAACGGTGTGAAACGACGGAGTGCCCCTTACCGGGGCTCGCGTTCCGCCCGCCGCCGGGCCGCCAGCATCCACGCCAGGTTGCCGAGGGCCGCCCCGGCCGCCACCGCAGCCACGATCACCCCGCCCGTCGCCAGCCCGTCGCTGAACAGGTGCGGGCGCCGGTCGAGGCTGTGCAGGCCGAAGCCGGACAGCTCGTACACGCCCACCGCCGCGACCAGCAGGCTCGCCACCAGCACCGCGACCGTGGGGGTGAGCGGGCGCCGCGCCTCCTGCGTGTCCGAGCCGTGCATGAGTACCCCCGATGAGCTGACGGGCCGCCGTGACCGATGGGGAACCTACAATACGTAGGGTCCGCGGCGCCTCCGGACGTGCGTATCCGCGCCGGCCCGGACATCGAGGACGTCGCCCGGCCGTCCGGCCGGTGTCCGCCGGGGCCGGCGTGCCCCGCACGGGTGATACACCGGGGTACGGCGGGGTGACGGTACGGGGGACCGGCCGGCACCGCGGCTCAGCCGAAGCGGCCCGCCACGTAGTCCGCCGTGCGCTGGTCCTGCGGGGAGTTGAAGACGGCCTCCGTGTCGCCGTGCTCGACGATGCCGCCGGGGGTGCCCTGCTCCGCCAGGAAGAACGCGCACTGCTGGGAGACGCGGGCCGCCTGCTGCATGTTGTGGGTCACGATGACGATCGTCACCTGACCGGCCAGGTCCTGGATGGTCTCCTCGACGCGACGGGTGGAGGTGGGGTCCAGGGCCGAGCAGGGTTCGTCCATGAGGAGGACCCGGGGGCGGACCGCCAGGGCCCGTGCGATGCACAGGCGCTGCTGCTGGCCGCCGGACAGCGCGCCGCCGGGCCGGCGGAGCCGGTCGCGGACCTCCTTCCACAGGCCGGCGCGGGTCAGGGACTCCTCGACCAGCACATCCCTCTCCCGGCGGTTCGCCTTGGTGCCGGTCAGCCGCAGGCCCGCCACCACGTTGTCGTAGATCGACATCGCCGGGAACGGGTTCGGCTTCTGGAAGACCATGCCGATCCTGCGGCGGGCGTCGGTCAGCCGCCAGGACGGGTCGTAGATGTCCTCGCCCTCGAAGAGCACCTCGCCGCCGAACTGCGCGGACGGGATCAGCTCGTGCATCCGGTTCAGGGTGCGCAGGAACGTCGACTTGCCGCAGCCGGACGGGCCGATCAGCGCGGTCACCTCGCCGGCGGGCATGGTCAGCGACACCTGGCTGAGCACCTGGTGCGAGCCGAACCAGGCGGAGACGGCCCGGGCTTCGAGGGTGGCGGGGGCGGGGCCGTCGACCACGGGGGCGGGCAGGACGACGGTGTCGGTCACTTCACTCACTTCACTCACCTCGGTCACAACAGGTTCGGCAGCAGTTCGGTGGTCCGCGTCGCGACCTGGAGGCCGAGCACCGCGACGACCGGGGCGAAGACGATCCAGGTCTGGTGGCGGCCCCAGCGGTGCCAGGTCCAGACGGCGGCGACCGCGGCGAGCAGCAGCGCCTGCAGCCACATCACCAGCGGCCACGGCACCCCGGAGGGCCGGGCCAGCGGCTCCTCGGAGCTGGGCAGGGTGCCGGCCCGGATCACGGCCGGCGGGGTCTGGAACGGCGCGGAGACCAGGTCCGCGTCGACGCGCAGGACACCCGAGGGCATGAACCTCGGGCCCGTCGCGGTGATGAGGACGATCCGGCTCTTCCCGGCGGCGAGCGCCGTCGGCGCCGGGTCCCCGGCCCGCCGTACGTCGATGACCTGGAACTTCGCCCTGCCCTGGCCGGTGGTGACGGTGACCGGGTCACCGGGGGCGAGCCGGGAGAGCCCGCCGAACGGGCCGCCGTAGGCCGCCGCCCGTCCCATCAGCACGCTGGTGCCGGCCTGGCCGGGCATCGGGGTGTCCCGGCGGTGACCTGGGCCGTCGGTCGTGACGGACGAGTCGGTGCCCTCCAGGACGACCTGGCTCAGGCCCAGCTTCGGTATCTCGACGAGCGCGACCGGCGTGCCCGGCGCCAGCAGCTTGCCGTCCTGGCCGGTCTGCGCCACCGGCGCGGTACCGAGGGCGAGTTGCTCGCGCAGCCGGTCGAAGGCGGCGTGCTGCGCGGAGTGTTCCTGGGCGCCGCTGAACACCAGCAGCTGGGCGGTGACGCCGAGCAGCAGGGCCGCGAGGCTGAGCAGTCCGCCGCGCGAGAGGTGGCGGACGTGGGTGAGGCCGGCGACGGGCCTGCGGGGCACGGCCGGAGCCAGAGCTTTCGGTGTCGGTACGGCGACCGTCACGGCGGCCCGCCTCCTTCGGGGAATGAGCGAGGGGCCGCCGGGAGCCGTACGAGGCTCCCGGCGGGCCCGTCGACCGGTCAGGTGGACTTGATGGTGAAGTTGGCGCCGGACTTCGAGTTCACGGTCGAGGAACCGGCGTAGAAGGCGTGCAGGGTGTGCTTGCCCTTGGCCAGCTTCGGCAGCGTGACGGTGACCTTGCCGCCGCTCAGGGTGCCGGTCGCGACGACCTTGGAGCCCTCGTAGATCCGGACGGTGCCGGTCGGGGTGGTGCCGGTGGCGGTGACCTTGACGGTGACCTTGGCCTTGGCGGTGTGGCTCACCGAGGTCGGGGCGGAGGCGGCGACCGACGCCGTGGCCTTGGTGATCTTCAGGGAGACGGTCGTGGCCGACGCGTTCAGGCCGGCGCTGCCCGCGTAGGACACCGTCAGCGCGTGCGTGGCGACCTTGAGGTGGTTCGACAGGCCGACGGTGACCTTGCCGGACGCGTCCAGGGTGCCGGTGCCGAGGGTGGTGGAGCCCTCCTTCACCGTGACCTTGCCGGTCGGCTTCACGCCGTGCGAGCCGGCGACGGTGACGGCGACCTTCGGGGTCTTGCCGTACGCGGTGGTGGCGGCGGTGGCGGTCGTGGTGCTGGTGTACTTGACCGCGACGGTCGAGGCGGCCTCCGCGCCCGTGCCGCTGAGGTTGTCGGCGGTGACGGTGGCGGTGTAGGTGCCGTTGGCCAGGCCGGTGAAGGAGTACGACGTGGTGGAGGCCGTGAGGTCCTTGGAGGCGACGACGGCGCCGTCCGCGTCCTTCAGCGCGACGCGGTAGTCGGTGACCGGCAGGGCCGGGACGATGGTGCTGGGGGTCCAGCTCAGCTTCAGGCTCGCGTCACCCGCGGTGGTCTTCAGGGTGGGCGCGGCGGGCACGCTCAGGTCGATGCCCGACCCTTCCAGGCCACCCTGCCTGACGTGCTTGTTGGCAAGGTTGATGAAGCCGTTGTAGGGCTCGTTGACGAAGCCGAAGGAGGCGATGACCTTCTCGGCGTCGTCGGAGGCCAGCGCGGCGGTGTGGCTGCCGCTGGTGACGAAGATGTCGTACAGGTCCTGGTCGAAGAAGATGCTGGTGGTGTCGACCTCTCGGGTCGGGACGACGTTGTAGACGTCGCGGCCGAAGGTGGCGTTCTCGTAGTAGTCGGTGACGGGCTTGAGCTTGCCGTTGACCGTCGTCACCGGGCTGGTGGCACCGGTGTCGCCGTCGAACTGGATCGCGGCCAGGTGACCGCCGTTCGCCACGGAGGTCTTGGTGTAGTCCGGGGAGACGCCGTTGTTCTGGGCGATCCAGCTGCCGACCGAGAACGGGACGAGGGCGCCGTCCTCGGTGAGCGCGGCGTTGCCCTGGTTCTCCTGGACGATCTGGACGCTCGAGGTGAGCTGGTCGTCCTTCAGGCCGATCGCGTTGAGGAAGAAGTTGCGGGTGCCCGAGTTCAGCTGCGGGAGCTTCGGGTGCACGGTCTGGCCGTTCACCGTGGTCAGCCGGCCGTTGTAGATGTCGTGCAGCTGCTTCACCGTCAGCGTGTCCAGCCCCGACCCGCGCACCGCCACGCCGATGGCGTCCCGCGCCATGGGGATGAAGGTGAGCGCGGTGCCCGAGCCGGAGGGGGCGCCGGAGGAGCGGCCGAAGTCGACCTGGTTCTTGATGGCGACGCCGGTGCCGTCCGGCCACTGCTCGCCGGTCAGCGACTTGGTCAGGGCCTTGCGGCCGGCGCCGGAGCCGTTCGGGCGCGCGAAGGAGGGGCCGCCCGTGCGGGTGGTGATCTTCGACGCCGTGGAGCCGGTGCCGGGCTCGATCGCGTCGTAGGAGGCGATGCGGGCACCGGAGGACGCCTTCACGGCGGTGGAGGCGTAGCTGATGCCGTTGACGGTGTCGCCGGCGAGGGCGTTGAGGACGTCCTGGGTGGTGTCCGAGCCGACGCCGACCAGCTGGCGGAAGGCGCCGGCGTCCGGGTCCGCGACCGCCGGGGTGGCGAGGGCGAGGCCGCCGGCCACCACGGCCGCGGCGACGAACGCCGCCGAAGAGCGCAGGTTGCGCATCGAGAGTCTCCTGACGAGAGCTAGCTGGCTGGGTGTTGCCAGAGGATCTGGCAGGGTGGTACCGGCCGTCCGCCCCGACTGCCTTTCGGGGCGGACGGCCGTCTGCGGGAGCACCGGGGGGTGCTCCGGTCTGTGGGGAGCGCCGGGGCGCTCGGGGTCACGGGAGCAGTCGCCGCAGTCGCCGCGACAGCTCCGGCAGTGCGGGTACGACGGTCACGGCCCGTCCGCCGGGCAGCGGGAGGCGCAGGGGCAGCCGCAGCCGGTTCCCGCCGGCGAAGGGCGCCCCGACCCCGGCGACCGCCCCGAGCGCGGCCCCGACCGGGACGGCGTACCGCAGCGGGTTGGCCGGGTCGGCCGGGGTGTTGCCGGCCGCGGTGGTCTCCAGGGCCTTGCCGCCGTCGAACGACGCCGACGCGCTGGGCGAGGCGCTCGCGCCGCCGTTGCCTCCGGCACCCGTACCGGTGCCGCCGGTCGTGCCGCCGTCGGCCCCGGTGGCGGCGGAGGGCGGGGCACCGGCCGAGGCGCCGGTGCCGCCTCCGTCGGCCGGACCGTGGGAGGCGTCGGCGGTGGGCCCGGTGTAGTGCAGCAGCGCCTGGACCGCCTTGAGGGTGCGGGTGCGGAGCTTCTCGGACAGCGGCGCGTAACCGACCGGCAGGCGGCCCGGGTCGGCGCCGCTGACCTGCCCGGTGCCGGCCGCGTACTCCAGCAGGGCCGCGTAGTCCTTGCGGGCGGCGGACTTGATCTTGGCCGGCCGGACGGCCGCGTAGACCAGCTGGGCCAGCGGGTAGGCGTCCTTCGCCGTGGCGCCGGACGGGGTGATCTCGGCGACGTTCCTGCCTGCGGCGCTGTTCGCGGCGGCGGTCAGGGAGGCGGTGGTCGGCGCCACGAAATTCCCCGCGGCGTTGCGGAGACTGGCCGTCTGCAGGCCGTAGCGGGCCGCCGAGGCCGCGTCGGTGATCGTGATGACGAAGCGGGAACCGACCGTCTGCGGGCCGGTGCTCTTGAAGGCCGGCGGGCTGGCGAGCGAGTCCCAGCTCGACTTCCACAGGGTGTCGGCCCGCCGGGCGTGCAGGGCGCCGGCGTGCATGTCCTGGACGTACGGGTGGAAGTCGGTCATGCACTGCTTCTGCGTGGCGCCGCTGCCGGGCGGGATCGTGCACCACGGGTCGCTCTTCGGGTACTCGTCCAGGTTCGACGGGTCGAAGGCGAAGCCCGTCGGGTTCAGGTCGGCGTTGGTGCTGTAGTACGGGTTGACCCGCATCCCGTCGTCGTCGGGGACGCCGGCCAGGAACTGCCGGGCGTCCTTGTCGGCGAAGATCCACTGCCAGACGGCGCGGGCGGTGTCGGAGTGGCCGAGCGCGGTCATCAGGTCGGTGTCGGTGGACGGCGTCTCGGAGACCGAGAAGTACGCGAACTCGGGGTTGAGCGCGACGAACTCGGGGTCGCTCGCCAGCCCCGCCGGGTTGTTCCTCGCCCAGCCGTAGCCCTTGGCGGCGGCGCCGCTGATCACGGCTCCCCAGGGCGAGCTGCGGTACGACTCGGTGAGCAGCTTGGCGACCAGACGGGGGGTCAGCCTGATCGACTCGACCTTGGTGCCCGCGAGTCTGTCGATCGACTCGGGTGCGCCGGCCCTCGGTCTGCGCTCGATGGTGAAGCCGATCACGGCTCCGGAGAGGGCGACCGGCGCGTACGTCGTGGTGTCCGACGGGGCGGCCGAGCTCGCGTCGGCCCCCAGCGCGCGGGTGGTGAAGGCGAGTCCGGAGGAGCCGTCGTTGCCGAGCCGGGACCGGGCGTCGGGCTCGCCGAGCTCGGTGTAGCTGTAGACCTTGCCGGCCGCGCACAGCCGGGCCTGCCAGCTGGTCATCGCGTCGGCCACCAGCTCGCTGCCGGTGGTGGGACGTTCGTCGGCGCCGAGGGCGCAGTTGGTGCCGACGCTGTTGAAGTCCAGTCCGACGGCGATCCGGTTCGCCCAGTTGGTGGAGGAGACCGGGGAGCCCGCGTTCACCTGGCTCTTGTCCGCGTACGGCTTGCCGTCCAGGTCCAGGTGGCCCTGCGGGACGATCACCAGCCAGCACGAGCGGGGCCTGGTGACACCGTCGGTGGTGACGGGTTCGCCGCAGCCGAGGTGGGGCGCCTCGTTGGCGGTCTGCACCTCGAAGTACTCCTGCCCGGTGCCGTTGGCGCTGGTGCGGGCGAAGTCGATCTCGTTGCTGGTGTTGTAGTTGAAGAACTGGTTGTTCTGCGTGTGGGTGGTGACGGTGGTGCCGTCGACCGACTTGAAGGGCACCTCGCCCGGCGCGTTCGGGTTGGCGGCGCCGTACCGGTTGTCCTGGCCGTAGTTGGTGGGGTCGGCGCTGTAGAACACCTGGCGGGTGTCGTCGTAGGCGTTGCCGGGCCAGCTGGTGCGGTCGGTGGTCGGGGAGCCACCGTACTGGCACTGGGTGCGTGCCGGGCCCGGGTTGGACGGGACCGTGCCGTCGTCGTCGCCCCAGCACTGCATGATCTGCACGAAGTCCGTGTTGAACTGGGTGCCCGCGAAGCTGGTCGGGGTGCCGCCGGTCCAGCTGACCGTGACGGCCTGGCTGGTGAGGTTCTTGGTCTGGGAGACCGTGAACTTCATGTCCTTGAACTCGCCGCGCCCGGAGACGGTCACGGCGGAGCCGGTGGCCGCGGCGGCCGTGGGGGCGGTCTGGGCGACCGCGAGTCCGGCGAGGGCGCCGACGGTGGCGCCGGCGAGCAGGCGTATCAACGCGTTGCGTACCCGGGTGCGTCTCATCGCGAACCCCGCTCTTCCGCAGCGGGGTTGTCGCTTCCGCCGGCCCTGCTGCCGACCAGGCGGGAGACCACCGAGGGCAGCAGGAGCAGGCCGAGGACCAGGATCGCGGCCAGCAGCATCAGCGTCTGGGTGCCGGTCCAGCCGTGCGCGGTGGCCACGGCGACGGGCTGGGCGAGGGCGACGGTGCCACCGTCGCCCGTGCCGGTGCCGCCGGCGCTCGTACCGGTGCCCGTACCGCCGCCGGGGCTGAGGGTCTGGCCGGTGTCGGGGTCGACGGAGGGCTGGGCGCTCTCGCCGGTGCCTCCGGTTCCTGCGGCGCCGCCGGTCGAGGCGTCCGTGCCGCCGGCGCCGCCCGAGGTGCCGCCGGTCCCGGTCCCGGAACCGCCGCCGCTGCCCGAGCCCGACTTGGCGCCGCCGCTGCCGCTGGTGCAGGGCGCCGCGCCCTTCTTGTCGCAGGCGGCCGGGTAGGGCGCGGTCTGCGCGAGCCGGTTCTCGCCGTTGGCGGTGAAGGTCGGGTTGTTGCAGTTCTTGATGTTGATGTTCTGGGCGTGCACGCCCGGGATCCGGCGGATCTGGTCGAAACCGGCCTGCACGAGGTTGATCGGCAGCGGGGAGTAGCCCAGCTTCGGCGCCTGCTGCTGGCCCTGGCACATGAAGTAGTAGGAGAACGCGCCGAGCGTCTTGCCCTTGGCCTCGGTGAAGGTGCCCTGCACCTTCAGCGGCAGGATCATGTACGAGTAGCTGGACAGCGGGTAGTTGCGCCGGTCGCTGTCGTTGTAGACGCCGTCGAGCTGCTGGGTGAGGTAGTCCGCGGAGTTCCGGTTGGTGTTGATCCTCGCCTTGAGCAGCGAGACCGCCACGTTCTGCGGGGTGGGCTCGGTGTAGTAGCCCGCGTGGTTCAGGATCTTGGCGACCGGGTAGTGCGCGTTGAGCGCGTACGAGTAGTTGACGTACCCGATCGCGCCCTCGCCGTAGCCCTGGGCGACGTAACCCGCGACACCGAGGTCACCGGACTGCGCGATCATCCCGGAGACGGTGGGGTAGTACGACGTCTGCCCGCACGCTCCCGAGCGGCCGACCTTGGCGCAGTAGGCGTTCCACAGCGCCCGGTGCTGGTTCGCCATCCACATCGTGAACTGGGCGGTGGAGCCGGAGCCGTCGGAGCGGACCACCGGGACGATCGTGCGGTGCGGGAGTTGCAGCCCCGGGTTGTCCGCCTTGATCACCGGGTCGTCCCAGAACGTGACGGCCCCGGTGAAGATCTTCGTGACCACGTCGCCGGAGAGGCGGAGGTTGGTGACCCGCCGGCCGTTGACGGTGAGGTGGTACATGAACACCGTGCCGCCGGCCACGATCGGCATGTAGGCGTAGGAGCCGGCCGCGGGGCGTTCGGCGGCGCTGCCGTCGGTGGGGTTCGTCTGGAACGGGATGTCGGAGACGGCGAAGTCGACGGTGCCGGAGAGGAACTGGCGACGGCCGTCGGAGGAGCCGGTGCCGGCGTAGCTGATGCGCATGCCGTACTGGTTGACGGCGCGCCGCCACTCGTCGACGGCGTTCTCGGCCCAGGTGGAGCCGGCGCCGGCGATGGGGGTGTAGCTGTCGGCCGAGGCGGGGGTGGCTGTGCTGAGGACGGTGATGAGTGCGGCCAGGATGCCCAGCCGTCTCAGGGCGTTGATGACTTGGCTGGACATCAGTGCGCGTCTCCTGTAGCAGGGTCTGTGTTCCCACCCGCACCACCCGTGCGGGTTTCGTTGTCAGGTGCCGGTGGCCCCTGTGGGGCGCGGCCGCCGTCGGCGGCCGCGGGTGCGTTGTCTTCGGGGGACTGCTCGCCGTTGTCGGCCGCCGGTGCGCCGGGGCCGGGCGCTCCCCCACTCCCGGCTCCGCCCCTGGGTTCGCCGTGCTCGCCGGAGTTGTCACTGGCCCCGGTCTCGAACAGCTCCGGTCCCGGGGTGTGGAGCTCGGCGAATCTCGTCGCGTCCCGGCGGGAGGCCCGCGCCGCCCTCCGTGCCTGGCGCTTGTTCTGGTGGCCCGGGCCGCGGCCGCCGATCACGCGGGCGATCGCGAAGAGGATCAGGACCAGGGCCATCAGGACCGCCGCCGAGCCGAAACCGCGGGCGATCATGGTCGGTTCGGGGGACTTGACGAAGTTGAAGACGGCCAGCGGGAGGGAGACCATCGGGCCGTTCGTCGGGTCGGCGTTGAGCGCCGCCGTGAAGCCCGCGGTGAGCAGGACCGGGGAGGTCTCGCCGATGCCCCGGGCCGTACCGAGGATCACGGCGGTCGCGAGGCCGGAGCGGGCGGTGGGCAGGACCACGTGCCAGACCGTCCGCCAGCGCGGCGCGCCGAGCGCCTCGGACGCCTCGGTGAGCGTGCCGGGGACCAGCCGCAGCACCACGTCCGCCGCGCGGATCACGATCGGCAGCATCATCACGCTGATCGCGAAGCCCGCCGCCAGCCCCGACTTCTGCATGCCGAGGCCGAGGATCCACACCGCGTACACCATGAGACCGGCCACGATCGACGGCAGCGCGGTCATCGCCTCGACGATCGTGCGGACGAACCGGGAGAAGCGGCCCGGGATCTGGTTCAGGTACACCGCGCAGGCCAGGCCCAGCGGCACGGTGATCGCCAGCGCGATGGTGATCATGACGAGCGTGCCGAGCATGGCGTGCGCGACACCGCCGTGGCTCAGCGGGTCGAGGGGGCCCGCCGCCTGCATGTCCTGGGTGAAGAAGTTGCCGTGCGGCAGGGCCTCGCGGCCGCGCCACGCGGTGAAGCCGACGACCAGCGCGAGCGCGCAGAACATCAGCCCGCCCGCCGTCCACAGCACGACGGTCATCACCCGGTCCCGGACCGCCTGGCCGTCCTCCTCAAGGCCGGTCAGTACCGCGTGGACAGCGAGGAAGGACAGGTAGGCGGTGACGAGGAAGCCCAGCGCGCCGGAGAACGGCGCGAGTTCGCCGAAGAGCAGGACGGCGACGCACAGCCCGGAGGCGGCGGCGCCGAGCAGGGACAGCACACCGGAGCGGGTCGGCCCGCCGATCCGGCGCGGGACGTCGGGAAGCGGGGCGGGTACGGCGGGCGTGGCGGGCGCGGTGTCCGCGGCGGTGTCCGGGTGAGTGGCCCCGGCGGCCTTCCCGGTGGCGCTCCGCGGGGCGTCCTGGGGAGCGCCCTTCTCAAGGTCTGCGACGGTCATCGTCACGCCTCGCTCTGTGCGCCGGACCGTGACCGGGCCACGATCGAGGAGGCGGTGAAGTTGACCGCCAGGGTGAGCAGGAACAGCGCGAGGCCCGCGGCCATCAGCGCCGACATGCCGAACGTGGAGGCATCGCCGTAGTGCAGGGCGATGAGGGAGGAGACGGAGTTCGAACCGGTCTGCAGGATGTGCGGCTGGATGGTGAAGACCGGCGAGATGATCAGGTAGACCGCGATGGTCTCGCCGAGCGCGCGGCCCAGGCCCAGCATGGTGCCGCCGATGATCCCGCCCGTCCCGTACGGCAGCACGACCGCGCGGATCATGCCCCAGCGGGTGGCGCCGAGTGCGTAGGCGCCCTCCCGTTCACCGGCCGGCGCCTGCGCGAACACCTCGCGCATCACCGAGCACTGGATCGGCGCGACCATCAGCGCGACGACGATCCCGGCGACGAACGTGGACGCCGTGTAGACGCTCTCGGAGGCCAGCGGTTCGCCGGGCCGGGTGCCGTCGACATGCAGGACCGGGATCCACCCGAGCCAGTCCGACAGCCACCTGGACAGCCCGATCACGTGGCTCTGGAGGAAGAACAGCCCCCACAGGCCGTAGACCACGGACGGCACCGCGGCCATCAGGTCCACCAGGGAGACGAGCGTGCGGCGCAGCGGGCGGGGCGCGACGTCCGAGATGAACAGGGCGGTCCCGATGGCCAGCGGCACGCTGATCGTGACGGCGACGGCGGCGATCAGCAGGGTGCCGGTGAGCACGGCCGCGATGCCGAACCGGTGGACGTCCGGCTGCCACTGGGCGGTGCTGAGGAAGGCCCAGACGCCCCGGGCCCGCAGCGCCTGCCCGGCGCGGAGCAGCAGGAACAGTCCCACCGCGGCCATGATGGCGAGGACGACGACGCCGGCGGCCGTCAACTGGACCCGGAACATCCGGTCCCCGAGCCCGCGGGCGGCGGACAGCCGCCTGGGCACGGGTCTTTCGGATTCCGCCCCGGCGGAACCCTCGAGCGCGGACACCACTGTGCCCCCCTAAACGGAAACGGTTCTCCCCAAGCGGCTCCGAATCCGGGTGCCGCGCCGCAGAGTCAATGGCCGGTTCCTTTCGCTCCAGCCCGCCAGAAGTGGAGAGAGTGTGAACAGTCCATGCCATTTCGGTGGGGGAGATGTGGGTGCCTGCGCACCGGAGGGTCGGCCGGGGCGTGGCCGGCGCGTGGCCCGGGGGACACCGTCGGGCCGTCGCGCGCGGGATTCAGCCGCGGGCCGCGCGGTCCAGGGCGTCCTTGGCGGCCTGCTCTCCCTGGCCCAGCAGCGCCTTCTCCAGGCTGTGGTCGTCCTGCCGGGAGAAGCGTTCGCCCGCGGCGACGTCCTCCTCGCTCAGCACCCGCCCGCACCACTCGCCCCGGTCGGCGGTGCGGTCGTCGAAGGGCACCGCCGCGCCCTCGCCGAGGACGGCCCAGCCGCCCTCGTGCCAGCGCAGGGCGAGCAGGTAGGTGTGGCCGACCTGGAGGCGGGGCGCGTCGGTGGCCGTGTCGGCCACGCGGGCGCCGCTGGACCGGGAGACCTCCCAGCCGGGGGCGACCATGTCGAAGGCGGCGCCGAGGGCGTGCCGGGGCGAACTGCGCGACCACAGCCTGTCGTCGGTCCGGAAGCTCACCAGCCGGTCCGTCGCGGACGCCACGGCCCCCTTGGCATAGGTCCGCCGGTTCGTCTCCCGCTCGGCGGTCGGGCTGGCGACGACGACGTGATCGGCGTACGACACCCAGTCCTTCGCGGTCTGCGACGGATACAGGTCCCCGGAGGTCCCGCACCCCACCACCGTCTCCAGCCCCGGCGCGCCGACCACCACCCCCGCGGCGATCCCCACGGCGGCGAGCAGAGCGGCGACGGGGCGCGCCGACAGTCGCCGAGGCATGACGAAACGTTCCCCCATGATGAAGAAAGACCCCCGTGTCCCCTGTGTTCCCGTGTCCCCGGATGTGCGTCCCCGGGGTGCCGGTGCGGCCCCCGGGGCGGTGGAGACGGTCAGATCTCCACGCCGTGTTGATCACCATAGGTACGGCCGAACGAAAGTGAACAAGAATCACCTCGGCCCGGCACAGAACTGTGACGCGGCACGGAACTGTGACGCGGTCCAGAACGGTGACACGGACGGCGGCCCGGCAACCCGTTCCGGTGATCGTGTCGGCCGAGCACGCACCCCGGTGCCGGCTCCGGGCGGCCCAGGTATAGCGTCGCGCAGTGGGCCCGGCCTGACCTGACCCGTTTCGTCCCGGAGTGAAGGAGCGTGGACCCGTGAGCCGGATGGCCGAGCTGACCGCCGGCCGGCTGCTGACGTCGTGGCAGCTGGACGTACCTGCGCTGCTGCTGGTCGTGGTCCTGGGCGGGCTGTACGGCTGGGGCGTGCTGCGGGTGCGCGGCCGGGGCGGGGTCTGGTCCCCGGCCCGGACCGCCGCCTTCGCGTTCCTCGGTCTGGGCACGCTGGTCGTCGCGACGATGTCGAGCCTCGCCGTCTACGACCACGTGCTGTTCTGGCCCGCGGCCGTGCAGAACATCCTGCTCGACCTGGTGGCCCCGCTCGGCCTCGCCCTGGGCGACCCGCTCCGGCTCGCGGTGGAGGCGCTGCCGGTGGAGGCGGCGGCCAGGGTCCGCCGGGCGATGACCGGCCGCGTGCTCCGCCTGCTGACCTTCCCCCTGGTCAGCACGGCGCTGGTGCTCGCCACCGAGCTGACGGTCTACTTCACGCCGTACTTCGCGACCGCGCTGCGCGTGGGCTGGCTGCACGAGCTGATGTACCTGCACCTGCTGGCGGCGGGCTGCCTCTTCGTCGTACCGGTGCTGACCCGTGAGGAGACGCTGCCGGCGTGGTGCAGCCACCCGGTGCGGGCGGGCCTGGTCTTCCTGGACGGGGTGATCGACGCGATCCCCGGGGTCGTGGTGATGACCCACGGGACGCTGATCGCGGGCGCGTGGTACCTCCACCACCATCAGAGCTGGGCCCCCGACGTCCTGCACGACCAGCAGATCGGCGGCGGCGCGATGCTGAGCATCGCCGAGCTGGTCGCGCTGCCGTTCCTGCTGACGGTCCTGTTCCAGTGGGCGCGGGCGGAACGGGTCCAGACGGCGGCCCTGGACCGCCGCCTGGACGAGCAGCAACTGGCCGCCACCGCGACCGTCCCCGCCCCGACCGCATCGGAGCCCACCGCCCCCACCGCCCCCGCCCCCGACCGGGTCCGCCCCTGGTGGGAGACGGAGGAGAACGAGGTCGCCTCCCGAATCCGCCGCCAGCACGGCGACCGGTGAGGGCCCCGGCCCAACAGCGACGAGGAGAGCGAGTCCGAGGCGGCTGAGGGGGCGCTGCTCGGCACCCGCATCCCATGCATGACCAACCAGCACAGGGAATCGGCCATTTGGCAGATTTTACGTTGGTGAGCGGGCGCCGTTCGGTGCCTGTCGTCGGTGCCGTACCACTGGGTCGCCCCTCCCCGCAGGTCAGACAGGGTGCGACGGCCTCGGCCGGTCGGGCGCGTGGTCCGGGCGGGCCGTCCGAGGGCCCTCTTTGCCCGTTCGGTCAGCCGGAGCGGCTTCGCGGGTGGGGAGGGGTGTCCCACCTGTGCATACGGGGCGGGGACGGCGGCCGCCGGAAGGTTGTCGCGAAGCGTAGGCGTGTGACGGTCCTGACGTGGAGGCCCGGCAGGACGCTTCCTATGGTGGGAAGCGACGTCGCCGGACGCGCCGAGCGCGGCGACACCGGAGGCCGCGAACCGGATCCGGGGGAGTACGGTCCACGAGATGTCCGATGTCGGAGTGACCTCATGGAAAACCTTCAGTTCGCCGAGATGCTGATGCGCACCAGACTGCGTTCCGGCATCACCCAGCAGCAGTTGGCCGACCTCTCCACCATCAGTTCCCGCGCGATAAGAAACCTGGAGAAGGGTCATGTGCGCCATCCGCGCAAAGAGACCGTCCAGCTGCTGGCCGACGCTCTGCGCATCGACGGGTCCACTCGGCACCGGCTGCTGAAACTCGCCGTGGAAGAGGAACGCGTAGACCCGGTGGAGTCCTTTCGTGACGCTCACGGAGCTCACGGACTCCCCGAACAGGGACCACGGTTGTCCGGTTCCTCGTTCGGTCAGGGATCGATCCCGCTCGCCTCTCCCGCCTCCGCCAGGGGAACGCGCCCCGACACCGACCCGGACGCGGAACCTGCCGGTCCACCGGATGTGCGGCGCCCGGTGCACACCTGCGCGTACGAGTACAGGGCCGTGCCGCTCCCCGAGGGGCCCGGCGCCGGTGCCACCGGCGTCCTCAACGACGTGGCCCGCGACGGCTGGCGGTTGGCCGCCGTCGACGGCGGCACCGCCTACCTGGAACGCCGCACCCGCTGAGGTCACGGACGCGCCCCGGCGATACGCCGGAGCCCGGCCGTGACGCTCCCACGCGCCCTGCGGGGATCCCGCTCCTGAGCGGTGCCTCCGCAGGGCGCGCACACCTGCCCGCGATCCGGTCGTCCGGCCGGCGGAATTCCGGTTATATTCCGCCGGAAAATTCCGGACCGGCCACTTCCCTCCTCTAGCTTGGAGCAGGCCAAGTTCTTCCCTGACCCTTTAGAGAACGAGGGAGCACGAAGAATGTCAGCACCCGCAGCCATGGCCGACACGCACCTCCCACCCGGCCCGCGAGCACACCTCGGCTCCGAGCGCACCCGCCGGATTCTCCGTCTGCAGAACTTATTTCTGCGACATGCCCGGGAATTCCTGTACGAAGCCGGATTCGTGGAACTCCTCCCTCCCGTCATCGGCCCGGTCACCGACCCCGGAATTCGCGGCGCCAAACAGGTCGACGTCGACTTCTACGGCCACCGCTACAAACTCATGACGAGCGCCTTCGTCTACAAGCAGGCGGCCCTGCTCGCCTACGACAAGATCTTCTACGTCGCTCCGAACGTACGGATGGAGCCGCTGGAGACCTGCTCCACCCAGCGCCATCTCGCGGAGTTCCATCAGCTGGACATCGAGATGGCGCACACCAGCCGCGAACAGGTGATGGACCTGGCCGAGGAGCTGATCGCCACCGCCACCCGAGCGGTCGTCGCCGAGTGCGAACCGGCGCTGCGCGACCTGGGGCGCGACGTGGACGCGCTGCGGGCGATGCTCGCGGCCCCGTTCGAACGACTCGCCCACACGGACGCCGTCACCCGCCTCGTCGACGGCGGCCATGCCCAGAGCGCGGCGGCCGAGATCGACTGGGAAGGCGAGCGCATCCTCTCCGAGGGCAGCGCCCGCCCCGTGTTCCTGACCGACTATCCCAAGGGCTCGCGCGTCTTCCTGGAGCGCGAGGACAGTCAACGGCCGGGCGTGCTGAGGACGTTCGACCTCCTGATGCCGGAGGGGTACGGCGAGGTCATCAGCGGCGGCGAACGCGAGTCGGACTACCGGCGTCTGATCACCCGGATGCGCGAGACGGGGGAGAACCCCGCCAAGTACGGCTGGTACCTGGACGAGGTGAAGCAGGGCATACCGCCGAGCGCGGGCTTCGGGCTCGGTGTCCAGCGCTTCACGCGCTACCTGGTGGGTGCCGACTACGTGTGGCAGACCACCGCCTTCCCGAAGCTTCCCGGCGTCGTCTCGCCCTGACCGCGGAGGTGCCGCGATGACCCGTATCACGAGCCACCCGCAGCGCGAGAGCGGCGCGAGCGCGCGGGGCGCGGTGCTCCCCGCCGCCGCGCTCCTCGACCGTCCTCCCCGCCTCCCCCCGCGCCCGGCCGGCCCCGTCGTGAAAGGGGCCGGCCCCGTGGGACCGGCCGCAGCGGCCACCACGGGAGGGCCCGCCACCGCCGGGCCCGCCACGGTGCCCGCACCGGCGCAGATGTTCGCGCCGGCCGCCCCGCCCTCCGCCGAACCGCCCCGTGTCCTCCTGGTCGACGGGGACCCGGTCTCCCGCCAGGTCTTCGGCGGCACCCTGCACGCGGACGACCAGGTCAGCCTGGTCGCCACCGGCGACAGCCGCCGCCCGCCCGCGGAGTGGCCGCTGCACCGGGCGGACCTGACGATCCTGGTCTCCGGACCGCTGGAGAACCACGTCCTCAAGGCCCAGGACGTCAACCGCCGCGGCGGCCGGACCCTCCTGGTGGGCGTCGACTGGTCCAAGCACCGGCTGGACGCCGCCCTGGCCTCGGGCACCTCGGGCTGCCTGAGCAAGGACTGGGCGCTGTCCCACCTGCCGCAGGCCGCCGCCGCCGCCGCGACCGGGCACATCGTGCTCTCGCCCGACCTCGTCGGACTCTGCGTGGCCATGCAGCCCGCCGACGCCGGCCGCGATCTCGCGGTCCGGCTGCGCTGCCTGACCCGACGGGAACGGGAGGTGCTGACCCTGCTCGCGGAGGGGATGTCGACCGGCGAGGTGTCCGACTGCCTCGTCGTCTCCCCGGCCACCATCAAGAGCCACGTCTCCCACGCCCTGACCAAGCTGTGCGTGCGCAACCGACTCGAAGCGGTCCTGCTCATGCAGGCGGCTCTGGGCTGCGGCGTCCAGCACGGCGAACTCCGCCCCGGAGAGATCTGAAAGGGACCGATCATGCCCGCATACGTCCTGGTGGGATACAGCGCGGACCTGCTGCGCGTCCTCGACGGCTTCCTGGCGCCGGACAGCGTCCTCGTCGTGGACGAACCGGAAGTCCTCGCCGTGCGGGGCGCCCGTGACCGCACCGGCGAGATCGCCTGCTTCGCCGACGTCCTGCCCGCCCCGGTCCAGACCGACGCGGACCGGCTGCCCGCCCTCGTCACCCCGCCGCCCGGTGTACGGGCCGTGCTGCCCGGCAACGACTACGGCGTCGTGGCCGCAGCGGTCCTCGCCGACGCCTGGGGCCTGCCCGGCCCCGGCACCGAGGCCGCCCGGACCTTCCGCGACAAGCGCCGTCAGCGGCGGCTCGCCGACGAGGCGGGCATCCCCCAGCCCGCCTGGAGAGAGGTGTCCGACGCGGCCGAAGCGGCGGAGTTCGCCGCCGGGTGCCCCGACGGGTTCGTCCTCAAGCCCGCCACCCTCCAGTCCAGCGAAGGCGTCCTCGTCCTCGAACCCGGCGCGGACGTGGCGGCGGCCTGGCGGCACACCACCGCGCGCAACGCCATCGGCGGGACCATGCGCCTGAACGGGGGGCCCGGCCCCTGCCTGGCCGAACGACGGCTCCTGGGCGAGGAGTTCAGTGTCGAGCTGCTGCTGCGCGACGGTACCGCGCTGTTCTGCAACGTGACCGCCAAGCGTCTGCTCGGCGGGGTCCATCCGGTGGAGATGGGACACGTCGTCCCGGCTCCGCCCGAGGGCGGCGTACGCGAATCACTGCGCGCCAGCATGCTGGTCCTGGCCCGCGCGTCCGGATTCCGCACCGGCGTCATGCACGGCGAGTGGATCATCGAGGACGGGGTGCCGCACCTGGTGGAGTGCGCCGCGCGGCTGCCCGGCGACCAGATCCACCGGCTCATCGAACTCGCCTACGACTGGGATCTGTTGCGCAACTGGTTCCGTGTCGCGGCCGGGGAGGAGCCCGCTGCGGTGCCACGGCGGCCGCAAGGCGCCGCCATCCGGTTCCTGGGTGTCCCGCCCGGGCGCGTCACGTCCGTCAGCGGGATCGACGAGGCCCGGTCCACGGCGGGCGTGCGCGACGTCGCCGTCGCCGTGGACGTGGGCTCGCACGTCGAACCGATCCGCAGTTCCTGGGAGCGCTCCGGCTTCGTGATCGCCACCGGGCCGGACGGCCGGGGCGCCGAACGCACGGCCCGTACGGCGTCCGAGCGCATCGTCATCGCGACCGAGCAGGACGCGCTGGCCGGCGCCTGACCCGGACCACCCGCCCCGGACCAACCCCCCACACGCGCCCCGCCGGGACCTGTCCGGCGGGGCGCGTGCGCGTGCGGGGGTGGGACGCACGACGGGACCGCCGCGCACCGGCGCGCGGCGGTCCCGTCGTCCGCTTCAGGCCAGGGCCGGCCCGGTGCCCGTGTCAGCCCGGCGCCGCCGCCAGTTCGCCGGCCACGCCGGCCACGGACGGACGGCGCAGCAGCGTGCGCAGCCGCACCTCGTGGCCGAACTCCGCCTTGATCCGGCCCAGGAGGCGCAGCGCCAGGATCGAGTGGCCGCCCAGACGGAAGAAGTCGTCGTCCACACCGACCCGTTCGACGCCCAGCACCTCGGCGAACAGCACGCACAGCCGCGCCCGCACGGGATCGTCCGGAGCCGGCGAGGACGCGGCCGCCGAGCCGTACTCCGGGGCGGGCAGCGCCCGGCGGTCCAGCTTCCCGTTGGGCGTCGTGGGGAACCGCTCCAGCGTCACGTACGCCACCGGCCGCAGGTGCTCGGGCAGTACGGCGGCCGCGTGCGTGCGCAGCTCCTCCGGCTCCGCCGGCGTACCGCCGTGCGGCACCACGTAGGCGACGAGCCGCTGGTCACCCGGCCCCTCGGTGCGCACCAGCACCCGGGCACCGGAGATCCCCGGGTGCCGGGCCAGCGCCGTCTCCACCTCCGAGGGCTCGATCCGGAAGCCGCGCAGCTTCACCTGGTCGTCGCGCCTGCCCAGGTACTCCACCGCCCCGTCGGCGCGCCACCGGGCCAGGTCCCCGGAGCGGTACATGCGCGAGCCGGGCGGCCCGTAGGGGTCGGCCACGAAGCGTTCGGCCGTCAGCCGGGCCTCGCCCAGGTAGCCGTGCGCCTCGCCCACACCGCCGAGGTACACCTCGCCCACCATGCCGGGCGGCAGCACCCGCAGGTGGTCGTCGAGGACGTAGAAGTGCTTGTTGGCGACCGGTCCGCCGAGGGGGACGGAGCCGTCGAGGCAGTCCTCCAGGGTCACCCGCCGGAAGACGGTGACCATCATGCACTCCAGCGGCGAGTAGGCGTTGACCAGAGTCAGCCCGGGGCGGCGGCGCAGCAGGCGCTCCAGGTGTCCGGGGGAGGCGGCCTCGCCGCCGGTCAGGACGAGCCGGACCGTGTCGAACGCCGAAGGGTGGGCGTCCACAAGGAAGTTCAGGAGGCTGGAGGAGAAATGGGCCACGGTGACGCGGTGTTCGCCCATCAGCCGCACGGCCACCTCCGGCTCGGGCGCCCCGCCCGGCTGCAGGACGCACGTGGCGCCCGCGAACAGCGCGGACAGCAGCTCGAAGGCGAAGGCGTCCCAGGACATCGGCGAGCACTGGAGCACCACGTCCGACGGCGTCACCGGCGCGAACGCCTGCCCCAGCAGGCTGCCGACGAGCGCCCGGTGCGGCGCCACCACACCCTTGGGCCGCCCCTGCGACCCCGAGGTGAACAGCACGCAGGCGAGATCCTCGCCGTCGACCGGCGTCCCCGGATCGGTCCCGGGCGCCCCTTCGATACGCGGATCGTCGATCCGTACGAGACGCGGGCCGTCCCGCTCCGCCACCTCGTCCGGCAGCGGGCGGTCGCTCACCACGGTCCGGCAGCCGGTCGCCCGTACGCACTCGGCGGCCCGCGCGCCGGGGAAGTCCGGGTCCAGCAGCACATAGGCGGCACCCGACTTGAGGGCCGCGAGAAGGGCCGTCACCAGGCGCGGGCCACGCTCCAGGCGCACCCCCACCCAGTCGCCGCGGCCGATCCCGAGGCCGATCAGGTGGTGGGCCAACCGGTTCGCGTGCCGGTCCAGTTCACCGTAGGAGACGCGCTCGCCCTCGAAGACCAGGGCGGTCGCGTCCGGTTCGCGGGCTGCCCGTTCGGCGAACACCGTGTGCACGCACGGATGCCGGGGGAGCGGAAAGCGTTCGCCCCTGCCCGCGTCCAGCATCCGCCCGGCCTCCTGCGCGTCACACGGCTCGATGTCACCGGGGCGCGCGCGGGGATCGTCCGCGATCACGCCGAGCACCCGCGTCAGCTGGGTGGCCAGGACGCGCGCGACAGCCGCGGGCACACGGCTCGTGTCGTGGTGCAACCGCACCGAGAGGCGCTCCCCGGGCGTCACCACCACCGTCACCGGGTAGTGCGCCGTCTCCTCGCAGCCGACCTCGCCGATCCGCAGTCCGCCCACGTCCCGGCTTCGCGGCGGTACGTCGGGCACCGCCTCCACGGTCACCGTCGTGTCGAGCAGCGGCCCGTCCACGCCGGCGGCCCTGGCCGCCTCGCCCAGGCCCACGTGGTCGTGCGGGGCCAGCGCCAGCCGCCGCGCCCGTACGTCGGCGAGCAGGTCGGCCAGGGTCGCCGAGGCGCCCGTCCGGACCCGCACGGGCACCGTGTTGACGAGCATGCCCACCATGTCCTCGACGCCGTCCAGTTCGGCCGGGCGGCCGCTGAGGACGGAGCCGAACGTGACGTCGTCCCGGTCGGTGTGGCGTGCCAGCACCAGCGCCCACGCGGCCTGGACGGCCGTCGTGAGGGTGGCGTTCAAGCTCCGCATCCGCCCGCCGAGTTGGGCGGTCCGCGCGGGTGAGAGCTCCCGCACGACCGTCGCCCAGCGCGCGGCCGTCCCAGCCGACTCCGGCGCGAGCAGCGTCGGCGGCGCGTCCGCCAGTTCCTCCCGCCAGGCCCGCTCGGCGGCCGCCCGGTCGCGCCGCGCGAGCCAGCCGAGGAAGCCGCGGTACGGCACCGGTGGCGCCAGGTCCTCGTCGGCGTACCCGGCGAGGACCTCGCGCAGCAGCACGGAGGCGCTCCAGCCGTCCAGCACGCAGTGGTGCGCGGTGACCGCCAGGCGGTACCGGTCGGCGCCGTCGCGCACCAGGTCGAAACGGATCAGCGGGCCGCCCTCGACGCCGACGCCGCCGGTGCGCGCGGCGCGCAGCACGGCGTCACCGTCGTCCGGGCCGGCCACCGACCAGTGCGGCTCCACGGCACGGGGGACGACCTGCACGGGCTGTCCGTTGGCCCGGTGGTGGATGCGGGCCCGCAGGTTGGGGTGGCGCACCAGCGTCCGCCGTACCGCGTCGCGCAGCCGTGCCTCGTCCAGCGGGCCCTCCAGCGGGACGGTGTACTGCGCGACGTAGAGCCCGCGCGCCCCGTCCTCCGCCAGGGAGTGGAACAGGATGCCCTCCTGAAGAGGGGTGAGGGGGAGTATTTCGTTGATGGCCGGTGCTGACATCTGTCCTCCGCTCAGGGACGGATCGGGGGCCCGGCCCGGGGCCGCCCGCGCGGGGGCCCGGCCCGGGTGGCGGTCAGCCGCGCGAGAGCTGCGCGGCCAAGGAGGCGTACTCGCCGGGATCCAGGTCGGGCAGCAGCTCCGGCTCCGCGGCGGTGCCGGCCGCCGGTGCCGGCGTGCCCACCGAGGCGGCGACTTCGGCCAGCGTGGCCGATCCGAGGACGTCGGCCACGGTGAGCGCGAGGCCCCGCGCGCGGGCCCGGTTCACCAGCCGCATCGCCGCCATGCTGTCGCCGCCCAGGCCGACGAAGGAGTGCCCCGGCGTCGCGTCGCCCGCCGGGCGCCGCAGCACCTCGTCGGTCGCGCCGCACAGCCAGGCCGTCACCTCGTCGGCGGCCCGCGCGGTGGCGGCCCGCGCGGTGGCGGCGGCCGCGGTGGCGGCGGCCGGCGTGGCGGGTGCCGGGCCGGGGCGCGGCGGCTCCGGCAGCGCCGCCCGGTCGAGCTTGCCGTTGCCGGTCAGGGGCACCCGCTCCAGGACCGCCCAGGCCGTGGGCACCAGCGCGTCCGGGAGCGAGTCCCGCAGGTGCGTGCCCAGGGCGTGCGGCTCGGGTACGGGCACGCCCTGGGCGGGTACGACGAAGCAGGCCAGCCACCGGTCGCCGTCCTGCGGCCCGGCGAGGACGACCGCCGCCTGGGTCACGGCCGGGTGGGTGCACAGCACCGCCTCGATCTCGCCGAGCTCGACGCGCCGGCCCCGGAACTTCACCTGCCCGTCGGTGCGGCCGACGAACTCCAGTGCCCCGTCGGCCCGTCGGCGCGCGAGATCACCGGTGCGGTAGAGGCGCGAGCCGGGCGGCCCCAGCGGATTGGCCACGAAGCGCTCCGCCGTCTGACCCGGACGCGCCAGATATCCCTCGGCGAGTTGCGCGCCCGAGAGGTACAGCTCACCCGTCACCCCGACGGGCACCGGGTCGAGCCGCTCGTCGAGCACGTGCGCACCGGTGTCCGCGACCGGGACGCCGATCGGCACGCTGTCCGGGTCCGCGCCGGGGCGGCAGGGCCACGCCGTGGCCGCCACCGTCACCTCGGTCGGCCCGTACAGGTTGAGCAACTCGGCGCCGAGCAGGGCCAGGCAGCGGTCGCGCAGCGACACGGGCAGCGCCTCGCCGATGCAGATGATCCGCCGCAGCGTCCGGCAGTGGACCGCGACGTCCGCGTCCAGGAACAGGCGCAGCATCGAGGGGACGAACTGGATCGTCGTCACGCCCCGGTACGCGACGAGCGCGGCGAGGCCGTGCGGCTCGCGCTCCAGGCCCGGTGGCGCGACGACCAGGGCGGCGCCGCAGATCAGCGGCCAGAAGTACTCGTACGTGGACACGTCGAAGCCCACCGGTGTCTTCACCAGCACCCGGTCGTCGGCCGCCAGCGGGACCGCCTCCCGCATCCACCGCAGATGCCGGGCGATGGCCTCCTGGCGCACCACGACGCCCTTGGGGCGGCCGGTGGAACCGGAGGTGTACATGAGATAGGCGGGGTCATCGGGGCGCGCGCGCACCACCTCGGCCCCCGGGGTCGTCCCCGCGGGGGACGCCGTGGGGAGCGTGGTCAGGACCCGGTCCGGCGCCGCCTCCTCCAGGATCAGCGCGGCACGCTGCGCGGGGGTGTCCTTCTCCAGCGGCAGATATGCCGCGCCGGCGGTCAGCACGCCGAGCAGGGCGACCACCAGGTCGGGGGAGCGGTCCAGGCGGACCGCCACCACACTGCCCGGGCCGATGCCGTCCTGGCGCAGGACCCCGGCCAGTTCACGGACGCGGCGCCACAGCTCCGCGTAGTCCAGGGTGACCTGGTCGGAGACGACGGCGGTGGCGTGCGGGGTGCGCTCCGCCTGAGCGGCGACGAGCGCGGGGAGCGTGCGGGCGGTCACCGTCCCGGCCCCGATCCGGTGGGGGCCGGCTCGCCCGGCCGGGGCGCCACCACGGTGAAGTGGCGGTCCACGTACTCCAGGCAGGCAGCCCGGTCCCGGCGGGTGAGCACCACCTGCCAGCCGTCCGGCACCCGGATGCCGTCGGGCCACAGCGAGTGCCGCCCCTGGTCGTTGACGAGCACCAGATAGGGGGCCGAGTCATCCTCGAACGGATTCGCCATGGGGCACCTCTTCCTTCCGTACGGTCGGCAGCGGGCCGACGTCGTCCCTGTTCACCGCGGTCGTGTCGTACTTGCCGAGGGCGCTGATCAGCATGCGCACCTCCAGGTCCAGGCAGGCCGCCAGCCTCAGCAGTCCCTCCTCGGGGTCCTCGTCGGCGGCGACCAGCGCCGCCCGCCCCAGGCCCACCCCCCGCGCCCCGAGCGCCAGGCACTTCACCGCCCGGGTCCCTTCCCAGATCCGGCCCCCCGCGAGCAGGCACCCCGGGCCCTCGCCGGCGGCCAGCAGGCAGTCGTAGAGCGGCAGTCCCACGTGGTCGAGGAAACCGCCCGGCGCCCAGCCCGTGCCCCCCTCGGCGCCGTCCACCGTGACGCTGTCCGCGCCGGCCGCCCAGGCCACCCGGGCGGCCGCGCCGACGTCCCGGCCCGGGTGGAGCTTCACCCACACCCGGGCCCGCGGGTAGTTGTTGCGCATCAGGTTGATCTGCTGGCGCAGGATCTCCTCCGTGTACGTACCGGGGCTGGAGGACCGCAGCGTCCGGCGGTCACCGGGGATCGGCAGCAGCGCGTACTGCTCCGCCACCGCCGCCGCGGCCTCGCCGTCCATCAGCGTCATCCCGCCCAGGCCCGGCTTGGCGCCCTGACCGGTCTTCAACTCGAAGGCCAGCCGCCCCGCTTCGAGGAACGGCTGGGCCGCCGGGTCGCTGTAGACCAGGTTCCACACCTCCGCGTCGGCGTCCTCGGTGCTCTGCTGCACCACGATCCCGCCGTGGCGGTCGTCGCCCTCCTCTCCGTACGCCTCGATCCGGGCCAGCAGCGCCCTGGCGGGCTGTGCCCCGAGTCGGCCGTAGCCGATGACCGGCACCACGTTCTCGCCGACGACCAGGGGGATGCCCAGCCGGGCCGCCTGCCGCCCGAGGGAGGTGCCCAGGTCGCCGCGGGCCGCGGCGGTCGAGCCGAACGCCGAGACGTAGAAGGGGAGCCGGGACGGAAATCCGCCGATCACGGTCTCCAGGGACACGTCCGACGGCATTGGCTCGCGCCCGAGGTCGATCAGTTTCTCCAGGCGCTGCTCCATGAACACCGGGGGGAGCAGCCGCAGCCGCTCCAGCGGATCGTCGTGCCCCGGCCCGGACCAGCCGCTGCCGTAGAGCGTCGCGCCATAGCCGTCAAGCGGCGGAAAAGCCGCCTCGACACCCGTGCGCGCGCGATGGCGCACGGCGGCCTCCGGAAATCCTGGCGCGCGCAGCATGCCGCTCATGCGGGCCTCCCGTAATGGAATGTGAGATCCCGTCGCAAAGGGTGGACACCAACGTAGCCCGCGGTGCGGACCCACCCGGAACTTCCGGTCGGAAGTTTCCCGGAAACCGCTCGGAACCGGACCCGGAGAGGAGGCCATCTCCGCCCCCGGTGGAGGGAGTTGGGCGTGAGAATGATTGACCGTCTCGCGATGCCCGTGGCTCGATGAGAGCATCTGGAAGGCCGCGAAAGGGGCTACCGATGGAAAAACGTCGAGTTTCCATTTTCGACACCACTCTGCGGGACGGCGAACAGGCGCCGCGCAATTCCATGAAACCGCAGGAAAAACTGGAACTCGCGCTGCGGATCGAGGCACTCGGGGTCGACGTCGTCGAGACCGGCTTCCCCGCCTCCTCACCCGCGGAGATGGAGGCCACCCGGCTGATCTCCCGCCACCTCACCCGCGCCCGGTTCACCACGTTCTGCCGCGCCGTGCGCTCCGACATCGACTGCGCGGTGGCCGCCGGTGGCACCCGCAACCACGAGGTGCAGATCCTCGCCACCTCCAGCGAGCTGCACCTCGACCGCAAGCGCCGCATCTCCCGCAAGGAGTCCATCGACGAGATCGTCGAGTGCGTCACCCACGCCCGCCGGATGGGCGTGCCCTACATCTCGCTCGCGCTGGAGGACGCCTCGCGCGGCTCGGACGAACTGCTGCGCGCCCAGATCGAGGCGGGCGTGGACGCCGGGATCACCTGCGTCGTGGCGGCCGACACCTCCGGCTGCATGACCCCGGCCGAGTACGGTGAGCTCATGGGCAAGGTCCGCTCCTGGACACCGCCGCCCATCAGCGTGTTCACCCACTGCCACGAGGACTTCGGGCTCTCCACGGCCAACACCCTCGCGGGCCTGCAGGCCGGGGCCGACGGCGTGCAGACCACGGTCGGCGGCATCGGGGAGCGCGCGGGCAACGCCGCCCTGGAGGAACTCGTCGCGCTCCTGTCGTACAAGAGCGACTCGCTGGGCCTGTACACGGACATCGACACCGTGGCCATGTACGGCGTGTACGAGGCGCTGCGCGACATCATCGGGCTGGACCAGCCGCGCAACAAGGCGATCTTCGGAACGTACGCCTTCGGCAGCGCCGCCGGTATCCACCAGGCCGGGATACTGCGGGACCCCGCCACGTACGAGTTCGTGGAACCCGACCGCTTCGGCCGGGAGCGCTCCCTGCTCATCGCCCGCCACTCCGGCCGCTCGGTGCTGCGCCACCTGCTGGAGAACATGCGGGTGGACGTCGACGACGACCGGATGGAGGCGCTCTACCGCCGGCACATCACCGAACGCGACGGCGGCGACTGCGAGGACATCTCGGTCCTGCGGCGCAGGCTCGCCGACGAACTGTCAATCCCCTCGAACTGTGGAGATCTTCTAAGCGGCCAGCTCCAAGGCGGAGTTGGCCCGGTGGTCGTGCTCGTAGTCGATCGGACTCTGATATCCACACACGCTGTGTAGTCGGTGCGTGTTGTAGAAGCCGGTGATCCAGGTCGCGATCCGCAGCCGGGCCTCGGTGCGGGTGGCGAACGTGTGCCGGTAGACGTACTCGACCTTGAGCACGCTGTTGAACGCCTCGCTGACGGCGTTGTCGAAACACGACCCGACGCGGCCCATGGACTGGGTCACGCCCAAGCGGCGACAGGCCCGGCGAAAGCGCCGGGAGCCGTATTCGCTGCCGCGGTCGCTGTGGAAGATCACGCCCTTCACGTCACCGCCGCGGGTGGCCGCGGCCATGTTCAAGGACGCCACAACCAGTTCGGCGTCATGGCGTGCGCCCATCGCGTAACCGAGCAGCCGGCGCGAGAACAGGTCGATGACGGTGGCCAGGTAGAGCTTGCCCTCACCGGTGGTGATCTCAGTCATGTCGCCGCACCACACCTGGTCAGGAGCGTCCGCAGTGAAGTCCCGCCGCACGAAGTCCGGGGCCGCCGACCGTTTGCCGGGCCGGGTCAGCCCGCGCCGTCGGCGGACCTTCCGTCCGGCCAGGCCGAGTTCGGCCATCAGACGGGCGACAGTGTTCACCGAGACCCGCCAGCCCGCGCGGACCAGGAGGAGCCAGACCTTCGGGGAGCCGTAGGTGCCGCCCGAGCCCTCGAAGATCTGCCGGATCACGTCCGCCAGCTGCCCGCGCCGGATCTCACGGGCGGTGGTGGGCTTGTCGCGCCACTTGTAGAACCAGGACTCCGACACCCCCAGGACCCGGCAGGCCAGACGGTGCGGGACGCAGTGCGCGGTCCTCTGGTTACCGATGAACGCGGCCAGGGCGGCCGGGTCCGTCACGGTCACTTCACCCAGAGGACCATGCATCGCTTGAGGACATCACGCTCCATCTCCAGCTCGCGTATCCGCTTGTTCTTCTCCGACATCTCCCGCCGCAGCCGCTCCAGCTCGGCGCGCTCGGCCTCGCGCATCCGTCCACCCGGCGGCGCGGGCTCGGTCGGCCGGTCGGACGACGCCGACCCGTTGCGCCTCCACCGCGACACCCAGCTGTGCAGCGTGCCGGAATGCACGCCGAGTTCCTCGGCGACCTCCGGGATCGGCCTGCCCGTCTCGATCACGATGCGTACAGCACCCTCACGAAACTCAGGCGTGTACGTCCGTTGCTTGGACCCCATGAACCCCAACTTCCCCTGCAATCACGGACTCCACGCTACGAGGGGAGGGACAAACTGCTCACCGTCGGGGCGGCGCGCTGAGACGCAACGCCGCGCACGAGGGCGGTGGGAGCCGGACTTCACGGTCCGGCTCCCACCGCCCTCGTCGTGCCGGGCCGCCTTCGTACGGGGCCGGGCCCGGCCGCCGTGCTCTGCGCGGGCGCGCGTGGGCGGCCCGTCGTCGGTGACGGGCCGCCCGGGGTCCCGCGCGGTGCGGGCCGGCGTGTCAGTCGTCTATGAGCCCCGGCACCCCGTCCTTCCAGCGGCCCGTGAACGAGTCGGCCCTCGCCTGGTCGCGGAACGCGTACGTCTTCAGCAGCCAGCGTGTGGCGGCCCGGTCCGCGTCCAGGATCTCGATGCGGTCCCGGCTGTGCAGCCCGTCCTGGTTGGCGAAGAGCAACAGGTCCCCGTCGCGCAGGCGATGGCGCTGCTTCTCGGCGACGACCAGGGCGTTCTTCATGGCCAGCAGCGCGTCCTTGGCCTCGCCGGGGGCGTCGGGCAGCACGGTCGTCGTCGTCTCCAGGTAGCGGATCGAGTGGTCGCCCTCCAGGATCGGGTGCGCGCCCGAGGACCGCTGGGTGCTGTTGGTGGCCTGGGAGAAGACGTCGAACGAGGTCGTGAAGTACGGCTGCCGCAGGATCTCCTGGTCCTCGTCCGACAGATACCGCAGCAGGGCGCGCCCGCTGACGAACGTCGTGTAGATGACCTCGTCCTGCGGGCAGCGCATGCCCAGCAGGGCGATGTGGTCGGCCCGCGCCCAGTGCGCGGTGCGGTCGTTGTGGAAGGGGAGCTCGCTGTCGCTGAACCCCGTCTGCATGCCGCTGTACTTGTTGATCGCGATGACGTCGGTGAAGAAGTCCCCGTTGTTCCTGCTCCCGTACGCCATGAGCGGCGTCCGGGTGAGCCGGGCGACCAGGGCGAGGAACGCCTCACCGACGAAGGTCGTCTTCTTGCGGTACTTGTCGGCGACCGGGTCGTCGAGGTCGAGGTCCGGGATGTGCGGGTCGACGGGGCAGTTGCGCAGCACGTGGGCTTCGCTGATGCCGTCCAGCCGGTCCTGCCGGACGCGCTCGCAGACTTCCACGAGGAACCGCGGCGCGTCGACCTCCGCGACACCCGCGACGAATTCCCGGTGGTCCCGGTACGGATTCCCTGGCACGGCGCCGAGCACGGCGGTCAGTTCGTCGCGCTGGTCCGGGGTGAGTACGTGAATCGGTTCCATTCCGCCATGCTGCGCCCGCGGCCCGCGCGATTCATCGGTCGGGCGGCCGAGCGAACTCCACCCCGGGGCGAGCGAGTTCATCACGGCTGTCGATTCCCGGGTCTCGACCCCGGTGTTTCGATGGGCCGGAAAGCCGGACAACCGGGCGAGGGACCACGAGAGCCCCGGCCGAGACGATCACCAGGAATGCGGAGGTGCCCGCCGTGTCATCCCAGGCAACGGCCCCGGACGTGTCATCCGTGACGACGGCCGCGGGCGTGTCCCCCCGGACACTCGCGGCGAAGGTGTGGCGCGAGCACGTCGTGCGCCGGACCAAGGCCGGCAACGACCTGCTCTACATCGACCTCCACCTGCTGCACGAGGTGAACACCCCTCAGGCCTTCGCCGGGTTGCGGGACGCCGGCCGCACCGTACGCCGTCCGGACCTCACCCTGGGCACCGAGGACCACAGCACCCCCACGCGCGCCGTCGACCACGTCGACCCGGACCCGGCACGGCGGCTCCAGCGGCGGACCATGGCCCGCAACTGCGCCGAGTTCCGTATCCCGATGCACCGGCTCGGCAGTGCCTCGCAGGGCATCGTGCACGTCATCGGACCCGAACTCGGCCTGGTGCGGCCGGGGACGACGGTCGTCTGCTGCGACTCGCACACCACGACCCTGGGGGCGTTCGGCGCGCTGGCTCTCGGTATCGGCACCAGCCAGGTCGAGCACGTCCTGGCCACCCAGACCCTCGCCCTGGCCCGCCCGAAGGACATGGCCGTCACGGTGACCGGCACCCTGCCCGCGGGCAGCACGGCCAAGGACCTGGCCCTCGCGGTGATCCACCGGGTCGGCTCGGCCGGCGCGCAGGGCCACGTGGTGGAGTTCCGCGGCGAGGCCGTGCGGGCGCTGTCCATGGAAGGCCGGATGACGCTGTGCAACATGGCCGTCGAGATGGGCGCACGGGCCGGGATCGTGGCACCGGACGAGGTCACCCGGGACTACCTGCGCCGGGCCGCCCCCCGCGACGCCGGGCGCTTCGACGGCCTCGCGCAGACCGGGGACGACGACGCGGTCTTCGACCGTGAGGTCACCCTGGACGGCGCGGCCGTACCGCCCCGCGTCTCGTGGGGCACCAACCCGGCCCAGAGCGTGCCGCTGGACGGCCGGGTGCCCGACCCCGGCGAGCTGGGCGACGCGGCCGAGGCGTCCGCCGCCCGCCGCGCCCTGGACTACATGGACCTGGCCCCCGGCACCGCCGTCCGCGACATCGCGGTCGACACCGTCTTCATCGGTTCCTGCACCAACAGCCGGATCGAGGACCTGCGGGCCGCCGCCGCCGTGCTGCGGGGCCGCCGGGTCCAGGTGGACACCGTGGTGGTGCCCGGCTCGGCCCGGGTGCGCGCCGAGGCGGCCGCGGAGGGTCTGGACGAGATCTTCGCCCGGGCCGGGGCCGACTTCCGGGCCGCGCCCGGCTGTTCCATGTGCGTCGGCCTGGGCGAGGACCGGCTCGCCCCCGGGACGCGCTGCGCCTCCACCACCAACCGCAACTTCGAGGGCCGCCAGGGCACCGGATCGCGCACCCACCTCGTCTCGCCCGCGGTCGCCGCGGCCACCGCCGTACGCGGCCGGATCGCGAGCCCCGACGACCTGTGACGGACGAGCGGCGCCCGCCCGGAGCGTGACCTCACGGTGGCGCCGGTCGGCACACCGCTCCGGTCGCCGCACGCGCCATCACCCCCACGACCCACCCGAGGACCCCACCGACGAGGAGAGGAGACGGCGATGACGCCGACGACTTCGGCCCCGCCCCCGGCCACCGCTCCCACGGCCCGCCCGCCCGCCGGCGTACACGTGGGGACCGCGGTCCCGCTGCGCGTACGCGACGTGGACACCGACCAGATCATCCCGGCACGCTTCTGCACCAACACCGGGCGGACCGGCTTCGCCGACGGCCTGTTCGCCGACCGGCGGGCCGACGACTCCGGCTTCGTCCTCGACGACCCCCGCCACCGCGGCGCCAGCGTGATCGTCGCCGCCGAGAACTTCGGCACCGGCTCCTCGCGCGAGGCCGCCGTCTGGGCGCTGGCCGAACACGGCATCCGCGTGGTCCTCTCACCCCGGTTCGGGGACATCTTCCGCGCCAACGCCTGGTTCAACGGGCTGTACGCCGTCACCGTGCCGCAGAGTTTCGTCGACGCCGTCTGGCGGGCCGTCGACGCCGACCCGGCCACCGAGGTCCGCGTGGACCTGGCGGACCTCACCGTCACCGTCGCGGGAATCGTCCAGCCCTTCGCGCTCGACGCCGACACCCAGATCCGGCTGCTGCGCGGCCAGGACGCCATCGGCGCCACGCTCCACCACGAGGACGACGTGCGCGCGTACGAGGCGCGCCGGGCCCCCACCCCGACGACCACGGCCCGCTTCCCGGCGGCCGGTCCCCGCCGTGCGCGGCGGTCCCACTCCGCCCAGGAGGCGCCCATGTCACCCGAGGACCGCGTCCACGCCCTGTACCGCCGCATCGACGAGGGCGACTTCGCCGGCTTCGCGGCCCTCTTCCACGAGGACGCCGTCTACCACCGGCCCGGCAGCCCCGCGCTGGTCGGCCGCGACGCCATCGAGGCGTACTACCGCGACGAGCGCACCGTCGCCGACGGCACGCACACGCTCTCCCGGGTCCTCCTGAGCGACGGCGCCCTGGCGGTCGACGGCGCCTTCAGCGGCCACCTCAGCGACGGCCGGGAGCAGGCCCACCGGTTCGCCGAGATCTTCGAGTTCGGCCCGGACGGGCTGTTCACGCGCCGCGACTCCTTCCTGTTCGTCCTCAACTTCTGATCACCCACCGCTGTCGACGCACCCCGGAGGACCACCAGATGACCGTCAGCAGTGCCGCACCCGCACCCGCTCACGCCGCCGGCGCGACCTCGCCGGGCGAGTCCGGCATCGGGAAGGCGGAGATAGGCGACTTCACCCCGCACATGGTGACGCTGCGGTGGACCGAGGACGACGGCTGGACCGTGCCCCGGCTCGGCCCGCACGAGAACCTGTCCGTCTCCCCGGCGACCGCCGCGCTCAACTACGGCCAGTCCATCATCGAAGGGCTCAAGGCGCACCGCCAGCCCGACGGCTCCTTCGCCGTGTTCCGGCCCCGCGACCACGCCCGCCGCTTCCGGAGCTCGGCCCGCCGCCTGGCCATGCCCGAGCTGCCCGACGACCTCTTCGTCGAGGCCCTGGACCGGCTCGTCGAGGCGAACACCGACGTCGTCCCGGACCGCCCCGGGTACAGCCTGTACCTGCGGCCGTACATGTTCGCCTCCGAGGCCAACGTGGTGCCGCGCCCCGCCCGCGAGTACACCGTCGTCGTCATCTCCTTCCTGATCGGCAGCTACTTCGGGGACAGCCCCGACGGCGTCTCCGCGTGGGTCTGCCGCGACTACGCCCGTGCCTTCCCCGGCGGGACGGGAAGCGCCAAGACACCCGGCAACTACGCGCCCACCATGCCCGCCCAGCTCGCCGCCGGCCGGGCCGGCTGCCAGCAGGTGGTGTGGCTGGACGCGGTGGAGCGCCGCTGGGTGGAGGAGATGGGCAGCGCCAACCTGTTCTTCGTCCGCGGCAGCGGCGACGACCTCACCGTCGTCACCCCGCCGCTGAACGGCAACTTCCTGCCCGGCATCACCCGCGACTCGGTCATCGCCGTCGCCACCGAACTCGGCCTCCGCGTCAGTGAGGAGCCCGTGGCCCTCGACGCATGGCGCGAGGGGTGCGCGTCGGGACTGATCACCGAGACGTTCGGGTGCGGCACGGCCGCCGTCGTCACGGCCGTCGGACGCGTCCGCGACGGCGACCGCGAGTGGACCGTCGGAGACGGCACTACCGGGCCCGTCACCAGCGCCGTCAAGGAACGGCTGCTCGCCCACCACCACGGCCTGATCCCCGACGTCCACGGCTGGCGGCACGCCACGACGACGGGGGCACGGCGATGACCACGACCACCACCTCGCTCAGTCCGGCGCGCGTCGACGCGGCCCGGCTGCTGGACACCCTGGAGCGGCTGCGCGCCATCGGGGCGACCGGCGACGGCGGCGTGACGCGCCGCGCCTTCACCCACGAGGACGTCAAGGGACAGGAGTTCGTGGCCGGGCTGATGCGCGAGGCCGGACTCACGGTCCACGTGGACGCCGCCGCCAACCTCGTCGGCACGCGTCCGGGCCGCGACCCGGACGCCCCGACGCTGCTGCTCGGCTCCCATCTCGACACCGTCCCCGGCGGCGGCGCCTACGACGGGGCGTACGGCGTCCTCGCGGCCGTCGAGGTCGCCCGCACGCTGCACGAACGCGGCACCCCGCTCGACCGGCCGCTGACGGTGATGGCGTTCAGCAACGAGGAGGGCACCACCGGCACCCCCGCCATGTTCGGCTCCCGCGCCGTCGCCGGCTGCCTCGCCCCCGGCGAACTGGAACTGCGCGTCGCCGGGGAGGACCGCCCGCTCGCCCAGGTCCTGGACGCCGCCGGAGGTGACAGCCTGCGCGTCGACGACGTCCGCCGGAGCGCGGGCTCCGTCGCCGCCTACCTCGAACTGCACATAGAACAGGGGCCGGTGCTCATCGGCTCCGGCGCCGAGATCGGCATCGTCGAGGGCATCTCCGGGCGCCTCACCGCCGAGGTCACCGTCCGGGGCCAGGCCAATCACGCGGGCACCACCCCCATGGCCGACCGCCACGACGCGCTGCTCGCCGCGGCCCGGATCACCGTCGGCGTCCCCGGACTCACCGGCACCGACGGCGTGGTCAGGGTCGCCACCGTCGGCGACTGCCAGGTCTCACCCGGCGCGTGGAACGTCGTCCCGGGTGGGGCCACGCTCGTCGTCGACCTGCGCGACATGTCCGAGGACAACCTGGAGGCCGGCCTCGACCGGCTGCGGGTCCTGGGCGAAGAGGCCGCCCGGGCCACCGGAACCTGCGTCGACGTCGCCGAGGTGCAACGGGTGAGCCCCACCCCCTGCGACCCGGACCGGCGGGACACCGTGCGCCGCGCCACCGACGCCCTCGGCCTGTCCAGCGTCACCCTGCCCAGCGGGGCCGGACACGACGCCCAGTGGATGGCCCGCATCGCCCCCACCGGCATGATCTTCGTGCCCAGCGAGGAGGGCGCGAGCCACGTCCCCTACGAACGCACCGCGCCCGCCGACCTCGTCCGGGGCGCCGACGTCCTGCTCGGCTGCGCCCTCCTGGAGGGAACGACGTCATGACCACCGCGACCCGGCAGCCCGCCCACCCCATCCAGCGGGGCATGTGGCTGGCCTCCCAACTCGACCCGATCGGCTCCGAGTTCACCGTCTCCACCGCCGTACGCCTGACCGGCCCCCTGGACCGGAGCGCACTGCGCGCCGCACTCGGCGACGTACTCGCCGAACAACCCCTGCTGCGCTCCCGTTTCGCACGCTACGGCCACAACGGTCTCTCCCTGGTGGCCGATCCGGACCTCGCCGCCCCACTGGCGGAGACCGACCTCGGCACCCTGCCCGCGACCGCCGCCGAGGACACCGCGCGGGACCGCGTCGCCGCCGCCGCACGCGTCCCCTTCGACCTGGAGAACGGCCCCCTGCTGCGCGCCATGCTGGTACGCCTCGGTCCCGAGGACCACATCGTCGCACTCCACCTGCACCACGCCGTCTGCGACGGCGACTCCGTGCAGATCCTGTACGACGCCTGGAGCCGCGCCTACGCGCACCGCACCGGCGCCGGCCCGTCCCCGGCGACGCAACCGCCCCCGCGGCCGTTCCCGTACGACGACACCCCCGACTACTTCCGCCACGCCACGGTCTCCGAGCAGGAACACGCCGAAGGACTCGCCTACTGGAGCCGTCGCCTCGACGGCGCGCAGCCCCTGGCGCTGCCCCTGACCGGTACCCCCGGTCGCACGGACCGCGACGGGGCCGGACACCGCTTCGCGCTGTCCGCGTCCCTGGTCCGGCGGGTCGACGCGTACGCCCGCGAGGCGCACACCACGCGCTACGCCGTCCTGCTCACCGCGTACGCCGCCCTGCTCGCGCGGCTGTGCCGCACCGAGGAGGTCACCGTCGGCACGACCGCGTCCACCCGGCTGACCGAGGAAGCGCGCCAGGCCGTCGGCCCCCTGTTCAACACCCTCGCCCTGCGCACCGGCGTCCGGGCGGACCTCACCTTCCGGGACGCCACGGACACGGTGACCGACACCGTGCTCGATGCCTTCGAGCACGTACGGGTGCCGTTCGAGGACGTCCTGGACACCGTGCGCACCGCCGCCTCCTCGGGGCTGCGCAACCCGCTGTTCAACGTGTTCTTCGAACTCGACCACGACACGGCGCCCGCCTTGCGCCTGCCCGGCTGCGCGGCGACCGCGTTCCCCTTCCCCGACCACGCGCCGAAGACCGACCTGATGCTCGTGCTGAGGCCCGACGCCGAGGGCCTGACCGGCGAGTTCACCTACCGCACCGCCGTCTGCGACGCCACCGGCGCCCGCGCGCTGGCCGAAGGCTTCACCGCGCTGCTCGACAGCGCCCTCGCGACGCCCGACACCCCCCTCACGGACCTGCCCGTCATGCCGGAGCACCGCCGCGCCGAGGTGCTGGAGCGGTTCGCCCACGGAGGCAGCGCGCCGTTCGAGGACCGGTGCGCGCACCGGCTCTTCGAAGAACAGGTCCGCCGCACCCCCGAGGCCGTGGCCGTACGCGAACTCGGCGAGGGGACGCGTACGTTGACGTACGCGGAGCTGAACGGCCGGGCCAACCGACTGGCCCGCTACCTGGTGGACCAGGGCGTGGCCGCGCACGACCGCGTCGCGCTGCTCCTGCGCCGCTCGCCGGACCTCGTCGTCGCCTGCCTCGCCGTGTGGAAGGCCGGCGCCGCGTACGTACCGCTCGACCCGGCCTTCCCCGACCCCCGGCTGGCCTTCGTCGTCGAGGACACCGACGCGCGTCTGGTCGTCACCGAGTCGGCCCTGGCAGGACGGGCCGCGGCCCTCGGCGGCGACGTGGTCGTGCTCGACGAGGCGTGGCCCGCCGTCGCCGTGCACGCCGAGAGCGACCTGCCCGGGGGGCCGGACGCCGGCGCGCTCGCGTACGTCATCCACACCTCCGGCTCGACCGGCAGGCCCAAGGGCGTGCTCGTGGAGCACCGCGGCCTCGCCAACTTCCTCGCCTGGTGCGTGAGCCGGTACGCGGCCGAGGGCGACGGCGGTGCCCCGCTCTTCTCCTCCATGGCCTTCGACATGGTGGTGCCCGACCTGTACACCCCCCTGCTCACCGGCCAGTCCGTCGCCCTGGCCCCGGACGGTCTTCCGCCGGACCGCCTCGGCGAGGTCCTCGCGGGCGGAGCCCCCTACAGTTTCATCAAGCTGACCCCGGGCCATCTGGAACTGCTCACCGCCCAGCTCACCCCCGCGCAGGCCCGCGGCCTGGCCCGGCTGCTCGTCGTCGGCGCCGACGCGTTCCCGCCCGCGGCCCTCGCCGCCTGGCGCGCGCTCGCCCCCGACATACCGCTGCTCAACGAGTACGGGCCGACCGAGGCGACCGTGGCCAACAGCGCGTACGAGATACCGCCCCCCGCCGCCCCGGGAGCGTGCGAGGCCGAGGCACCGGCCACCCTGCCCATCGGACGGCCCATCCCCAACACGACGCTGTACGTCCTGGACGGTGACGGGGCACCCGTGCCACCCGGTGTCGTCGGCGAGATCCACATCGGCGGGGCCTGCGTCGCCCGCGGCTACGCGAACCGGCCCGCTGCCACGGCCGAGCGGTTCGTCGACGACCCGTACGGCCCGCCCGGCGCACGGCTCTACCGCACCGGCGACCTCGGCCGCTGGCTGCCCGACGGGCAGGCGGAGTTCCTCGGCAGGTCCGACCACCAGGTCAAGATCAACGGTTACCGGGTCGAGCCGGGCGAGGTCGAGGCCGCCCTCGTCGCGGCCCCCGGCGTCCGCCAAGCCCTCGTGGTCACCGCCGACACGCCCGCCGGCGCCCCCGCCCTGGTCGCGCATGTCGTGCCGGAGCCGGGCAGTGCCTTCGACGCCGCCGCCCTGCGCGCCGAACTCGCCCGCACCCTGCCCGCGCATCTCGTGCCCGCCCGGATCCTGGAGCTCGCAGCAATTCCGCTCAACGCCAACGGCAAGGTCGACCGGGCGGCCCTGCCCGAGCCGGAGTGGGGCGGCGGGGCCACCGGCGCGCCCCGGGGTCCGCGCACGCCCGCCGAGGAAGCCGTCACCCGGGCGTGGGCGGAGGTCCTGGGCCTCGCCCCCGACGCGTTCGGCCCGGACGACAACTTCTTCGGCCTCGGCGGCAACTCCCTGCTCGTCCTGACCGTGGTCGCCCGCCTGCGCGGCCTGCTCGGCGCCCAGCTCACCTTCGCCCGCTTCCTCCAGGACCCGACGGTCGCCGGGATCGCCGCCGCGCTCGGCGAGACCGCACAGCCGTCCGGCGGCGGCCGCAGCCTGGCGCCGCTCGCCCCCGACGGCGACGGCGTGCCCACGGTGTTCGTCCACCCCCTGGGCGGCACGGTCTTCTGCTACCGCCACCTCGTCGAGATCCTGCGCGGCGAGGGACCGTTGTACGGGCTCACCCTCGGGGCCCTGCGCGGCGAGGACCCCGACGGCGACGACCGCCTGGAGGACACCGCCGCCCGCTACGCCGCGGAGATCCACGACACCGTGTCCGGTCCGGTCAACGTGGTCGGCTGGTCGGCGGGCGCGGTCACCGCGTTCGAGACCGCCCGGCAGCTCCGCGCGCTCGGCGGGGACGTCGCCCACCTGGTGCTGCTCGACCCTTCCACCCCGCACGAGAACACCCGCTGGCGCGGCTATGTACGCCAACTTCGCCGCATCCGGACCAGGTTGGGTCTGGCCGACGACGAGGAGCGGGAGGCGGAGTTCCAGGCGGTGCTGCGCGGCGACCTGTTCCAGGCCATGGGCATCGACCCCGCCACCTGCCGCGACTACTCGCTCTTCCCCCAGGACGTGCTGCTCATCTGGCAGCGCCAGCTCGAAACACTCGGAGGTTACGAAGTCGGCTTCTACGACGGCCCGATGACCGTCCTGACCTCCCAGGAGAAGGACGGCGACGACCAGATCCTCCTCGTGGCGCAGTGGCAGGAGCACGCCGGGGGACCGGTCAAGCACATCCAGGTGGGCGGCGACCACCTGGGAATGATGCAACTGCCCGCCGCGGCCTCCTCGGCGGCGGCGCTGCGGGAACTGATCGCCCGGGGAGGGAAGGCACGCGATGACCACGCACACTGACAGGACCGCCGGCACGGACGCCGAACAGATCATCGGCGAGTTCTACTCCGAGTTCCCTTACCCCTGGCACGCCACCCGTCTCACCGCACCCGACGACCCGTCTCTCCATCCAGCCCTGCTCGCACAGGAGCTGGGTGACTTCACCCACCGGCGCCTCCCGCGTGACGCCCGCGTATGGGTGCCCGGCTGCGGCGTCAACCAGGCGCTGATCGTCGCCCTGCGCTTCCCCGCCGCCGAGGTCGTCGGCAGCGACGTCTCCACGGACTCCCTGGACCTGTGCCGCACCGCACGCGACCAGATCGGCGTGACCAACCTGAGCCTGCGCGAGGAGGGCATAAGCGACGCCCCGTACCGGGAGGAGTTCGACTACGTCGTGTGCACCGGGGTGATCCACCACCACCCCGACCCCGGGATGCTCCTCGCCCGCCTCGCCGCCGCCCTGAAACCGACCGGCGTCCTGGAACTCATGGTCTACAACGCCTACCACCGGCGCGAGATCACCGCGTTCCAGGAGGCCATGCGGCTGCTCGGACGCGAACAGGACCTCTGGTTCGCCCGCCGCGTCGCCGGCTCCCTCACCCGCGACAGCGAACTCACCCGCCAGCTGCGCGCCGACCTCGGGGAGCCGGAGGAGCAGTTCGCGGACAGCTGGCTCAACCCCTGCGAGCGCAACTTCACCGTCCGTACCCTGCACGAGACGGCACGCACGGCCGGGCTCGCCCTGGAGGCACCCTGCGCCAGCCCGCTCGCCACCGGCCTCGACCTGTACGACTGGCGGGTGCCCTCCGGCGACCAGCAACTCAGCCGCCAGGCCGACAGGTTGACCGAGGTGGAGCGCTGGCAGGTCACCCAGGCGCTGAGCGTCGACCGCAGTCCGCTGCTGTGGTTCTACCTGCGCCGCACGGACAACCCGTGGCCCGCCCTGCGCGAGTCGGACCGCGACGAGGCGTTCCTGGACACCGCGTTCGTCCCCGTGACGACGAGCGAGCGGGTGTGGGTGATGGGGCGCGCGGGCGGCTACCAGCCGCTGGACGCCCCCCAGCCACTGGTCGCCGGCCCCGCGCCGGTCGTGCCGTGGCTGCCGGACGTGGCGGACGGCGAACGCACGGTCCGTGAGCTGCTCACCGACCGCGGCGGAGTGCCGGACCGCGACGAACTGCGCGACCTGCGCATCCGGCTCACCACCCCGGCGTTCCCGCACCTGCGGGCCGTGTCGGTCCCGTCGGGAGCGTAGGCGTCCGCGGACGGGAGGCAAGGGGGTGGGCCCCACACCGACCGGTGTGGGGCCCACCCCCTTGCCCTTCCTCACCCCTTCCTCCCGCTCAGGCGGGGGCCATCTGGCTCACGGGCGCCGGGCGGGGGAGCCCCAGCAGGTCGAGCGCCGCATCCGGAGCGTCGGCGACCTTGACGATGGAACGCTCCCGGGGCGTGAAGAAACCTTCCTCGCACATACGGTCCAGCATCGATATCAGCGGCTGGAAGAATTCCCGGACATTGACGAGGACAACCGGCTTTTGGTGATATCCCAACTGGTTCCAGGTAGCCACCTCCATCAGCTCGTCGAGCGTGCCGAATCCACCCGGCAGCACCAGGAACGCGTCCGACAGCCGGTACATCAGCGCCTTGCGCTCGTGCATGCTGGGCACCACGAAGATCTCGCCGCACGCCTCGACCGCCCGCTCGCGCTCGTGCAGCGCGTGCGGGATCACCCCGGTCACCTTGGCTCCGGACCGGTGCGCGGCCTGGGAGACGGCGCCCATGACGCCGGCGCCGCCCGCACCGTAGACCAGATCGGCACCACGGAGCCCGAGCCCCTCGCCGAGCGCGGTCGCCATCTCCACGTAGTGCGGCGTACGGCCGCCGCGCGAACCGCAGAGCACGCCGATGCGCCGCGAGCTCGATGTGGGAAAAGCCATGTCGAATTCCCTTCCTGGGACGGTGGTCGGGTTCTCTTCGGCAGGCTAGAGGAATTCTCCGGGAATCTCGCCGCGCACCGGCGTATTTCCACCCGAGGGGGAGGATTCCGCGTCGTCCGGTCGTTTCCACACAGTGAAATATATATTTCAGGTCGGCCGAAAGCCCTGATCCTGGCGCGAGCAGGTGGGCGCAAATCGCCCCAGAACGGCGCTAATGTGACCGTGCTCCGAAGGTGCGGCCTTGCACCCGATGGCATCCCGGCGCAGTATTGAAAGATGTCTTTCACATCGCGAGCGAACTCCGTTGCCGGTCCCGGACGGGTCCCGATCACTGATGTGCGCGTCCTGGGCGCCTTCGCGCACCCCCTGCGCCTCCGCCTGCTGCACCACCTCATGCGCAAGGGACCGGACACCGCGAGCCGCTGCGCGGAGGCGGTCGACGACTCGGCCTCCAACTGCAGCTACCACCTCCGCCTGCTCCACCGCTACGGACTGGTGGAGCGCGTCGAGGCGGAGGACGGCTCCGACGCCCGTGACCGGCCGTGGCGCGCGGTCGCCACCGGATTCGACTTCCTGCCGGACGGCCAGGGCCCCGAGTCGCTCGCCGCCCACTCGGCGGTCGTCGGGGCCGAGCTGAGCGAACTCACCCGTCTCGTGCGGCACTTCCTCGCCGACTTCGGCTCACTGGAGGAGCCGTGGCAGCGAGCGGCGGTGTTCGACTCCTACGCACTCGCCCTCACGCCGGACGAACTCCTCCACCTGACCTCGGTGATCGACCTGCTGGTACGCCCGTACATCATCGCCAACCGCCGTGACGTGCCGCCCGACGCGGCCGAGATCAGCTTCAGCGTCCAGGCGTTCCGCCGGCCCAAGGAGCAGAGTTGACCCCCGTACTCCGCCGGAAGAAGCCCGCCGGGTCCACAGGTTCTGCCGGGTCCGTCCGGAACCCCGCGAACTCCCCGATACGCAACCCGCGCTTCCGCACCTTATGGGCGGCCGGGCTGCTCGACGACACGATCGACTGGATGCTGGTCACCGCCATCCCGATCTTCGTCTACCGCATGACCGAGTCGGCGATGACGACCTCCCTCGCCTTCCTGATCGAACTCGCCCCGGGCGTCCTCGTCGGCTCCCTCGCCGGGATCGCCGCGGACCGGTACGACCGCAAGAAGCTGCTGCTCGTCTGCACGCTGCTGCACGCGGCCCTGGCGGCCCTGCTCCTTCCGGTCACCTCCGGCGACCAGCTGTGGCTCGTCTACGCGGTGATCGCGGGGCGCGCGGTGTGCGCGCAGTTCGTCCTGACGTCGAAGAACGCGCTGCTGCCCGACCTCGTGGAGCCCGGGCAGAGCGCGGCGGCCAGCAACCTGGTCGTCCTGAACTCCAACCTCGGCCGCCTGGGCGGCAGTCTGCTCGGCGGCATCGTGGTCGCCGGGGGACTGCGCCCGGTGGCGGCGGGCTCGGTCATCGGCCTGCTGCTGACGGCCGGGGTGGTCAGCCGGATCCGTCGGCCCGACCGCGCGCCGGTCAGGCCCGGGTCGGAGGCGGCCACGACAGGGAGTGCGCCGGCCGGACCGATGGCCACGTCGGCGTCCGCGGGCTCGGCGGCCGACGAGAGGGCCCAGCGCGCCGAGGCGGCCGACCTTGCGGCTGCCGCGGGCCCCGGCCGGATGTTCCGGCACTGGCGCGAAGGCGTCGCGGTGATCACCGACGACCGCCGCCTGCGCGTGTCCTTCCTCGCGGCCATCCTGTGCGCCGTGGGCCAGGGCCTGTTCGTCGTCCTGTTCGTCGTCTTCGTCGCCACCACCCTGCACGGCACCGACGCCGAGATCGGCCTGCTGCGCAGCATCCAGGGCATCGGCGGCATCGCGGGCGGCCTGGCACTGGGCTTCCTGGGCACCCGCGTGCACCCGAGGCCGCTGATCACCTGGGGAGCGCTGTCCTTCTCCGGACTGGCGCTGCTGATCTGGAACGCGCCGATGGTCACGACCGCCTTCGGCGTGTACGTCGCACTGTTCGCCGTGGTGGGTCTGCCCGGTGGCGTCTACTACGCCGGGGTGCTCGGGATGGTCCAGCAGCGGGTCCCCGCCGACCACCTGGGCCGGGCCCTCGGCTCCTTCTACACCGTGTCCAACGGCGCGCAGGCCATCGGCATGGCCCTCGCGGGCCTGCTCGCCGACCGCCTGGGCCCGGTACCGCTGCTGAACGCGCAGGCCGTGCTCTACCTGGCCGCCGGCCTGATGGCCCTGCTCGTGCTGGGCGCCCGCAACACCCCGGAGACCCCGGCGACCGCGACGCCCCCCGCCCCCGCGCAGGCACCACCGCTGCCCGACCCCCACGGATAGCACCGCGGCCCCCGCGCCGGCGCCCCGCCCGCCGGGCGGCGGGGCGCGTGCGCTGCGGGGGAGAGCATCAGGGCGCTCTCCGAGTACCTCGGCCACTCAGGCCCGGGGCTTCACGCTCCAGCCGTACAGGCACCCGCTGCCGTCCAGCCTGCCCTGCGACATCCAACGGCCAGAACGTACTCTCAGCAGATATACACTCAGAGTATATCCCCGGTGTATGGTCCTCGCATGAGTGTTCCTCTCACCCTGTTGGGGCTGTTGGAGCGAGAGCCGAGCCACGGCTACGACCTCAAGCGCGACTACGACACCTTCTTCAACCGCGGCAAGCCGCTGCCGTACGGGCAGGTCTACACAACGCTCGGCCGGTTGGCGCGGGACGGGAAGGTCATCGCCGGCGAGGCGGAGCCCGGCGTCGGTCCCGAGCGCAAGCGCTACGTGATCACCGAGGCGGGGGCGACGGAGTTCGAGACCTGGCTCACCGAACCGGTGGCTCCCGAGCCCAACCTGCAGACCGTGCTGTTCACCAAGGTCGTGCTGGCCCTGATGCTCGGCCGGGACGCCCAGCAGTACCTCGACACCCAGCGGGCCGCCCACCTGCAGCGGATGCACGAACTGACCCAGCTGCGCCGGACCGGCACGCTCGTGGACGTCCTGCTCGCCGACCACGGCCTGTTCCACCTGGAGGCAGACCTGCACTGGATCGAGGTGACCGCGGCCCGAATGGACGCGCTCGCCGAGGAGGTGCGCGCGTGACCGCCCTCATAGAGGCCCGCGACCTCACCCTGTCCTTCGGCGAGACCCCCGCGCTACGCGGCGCCGACCTGGCCGTGGAGGCCGGCGAGGTGTTCGCCGTGATGGGCCCGAGCGGCTCGGGCAAGTCCACCCTGCTGCACTGCCTGGCCGGCATCCTCGTCCCCGACTCGGGCGAGGTGCACTTCGACGGACGTCGCATCGACACCCTGAACGAGGCCGAGCGCAGCGCCTTGCGCCGCGACACCTTCGGCTTCGTCTTCCAGTTCGGCCAGCTCGTCCCCGAGTTGACCGCCGAGGAGAACGTCGCCCTGCCGCTGCTGTTCTCCGGAAAGCGCCGGGCGGCCGCGCTCGCCGAGGCCCGGCCCTGGTTCGCCCGGCTGGGCCTGGACGGCCTGGAGCGGCGCCGCTCCGGGGAGTTGTCGGGAGGCCAAGCGCAGCGGGTGGCGCTGGCCCGCGGCATGGTGGCCCGGCCCAAGGTGCTGTTCGCCGACGAGCCGACCGGGGCGCTGGACTCGCTGACCGGCGAGCAGGTGATGGAACTGATGGTGGACGCGGCTCACGAGGAAGGCACCGCCGTCGTCCTGGTGACCCACGAGCCCCGGGTCGCTGCGTACGCCGACCAGAAGGCCATGGTCCGGGACGGCAGGGCCAGCCTGCTCACGACCGGACGGATGGCCTCGTGATCGCCTTCGCCCTCCGACTCGCGGTCAGTGGCGGCCGGGCGGCTCTCGCCCGACTGGTCATGATCGCCGCCGCGGTCGCCATCGGCGTCGGGCTGCTGCTGTCGACCTTCGCCAGCATGAACGCCGTCGAGCGGACGAACCAGCGGCAGGTCTGGCTCGACACCGGCGCCGCGAGCCGTACCGAACAGACGTCGGGGGACCCACTGTGGTGGTGGCCGCACGGCGACTACTACGACGGCAAGTCCCTCACCGAGGTCGACGTCGCCGCGACCGGCCCGACCTCGCCCGTCCCGCCCGGGATGACGCACCTTCCCGCGCCCGGCGAGTACTACGCCTCTCCCGCGCTGGTCAAGCTGATCCGAGCCACCCCGGCCGACCAGCTGGGCGACCGCTTTCCCGGGCGGCTCACCGGCACGATCGGCGACGCCGCTCTGGCCTCCCCGGACTCACTGATCGCTGTCATCGGCCGTACCTCCGCCCAGATCAAGGGCGCACCAAGGGCGAGAACGGTCACCACCATCGCCGGCACCCGGCCATCCACCTGTGCCAACGAGTGCTGGGACCACGCGGTGCGCGGCGACGCGCTGACACTCATCTCCTCCGTGGTGGCCGGGGCGTTGATCTTCCCGGTACTGATCTTCATCGCCACCGCGACCCGTCTGTCCGCCGCCACGCGGGAACAGCGGTACGCGGCGATGCGGCTGGTCGGCGCCACTCCCCGGCAGGTGTCGCTGCTGTCGGCGGTGGAGTCCGCGCTGGCGGCGGCCGCCGGGACGGTTGTCGGCTTTGGGCTCTACGCCGCGCTGCGCCCGCTGGTCGCCACCATTCCGCTCACCGGGCAGCAGCGGTTCTTCCTCTCGGATCTCACCCTCAGCACCCCGCAGGTCCTCGGCGTCGTCGTCGGCGTGCCGGTGGCGGCGGCGATCGCGGCACGCCTCGCCCTGCGCCGGGTCACCGTCTCCCCGCTCGGCGTGACCCGCCGGGTGACCCCGCGCCCGCCGCGCGCCTGGCGGCTGATCCCGCTGCTGGCCGGCCTGGCGGAGCTGGCGTACTTCGTCTTCGTCGGCCGTCGCCCGGCCACCGGGAACGGCCAGACGGCGGCCTACCTCCCCGGTTTCCTGGTCGTGATGCTGGGCCTGGTGATCGCCGGGCCGTGGCTGACCATGACCGCTGCCCGGCTCGTTGCCCGGCGCACGGGACGACCGGCCGCCCTGATCGCCGTGCGGAGGCTCGCGGACGACCCGAAGGCCGGCTTCCGCGCCGTCAGCGGCCTCGTCCTGGCTCTCTTCGTGACCACCGCGACCGTCAGCATCATCGGCACCATCAACCACAACCGCGGCACGCTCGACGGCGACCGGCAGACCCGGACGGTGGTGGAGGTCGGCGGCGACCGCGAGGCGCCCCTGGCCGGGACCGTCCCGACACGGCTGCTCACCGAGGTGCGGGCGACCCCGGGCGTGCGGGGCCTGGCCGTCGTCCACGCCAACCCCGACGGCGTCGGCAAGGTGGCGTACCGGCGAGTCCACCCGGGCGATCCTCCTCCAGACGCGCCGGCACTGGTGGCCTGCTCCGACCTGGCGCAGACTCCCATGGTCGGCCGCTGCCCGGCCGGCGCGAGCGTCACGGCCGTCGACTCCTACGCCTTCGTCAGCCTGCAGTCGCACCCGAGCTTGCCGTGGCCCGCCGCCGCGATCAGCACCGCAGCCGTCGCCAAGCTGCCCGTGAAGATGCTCTACGTGGCCACCGACGGGTCGACAGCCGCCATGGAACACGTACGGACCCTGCTCACCACCGCCTACCCGCGCCAACAGGCGCGCACGGTGGGCGACTGGGGCACCGACCTGCAGCAGGAGCTGGCCGGCTGGCGGCAACTGGCCGACGTGGTGCTGCTGACCACGCTGCCGATCGCAGGGTGCAGCCTGGCGGTGAGCGTGGTGGCGGGCCTGTCGGATCGCCGACGCCCGTTCGCGCTGCTCCGGCTCACCGGTGCGCCGCTGCGCATGCTGCAACGGGTGATCGGACTGGAGAGCACGCTGCCGCTGCTGGCAGTGGCAGCGATCTCGACCGGTACGGCCTTCGCCGCCTCGGCCCTGTTCCTGAAATCGCAGATGCACTACGACCTGGTGTCACCGGGCGCGGCGTACTACGCGCTCGTCGCTGTCGGCCTCGTCGCCTCGCTGGGCATCATCGCCTCGACTCTCCCCCTGCTCAAACGCATCACCGGCCCAGAGGCCGCCCGCAACGGCTGACACGCCAACTCCCCGCTACGGCCCCGGACACCTTCCCAACGGTGTCCGGGGCTGATGGAGCCCTCGGCAGTAGGAGCCCTGACGATGTACATCCCTCCGGACCATCCGTGGCAGTGTCCTGCGGTGAACCTCGTCGAAGAGGTCTTCCCCCCCGAGCGCCCGAAAAAGCTGCGGTGGGAACCTCTTGCTGCCCCGCCCTGGCCGCCGCCGACGCCTTCGATCAGTGGGAGAGCCTGCTGGCCGGCTCCCTGCGGGAACATGGCGCCGAGGCGGAACAGGCCATGCGGCTTTCGACACTCATCCTGGCGTCCGTCGAGGGCACGGTCGCCATGTGCCGAGCCCAACGCAGTACCGAGCCGCTCGACCGCACCGCCGAGCGGCTGCAGGCGCTCGTCGCCGACGCGATCAAGCGCTGACGCCCGCCAAGGGGAGGGTGCGGCGCGGACGGCCTTGGCCTTCTCCTCGGTGAATACGCCGCTGTCCAGGAGGGAGAGGGCGACGGCCCCTCCCTGGCATCAAAAAGGGCGAGGCCCGAAGACCTCGCCCGAAACCACTGAAAGCCCAGGTCACGGCCGCACAAGGCAATAAGGCTGATGCCCCGCCTCATGCAGCCGGTGCGAGAAGTCCCGCCACTCGTGCAGCAACTGGGGGTGGGAGGGCGCTGACCTGGGGTGTCTCGGTGGAATGTGCGTTGACCTGGGGAAACTCGTCTCGGTAGTTCTCAAGGGTCAACGCCGTTTCCCAGGCTCATGTGCCCTGGATGTGCCCTCGCCCTGTCTGCAGAACCGGCAGGCAAGCGCCGATCTCGGCCACCAGCCTGCTCAGCGCAGACGTGAGGCTGTCTTGCTCGCTGTTTCTGATCCTGGTCACATGGTCATTGGCCTTTGATGGGATGCGAAACGGGGGGGCGCGTGAGCGGCTTACAGGTCTCCGTATGGAAGCGCTACGGACATGACCGTCTCTACGTGAATCAGTCGGACGGCAAGAAGGTCGCATGCTTCGATCGCCGCACGGGGTATCTGGTTCTGGTTGAGGAACAGCGGGACGCGGTACTTGATGTCCTTGCGCCCTATCTCACTGCTTCTTCTTCGCCAGTAAGGACCTGGGCGAGCCGGAGGACTGGTCGGTCGCCCACCAGAAGCTGGCTCTGGCCCGTCGCGGTGCCGGCGACCTGAAGCAGGCACTGCACTACATCGACATCGCGCGCACCACCGGCACGGTCGACTCCCCGATGCAGCGGGTGAGGCTGGACGGCGCGTACGGGCACATCCTTCTGTCGGATGCGGCGACCCGGAATGATGGGCTGTCCGTCCTTGAACAGGCGGCACAGGTGGCCCGGCAGTACGGGCTGAGCCACCAGCTGCGCAGCATCGAGGGCATTCGAAAGGACGAGCAGGGATGAGCCAGGGAGTGCCAGTGCCGGAGCACGAGCAGCGCCAGATCACCGACGAGCAGTTCCACGACGCGACGCTGATCTGGAACTACCACCAGATGGGTCACGCGCAGCGGCCCTGCTCGGCGGCGATCGGCCTGGGCAGCCACGACCTCGGGGTCGCGACCACGGCGGTCGACCTGTACCGCGCCGGCCTTTTCCCGGTCGTGGTTTTCAGCGGCGGCAACAGCCCCACCACTCGCGCCCGCTTCCCGCGCGGCGAGGCTGTGCACTACCGCGAGCACGCGCTGGGCCTGGGGGTGCCGGACGAGGCGATCATCGTGGAGCCGAAGGCCGCTAACACCGGCCAGAACATCACCTACTCCCGCGAACTGCTGGCCGAGGCCGGAGTGGAAGTGCAGTCGCTGCTGCTCATCTCCAAGCCGTACATGGAACGCCGCTCGTACGCGACCTGTCGCAAGCTGTGGCCCGAGGCTGAGGTCGTGTGCGCCTCCGAGCCGCTGGAGTTGGACGACTACATCAAGTCCATCGGCGACGAGAAGCTCGTCGTCGACATGCTCGTCGGTGACCTGCAACGGGTGATCGAGTACCCGAAGCTCGGCTTTGCCGTCGAGCAGGACGTACCGGGGGATGTGTATGACGCTTACGAGCGCCTCCTGGGCGCCGGCTTCGACAGCCGCCTCATCAGCACCTGAGCCGCCCCGCGCCGATGCGTCGGACGGGCTGTGCGCGATCCACCAACCGAACCTGTTTCCCCGGCTGTCCACGCTGGCGAAGCTGTTCTCCGCCGACCTGTGGATCGTCCTGGACGACGTGCAGTTCGCCCGGCGCGACTACCAGAACCGCGCCCGTCTCGCCGCCCTGGACGATCCATCCCGACAGCAGTGGCTCACGCTCCCGACGCACCTTCCCCACGGGCGCCCGACGCTGATCAGCCAGGCACGGCTCGTTGATCCGCGTCGTTCGCGCCGGACGGTCCAGCTTCTCGTCCGCCAGTACTACGGCCGCAGCCCCTACTGGGGCGCCGTGTCCGAGGTACTGGACGCGCTCGACGAGTCGGACCGTGTGGCCGACCTGGCGAGGACATCGACGATCGCCCTGCTCAGCGCTCTCGATTGGTCGGGGAAGGTGCGGGACAGCAGCGAGATCCCGACCCGGCAAGGCCGCTCCGAGCGCCTCGCCGACCTGGCGGCAGCCACCGGCAGCACCCACTATCTGTGCGGCACCGGTGGTCTGCGTTACCTCGACGGTGCTCCTTTCGACGCCCACGGCATTCCCGTGCTGCCCTTCCACACCCCTGTGGACAACCCGCTCTGGCGGTGGGCACGTCGATCCAGCGGTCTGTGGGCTCTGGGCAAGATCGGGCCCGATGCGCTGGCCGATCAGCTGGCCGCCCAACGAGAAGCCCACCATCCTGGAGCCCGCGCGTGACCGAGCCCGCCACCATGGAACCGGCCAAGAAGCCCTTCCTGTACGTCGTCGTCTGCGCCTCCGGCATCGCCGGTGACGTCGGCAAGCTGATCACCGGCGCGCAGGAACGGAACTGGGACGTCGGGGTCGTCGCCAGCCCGAAGGGCCTCGGCTTCCTTGACACCGAGGCGATCGAAGCCCAGACCGGCTACCCGCTCCGCTTGGCGCGTGCCCGGCGAGGCCCGGCCGCTACCGCCCGCGGACGCCATCGCGGTTGCGCCGGCCACCTTCAACACGGTCAACAAGTGGGCCGCCGGCATCTCCGACACCCTCGCTCTGGGCATCCTGTGCGAGGCATACGGGATGGGCATCCCGACCGCTGTCCTGCCGTACCTGAACTCGGCCCCGGCCGCCCATCCCGCATACCGCCGGAGCCTTGAACACCTGCGCGAGATGGACGTACTGATCGGCTCGTACGAACCTCAGCGGCCCAAGGTCGGCGGTGGCGCGGATCGATACCGGTGGGAGGAGGCATTGGAGCTTCTCGCCCCTGCGGTGTGCGGGGCGACGTGATCAGCGACGTCGTCCCCTGGCCTGAAAAACTGAAACGGAAACCGAGGCGGAAGACGACGGCGCCCCGCCCGCCGACCAGGGCACATCAGCGCCCCCAACGAAACCAATGTGCCCTCACTGTGCCTCGGCCGCCTGACGGCCCCTCCCTGGCACCAAAAAGGGCGAGGCCCGAAGACCCCGCCCGAAACCACCGGAACCCCAGCTCAGGGCCACACCAGGCAGTACGGCTGGTGCCCCGCCTCATGCAGCCGGTGCGAGAAGTCCTGCCACTCGTGCAGCAGTTGGTACACGTTGAACGCGTCCCTCGGGCCGCCCCGGTCCGGGACCGTCGACCAGATGAAGGCCGCCGCGCCGACCGCTTCCTCGCCCACGCCCCGCAGGGGGTCCACCACCGTCATGGGGAGCTTGACCACCGCGTAGTCGGGGTGCAGGACGACCAGCTCCAGCGGGGGCACCTTGTGCAGCGGCACGCCTTCGATGCCCGTCAGCACCATCGCGGCCATCGTCTCCGGCTTGATCTTCGTGAACATGCCGTTCATGCCGAGCTCGTCGCCGCCGAGTTCCTCGGGACGCATGGAGATCGGGACACGGGCCGCGGTCGCGCCGTCCGGTGCGCCGAAGTACTTGTACGTCACCCCCACCCGACCACCATTCCTGCTCCCGGTCTCGGGACGGTCGATTCCGCGATCGATCCGCCGGGCCCTCTGGTCCCGCTGATCCATACGTCGATCACGCCGATCGGACTCACCCGGTACGCCGCCCTGTTCCCGACGTGCTGCTTCCGCCGCTTCCTCCGCGTCGCGCCGGTGCCTTCCCTGCCGGGCACGTCGAGGACCCAGGTCATCCGTCCCCTCGCCCAGTCCGCCACCGCGATGCATATCTCCACCCGACTGCTTTTCTAGGACGCGTGGCCCCCGCCGCGCAACCCGATCATCGTGTCAGTGACCTCCCCCACGGCCGCCCGCCGAAACGTGCGTCGAAACACCAGTCCGCAGGATCTTTACAGCCCCCGGCCACCTGCGTACCGGATGAGCTGGGTGTATCGGATCACAGTCTCGCAGATGCCCCGACCGCTGCGGGGAGAACGGCCACCTCGGCCTACCCTGAGGAGGTCACGAGCAACCGGAGTCCGAGAAGTCGGAGAAGTCGCACGTCATGAGTGCACAGAGCGAAACGCCCTATCCCTACGACGCGCCCGTCTCACAGGCGCTCTTCGACCGCGCCTCCGCCGTCACGCCCGGCGGCGTGAACTCGCCGGTGCGCGCCTTCCGCGCCGTCGGCGGCACCCCCCGTTTCATGGTGTCCGGCAAGGGCGCCTACCTCACCGACGCCGACGGGCGGGAGTACGTCGACCTCGTGTGCTCCTGGGGGCCGATGATCCTGGGGCACTCGCACCCCGAGGTCATCGCCGCCGTCCAGGAGGCCGTCGCGCGCGGGACCTCCTTCGGCACGCCCGGTGAGGGCGAGGTCGCCCTCGCCGAGGAGATGGTCGCCCGGATCGAGCCCCTGGAGCAGGTGCGGCTGGTCAGCAGCGGCACGGAGGCGACCATGTCGGCCATCCGGCTCGCCCGCGGCTTCACCCGGCGTACCAAGGTGATCAAGTTCGCCGGCTGCTACCACGGACACGTCGACAGCCTCCTCGCCGCCGCCGGCTCCGGCGTGGCCACCTTCGCGCTCCCCGACACGCCCGGTGTCACCGGTGCGCAGGCCGGGGACACGATCGTGCTGCCGTACAACGATCTCGAAGCCGTCCAGGAGGCCTTCCACCGGCACCCCGGTGAGATCGCCTGCGTGATCACGGAGGCCTCGCCGGGGAACATGGGCGTCGTGCCGCCGGGGCCCGGGTTCAACCAGGGGCTCAAGAACGCCTGCCGGGAGAACGGCGCGCTCTACATCTCCGACGAGGTCATGACCGGGTTCCGCACCAGCCGGGCCGGCTGGTTCGGGGTCGACGGCGTGGTCCCCGACCTGATGACCTTCGGCAAGGTGATGGGCGGCGGGTTCCCGGCGGCCGCGTTCGGCGGCCGGGCGGACGTCATGGCGCACCTCGCCCCGGCCGGGCCCGTCTACCAGGCCGGCACCCTCTCCGGGAACCCCGTCGCCACCGCCGCCGGACTCGCCCAGCTGCGGCTGCTCGACGACGCGGCCTACGCCAAGGTCGACTCCGTCTCCGAGCAGATCCAGGCGCTGGTCACCGAGGCGCTGAGCAAGGAGGGCGTCGCGCACCAGGTGCAGACCGCCTCCAACATGTTCTCCGTCTTCTTCACCAACCGCCCGGTGCGCAACTACGAGGACGCGCGCCGCCAGGAGTCCTTCCGGTTCACGGCGTTCTTCCACTCCCTCCTCTCCGACGGCGTCTATCTGCCGCCGTCGTCCTTCGAGTCCTGGTTCGTCTCCACGGCCCACGACGAGCGGGCCATCCAGAAGATCGCCGACGCCCTCCCGGCGGCGGCCCGAGCGGCCGCGGAGGCCACGGCAGCATGAGCGAGCAGCAGGACATCACCGTCGTCCATGTGATGCGGCACGGCGAAGTGGATAACCCGCAGGGGGTGCTGTACGGGAGACTTCCCGGCTACCACCTCTCCGAGCTGGGGCGGCAGATGGCCGACCGGGTCGCCGAGCACCTCTCGTCCCGGGACGTCGTCCACGTCGTCGCCTCCCCGCTGGAGCGCGCGCAGGAGACCGCGACCCCGATCGCCAAGGCGCACGGGCTCGACCTGGCCACCGACGGGCGGCTGATCGAGGCGGAGAACATCTTCCAGGGCAAGACCTTCGGGGTCGGCGACGGGGCCCTGAAGAACCCCGCCAACTGGAAGTACCTGGTCAACCCGTTCAAGCCGTCCTGGGGCGAGCCGTACGTCGAGCAGGTCGTGCGGATGAAGGGCGCGCTGGACGCGGCCCGGGACCGGGCGCGCGGCCACGAGGCCGTGCTGGTCAGCCACCAGCTGCCGATCTGGATCCTGCGGTCGTACGTGGAGAAGCGCCGGCTGTGGCACGACCCGCGCAAGCGGCAGTGCACCCTGGCCTCCCTGACGACGTTCACGTACGAGGGCGACCGGATCATCTCCGTCGGGTACAGCGAGCCCGCGATCGATCTGGTGCCGGTCCACCTGCGGGCCGGGGCCCAGCCGCGGCAGGGGCAGGGCAAGGCCTTCGGTGCGTGAGGTGCTTGTGCACGAGCCCTCAAACCTTGCTGCATGAAATTAGTCTTAAAATATGCGGTTCCTTTCGGAACCGCCCCGTTCGTCGCGCCCTCTGAGTGGGTGACCACCAGAGGACGTGACGAATCGGGGAACCATGCGGACCTTCACCCGAAGGGGAGTACTCGGCGTCGGCGCGGGCGCCGCGGCCGGACTCGGCCTCACCGGCTGCGGCACGCAGGCACCGTCGAACGGCAAGAACCACGCCGACGGTTCCGGCGGGCAACCCTCGCAGAAGCCCACCGCGACCGCCCACCCCATCGGCGACGGCTCCACCTCGCGCACGGGCAAGCAGCCCCACCAGCCCGCCGCCCCCGAGCCGCTGGAACCCGGCCAGACCCCGCCGCAGTTCGTGATCTTCTCCTGGGACGGCGCGGGCGAGGTCGGCAACGGTCTCTTCCCGCGCTTCCTCGACCTGGCGAAGGAACACGGCGCGTCCATGACCTTCTTCCTCTCGGGTCTCTACCTCCTCCCCGAGTCCAAGAAGCGTCTCTACGAGCCCCCGAACAACCCCCGCGGCGCCTCCGACATCGGCTACCTCGCCGACGACCACATCAAGGCGACCCTCACCAACGTCCGCCGTGCCTGGCTCGAAGGGCACGAGATAGGCACCCACTTCAACGGCCACTTCTGCTCGGGCCACGGCACCGTCGGCAACTGGACGCCCAAGCAGTGGCTCAGTGAGATACGGCAGGCGAAGGCGTTCGTGAAGGAGTGGCGGACCAACACCGGCTGGACCGACCTGCCCGCGCTCCCCTTCGACTACGACAAGGAGCTGGTCGGCGGCCGTACGCCCTGTCTCCTCGGCCAGAACAACCTGCTGCCCACCGCCCGCCAACTGGGCTGGCGCTACGACGCCTCCTCGCCCGGCGGCCGCCAGGTCTGGCCTGAGAAGAAGCTCGGCATCTGGGACCTGCCGCTCCAGCAGGTGCCGTTCCCCGGCCGCAGCTTCGAGGTGCTGTCCATGGACTACAACATGCTCGCCAACCAGTCGGTCAACTCGACCAAGGCCCCGGCCTACAACTACCCGGCCTGGCGCAAGCAGTCGGCCCAGGCGTACATAGCGGGATTCGAGCGGGCATACACGACAAACCGGGCGCCGTTCTTCATAGGCAACCACTTCGAGCACTGGAACGGCGGCATCTACATGGACTCCGTCGAGGAGGCCTTCAAGCACATCGCCCGGGAGAAGGAGAAGGGCGCCGACGTACGGATGGTCTCCTTCCGGCAGTTCGTGGACTGGATCGACGTGCAGAAGCCCGAGGTCCTGGCGAAGCTGCGCACCCTGGACGTGGGGCAGCGCCCCGCGGGCGGCTGGAAGGGCTTCCTCAAGCAGGGAACCGCCGCCTGAAAAGGGCCTTTCCCGGACCAAGGGGGGTGCGCAAGATCCCCAGAACGGGCATGCGAAACTTTTCACATGAGTACCCGTAGCCGCGCCCTCCTGCTCGGCGCCATGGCCGCCGCGACGGCCCTGACCCTGTCCGCGTGCGGCAACGGCGGCACTTCCGGCGGAGGCGGCAACACCAACTTCGTCACCGGCAAGAACGGCATCGACACGGTCGCGAAGGGCCACCGCGCGGCGGCCCCCGACCTGTCCGGCAAGACCATCGACGGCAGGACGCTGGACGTCGCGAGCTACAAGGGCAAGGTCGTCGTCATCAACGTCTGGGGGTCCTGGTGCAGCCCCTGCCGCGCCGAGGCCCCCTACTTCGCCTCCGTCTCCAAGGCGTACGCGAACAAGGGCGTCCAGTTCGTCGGCATCAACACCCGCGACACCAGCACCGGTGCCGCGGTCGCCTTCGAGAAGCAGAACGGCATCGACTACCCGAGCCTGTACGACCCGACGGGCAGGCTGATGCTCCGCTTCAAGAAGGGCACGCTCAACCCGCAGGCCATCCCCTCCACCCTGGTACTCGACCGGCAGGGGAACGTCGCGGCGCGCTCCCTGGCGGCGCTCAGCGAGGAGAACCTGCTGAAGATGCTCAAGCCGGTCGTCGCGGAGAAGTGACGTGAGCGCACTCCTGACCGTCGCGGCCGCGACGGACGGACCGAACACGACGGTCATGAACGGCGCGCTGCTGGTCGCGTTGCCGATCGCCCTGCTCGGCGGACTCGTCTCCTTCTTCTCCCCGTGCGTACTGCCGCTCGTGCCCGGATACCTCTCCTACGTGACGGGGGTCGCCGGCACGGATCTCGCCGAGGCCAGGCGCGGTCGCATGGCCATCGGCGCCACGCTCTTCGTCCTCGGCTTCACCGCCGTGTTCGTCTCGGGCGGCGCCCTCTTCGGGTACTTCGGCTCGACGCTGCTGGAGCACTCCGGCGTCCTCAGCAAGGTGCTCGGCGTCCTGATGATCGTCATGGGCGTGTTCTTCATGGGCCTGATGCCCTGGTTCACCCAGCGCGAGTTCCGCTTCCACCGGCGTCCGGTGGCCGGTCTGATCGGGGCGCCCCTGCTCGGCGCGCTGTTCGGGATCGGCTGGACCCCGTGCATCGGCCCCACGCTCTCCGCCGTGCTGAGCCTCTCCTCCCAGCAGGGAAGCGCGGGCCGCGGTGCCATACTGACCGTCGCCTACTGCCTCGGCCTCGGCGTCCCCTTCGTGCTCACCGCCGTCGCCTTCCGCAAGGCCCTCGGCGCCTTCGGCTGGGTCAAGCGGCACTACGTGTGGGTGATGCGCATCGGCGGCACGATGATGATCGTGACCGGTGTGCTGCTGCTGACCGGGGCCTGGGACAGCCTCGTGCAGGAGATGCAGGGCTGGTCCGACGGCTTCACTGTGGGGATCTGATCGATGAGCAAGACCGACACCGAGCACACCGACCACACCGGGAAGAACACCGAGCCGGACCTCGGCGAGGCGGGCTCCCAGCTCTCCACCGCCCCGGTCGAGCCGCCCGTCGTCCCCGGCCTCGGCCCGGTCGGCTGGGCCCGCTGGTTCTGGCGCCAGCTGACCTCGATGCGCGTCGCCCTGCTGCTGCTCCTGCTGCTGTCGCTGGGCGCGATCCCCGGCTCGCTGATCCCGCAGACCGGCGCCGACATCAACAAGGTGGCCGACTTCCAGAAGGCCCACAAGACGCTGGCGCCGGTCTACGAGAAGCTCGGCCTCTTCCACGTCTACAGCTCGGTGTGGTTCTCGGCGATCTACATCCTGCTGTTCGTCTCCCTCGTCGGCTGCATCATCCCGCGCGCCTGGCAGTTCGTGGGCCAGCTGCGCGGCCGTCCGCCGGGCGCCCCGAAGCGGCTGAACCGGCTCCCCGCGTACACGACCTGGCGCACCGGCGCGCCGCCGGAGCAGGTCCGCGAGGCCGCGCTCACGCTGCTGAAGAAGCGGCGCTTCCGCGCGCACGTCGCCGGGGACGCGGTCGCCGCCGAGAAGGGCTACGTCCGCGAGTTCGGCAACCTGGTCTTCCACGTCGCGCTGATCGTGCTCCTGATCGCCTTCGCCTCCGGCCAGATGTACAAGTCCGACGGCACCAAGCTGGTCGTGGAGGGCGACGGGTTCGCCAACTCGATCATCCAGTACGACGACTTCAAGTCGGGTTCGATGTTCAGCACCGACGACCTGGTGCCGTTCAGCTTCCACCTGCGGAACTTCAGCGCCGGCTACCAGACCAGCGGACCCAGCAAGGGCACCCCGACCACCTTCAGCGCCGACATCGACTACGTCGACGGCGCGTACGGCAAGTCGAAGCGGACCACCGTCAAGGTGAACCAGCCGCTGCACATCGACGACGCCAAGGTCTACCTCGTCAGCCACGGCTACGCGCCCGTCATCACGGTCCGCGACGGCAGGGGCGACGTCGTCTACCGCGACGCGGTGCCGCTGCTCCCGCTGGACGGCAACATCACCTCCCAGGGCGTGCTCAAGGTGATGGACGGCTATAAGAACGCGCAGAACGTCAGCGAGCAGCTCGGCATCTCCCTGTTCTTCCTGCCCACCTACGGCGGCGGCTCCTCCGTCCTGTCCAGCTTCCCGGCGCTGGACAACCCGGTCCTGAACCTGACGCCGTACCACGGCGACCTCGGGGTCGACTCCGGGATCCCGCAGAGCGTGTACCAGCTGGACAAGTCCCACATGAAGGAGTTCAAGGACTCCAAGGGGGCCCAGTTCCGGGACAACCTCAGGCCCGGCCAGACCATGCAGCTGCCGAACGGCGCCGGTTCCGTGACGTTCGAGAAGGGCGTCAAGGAATGGGCCGGCTTCGAGATCGTCCAGGAGCCCGGCAGCGGCTGGGCGCTCGCCGGCGCCCTCGCCGCGATCTTCGGCCTGGCCGCCTCGCTGTTCATCCAGCGCCGCCGCGTGTGGGTGCGCGCGGTGCCGGGCCCCGACGGCGTCACCGTGGTAGAGATGGCCGGTCTCGGCCGTAGCGAGTCCGCGAAGGTGCCCGAGGAGCTGGGCGACCTCGCCAACCTCCTGTACGACCAGACGTCCGGGGCCCCCGACCCCGAGGACGACGCCCCCGTCACATCCCCCGACCCCGAAGTCGTACCTGCCGAAGGGCCTGAGAAGCGATGACTTCAGCCGCCGCAACCGTGCTCGCCAGCGCGACCAACGAGCATCTCGCGAGCATGAGCAACACGCTCGTCTACTCCTCGATGGCCGTCTACACGCTGGCCTTCTTCGCCTACATCTTCGAGTGGCTGCTCGGCAGCCGCAGCCGGGTGGCGCGCACCGCCAACGCGCTCACGAGCACGGCGGAGACCAAGCGGACCGGCCCCGCCGTCACGGTCAAGCAGGCCGGCGGCACCGCCGTGCTGGAGCGCCCGAAGGTGGTCGTCCGCGCCGCGGCCGGCTCCCGCGACGTCCCGGACGGCCCCGGCGCCCACGGCGGCGACGAGCAGGGCGACCTCTACGGCCGGATCGCGATCTCCCTCACGGTCCTCGCCTTCCTGGTGGAGCTGGCCGGTGTGATCACCCGGGCGGCCTCCGTGCAGCGGGCGCCGTGGGGCAACATGTACGAGTTCAACATCACGTTCTCCACGGTCGCGGTCGCCGTCTACCTGACCCTGCTGGCCCTGAAGAAGAACGTCCGCTGGCTCGGCCTCTTCCTGATCACCACGGTCCTGCTCGACCTCGGCCTCGCGGTCACCGTCCTCTACACGGCGAGCGAGCCGCTGGTGCCGGCGCTGCACTCGTACTGGCTGTACATCCACGTCTCGACGGCGATCTTCTGCGGCGCGGTCTTCTACGTGGGCGCGGTGGCCACGATCCTCTACCTCTTCAAGGACTCCTACGAGAACAAGCTGGAGAACGGCGGCAAGCCCGGCAGCTTCGCCAGCTCGGTGCTGGAGCGCCTGCCCGCCTCGGCGTCCCTCGACAAGTTCGCGTACCGCGTCAACGCGGCGGTCTTCCCGCTGTGGACCTTCACGATCATCGCGGGCGCGATCTGGGCGGGCAGCGCCTGGGGCCGCTACTGGAACTGGGACCCCAAGGAGACCTGGTCCTTCATCACCTGGGTCGCCTACGCCTGCTACCTGCACGCCCGTGCCACCGCGGGCTGGAAGGGCCGCAAGGCCGCCTACCTGGCGATGATCGCCTTCGGCTGCTGGCTGTTCAACTACTACGGCGTCAACATCTTCGTGACCGGCAAGCACTCGTACGCGGGCGTCTGAGCCGCCGAGGGGCCACACTGGTCCCATGGCCGTCCTCCAGCTGCTGATCCGACTGCCGAGGCCGATGGACCAGGTCTGGCCGAGCCTCTCCACCCCGGAGGGCCTGGCCGCCTGGTTCGCCCCCACGGACGTCCTGCAACCGAGGCTGGGCGGCACGGTCACCCTGGGCGACCTGGGCACCGGCACGGTCACGGCCTGGGACGTCGACCGCGTCGCGGAGTACACGGTCGACCCCGGCGGCAGAATCCGCTTCCACCTGGAACCCGACGGAGAGACAGGCAGCGTCCTGCGCTTCACCCACGAAGTCCAGGGAGAGGCGCCGACAGAGCAGGGCTGGCGGGACCGTTTCGAGCGCCTGGGTGCATCCCTGGGATGAAAACAAGGCGCGAAGCGCCGAGTTTTCAGGGGCGCTGGGGGTACCCCCGGCCGAAGGCTGGGGGAGGAACTGCGCGCTCAACCCCCACCGGACCCGCAGCTCACGACGGCGGCAAACACTCCGCCCCCGGAGGCTTCCCCTCCGGCCAGGCCACGGTCACGAACCGCGACCCACCCGCCGCCCGCAACTCCACGATCGGCACCGCCTTGTCGTACGGGTTCCCGTGCACGTCGAGGCAGATCCACCCGCTCGCCCCGGCCACCCGCAGCGACCCCTTCACCTGCGGCCACTGCAACCCCACGTCGGCCAGCGCCGGCACGGCCCGCCCCTCCGGCACCGCCTCCCGGATCCCGTGCACCGCGAGCCGCATCGCGTCGTACGCGATGATCAGCTGCCCGTCCTCCAGCGCCACCGACCCGACCGGCCCCACCGGCGCCTTCTGCGCGCTCTTCAGCAGCGCGTCCAGCGTCGCCATGTCGGTGGCCGAACCGCCCGTCCTCGGGCTGCCCGCGCCCCACGCGTCGGGATGGGCGAGGGCGGTGTAGCGCACCGACAGGGTGGGTCCGAGGACGGCCCGGTCCAGACGGGCCTCCCCGGTCAGGTACGACCCCTCGTCCCCCGTCAGCACCGTGAACCTGCGGTCCTGGCAGCCCCGTCCGCCCAGCGCGTTGATGAACTGCCGCAGCTGCGTGTGCCGCCCGGCGAACAGGATCGTGTCGGTGGCCCGCGAGGTGTCGCAGATCAGGTTGGTGATCTGCCGGAACGTGTTCGCGGTCGTCCCCTCCTGGCTGCGGTCGGCCGGCGGGGTGAACGGCTGCGGCTCGTACGGCGAACCCTTGAGCAGGGTCAGGAAGGACTTCTGCAGGGTGCGGGTGTACGGGTCGCCCGGCCTGTCGTACACCAGCAGCGCCCGTCCGGCGCTGACCTTCGCGAACGAGGCCAGCGCACGGGCCTCGTCGGTGTTGGTCGGCGACACCCGCGCGAGACCGGGGTAGGGGTCCTTGCCGTCCTGCCCGTTGGCGAGGTCGTCGGCGGTGATGGAGGAGCCGACCACCGGGATGCCGAGCCGGGTCAGCTCCCTGACGGCCTTCTTGTTGTTGTCGGTGCTCTGTCCGACGCCCGCGACGGCCCGCAGCCGGTCCGTGCCACCGGTCATGCCGGCCAGCCGGTCCACCATCTCCTGCCAGTACTGGCTGGTGGCGCCGGGGTTGGCGAGGACCAGCCGGATCCCCGGGGCCTCGCCGTTGGAGTCGTGGTTGGCCTGGTACTGGGCGAGGTAGGCGCCCTGGAGCTCGTGCTGGACGTCGGTGAGACTGGCCGCCGCCGTCGAGGTGTACGGCAGCATCACCGCGACCGTGACGTAACTCCCGGCCTTCAGGCGGGCGTTCTCGCGGGCGATGGCGCGCACGGTGGGCCGCAGCTGCGGGTGCCCGAAGTCGTACGCGGTCGTCGCCACGCCCACGCACTCGGTGCTGCCCTCGGGCCTCGCCACCCCCGGTGCGCAGGAGCGGTCGTCGTGGGTGACCGCACGCACCCCGACGACCACGGCGGCGACCAGTCCGGCCGCCACCAGCAGGGCCAGATAGCGGCGCAGCGGGATCTCCCAGACGCCTTCACGCAACCACGTGCCCACGCCCCGCCCCGCCATCACGCCACCCCGCTCCGCTCGTCGTCGCCCTCGTCGTCGTCCGGCTCCGCGAGCGGGCGGCCCGCGAGCGCGGCGGCCGGCCAGTCCCGGGAGGCCCGCCACAGCAGCGCGTTGCCGGCCGGCCGCAGGTTGGACAGCTGCTCCAGCTCGAAGCGGAGCCGGTCGGCCACCTTCGGGTCGGGCAGCACCAGCGGATCGGCGAGCTGCCACACGGCGTGCAGCAACCGCCGTACCCGCAGGTGGAGTACGGCGTCCACACCGTCCGGCACCCGCTGGTCCGCGTCCGTGCGGCCCAGGGCCACCGCGGTGCGCCGGTCGCCGTGGCCGCCGAAGTCGCGGCCCTCGGCGTCATGGGCGTGGAAGTAGGGCGCGGAGGCGATGAAGCGCAGGTTGTCCAGCCAGTCGCGGGCGTCCAGGAGCGCGAAGCCGTCGCGGAGGTGGGCGACCGCGGGCTCCGTCCTGCCCAGGGCCAGTTGGTGGTGCAGCCGGAAGCGGGCGAGGCGGTCGGTGCCGAGGAGTTCCGCGTAGTGCCCGGTCAGCGTCGTGTGGGCGGTGCGCCAGCCGGCGTGGTCGGGGTCCCGCAGGTGCAGCCGCAGGAGCAGGAGGGTGCGCACGAAGGAGTCGCCGACGAACTGGCCGGGCACGACGGGCAGCCCCTCCAGGACGAGCCGGCTCTGCAACGCGCGTACGTCCGCGGGACCGAAGTCGTCCGGGAGCAGCGCGGCGGCCAGCGCACAGGCCGAGTCGTGGTCGTGGGCGGCGGCCAGGACGGTGAGTTCGTCGAGGCGGTCGGCGGGGACCAGCCGGTCGAGGAGCTGGAGGTAGGCGGGGGCGGCCGGGCCCTCGTCGGTCAGCCGTACGTCGGCGGTGAGCAGTTCGCCGAGCGCGCCGGTGCGGTCCGGGTGCTGTGCCGCGGTCTCGGCGAGCAGGGTGACGCCCAGCGGGTTGCCGCCGGTCAGCCGGTGCACGGCCTGCGGGAGCCGGGGCGCGGCCGGGGTGTCCACGAGGTGCAGGGTGTCGTCGGGGGTGAGCGGCGGGAGGGCGACCAGCAGCGCCCGGGAGGACGGCGCGGCCGCGTCCGGTGTCCAGCCGGTGCGCCGGGCCACCTCGGCCAGCTCCCGTCGGGCGCCGTTGCGCAGCAGCTCCCGGCCGTCGCCGCGCAGTCCGGCGACGAACGCCACGTGGTCGGTGACGCCGTCGGCGCGGTCCCGCAGCACCGCGTCCAGCAGGCCGGGTCCCGGCCCGGTCCCCACGTTGTCGAGCAGTACCAGCGGGCGGCCGAGCCGCCGCATGCGCGGCAGCACCCCCGCGTAGGCCTCCGTCAGGTCGGCGAGCAGGGCGCGCACCAGATACCGTTCGGCGTGTTCGCGGGAGGTGCCGCCCGCCCGGAAGTGCCCGGAGAGCAGGATCAGCCCGCGCTGGGCGTGCCCGCCCGCGTTGGGGTAGGTGCGGTACCAGACGGACGCCTTCTGGTGGCGGCGGCTGCTGAAGCCCTCGGCGACCGCCTCCAGGGTGGCCTCGATGGCCCCGGAGACCAGGGGGCCGGTGCCGGTCGCGGCGGCGACCACCTTCGCGGCGACCTTCCCGGCCCACCGCCCCGCGAACCCGCTGATCCACGAGCCGCCCTCGCCCAGCAGCAGGATCCGCTCCACCTCGCGCCTGATCCGCTCCGAGTCGGCGTCGCCCCAGCCCCCGGCGGCCACCGCGACCAGGCCGGACATCAGCCGGGGGAAGGTGATCCGGCCGGCGCCCGTCACCGGTTCGGCGAGCTGTTCGGCGACGACCAGCAGCGCCTGCGCGAGCGGTGACCAGGACTCGGCGGGCCGCTCGGGAGGCGGCGCCGCGAACTGCGGGTCCGCGCAGTCGGCCAGCGCGACCGGGGTGTGCCCCTGGTAGGCGTCGCGCAACTCGCCGAGCACCGCGCTCTTGCCGAGCCCGCGCGCCCCGGTCAGCACGACGAACGGCAGCTCGCCGGGATCCTCGACGGGATGGGCACGGTGGTGGTACGGCCGTAACCCGACGATTCTCGGCACGAGCCCGGCCGGCTCGACGTCGAACAGCGCTCCACGCCCGTGCAACCGTCTGTGCAAGGCAGTCCCCCCTCGACGCAAGTGTAGAAAGGGGAAGTTGCTTCAGGCCAGATCGCGTGATGGCAGTTGGGTCACGAAACCGGCCCGGTGGGGTCAGCCGACGGTGATCGAGTCGAGTTTGTCCCTCAGGTAGACGTGCGAGTCCACCGGTGGATACGTCACCCGTCCGACCGGTGCCGGAACGGACTCGACGATCGTGCCCGGGGTGCACTCGCCGAAGTAGACGAGGGACATCAGCTCCTCGGTGGGGGCGTCGGCAGGTGGCGGGAGCACCCGGTGGCGGCCGGAGCGCCAGCGGTCGCCGGTCCAACGGGCCATCAGATCGCCGATGTTGATGGTGAAGGCCGCCGGGTCGTAGGGGGCGTCCTCCCAGCCGCCCGCGTCGGTGTGGACCTGGAGCCCGCCCTTGCCGGCCTGCCGGTCCAGGATGGTCACCGTGCCGAAGTCGGTGTGCGGGCCGATCCGGAACTGCCCCGGCTCGGGCTCGCCGACGACGTCCGTCCCCGGGTACCAGTTGATGTTGAAGCCGTACGTCGGATGGTCCATGTGCCGGGAGAAGAAGTCCCGTTCCAGGCCGAGCGCGTACCCCAGCAGGGACAGCAGCTCCTTCTCCAGCTCCGCCATCCGCTCCAGGTACTCCTCGCAGAGCGTCCGCAGTTCGGGGATCTCGGCCGGCCACACGTTGGGCGCGTACCACTCGGCGTTGACCGCCGGGTCCGCGAAGGGTTCGTGGGTCGCGAAGGTCAGCGACTCCTTCAGGTCCGGCGGGGTCTCGGTGCCCTCGGAGTAGCCGTTGGCCTCCGCGCCCGGCCCGAGCCAGCCGCGCCCGCCGACCTTCGCCTCGTACCTCTGCTTGGCCCCGGTGGGCAGCGCGAAGAACGCGCGGGCGGCCGCCCGTACCGCGGCGCGCAGCTCCGGGGCGACCCCGTGCCCGGTGACGAGCAGGAAGCCGGCGGTCCGAAGGGCCGCGTCGACGGTCCGGGCGATCTCCTGCCGGCCGGCCTCGTCGCCGTCCAGCCAGGGCCGCAGGTCGATGGTGGGGATGCGGGGGCCGGAGCCGGAACTCGTGCTACTCACCGATGTCCTCGTTCCACAGAGCCGGGTGGGTGTCGATGAAGTCACGCATCAGTCCGACGCACTCCGGGTCGTCCAGCAGGACGATCTCCACCCCGTGCTCGGCGAGCCAGTCGTGGCCGCCGTGGAAGGTGGCCGCCTCGCCGATCACGACCCGTGAGATGCCGAACTGGCGGACCAGGCCGGAGCAGTACCAGCAGGGCGACAGGGTGGTCACCATGGTGGTGCCCCGGTACGTCCGCTGCCGTCCCGCCGCGCGGAAGGCGGCCGTCTCGGCGTGCATGGACGGGTCGCCGTCCTGGACGCGCCGGTTGTGCCCGCGGCCGAGCGGCTCGCCGTCGGCGCCGTAGAGCGCCGCCCCGATGGGGATGCCTCCCTCGGCGAGCCCGGCGCGGGCCTCGGCCACCGCGGTGCCGAGCCAGGCGCGGGCCTGTTCCTGGTCCAAAGGCTTCATGACTTCACTCTCCTGTGGCCGAAACACCGGGGCAACGTGCGGAAAGTACTCTCCGGGCAATCCGCAGCCGGACGAAATGTCAGCGCCGCTCTCCGCGCCCTGGAGGCCCCGTGCCCGCACTCACCCTCCGCGAAGTCCTGGCCCTTGATCTGGTGCTGGCGGCCCGCCCCGAACTGCTCGCCGGGGAGAACGCTCTCGACCGGCCGGTCCGCTGGGTCCTCCCCCTGCTTCTCGACTTCGCTCGAAGCGGGGGGACCCCCACCAGCGAGGTCTACGAGGGCGCCAACTTCCTGGACGGCGGTGAACTGCTGCTCACCAACGGCTTCGGGCTGACCGACGCGGCCGAGGAGGTCCGCCGCCGCTACGTCCGGGAACTGGCCGCACGCGGCGCGGCCGGTCTCGCGGTGGAGGTCGGCCGGGCCCTGCCGGCCATGCCCGCCGAGGTGACCGACGAGGCCCGCCGGCTCGGCCTGCCCCTGCTGGCGCTGCACCGGGTCGTGCCCTTCGTCCGGATCACGGAGGCCGCCAACCGCGCGATCGTCGCGCGCGGGCTGTCCGGGCGGTCGGCGGCCCGGCCCCGGGGCGACGACCACACCGCGGCCCTGCTGGCCGACCTGGCCGACCGGGCCGCGCTCAACCAGCCGGAGGTGGACGCCCGCGCCGCGCTCGCCGGGTTCCGGCCGGGGCCCGGGGCGCGCCTGATCGGGGTGTCGGTGCACGGACCGCGGGAGACCGGTGCCGTGGACCGGGCGGTACGACTGCTGGGCGGGGTCCCGGTGCTCCGGGCCGCCTTCCCCGGAGACGTGCTGGCCCTGCTGGCACTGCCGGCCGCCGGTGGCCGGGGGAGCGCCGGACCGGTGGGGAGGGGCGCGGGGCCCAGCATCGGCGACCCCGTCCGCGCCGTCCAGGAGGCCTTTCGCACGGCCGCCGGTCTCGGGCTCACCGTCGCCGTGGGCCACGCGGTCGAGGCCGACGGCGGCTGGCTGCACTGGAGCGAGACCCTGCGCGCGGCCCGTACGACCCTGGAGCTCGCGCTGACCGTGCCGCCCGCCGAACCCGGTGCGGCGGACCGCCCGTCGGTGGCCTCCGCCCGTGCCCTGGCCCTGGAGCGCGAGCTGACCCGGGGCGGGATCGCCGCCAACCGGGACCGCCTCGCCGCCCTGGTCCAGCACACCCTGGGACCGTTGCTGGCCTGGGAGGCGGCGCACGCCAGCGACCTGGTCCGCACCCTGGAGCTGCACCTGCGCCACGGCTGCTCCCCGACCCGGACGGCCGCCCTCCTGCACATCGGCCGCCAGTCCCTGTACCAGCGGCTGGAGCGCATCGAGTCACTGCTCGGCCTGGAGATCGACGATCCGGACCTGCTGGGGGAACTGCTGACGGCGGCCTGCGCCCACCGGGTGGTACGGGGGACGGGCGCGGCCCGGTCACGGGGGTTGCGCACGGTGGCCTGAGGGACCGGCCAGGGACCGGCCTGGAAACCTCACCCGTTCGAGGCAGCCGCGCGCGGCACGCGAGGGCATCCGGGTGCGGGCCGCGGCCGCCGCGCACACGCTGGGGGCGTGGGCCATGGGACCGGCGGTGACGCGATGATCGTGACGGTGGTGGCGGTGCCGGACGGGGACACCGCGCGCATCTCCGTGGCCGAGGCACGTCACCGCCTCGCCACGGAGCCGTTCCTGCTCCTCGGTGTCGAACTGCCCGAGGAGGAGGGGCCGGCGCCGGATCCGGTGCTCCGGCGGCTCGGACTGGACGACACCGACCTGGAGTGGTTCGGCCGGCAGGACGCGTCGCCGCGGGCCGAGTTCCTGGGGGACACCGCCGGGTTCGTCGTGCCGGTGGTCCACGAGGGCGGCGTCGCGTACGTGCACGCCCTGGCCTCCGAGCGCCACCTGGTGATCGTCCACCGGGGCCGCCGGGCCGGACTGGAGCGGGCCGTCACCGCCCAGGTGCGGCGGGAACGCCCGCACGACGCCGTGGCCACACTGTTCCTGATGCTCCAGGAGGCGCTCACGACCTTCCGCCGGGCCGCGGTCCACGCGCTGCTCCAGGTGGAGGAGCTGGAGGACGACATGTTCGAGGCGCGGCGCCCCGGGCAGGTCTACCGGCTGTCCCAGCTGCGCCGCCACTCCGCCGTCCTGCACCACGCGCTGCTGCCCTACCTCCAGGGCATCGACGAGGTGATCACCCGCAGGATGATGAGCCGCGACTTCCCGGTGGAACGGCAGCGGCTCGCCCAGGAGTTCCAGCGGGCGGGGCGCCTGGTCCTCGCGGACATCGAGTCCCTCCAGGACGCCACCCGCCGGGCCTTCGCCAGTTACGGGTCGCTGGTCGCGGGCGAACAGAACGGCGTGATCAACCGGCTGGCCATCGTGTCCGTCATCTTCCTGCCGCTGTCGTTCCTGACCGGGTTCTTCGGCATGAACTTCGAGTTCCTGACGAACCGGCTGGAGACCAGGGACGAGTTCTGGCTGCTCGCCGTGGGCCTCCAGCTGCTCGCCGTGCTCGGCTCGCTCTTCCTGCTGCACCGCAGCCGGATCTGGCGCCGGCTGCGAGACGACGACTAGGGTCTGTTGCGAAAGTGGATCTTGTTCGTCGATGATCAGGTCCCGTGGGGCGTGGTGATCTGACGAACGGCCAGTGGGCCCGACTTGAGCC
>NZ_JBVHFU010000021.1:0-134458 GCF_055562175.1 Streptomyces sp. NPDC020958 | reverse complement strand
GCGGTCGCGAGGGTGTCCAGGTTGTTCGTCACACAACGATCTTGGACACCCTCGTTTACGTCTCTACAGGCACCCCTTGGAATAGATCATCTAGGCGGGCGCCTCGGGGCACGCCGGACGGCTGAGATCACCCCCCCGCCGGGAACGCGGCGGCCCGGCCGCGCCGCCGTACCTCCTGCGCACGGTCCCCGACTTCACCGGACGATGGCGCGAGCTGGCCGATCTGGAGGCGCTCGCCGAGGGGGCCGGCACCCGCGCCGTGGTCCTCTTCGGACCGGGCGGCCAGGGCAAGACGACCCTGGCCGCGCAGGCCGCGCGGCAGCTGACGGAAGAGTACCTCCCGGACGGCTGCGTCAGCGTGCAGCTGCACGGCATGAGCGACACGCCCGTGCCCCCGGCCGAGGCACTGGTCCTGCTGCTGACGGCACTCGGGCACCCGCCCGACCGGATCCCGGTGGACCCGGTGGCGCGCGAGGCCGTCAACCGGGCCACGCTCAGCGACCGGGCCGGGCCGGTCTCCCGCCGGGTGCTGGGCAGCGCCCTGCGGGAATCCGGGCGCGCGGAGGAGGCGTTGGCCGTGCACCGGGACCTGCTCGGGGCGGACGCGGGGGACGTGCCCGGCTTCCAGGAGTTCGCCCAGGCGATCCTGCGCCATCAGATAGCCGGTGACCTGCTGGCCCTGGGCCGCTGGTCGGAGGCGGTGGCCGCCTGCCAGGCGGTCATCGCCCCGGCCACCCACGGCGGCACCGACCGCTTCAAGGCCCAGGCCCTCAGCGGACTCGCCACCGCCCTGGAGCACTGCGGGGGCACGGCCGAGGCCCGGGCCCGATTCGCCGAGGCGCACCGGCTGTTCAGCGCGGCCGCGCTCGACCGGCTCGCGCCCTGACGCGGTCGGCGACGACGCGGAGGGCCCGCGGCCGGGGCTACAGCGCCTCCGCCCCCGGCTTCACCATGCTGCGCACCGTGCGGCCCTTCACGAACGAGCCGAGCGCCGTCATGTCCCACTCCCCGGAGAACTGGCGGACCAGCTTGGCCATCAGGACGCCCGTCTGCGCCTCCGCGCCGGTCAGGTCGAAGCGGACCAGCTCCTCGCCGGTCGCGGCGTCCAGGAGACGGCAGTACGCCTTGGCGACCTCCGTGAACTTCTGTCCCGAGAACGAGTTGACGGTGAAGACCAGGCCGGTGACCTGAGGGGGGATCCGGCCGAGGTCGACCACGATCACCTCGTCGTCGCCGCCTCCCTCGCCGGTGAGGTTGTCGCCGGAGTGCTTGATCGCGCCGTTCAGGATGGACAGCTTGCCGAAGTAGCAGCTGTCGACATGGTCGCGCTGCGGGCCGTAGGCGATGACCGAGGCGTCCAGGTCGATGTCCTTGCCGCGGAACGCCGGTTCCCAGCCGAGGCCCATCTTGACCTGGGTGAGCAGCGGGCTGCCGCCCTTGACCAGGGACACGGTCTGGTTCTTCTGGAGGCTGACCCGGCCCTTGTCGAGGTTGACCTTCCCGGCGCCCGGCGCGGGGGTGGCGGGAGGGACGGCCGGCATCGGGGGAGCGGCGACCGGCGCCTGGTGCACCGCCGGAGCCGGGGGCGCAACCGGAGCCGGGGGTGCGGCCGCGGCCGGTTCCTCCACCGTCACCCCGAAGTCCGTCGCGATGCCGGCCAGCCCGTTCGCGTACCCCTGGCCGACCGCGCGGGCCTTCCACGCGCCGCCCCGGAGGTAGATCTCGACGACCACCAGGGCCGTCTCCGTGCCCAGCTGCGGGGGCGTGAAGGTGGCCAGCACCGAGCCGTCGTCCGCGTCGCGGATCGTGGCCGTCGGCTCGATGCCCTGGAAGGTCTGGCCCGCGGCGTCGGGGCTCGCGGTGACCACGATCTTCTCGATGCCCGCGGGGACCGAGGCGGTGTCGACGATGATCGCGTCGGGCGCGGCACCGCCCCCCGAGCGGTAGGTCACGCCCGCGCCCGTCGGCTGGTTGTAGAAGATGAAGTCGTCGTCGGAGCGCACCTTGCCGTCGCCCGTCAGCAGCAGGCCCGACACGTCGAGCCGCACCGGAGCGGCGACGTCCACCGCCACCCGGGAGGCGGAGAGCGGGATGTTCGAGCCAGGGGTCATAGCTGTCATGCCGGGGGAACGAACGACGCCGCTTTACCGTTCCCTTAAACTTCTACGGCACCTTCTACGGCACCACCACGATCTTCCGTCCCACCCCCGCCGCGAACTGCGCCAGCGCCTGCGGATAACCGTCCAGCGGCAGCCGGTCGCTGATGAAGACGTCGGGGTCGAGGACGCCGTTCGCGAACAGCTCGGCGGCGCGCTCGTAGCTGTGCAGGACGGCCATGGAGCCGGTGATGGTGATCTCCTGGTTGTAGATGCGGTACGGGTCGATCGTCACCCGCGTCGCGTAGTCGGCCACCCCGAACTGGAGGAACGTGCCGGCCTTGGCGACCCGGTCCAGGCCGTCCTGGATCGCCGCCGCGTTGCCGGTCGCGTCGATCACCACGTCCCAGCCGCGCGGCCGGTCCAGCTCGTCGGCGTGCGCGGCGGCCGCCGAGACGCCCAGCCGCCGCGCGGTCTCCAGCCGGGCCGGGTTCAGGTCGACGACGTCGACGCTCGCCGCGCCGGTCCGCTTGGCCAGCTCCAGCATCATCAGGCCCATGGTGCCCGAGCCGTAGACCAGGACGTGGGCGCCGAGGCGGGAGTTCAGGACGTCGTAGCCGCGTACCGCGCAGGAGAGGGGCTCGATCAGGGCCGCGTCCTCGGTGCGGACGTGCTCGGGGAGCTTCACGCAGTTGGCGACCGGGGCGACGGCGTACTGGGCGGCGCCGCCGGGCACGGTCACGCCGATCGCGGCCCACCGCTCGCAGAGGTTGTTGTGGCCGTCCCTGCAGTAACGGCACTCGTGGCAGTACAGGGACGGGTCGACCGCGACCCGGTCGCCGACCGCCACCTCGGTCACCTGGGCGCCGACGCCCACCACCTCGCCGGCGAACTCGTGCCCCGGCACGATCGGCAGCTTGGGCGCGAACTCGCCCTGGAGGATGTGCAGGTCGGTGCCGCACAGGCCGCAGGCGGCGACCTCGACGACCACCTCCCGGGGGCCCGGCGTGGGGTCGGGCACCTCGGTGACGACGGCGCGGCCCACGGACTCGATGACGGCGGCCTTCATTTCACGGCTCCGAGCGACAGGCCCTGGACCAGTTTGTCCTGGGCGGCGAACCCCGCGGCGAGCACCGGCAGGGAGACGACGAGCGACGCGGCGCACACCTTGGCCAGGAACAGGCCCTGGCTGGTGATGAAGCCGGTCAGGAAGACGGGGGCGGTCTCGGCGACCACGCCCGTCAGGACCCGGGCGAACAAAAGTTCGTTCCAGCTGAAGATGAAGCAGATCAGGGAGGTCGCGGCGATGCCGGGCAGGGCGATCGGGGCCACCACGCGCGCGAGAACGGTCGGCAGCCGGGCGCCGTCGATCTGCGCGGCCTCGATGACGGCGACCGGGACCTCGGCGAGGAACGACTGCATCATCCACACCGCGATCGGCAGGTTCATGGCGGTGTAGAGGACGACCAGGAACCAGATGTTGTCCAGCATCCCGGTGTTCTTCGCGAACAGGTAGATCGGCAGCAGCCCGGCCACCACCGGCAGCATCTTCGTGGAGAGGAAGAAGAACAGGACGTCCGTCCACTTCCGCACCCGCCGGATCGACAGGGCGTAGGCCGCCGGGAAGGCGAGGACGAGCACGAGGAGGGTGGAGACGACCGACGCCACCGCCGAGTTGACCAGGGCCGGCCACGGGCTCGCGCCGCCGCCCGCGCCGAAGAACTCACGGTAGCCGTCCAGCGTGAGGGCGGCGCCGAAGGAGGGCGGGTTCGTCGCCGCGTCCGCCTCGGAGTGGAAGGACGTCAGTGCCATCCAGGCGACGGGGAAGAAGAAGACGAGTCCGACCAGCCAGGCCACCAGGCCGATGCCGCGGCCGCGGTGCTTCCTGACGTGCGGGGCGAGGCTGCTCATGCGCGGGACGCCTCCTCTCGGAACAGGGACGACACCACGCGCAGGGCGAAGGTCGCGAGGACGATGGAGCCGATGACGACCAGGACGCCGGCGGCCGACGCCAGGCCGTTCTCGTGGGCCTGGTAGAAGGTCTGGTAGACGGTGTAGGGGAGGTTCGCGGTGCCCAGGCCGCCGGACGTGATCGTGAAGACCGCGTCGAAGTTCTGGACGATGTAGATGCAGCCCAGCAGGGCGCCGAGTTCGAGGTAGCGGCGCAGGTGCGGGAGGGTCAGGTGGCGGAAGATCTGCCACTCGCCCGCGCCGTCCATGCGCGCGGCCTCGATCTGCTCGGGGTCCCGGCTCTGCAGCCCGGCCAGCAGGATCAGCATCATGAAGGGCGTCCACTGCCACACCAGCGCGGCCTCCACCGCCGCCAGCGGCGTGTGGGAGATCCAGTCGGGCTGCGGGCCGCCCACGTAGTGCAGCAGACCGTTGAGCAGGCCGTACTCGGGGTTGTAGAGGACGTGCTTCCAGAGCAGCGCGGCGGCCACCGGGACCACCAGGAAGGGGGCGATCAGCAGGGTGCGGACGACGCCCCGGCCGCGGAACCTGTTGTTCAGCAGCAGGGCGAGCGCGAGGCCGAGCACCAGGCTGACCAGGACCACGGTCACGGTGAGGAGCACGGTCGTCCAGACCGAGTGGCGCAGGTCCGCGTCGGTGAGCACCTGGCGGTAGTTGTCGAACCCGGTGAAGTGCCGGGCCTTCGGGTAGAGCGCGTTCCAGTCGAAGAAGGAGATGACCACCGTGGCCACGAACGGCAGCTGGGTCACGACGATCATGAAGACCAGGGCGGGCAGGAGCGGGGCCCGGGTGGTCCAGGCGCGCAGGCGGGCGGAGGGCGGCCGCGTGGTGCGTGCCGGTGTCGCTGCGTAGGGGGCTGTCGTCGCGGTCATCGTCCCTCGTACTCCTTGGAGATCTTCTCGGCGAGCTGCTGGGACTTCTTCAGGGCCGAGTCGACGGACTGCCGTCCGGCGATGGCCGCACTGATCTCCTGCGAGACCTTGGTGCCGAGATCGGTGAACTCGGGGATGTCGACGAACTGGATGCCGGGCGCGGGGCGCGGCTGCACGCCGGGGTCGTTCGGACGGGCGCTCTCGATGGCCTCCTTGGTCATCTCCTGGAACGCGGCGGCCGACTTGACGTAGTCGGGGTTGCTGTACGTCGACGCCCGTTTGCCCGCCGGGACGTCGGACCAGCCGCTGGTCTTCCCGACCAGTTGCTCGTACTCCTTGCTGGACGCCCACGACACGAACCTCCAGGCCCGGTCGGGGTTGCGGGAGGCCTTCTGGATGCCCCAGGCCCAGGTGTAGAGCCAGCCGGCGGACGCGGTCCGCTCCACGGGCGCGGGGGCGTAGCCGAGCCTGCCCTTGACGGGGGAGCCGTCGGCCTCCAGCGAACCGGCCGCGGAGGTCGCGTCGTACCACATGGCGACCTTGCCCTGGGTCATGTTGTTGAGGCACTCGGCGAAGCCGGACTGCGGGGCGCCGGACTCGCCGTGCGCGCGGACCAGGTCGACGTAGAACTTCGTGGCCTTCTCGAAGCCGGGCGCGTCCAGCCGTGCCTTCCAGTCCTTGTCGAACCAGGTGCCGCCGAAGGTGTTCACCACCGTGGTCAGCGGCGCCATCAGCTCGCCCCAGCCGGGCAGTCCGCGCAGGCAGATGCCGCGCATCCCGGACCGCGCGCCGTCCACCTTCGCGGCGAGGTCGGCGACCTGCTGCCAGGTGGGGTGGGCGGGCATCGTCAGGCCCTTCGCCGCGAAGACGTCCTTGCGGTACATCAGGAACGACGACTCGCCGTAGAAGGGCTGGCCGTAGAGCTTGCCGTCGGAGGCGGTCAGGGCCTGCCGCATCGGCTTGAGGACGTCCTGCTCGTCGTAGCCGGGGTCCTTCGCGACGTACGAGTCCATCTCGTGCAGCCAGCCGTTGCGGGCGTAGATCGGGATCTCGTAGTTGGACAGGGTGGCCACGTCGTACTGGCCGGCCTGGTTGGCGAAGTCCTGGCTGATCTTGTCGCGGACGTCGTTCTCGGGCAGCACGGTGAAGTTGACCTTGATGCCGGTCTCCGCGGTGAAGCGTGGGGCGAGCTTCTGGAGTTCCGTCATCTGGGGGTTGTTGACCATCAGCACGTTGATCGAGTCGCCGCCGGAACCGGACCCGCCCGCACCGACCCAGCAGCCGGAGAGCAGCGGGGCGAGCAGCGTCCCTGCGGCGGCCATGGCGAGTGTGGCTCGCGGCCTCCGTCGGCTCGGGGTTCGCATGGATCGCTCCTGGATGAATCGTGATATATGGGGCATCTGGGGGTGTGGTACGGCCTTCGGGGAGTGCGCGGGGTGGTGTCAGACCCGGATGACCTGAGGGCCCAGCAGGGAGTAGCGATGGGCCTCTGCGGAGGGCAGCAGGGTGCTCGTCACGATCGCCTCCAGGGCTTGGATGCCGGCGAAGCGGCAGAAGCTGACGGCTCCGAACTTGGTGTGCACGCCGGCGAAGACCGTCCTGCGCGCGGCTCGGATCGCCTGTGCCTTGACCTCGCCGACGGCGGGGTCCGGGGTGGTCAGCCCGTGTTCGCGCGAGATGCCGTTGGCCCCGATGTAGGCGAGGTCGAGTACGAAGCCGGCGAGCATCTTCGTCGTCCAGTGGTCGACGGTGGCGAGGGTGCCCGCCCGGACGCGTCCACCGAGCAGCAGCACCGACGTGTTCTCGGCGCCGGCGAGCGCGCCCGCGACCGGCAGCGAGGCGGTGACCACCGTCAACGGCCGGTCCGCCGGCAGTGCCTCGGCGATGAGCCGGGGAGTGAAGCCCTCGTCGACGAAGACGGTCTCGGCGTCGCCGAGCAGTTCGGCGGCGGCCGAGGCGATGCGCCGCTTCTCCGGGACGTGACTGGTCGAGCGGAAGGCGAGCGTGGTCTCGAAACCGGCGCTCTCGACGGGATACGCGCCCCCGTGGGTGCGGCGGACCAGGCCGTGGTCCTCCAGGGAGCGCAGGTCGCGCCGGATGGTCTCCTTGGCCACGCCCAGCGCCTCGGCGAGCGCGGTGACGTCGACCGAGCCGGTGGTGCGGGCGGCCCGCACGATCTCGCGCTGGCGTTCCTCCGCCGTCCTGGTGCTCATCCCGTCACCCGCTTCCCTGTGGCACCGCCCGTTCGGGCCATGCAGCAAGTTCTACAGCGGGTACCTGAGGCTGACCAGGTCTGTTGCGGGCCCGATGGTGCCCGTCTGTGCCCGTTTCCCGGGTGCCGTGCCCGCCTCGGACCTGCGCCGCTGTCGGACGGCCGGTGGGATCGGGCGGCCCGGATGCCCGAACACCCCGACGGACGGGCCCGTTCGCTGCCCGCCCGCCGTGCGGGGGTGCTCTGCGGGGCTAGTACGGCCAGATCGGTGGGTCGTTCACGAAGCGGCCGCCCAGGTGGGTGTGGGCCGGGTTTCGTGGGTCGAGTTCGCCGAGTTCGGCGATCAGTTTCCCGGCGAACCGTTCCGAGTCGTCCTGCGGTTCGTAGCCGAGCGCCCGCGCGGTGCTCAGGTCCCACCACAGGCGGGTGTTGGCGGAGGAGCCGTAGACGACGGTGTGGCCGACCTTGTCGGCCGTCAGCGCCGCGTGGAAGAGGCGGGCGCCGTCGGCCGGGCTCATCCACACCGAGAGCATGCGCACGTCGGCCGGCTCCGGGAAGCAGGAGCCGATCCGGACGGAGACGGTCTCCAGACCGTGCCGGTCCCAGTACAGCTGGGCGAGGTCCTCGCCGAACGACTTGGACAGGCCGTAGAAGGTGTCGGGGCGGCGCGGGGTGTCGACCGGGATCAGCGGCTCGCCCGCGCGCGGGGCCCGGGTGTAGCCGACGGCATGGTTGGAGGAGGCGAAGACGATCCGCGGTACGCCGGCCTCGCGGGCGGCCTCGTAGAGGTTGTACGTGCCCTCGATGTTCGACCGCAGGATCTTCTCGAAAGGGGCCTCCAGGGAGATCCCGGCGAGGTGCAGGACCGCGTCGACGCCCCGTACCGCCTCGCGCAGCGCGTCCTGGTCGGCGAGGTCGGCGGTGATCGCGTCCGGTTCGCCCTCGACGGGCCGCACGTCCAGCAGGCGCAGGGTGTAGCCGTACTCCGGCAGCAGTGAGCGCATCAGGGTGCCGAGCCCGCCTGCGGCGCCGGTGAGCAGTAGCGTGCGGGGAGTGGGCATCCACGGTCTCCTTGACTCGACTTGACTCGACGCCGGTCGCGTACGTGCATGATATTCACATTCATGGACACGCTAGGGAGCCGGGGCGCGCCCCGTCAAGTCTGTCGTGGCGTGCGGAAATCCACCCGCATGTCGGTCGATTGTCTCCTTGACCGGCCCTGAGGGGGACTCGTAACGTGGTCGCGTTCATGAATATGGACGTCGATCAGAAACATGCATCGGCACCATGCATCGACAGGGAGCGCCCGTGACGCCAGCCCCGCTCGCCGCCCGGCTTCGTGACCCGCGCGGGCCCCTCTTCTTCCCCGTCACCGCCTACGGCCCCGACGGCTCCCTCGCCCTCGACGTCTACCGTGAGCACGTCCGGCGGGGCGTCGAGGCCGGGGCCGCCGCCGTGTTCGCCTGCTGCGGCACCGGGGAGTTCCACGCGCTGCTGCCGGAGGAGTTCGAAGCCTGTGTGGCCGCGGCGGTGGCGGCGGCCGACGGGCGGGTGCCGGTGGTCGCGGGCGCCGGCTACGGCACCGCGCTCGCCGTCCGCTACGCCCGTCTCGCCGAGGCCGCGGGCGCCGACGGCCTGCTCGCCATGCCGCCCTACCTGGTGGCCGCCGGCCAGGAGGGCCTGCTGCGGCACTACCGGGAGGTGGCCGCGGCGACCGCTCTCCCCGTGATCGTCTACCAGCGCGACAACGCGGTGTTCACCCCGGCCACGGCCGTCGAACTCGCCCGCACCGAGGGCGTCATCGGCTTCAAGGACGGCCTCGGCGACCTGGATCTGATGCAGCGCGTCGTCAGCGCCGTCCGCACCGAGGCCCCCGGCGACTTCCTCTACTTCAACGGCCTGCCCACCGCCGAGCAGACCCAGCTCGCCTACCGGGCCATCGGCATCGACCTCTACTCCTCGGCCGTCTTCTGCTTCGTCCCCGAGATCGCCCTCGCCTTCCACACCGCCCTGCGCGAGGAGGACCGGACGACGGTGGCCCGTCTGCTCGACGGCTTCTACCGCCCGTTCGTCGAACTCCGCGCCCAGGGCAGGGGATACGCCGTCTCCCTCGTCAAGGCCGGGGTGCGGCTGCGCGGTCTGGACGTCGGCGAGGTCCGGCCGCCGCTGCACGAACCGCACGAGGATCATGTGAAGCAGCTCGCCCGGCTGGTCGAGCGCGGCTACGCACTGCTGGAGGGGAACGCGTGACGGTGTCCGAAGGAGGACGGGTGAAGTCGCCGAACGGAGCGGCACGGTTGAGGACGTCGACGTTCGTCTACCCCTGGGACGTCAACGGCGACCCCGAGGCCCCGGACCGCCTCGCCGCACTCGGCGTGGACCAGGTCACCCTCGCCTCCGCCTACCACTCCACCCGCGCGCTGACCCCGCGCCACCCGCGCCGCCGTATCGTCACCGCCGAGCACGCGGCCGTCTACTACCCGACGGACGAACGCTGGGCGGGCCGCCGGCTCCGTCCCCGCCCGGCGGGCGACTGGGCCCCCGGCGACGCCTTCGGGGAGGCGGCCGAGGCCCTGCGCGACGCCGGACTCGACGTCCACACCTGGGTGATCCTCGCCCACAACTCCCGCCTGGGCGCCGAGCATCCGGACACCTCGGTCGTCAACGCCTACGGCGACCGCTACCCCTGGGCCCCCTGCATCGCCCAGCCCGCCACCCGTGAGTACCTCACCGACCTCGCCGCCGAGGCGGCGGTCCGGCCCGGCGCGGCAGGCACCGAACTGGAGTCCCTCGGCTGGTACGGCCTGCAACACCTGCACGCCCACGACAAGACCGCCGGGGTCGGCCTCGGGGACGCCGGCCAGTACCTGATGGCGCTGTGCTTCTGCCCGGCGTGCCGCACCGGGTACGGCGAACATGGCCTGGACGCCGACGAGTTGGCGGCAGCCGTCCGGGACGCGCTGGAACCGCTGTGGCGGGGCGCGGCGGACGACGCCGGCTGGCCGACGGTCGAGAAGCTGCTCGGCGAACCGGCGGCGGCGGCCACCCGCGCCTGGCGGGACGACAGGGCCCGCACCCTCCAGGAGGCGGCCGTCGCCGCGGTCCGCGCGGCCGCCCCCGAGGGCTTCCAGGTGCTGCTGCACGCCGACCCGGTGACCTACCACTGCGGAGCCAACGCGGGCGTGGACCCCGCGCACGTGCTGTCGGTCGCGGACGGTGTCGTGGTCCCCTGCGCGGGCGGTACGGACCTGCTGGCGCCCTTCGCCGAGCACGCCCGGCCGGGCACGGTTCTCGCCGCCAACTTCACGGTGGTCTCCGGAATGGGCGGCAGCCCCGGCACCCTGGCCGCCGACGCGGCCCGGGCCCGCGACCGGGGTGCGACCGAACTGCGGCTGTATCACGCGGGGCTGGCATCGGACGGCGACCTGGCGGCGGTACGGGAGGCACTGCGCTGAGCCGGCACGCAGGCGGTGCCGAGCAGCGCACCGCCGAGGACCACCAGCAGCGGCCGGTGGTCGACGAGTTCGACGAGGGCGGACCCGACCGCGAGCCCGAGCACGTTCGGTGTGAACATCACCGTGTCGGCGGTCGCGGTCGCCCGCCCCAGCGCGGCGGCCGGGATCTCGCGCTGTACGGCGGTGTGGGCGGCGATCAGCACACAGGGCAGGCCGAGTCCGCCCGCGAGGCCGCACACCAGCAGCACCGGGTCGTACGGCAGCGCCCGCCCGGCCGTCGCCAGCCCGGTCAGCGCGATCCCGGCCACCGCGAACCACCGCTCGCCGAGCCGTCGTAGCGCGGGCCCGGAGACCAGCCCGACCGCGACCGAGCCCACCCCCTGGGCGGTGTACAGCACCCCCACATAGGCGGGGGAGTGGCCGAGGGCGTCCACCACCGCGTAGTTCAGGCTGCTGCTCAGCGAGACCAGGCCCATCGTGACACCGCCCGCGCAGACCAGCGGCCGCAGCACCGGGTGCGCCCACAGCGACCGGATCCCCTCGGCGGTCCGTCGGCGCCGGGCCCCGTCGGGGCGCTCGGGGCGTTGCTCCGGGACCCGCAACAGGGCGTACAGCCCCGCCGCCAGGACGAAGGTCAGGGCGTCCAGCAGGACGACGCCCGGCCCGCCGTACGCCGTGTACAGGGCGGCGCCGGTCAGCGGGGCGACCAGCTTCATGCCCTCGCGGGCGGTCATCCGCAGCCCGTTGAAGTCGCCGAGCAGGGCGGGGTCGACGGCGGAGACGACCAGGGCGGAGGCGGCCGCGTCCTCGACGACGCCCGCCGCTCCGTAGAGGAGGAGGACGGCGAACAGCAACGGGACGGAGCCGGGGGAGCGGACCGTGCAGAGGGCCGGCAGGAGGACGGCGAGCGCGAGGTTCGTGCAGAGCAAGAGGGGTTTGCGGCGGACACGGTCGGCGAGGGTGCCGAGGACGGGCCCGAGGAGGGTGGGGGCCCACAGGGCGGCGGTGCACAGGGCGGCGAGGCCGTCGGAGCCGGTGAGGTCCTTGACCCAGACACCGGCCACCAGCCAGAGCGCGGAGGTGCCGAAGCCGGACACCACGAGGCCGGTGAGGCAGAGGGCCGCGTCACGGTCCCGGAGCAGCCGGGACACGGCCCATGAGCTGGGGGTCGTCATGCCTGCTCATCGTGCGTCTAAGGCGCGGCCGTGGGGATCGGGAGGATGCCCTAGGTCCGTGCCCCGTGGGCTTCACCCGCGGGATCTTTGACAGAAGCATTGACGAAACACGGGTGGCGTCCCTACCTTCGTCCGCGTCGTACTTCGTACGTCATATATGAGACGCGATACGCGAGATCCGATACGTCAGACCGGGCCGTGACGGGCCCGGTACGTGACCCCGAGAGGCGCGCATGACCTCTGTGCCCATGCCGATCCCGTCCCGCACGCAGTACGTGCTGGACGCGATCAAACACCGCATCCTCACCGGGCAGCTGACGCCCGGCCAGGCCCTGGTGGAGACCGAGCTCGCCGCGCAGTTCGGGGTGTCCAAGACGCCGGTGCGGGAGGCGCTCAAGACCCTCGCGGGAACCGGTCTTGTCGTGATGAGCCAGTACAAGGGCGTCACGGTGCGCATGGTGGACGCGGACATGGCGCGCGAGGTCTACGACGTACGGCTGCTCCTCGAACCGGAGGCCCTGAAGCGCGCCGTCCGCCGGGGCGCCTCCCTGGACGCCGCCCGCGACGCCCTCACGCGCGCCGCCGAGGCCACCGACACCGCCGAACGCTCCCTCGCCAACCGGGACTTCCACCGCGCCCTCTACCTTCCGTGCGGCAACCCGCTGCTCGGCCGGATGCTGGACGAGGTCCGTGACCAGGCCGCCCTCGTCTCCGCGGTCGCCTGGGCCGCCTCCCCCTCCTGGGAGCAGGAGGCCGGTGAGCACCACGAGATCCTGCGCCTGGCGCTGGCGGGCGACGCCGACGGCGCCGCCCGCGCCCTGCACTCCCACATCGCGTCCTTCGTCGACCGGGCGTTCCCCCGGGCAGCCGACCAGGAAGGCCAGCAATGAGCAGCGTGGCGTTCGAGACCCAACGGGCGGCTCTGGCCGACGTCGTGGCCATCCCGGTGACTCCCTTCGCCGAGGACGGCAGCGTCGACCAGGACGCCCACCGGGCCCTGCTGCGCCGGCTCCTCGACGGTGGGATCCGCACCCTCACCCCGAACGGCAACACCGGCGAGTTCTACGCCCTGGCCCCCGAAGAGCGGCGGCTCGTCACCGAGTTGACGCTCGACGAGGCCGGGGACCGGGCCGTGGTCCTGGTCGGTGTCGGCCATGACGTCCCCACCGCCGTCGCCTCCGCCCGGCACGCCCGGGAGCACGGCGCGCGGATGGTGATGGTCCACCAGCCCGTCCACCCGTACGTCTCGCAGGCCGGCTGGGTCGACTACCACCGCGCGATCGCCGAGTCCGTGCCCGGGCTCGGCGTCGTACCGTACGTCCGCAACGCCCAGCTGACCGGCGCCCGGCTCGCCGAACTCGCCGACGCCTGCCCGAACGTGATCGGCGTCAAGTACGCCGTCCCGGACGCCGCGAAGTTCGCCGCCTTCGCCAGGGACGCCGGCCTCGACCGGTTCGTGTGGGTGGCGGGACTCGCGGAGCCGTACGCCCCCTCCTATTTCTCGGCCGGCGCCACCGGGTTCACCTCCGGTCTCGTGAACGTCGCCCCGGCCGTCTCGCTGAACATGATCGAAGCGCTTCGATCCGGCGACTACCCGGCCGCCATGAAGGTCTGGGAGCAGATCCGCCGCTTCGAGGAACTCCGTGCCGCGGGCGGCTCCGCCAACAACGTCACCGTCGTCAAGGAGGCGCTCGCCTCCCTCGGCCTGTGCCGCCGCGACGTCCGCCCGCCCAGCAGGCACCTGCCCGAGGAAGAACGCGCCGAGGTCGCCGCGATCGCCGCCGGATGGTCCGCATGAAGAAGCCCGAGGAACTCAGAAGCCACCAGTGGTACGGCACCGAAGGCCTCCGCTCCTTCAGCCACCGTGCCCGCACCCGCCAGCTCGGCTACCTCCCCGAGGAACACCTCGGCAAGCCGGTCATCGCGATCCTCAACACCTGGTCGGACATCAATCCCTGTCATGTGCACCTCCGTGACCGGGCGGGGGCCGTCAAGCGGGGCGTCTGGCAGGCCGGCGGCTTCCCCCTGGAGTTCCCGGTGGCCACCCTCTCCGAGACCTTCCAGAAGCCGACCCCGATGCTCTACCGCAACCTCCTGGCCATGGAGACCGAGGAGCTGCTGCGGTCGTATCCCGTGGACGGCGCCGTCCTCATGGGCGGCTGCGACAAGTCCACCCCGGCCCTCCTCATGGGCGCCGCCTCCGTCGACCTGCCCACCGTCTTCGTGCCCGCCGGGCCCATGCTCCCCGGCCACTGGCGCGGCGAGGTCCTCGGCTCCGGCACCGACATGTGGAAGTACTGGGACGACAAGCGCGCCGGCCTGATCGGCGACTGCGAGATGACCGAGCTGGAGAGCGGACTGGCCCGTTCCCCCGGTCACTGCATGACGATGGGCACGGCCTCCACGCTCACCGCGGCCGCCGAGGCGCTCGGGGTGACCGTGCCGGGGGCGTCCAGCATCCCGGCCGTCGACTCCGGGCACGACCGGATGGCCGCCCGTGCGGGGATGCGGATCGTCGAACTCGTCCACAAGGACCGCAGGCTCTCCCGGCTCCTCACCCCGGAGGCCTTCGAGGACGCCGTCACCACCGTGCTCGGCCTCGGCGGCTCCACCAACGCCGTCATCCACCTCATCGCCATGGCCGGCCGGGCCGGGGTCCGGCTCACCCTGGACGACTTCGACCGCATCGCCCGTAAGGTGCCCGTCCTCGCCAACGTGCGGCCCGGCGGACAGACGTACCTGATGGAGGACTTCCACTTCGCGGGCGGCCTGCCCGGCTTCCTGTCCCGCATCCCCGACCTGCTCCACCTCGACCGGCCGACGGTGTCGTACGACACCTACCGCGAGCAGCTCGCCGGTGCCCGGGTGCACGACGACGACGTCATCCGGCCCCGGGACAACCCGGTGGCCGCCGAGGGCGGGGTCGCGGTGCTGCGCGGCAACCTCTGCCCGGACGGCGCGGTCATCAAGCACATCGCCGCCGAACCGCACCTGCTCAAGCACACCGGGACGGCCGTGGTCTTCGACGACTACCGGACCATGCAGCGCACCATCAACGACCCGGACCTCGGCATCACCGCCGACAGCGTCCTCGTCCTGCGCAACGCGGGGCCCAGGGGCGGTCCCGGCATGCCCGAGTACGGCATGCTGCCCATCCCCGACCACCTCCTCAGGCAGGGCGTGCGGGACATGGTCCGGATCTCCGACGCCCGGATGAGCGGCACCAGTTACGGCGCCTGCGTGCTGCACGTCGCGCCCGAGTCGTACGTCGGCGGCCCCCTCGCGCTCGTGCGCAGCGGGGACTCCATCACCCTCGACGTCGAGGCGCGCACCCTCCACCTCCACGTGGACGACGAGGAGCTGGCCGGACGCCGGGCCGCGTGGACGCCGCCGCCCGTGCGCTACGGGCGCGGCTACGGGGCGCTCTACGACCAGCAGATCACCCAGGCCGACACCGGCTGCGACTTCGAGTTCCTGGCCCGGCCGGGAGAAGTCCCGGACCCGTACGCGGGCTAGCCGCCCCCCTCTCGCCGACGACCGCCGACGACCGTCGAAGCAAGCACCGTCGAAGCGCTTCACGCAGCTCCATCCAGCAAGCGCTTCCTGCACCCGCTGTCACCCATGCGAACGGAGAACAGTCGTGGCCCAAGCCGCAGCCGTGGCGAACCCGCCCGCGCCACCCCGGCGGCGCCGTGCCTCCGCGACGCCGCGCAGGCTCCCGTACCTGCTGATCGCCCCGGCGGCCCTGCTGATGCTGGGCTTCATCGCCTACCCGGTGCTCAGCGTCTTCTACTACAGCCTCCAGAACTACAACCCGACCAAGCCCTGGCGGAACGGCTTCGCGGGCTTCGGCAACTTCACGCAGGCCTTCGCCCACGACCCGCAGTTCTGGGACACGCTGACCTTCAGCGCCCAGTGGGTCGTGGTGGAGGTCGGGCTGCAACTGCTGTTCGGACTGGCGCTGGCGCTGATCGTCAACCAGACCTTCGTGGGCCGGGCGCTGGGCCGGGCACTGGTCTTCTCGCCGTGGGCCGTCTCCGGCGTGCTGACCTCCGCCATCTGGGTGCTGCTCTACAACTCCCAGACCGGCATCACGCGTTACCTCGCCGACGCGGGCATCGGTTCGTACGGCACCAGCTGGCTCTCGGACACCTCGACCGTCTTCCCGGCGGCCGTGGTCGCCGACCTCTGGCGCGGCGTCCCCTTCTTCGCGATCCTCATCCTCGCCGACCTCCAGTCCGTGTCGAAGGACCTGTACGAGGCCGCCGAGGTCGACGGGGCGAGCCGGCGCAAGCAGTTCTGGCACATCACGCTGCCGCACCTCAAGGACGCCATCGTCCTGTCCACGCTGCTGCGCGCGGTGTGGGAGTTCAACAACGTGGACCTGCTGTACACCCTGACGGGCGGCGGCCCGGCGGGCGAGACGACGACCCTTCCGCTGTACATCGCCAACACCAGCGTCGACGCCCACAACTTCGGCTACGCCTCGGCGCTGACCACGGTGGCGTTCGTGATCCTGCTCTTCTGCTCGGTCGTCTACCTGCGGCTCAGCAAGTTCGGAGGCGAGACGAAGTGATCACCGAGATCGCACCGGCCGCACCGCCCGTGGTGACCGGACCCGCCCGCCCCGGGAAGCGGCGCCGCGCCTGGGACGAGGTCCCGCGCTGGCAGATCTACCTCCCCCTCGGGGTCTACCTCCTGTTCACCCTGATCCCGTTCTACTGGATCCTGCTCTTCGCCGTCCGTCCCGCCGGGTCCACCTCGCTGGTCCCCTGGCCGGTCACCTTCGACCACTTCCAGAAGGTGTGGACCGAGCGCAGCTTCGGCACGTACTTCACCAACAGCGTCTACGTCGGCATCGCGACCCTGGTGCTGACCACGGTCGTGGCGCTGGCCGGCGGCTACGCGCTGGCCCGCTTCGACTTCCGGCTCAAGCGCGGCTTCATGCTCGCCCTGCTCTGCTCCCAGTTCGTGCCGGGCGCGCTGCTCCTGGTGCCGCTCTTCCAGATCTTCGCCAACCTGCGGATGATCAACTCGCTCGGCAGTGTCGTCGTCGCGGAGACCGTCTTCCAGCTCCCGCTGTCGATGATCCTGATCAGCGGCTTCATCAGGAACGTGCCGTACTCCCTGGAGGAGGCCGCCTGGGTCGACGGCTGCAACCGGCTCACCGCCTTCCGTATCGTCGTCCTGCCGCTGCTGCGGCCGGGGTTGGTCGCGGTCGGCTCGTTCGCCTTCGTGCACGCCTGGAACCACTTCCTGTTCGCCCTGATGTTCCTCTCCGACCAGAGCAAGCAGACCATCCCGGTCGGCCTGAACACCCTGATGAGCGCGGACAGCGTGGACCTGGGGGCGCTGGCGGCGGGCGGGATCATCGCGGCCGTACCGGTCGTGATCGTGTTCGCGTTCATCCAGAAGTGGCTGATCACGGGCTTCAGCGCCGGGGCGGTGAAGGGATGAGACGCCTTTCGGACCGCTCGGGACAAACGCTTACCCTGCTCGCAAAGATCGACAACGCAGGGAGGACCCCATGACCGTAGACATCGTTCTGGCGGGCGCGCGCGGCCACGGCCGCTGGCACCTGGAGAACATCCGCCGGCTCCAGGAGAAGGGGCTCGTACGGCTCGTGGGCATCTGCGAGCTGACCCCGCTGGGCGCCGACGAGCTGCCGGAGGGACTCGGGCAGCCGCTCCAGTCCGGTGACTTCGGCGCGCTGCTGGACGAGACCGGCGCCCGCGTCGCCGTGATCTGCACCCCCATCCCCACCCACACCGACCTGGCCCTGACGGCGGCCGAGCGGGGCGTGCACGTGCTCCTGGAGAAGCCGCCGGCACCGTCGTACGCCGAGTTCCGGCGGATGGCCGACGGCGTCGCCAAGGCGGGCGTGGCCTGCCAGATCGGCTTCCAGTCGCTGGGCTCGGGCGCCGTGCCCGCGATCCGCCGGCTGATCGAGGAGGGCGCGATCGGCACGGTGACCGGGGTGGGCGGGGCGGGCGCCTGGGCCCGCGCCGAGTCCTACTACCGGCGCGCGGCCTGGTCCGGCAAGCGGCGGCTGAACGGCGTGGACGTGGTCGACGGGGTCCTCACCAACCCCCTCGCGCACGCCGTCGCCACCGGACTCGCGCTGCTCGGCACCACCCGCGCCGAGGACGTCACCGGCATCGAGACCGAACTGCTGCGCGCCAACGACATCGAGTCCGACGACACCTCGTGCGTGCGCGTCACCACCCCGCGCGGCCCGGTCACCGTCGCCGCCACGCTCTGCGCCGAGGAGCCCGGGGACCCGTACGTCCTGGTGCACGGCGACCGCGGCCGGATCACCTTCTGGTACAAGCTGGACCGGGTGCTCGTACAGCGGGCCGGCCACGGTCCGCAGGAGATCGAGTACGGCACCACGGACCTGCTGGAGAACCTCGTCGACCACCTCACCACGGGCGCCGATCTGCTGGTGGAGCCGGACGCGACGGGCGCCTTCATGAAGGTCGTGGAGGCGATCCGGCTGGCCGACGACCCGGCCGCGCTGCCCGCCGACGCCTGGCGCCACCTCCCCGACGAGGACCGCCGGGTGGTGACCGGCATCGACCGGCTGGTCGCGGCCAGCGCCGAGACCCTCGCCCTCTACTCCGAGCTGAGCGCCCCCTGGGCCCCGCCGAAAGAGGTGAGCACATGACGGACGCCGCCCTGCTGCTGAAGGCCGCCGGCCGCCGGGTCGGCTGCTACGTCAGCCACCCCGGGCTCCCGGCCCGGCTCTCCCCGCGCCCCTACCTGCACCCCGTCACCACCCTGGCCGGCACGGCGGTCACCGAACCGGCCCCCGCCGACCACCTCCACCACCTCGGCGTCGGTGTCGCCGTTCCCGACGTCGAGGGGCACAACGTCTGGGGCGGCCGGACCTACGTCCGCGGCCGGGGGCCGACCGAGCTGGACAACCACGGCACCCAGCGCCACGTGGCCTTCCAGCTCCGCGACCCCGACGGCTTCGTGGCGGAGTCCCGCTGGGCCCTCCTCGCCGGCGCACACCGAGCGGCTGCCGATTCCGCCCGGCGAGACCGTCGTACGCCGGATCGTCACCGTCGTCGCCGACGGCCGGCTCACTCGCGACGAGGCCGCGACCCTGGCCCGCAAGGCGGTGACCCGGTGACGACGACCTACCGCACCCCGGTCCTCGACGCCGACTGGTCCGACCCCGACGTCCTCCGCGTCGGTGACGACTTCCACCTCACCGCCGCCAGCTTCGGCCGCGCCCCCGGGCTCCCGCTGCTGCACTCCCGCGACCTGGCCGGCCGCGCCCTCGAACGCGGACTCTTCGCCGCCGCCCCCGAAGGCCCGGGGCACGCCGGGGCGGCCACCTTCTCGCAGTTCCGGATCAGCGCCCAGTAACCGTCGTCCTTGGTGGGAGCCGCAATGACGCATCTCCTTAGCAAGCGCTTGCCGAACCGGGGTGCCGCCCCCAGCGGCGCGTATCTCCACTGGATCCCGAAGAAGAGACCCGAGGAAGAGAGCCGACCGATGAACAGCAGCATCCGCAGAAGCAGGCGTGCGGCCGTGGCCGTCGCCCTGGGCTCCGTGCTCGCGCTGACCGCCACCGCCTGCGGCGACGACGGCAGCGGCAGCGCGGGGGGCAAGGGCGACGAGGGCTCCGGCAAGGGCACGATCACGTTCTGGGACAACAACGGCGGGGTCCGCACCGAGGTCTGGAAGCAGATCATCGCCGACTTCGAGAAGCAGAACCCCGGCATCAAGGTGAAGTACGTCGGCATTCCCGCCGCGAGCGCCCAGTCCAAGTACGACACCGCCATCCAGGGCGGCGGCCTGCCCGACGTCGGCGGTGTCGGCACCGCGATGCTCGCCGAGGTCGCGGTGCAGGGCGCGCTGGAGCCGCTGGACAGCCGGTTGGCGAAGAGCTCGCTCAACGGCGAGCTGAACCAGAAGCTGCTGGACAACAGCCGGGCGGCGGGCGGCGGCGACCGGCTGTACCAGATCCCGACCTCGTCCAACAACGGCGTGCTGTGGTACCGGACCGACCTGTTCGAGAAGGCGGGCCTGGACGCCCCGACGACGTGGACGAAGTTCTACCAGGCCGCCGACAAGCTCACCGACAAGGGCAAGAACGCGTTCGGGTTCACGATCCGCGGCGGTGAGGGGTCGATCGCGCCGGCGCTCGACGCCGCGTATGGCCAGAGCGGGATCACCTCGTTCTGGAACGGCGACAGGACCACGGTCGACGACCCGAGGAACGTGGCAGCGCTGGAGAAGTACGTCGCGCTGTACAAGAAGGACACGCCGTCCGCCGACGTCAACAACGACTTCACCAAGATGGTCGCGCAGTGGGACAGCGGCACGATCGGGATGCTGAGCCACAACCTCGGGTCGTACCAGGACCATCTGAAGGCGCTGGGCGCGGACAGGTTCCGGGGGCTGCCGAACCCGACCCAGGACGACGGTACGCGGGTACAGATCTCCAACCCGGTCGACGGGCTGAGCGTCTTCAAGTCCAGCAAGAACAAGGCGGCCGCCTGGAAGTTCGTCGAGTTCGCCCTGTCGCACGAGGAGAACTCGAAGTTCAACGAGTCGGCGGGGCAGATCCCGGCGAACACGCAGGCGGCGTCCGACGCGTGGGTCCAGAAGGCCGAGCCCACCAAGCTGGCGGCCGAGGCGCTGAACGGTGCCGGTACGAAGATCGTGCAGCTGCCTTACTACCTGCCGGACTGGAACACCATCTCCAAGGCGGACAACGAGCCGAACTTCCAGAAGGTGCTGCTCGGGAAGATGACGGCGAAGGAGTTCCTGGACACGCTGGCCGATCAGCTGAACAAGGCCCAGGCGGACTGGAAGGCCCATCACTGAGAGCGGTTGCGGGGAGCTGCGGGTCCGTCGTGGCTGGTCGCGCAGTTCTCCGCGCCCCTGAGGTCAGAAAGGTGCACGGTCTTGTCACTCACCCGTAGACAGGTCACCTCGGCCGCGCTTGCCGCAGTCCCCCTCGTGGGTCGTACCTCCAAGAGGGTTCGAACCCTCTACGTCGCCGGTGATTCCACCGCCGCCCAGAAGTACGCCGATGCGGCTCCCGAGACCGGCTGGGGGATGGCGCTCCCCTTCTTCCTCCGGAACGACATCACCGTCTCCAACCAGGCGGTGAACGGACGGAGTTCCAAGAGCTTCGTCGACGAGGGGCGGCTCGACGCCATCCTCGCCACGCTCCGGCCGCACGATCTGCTGCTCGTCCAGTTCGCGCACAACGACGAGAAGAGCGCCGATCCCACCCGGTACACCGAGCCGTGGACGACGTACCAGGAGTACCTGCTGAAGTACGTGGCGGGAGCACGGGCGCGCGGCGCCCGGCCCGTGCTCGCCACCCCGGTCGAGCGCAGGAGGTTCGACGCCGACGGCAACGCCGTACCGACCCACGGCGACTATCCGGCGGCGATGCGTGCGCTGGCCGCGCGGGAGCACGTGGCGCTGCTCGACATCGAGGCGCTGTCGCTGGCCCTGTGGCAGTCGCTGGGCGTCGAGGCGACCAAGACGTACTTCAACTGGACCGACACCGAGCAGGACAACACGCACTTCAACCCGCCGGGGGCCATCGCGGTGGCCCGGCTCGTGGCGCAGGAGCTGCTGCGCACCCGGGTGCTGGCCCGGCACGACGTCGTCCGGCTGCACGAGGACATCCCGACTTCCTGGATCACCTGGCCACCCGCATAGCCGAGGAGAACCGCACAGTGCGTACACACATATGTCATGGACGCGTCATAGGTTTGCTGGCCGGCTGCACGGCTCTCGTGCTGGCCGCGACCGGGACCGCCCAGGCCGCCGCCCCGCACCGGACCGTGCTCGACCGGCAGGTGCTGGCCGCGCACGACGGCTGGGGCTCGGCCACGACCGGGACCACCGGCGGGTCCGCCGCCGACGCCGCGCACGTCTACACCGTCACCACCTGGGACCAGTTCAAGGCCGCCCTCGCCGACGGCGGCAGCGCACCGAAGATCGTCAGAGTGGTGGGGACGATCGACGCCGACGGGCCGAGCTGCGACTCGTTCGCCGTGCCCGGCTACGACTTCGCCACCTACCTCGCCACGTACTCACCGCAGGTCTGGGGGCACTCCACCAACCTGGACAACGAGCCCGACGACAGCCCCGAGGGGCTGCGGCGCGCCTCGCAGGCCCGGCAGGACGCCTACGTCAAGGCCTACGTCCCGGCCAACACCACCATCGTCGGCGTCGGCAAGGACGCCGGCTTCAAGGGCGCCAGCCTGCAGATCAAGGCCGTCGACAACGTGATCGTCCGCAACCTCGCCCTCGAGAGCCCCCTCGACTGCTTCCCGCAGTGGGACCCGACCGACACCGCCGACGGCAACTGGAACTCCGAGTACGACAGCGCGGTGATCTACGGGTCGACCCACGTCTGGATGGACCACGACACCTTCACCGACGGCGACCACCCGGACAGCACCCTGCCCTCCTATTTCGGGCGGATCTACGAACAGCACGACGGTGAGCTGGACATCGTCAAGGGCGCCGACTACGTCACCGCCTCCTGGAACGTCTTCGAGGACCACGACAAGACGATCCTGATCGGCAACAGCGACAGCGCCGCCACCGCCGCCGTCGACCGGGGCCACCTCCGGGTCACCTTCCACCACAACCTGTTCTCCAACCTGGTGGAGCGGGCACCCCGGGTGCGGTTCGGGCAGGTCGACTCCTACGACAACCACTTCGTCGCCGAGGACGGCTACGGCTACAGCTACGGCATCGGCATGGAGTCCCGGCTCGTCGCCGAGCACAACGCGTTCACCCTGCCGGACGGCGTCGGCGCCGGCACGATCCTGAAGAAGTGGAAGGAGGCACCGCTCACCGCCGACGACAACTACGTCAACGGCGAGCTGACGGACCTCATCGCCGTCCACAACGCCCAGGTCCCCGGCGAGATCCTGCAGTCCGGGGCCGGCTGGACCCCCGCCCTGCGCACGAGGATCGACCCCGCGCGGGCCGTGCCGCGCATCGTCGACTGCGGCGCGGGCGCCGGCCGACTGCGCTGACCCGGCCGCCAGGGGGCCGGGGCACCAGCACCCCGGCCTCCTCCGGCCCCTCCCACCGCGAAGGACGTACCGCCACCCCCCCAAGTCCCTCTCCGTCGCCAAGGAGCACCCGCATGTCCACGCCCCTCCTCCCTCCCCTCCCGCCTCTGTCCAGACGGGGTTTCCTGCTCGCGAGCGCCGGGGCGGGCGCCGCGCTCGGCCTGGCCGCCCTGCCCGCGCACGCCGCCGGCCGCCCCTTCGGGCGGTACGGGTCGCCCGAGCGCCGCCGCACCCCGGGGACCCTGTACGTCGACCCGCACGGGCGCGGCGACTTCACATCCGTCCAGGCCGCCGTGACCGCCGCCACCGGCAGCGGCCGGACGCTGGTCCTCGCCCCGGGCGTCTACCGGGAGACGGTGATCCTCGACACCACCCGCACCGAGGCCACCTGGATCGGCGCCGCCGAGGACCCCCGTGCCGTGGTGATCGTCTTCGACCACGCCAACGGCACCCCCAAGCCCGGCGGCGGCACCTACGGCACGTCCGGATCCGCCACCACGACCGTGCAGGCCGACGGGTTCACCGCCCGTTGGATCACCTTCGCCAACGACTGGCTGCGCGCCGACCACCCGGACATCACCGGCACCCAGGCGGTCGCCCTCAAGGTGCAGGGCGACCGGAGCGCGTTCACCGACTGCCGCTTCCTCGGCCACCAGGACACCCTGTACGCCGACTCCACGGCGCTCGGCACCTTCGCCCGCCAGTACTTCGCGCGCTGCCACGTCGAGGGCGACGTCGACTTCGTCTTCGGGCGGGCGACCGCGGTGTACGAGCACTGCCACTTCCGCACCCTGGACCGCACCGACCTGGCCGCCCCGCCGTACGGCTTCGTCTTCGCGCCCTCCACGGCGGTCGCCAACCCGCGCGGCTACCTGGTGACCAGGAGCCGGGTGAGCAGTGCGGCGCCGGATGCCTCCTACAAGCTGGCCCGACCGTGGGTGCCGGGTTCCGACACCACCGCCCGTCCGATGCTCACCGTCCGCGAGACCTGGCTCGGCCCCGGCATCGACGCGGCGGCTCCCTACACCAACATGTCGGACACCCATCCGTGGCAGAACCAGCGGTTCGCCGAGTACCGCAACACCGGGCCGGGCTCCGTGATCCCCGTCCCCGGGAACCGGCCCCAACTCACCGCCGCCGAGGCCGGGGCGGCGACGCGCGAGACGTACCTCGGTGACTGGGAGCCCTGGAAGGCGGACTGCTGAGATGCGCCGGCGCACCCTGCTTGCGGGCGTCACCGGCGGCCTGCTCACCGCCGCCGCCCGACCCGCGTCCGCGTCCGGCCGCCGGGTCCTGCACGTCCGTCCCGGGGAGTCGGTCCAGGCGGCCGTCGACAGGGTGGACGGCCCGGGCTGGACGATCGTCGTACATCCCGGGACGTATCGCGAGGTCGTCGACGTGCCCCCGGAGGCTGCGGAGTTGACGGTCCGCGGTGCCCTGCGCGACCCGTGTGCCGTCGTCATCGTCTTCGACCACGCCAACGGGACGAAGAAACCGGACGGGACCACCTACGGCACCGCGGGCTCGGCCACCTTCACGTCGGCCGCGTCCGGGCTGACCGTCCGGGACCTGACCCTGGCCAACGACTGGCTGCGCGCCGACCACCCCGAGATCACCGGCACCCAGGCGGTGGCCGCGTACACCTACGGCGACCGCACCCTCTTCGAGAACGTCCGGCTGCTGGCCCACCAGGACACCCTGTTCGTCGACACGACCACGCTGGACGCCTTCGACCGGCAGTGCTTCCGGCGCTGCTACGTCGAGGGCGACGTCGACTTCGTCTTCGGGCGGGCGACCGCGGTGTTCGACCGCTGCCACTTCCACACCCTGCCACGGGACGTCGGCTTCACCCCCAAGGGCATGGTCTTCGCCCCCTCCACCGCCCGTGCCAACCCGCACGGCATCCTCGCCGTCCGCTCCCGGTTCACCTCCGGCGCGCAGGACGGCGCGTACAAGCTGGCGCGGCCGTGGGTGCCGTCGTACGAGACCACCGCCTGGCCCTCGCTGGTCGTGCGGGACAGCCTCGTCGGCCCCGGGATCGACCCCGTCGCGCCCTACACGAACATGCGGGACGCCTATCCCTGGCAGTCCATGCGGTTCGCGGAGTACCGCAATTCCGGGCCCGGCGCGGTGATCACCGTCCCCGGGAACCGGCCCCAGCTCACCGCCGCCGAGGCCGCGTCGCACACCCCCGCGAGCTACCTCGGCGACTGGACGCCCCGACAGACCCCCGCCATCTGATCGACGAAAGGACCCGCACGTCATGCGTCGACTCAGCACCCTCACCGCACTCGCCGTGACCACGGCGTCGCTCGGACTCGCCGTGATCGCCACCCCGGCGCACGCGGCGACGGTCGTGGTCAGCAACTCCACCGACCTGTCCAACGCCGTCAAGAACGCCACCCCCGGCACCGTCATCCAGGTGCGCGGCGGCACCTACTACCCGACGGCCACCCTCCAGTCCACGGTCAACGGCACGTCGTCGGCGCCCGTCACGCTCACCGCGTACGGCTCGGAGACGGTGAAGATCGACGGCTCGTCGCTGCCCTCGGGCTCATGGATCTTCAAACTGACCGCGGACTACTGGAACGTCTCCGACATCACCTTCCAGAACTCCCCGGACAGCGCGGTCGTCTGCCAGTCCTGCACCGGCACCAACTGGTCGAACATCAAGACCATCAACGGCGGCGACTCCGGCTTCACCCTCACCGGCGACGGGACCGTGAACAACACCGTCAAGAACCTGGACAGCTACGGCAACTACGACGCCGCCGAGCACGGCCAGAACGCCGACGGCGTCGCCATCAAGTTCGGCTCGGGCACCGGCAACCTCGTCACGGGCGCCCGGCTGTACAACAACTCGGACGACGGGATCGACCTCTGGTCCTTCTCCTCGCCGGTCACCATCGAACACACCTGGTCCTTCGGCAACGGCGTCAACCGCTGGGGCGACTCCGCCTTCGAGGGCAACGGCAACGGCTTCAAGCTGGGCGGCAACGGCGTCACCGTCGCGCACGTCGTCAACAACTCGGCCGCCTGGGGCAACGCGGGCAACGGGTTCACCGAGAACTCCAACACCGGTGCGATCGCCGTCAACCGCACCACCGCCTACGCCAACTCCAAGTGGGGCTACTACTTCGCCACCGGCGCGGCCCGCCTCGGCAAGAACCTCGCGGTGAGCAACGGCGGCGGCTCCGTCACCAAGGGCTCCGCCGTGGTCTCCGCGGGCAACAACTGGGACAGCGGCGTCAGCACCCCCGCCTTCAGGTCGACGGACGCCGCGACGGCGTACAACGCCCGCCGGTCGGACGGCTCGCTGCCCGCGACGACCTTCCTGACCACCGGCAGCACGACCATCGGCGCGACGATGAACTGAGCCGCCCAGGGCGCTTGACCCGGTTTTTGCCCGCCGATGAGGTATCGATCGGGCAACGGGTCTCGCGCCCACCCGGGTGACGCGCGTAGAACTCCTGTCATGAATAAGTCACTTCGGATCGCGGCGGTCGTCGCCTCCTGTGCCGTCGCCGGAGGCGCCCTCTACGGCGCCGGTGCCGCCACCGCTGGCCAGTCCACGGCGAACTCCACCCACGAGCCCTACAACATCGGGCTCCTGGTGAAGGACATCGACACGTACTACGGCACCACCGCCGACGCGAACGGCGTGTACCAGGCGTCCCCGGACAGCCCGTACGCCAGGGACCTGGCGCGCATCGACGCGGCCGTCGAGCGCCAGATCGACAAGGCGGCGCGCACGGCGCACCGCCACGGCGAGAAGCCCGCGGTGGTCTTCGACATCGACGACACGCTGCTGCTCAGCCTCGACTACGAGAAGCGCTACAACTACACGTACAACGCCACCACCTGGGCCGACTACGTCAATAAGGCCGACCGGCCCGGCGTCTTCGGCAGTGCCGAACTGGTCCGGTACGCGCAGAGCAAGGGCGTCGAGGTCTTCTACAACTCCGGCCTCAGCGAGGCGCAGCGCGCCGCCGCCGTCGCGAACCTGAAGAAGATCGGCGCCGACGTCAACCTCGATGCCGCCCACATGTTCCTCAAGGACAAGGCCGCCCCGCCGTCCTACCTGAGCGCCTGCGCCACCCCGGGCACCTGGAACTGCACCACGGTGCAGTACAAGTCCGGCACCCGCAAGCACATCGAGGAGGACCTCGGGTACGACATCGTCGCCAACCTCGGCGACCAGTACTCGGACCTGGACGGCGGTTACGCGGACCGCACGTACAAGCTGCCGAACCCGACGTACTTCGTGTCGTAACCGGGATCGTCGGCAACCCTTTCCGGTCGCCGCTACGAGTCGCCCCCGGTGCCGGTGCCGGTGCCGGTGCCGGTGCCGGTGCCGGTGGGGGGCGTGAAGCCGCCGGTCACCGCGTACTGCTTGCCGGTCGTGTCGCCGCCGGTGATCGTGTACGTGTCGCCCCTGGCGTCGCGGCCGCCCTGCCGGTGGTTGTACTGGCCCGCGAACACCCATGTGCCGACGGCGACCTCGCGGCCCGGCTTCAGCGTCCACGTGTAGACCAGGAAGCCGTCCTGCTCGGCCACCGCCAGGGCGAAGTCGGTCTCCGGCAGCGAGCGCCAGGCGCCGGTGCTCGACACCCCGCCGGTCTGGGCCACCTGCAACCGCACCGTCAGGGACGTCAGCCGGCCGGTGGTCCTCAGGGTCACGTCGGACTGCGCCCAGAAGTCGTTGCTGTGCGAGTCCACCGAGCCGTCCGACCACAGCGGGCCGTCCCGCTCGCCCGTCGCGGCGGACGAACTCGCGGTGGACTTCGGGGAGGAGGACGGCGTCGCACCCGGCCCGGAGGGGGCGGACGCCGAGGGCGGGGCGGGCGCCGGCGGGGCCGCCGAGTGGGAGGGCGGGCGGCTCGTCGCGTCCGGGGAGGCGGAGGGCGTCGGAGAGACCGCGACCGTCTTCTCGGCGGGGGCGGGCTTCACGGCCGACGCGACCGCGTAGCCGCCGACGCCGAGGACCGCGGCGACCGCGGCCGTGGCGCTCATCACCCGGATCCAGCCGGCCGCCGGCCGCAGGGTGGCGCGATGGCCGGGGCGGCTCTGCGCGACCATGCCCCGCTCGACCCGGGCCAGGATGCGGGCACGGTCGGGTTCGTGCGCCTCGGCCGCCTCGTGCAGCCGGGCGCGCAGCTCGTCGTGCACGTCCTGCCGCCTCATCGGTTCCTTCCTCCGCTCTGCCCGACGCGCGGTGCCACCGCCGCCTGCACCCGCCGCGGAACACCCTGCTCGCCGAGCAGCCTCCGCAGTTCGGCCATGCCCTTGGACGTCTGGCTCTTCACCGTACCCACCGAGATCCCCAGGGCGAGCGCGGTGTCCTTTTCCGACAGGTCGAACGCGTGCCGGAGGACCACGCACGCGCGTTTGCGAAAGGGCAGGCGGCGCAACGCCCCCTGGACGTCCACGACTCCGGCGACGTCCGGGTTCTCGGTCCGCTCCTCGCGGTGCGACCAGAACAGGGCGATCCGGCGCCGCTCGCGCACGGCGCTGCGGATGCGGGTGCGGGCCAGGTTGAGGACGACGCCCCGGGCGTAGGCCACCGGGTGGTCGGCCGCGCGCACCCGGTCCCAGCGGTGCCACAGCGCCAGCAGCGCGTCGGCCGCGAGGTCGTCGGCGGCGTCGGCCTCGCCGGTCAGCAGATGGGCCAGCCGGGAGAGTTCGGCGTAGTGGCGTTCGAAGAAGGCGTGGAACTCCACGGAGGCGGCGTCGTCGACGACTGTGCCCACGTGTGACCTCCGAAGGAACGTTCCGGCGAGAAGCGGAGCGTAGCAGTGATCATTCGGTGTGCCTGGTACGGGGGTTCCGTGCATCTGCGTCCGATTCCGTAACACGAGGAAAACCTGAAACGCGTTCGACGAGGGAACAATCCAGCCAGCATCCGCACACCGACGCTCAGGAGTACGACCATGTCCGAGACGCAGAAGGTGGACCGGCCGAGAGACGCCGCGCCGCCTGCCGGGAACGGCGTCGACCGGTTCTTCAGGATCTCCGAACGGGGGTCCAGCTTCGGCCGGGAGATACGCGGCGGCTTCGCCACGTTCTTCACGATGGCCTACATCCTCGTCCTGAACCCCATCATCCTCGGCAGCGCCAAGGACAAGTTCGGCCACACCCTCGACACCGGTCAACTCGTCACCGCGACCGCACTGGTGGCCTGCGTGATGACGATCATCATGGGTGTCGGCGGCAACCTCCCGCTCGCCATCGCGGCCGGGCTCGGCCTCAACGCCGTGGTGGCCTTCCAGCTGGCGCCCCTGATGAGCTGGTCCGACGCGATGGGCCTGGTCGTCCTCGAAGGCCTGCTGATCTGCGTGCTCGTGGTGACCGGGCTGCGTGAGGCGATCATGAACGCCATCCCGCAGCAGATGAAGCAGGCGATCGGCGTCGGTATCGGCCTGTTCATCGCGTTCATCGGCTTCGTCGACGCCGGCTTCGTCAGCCGGATCCCGGACGCCGCGGACACCACCGTGCCGGTGCAGCTGGGCGCCGTGGGCCGGCTCACGGGATGGCCCGTCCTCGTCTTCTGCGCCGGCGTGCTCCTGACCATCGCGCTGGTCGCCCGCAAGGTGAAGGGCGCCATCCTGATCAGCATCGTCACCATGACCGTCGTGGCGATCGTCATCAACTCGGTCGCCGACATCAAGAGCTGGGGCCTGACCACGCCGAAGGTCCCCGACAAGATCGTCTCGCCGCCCGACTTCGGGCTCATCGGTCACTTCAGCCTGTTCGGCGGCTTCGCCAAGGCCGGTGTGCTCACCGCCGTACTGCTGGTCTTCACCCTGATCCTGTCCGACTTCTTCGACGCCATGGGCACGATCGTCGGCATCAGCGCGGAGGCCGGGCTGCTGGACGACAAGGGGCAGGTGCCCGGCATCGGGCGGGTGCTGTTCATCGACGGCGCGGCGGCGGTGGCCGGCGGCCTCGGGTCGGCCTCCTCCAACACGGCGTACATAGAGTCGGCGGCCGGAGTGGGGGAGGGCGCCCGCACCGGGTTCGCCAACCTCGTCACCGGGGGGCTGTTCGGACTCGCCCTCTTCCTCACCCCGCTGCTGACCATCGTGCCGCTCCAGGCGGCGGCGCCCGCGCTGATCGCCGTGGGCTTCCTGATGATGACCCACGTCAAGCACATCGACTGGGACAAGTACGAGATCGCCATCCCGGCGTTCCTGACGATCGCCGCGATGCCGTTCACCTACTCGATCACGGACGGCATCGGGGCCGGGTTCCTGGCGTACGTGGTGATCAAGGCGGTGCTGGGGAAGGCGAAGGAGGTCAGCTGGCTGTTGTGGGTGGTGTCGGCGCTGTTCCTGGTGTACTTCGCCATCGACCCGGTGGAGCAGGTGCTGGGCGTGAAGTAGGGGGGCGGGGCGCGGGAGTGCGTGGTCGGCCGCGGGTTCGTCGTGGCTGGTCGCGCCCGCGGGGCGGTAGCCGCACATGGCCTACCGCCCCGCGCCCCTTGAGGGGCACTCCGGCTCGGGGTGTTACTTCAGCGCCGCCTGCATCATCGCCTTGGCCACCGGCGCCGCCAGGCCGTTGCCGCTGACCTCGGACCTCGCCGCGTCGGACTGTTCGACCATCACCGCCACCGCGACCTCCTTGCCGGTGCTGTTCGACCTGCCGTACGACGTGAACCAGGCGTACGGCGTCTTGCTGTTGTTCTCACCGTGCTGGGCGGTGCCCGTCTTGCCGCCCACCGTGACCCCGGCGATCCGCGCGTTCGTGCCCGTGCCCTGCTCGATGACCGTCTGCATCGCGGACTGGAGCTGCTCCGCCGTGGACGAGCTGACGATCTCCTTGGTGCTCGTGTCGTCGTCGTAGTTCTTGAGCACGTCGCCGCCGCTGTCGGTGATCTGGGAGACCAGGTGCGGGGAGACCAGCTTGCCGCCGTTGGCGATGGCGGCCGACACCATGGCCATCTGGAGCGGCGTCGCGGTGACGTCGAACTGGCCGATGCCGGAGAGGCCGGTCTGGGCCTTGTCCATGTCCTTGGGGTAGACGCTGGCGTAGGCCCGTACGGGGATGTCCAGCTTGCTGTCGTCGAAGCCGAACTTCTCGGCCATCGCCCGCACCTTGTCCTGGCCGAGGTCGACGGCCATCTTGCCGAAGACGTTGTTGCAGGAGTACTGGAGGGCCACCCGGATCGGGGCGTTCTCACAGGGCGCCGAGGTGCTCTCGTTCTTCAGCGGGGTCGTGGTGCCCGGCAGGGTGTACGGGATGGGGCTGACCGTCTTGTCGTCGACGTTCTTGTAGAGCCCGTCCTCCAGCGCGGCCGCCGCGACCACCAGCTTGAACGTCGAACCCGGCGGCAGCGGCTGGCGCAGCGCCCGGTTGGTGAGCGGTTTGTCCGCGTCGGCGTTCAGCGACTTCCAGGCCGCGCCGGCGGTGTTCGCGTCGGTGAGCGTGTCGGGGTCGTACGACGGGGTGGACACGACCGCCAGGATCCTGCCGGTCTTCGGGTCGATCGCGACCGCCCCGCCCTTCTTGTCGCCGAGCGCCCTGTAGGCCGCCTTCTGGACGTCCGGGTCGATCGTCGTGATCACGTTGCCCGGGTCGGCGCGTTCTCCGGTGAGCGTGTCCATCACCGTCTTCAGCCGGTTGTCGGTGCCGTTGAGCAGGTCCTGGTAGATGCCCTCCAACTGGGTCGGGGCATAGCTCTGCGAGGCATATCCCGTCACCGCCGCGTACAGCTTGCCGGCCGTGTAGGTGCGCTTGTACGCGAGGTCGCTGCCCGACGTCCGTGCCGAGCCGGTGATCGCGTCACCGGCCACGATGATGTTCCCGAGCGGCTGCGAATACGTCTGGATCGCGTTCCGCCGGTTGTACTTGTCGTCCGCGAGGGCCTGACCGTCGTAGAACTGCACCCACGTCGCCCTGCCCAGCAGGGCGAGCACGAGCAGCAGTGTGAAGACGGACGCCCGCCTGATCGTCTTGTTCATCCCGCTCGGACAGACGAGCGAAAGCGGGGCGCGCGTTCCCGTCGCCGTGGAATTCTCATCGTCCGCTCATGCGGACGCCGGTCAGAGCCGTCGCGTCGCCAGGGTCAGCCGGTCCCGGGCGTCGAAGAGGGCGTCCTTGATCATCTGCTCGTGGGCGGGGGTCAGCCGGGCCACCGGGACCGAGCAGCTGATCGCGTCGCGGGCCGGGGTGCGGTAGGGGATCGCCACGCCGAAGCAGCGCAGGCCCAGCGTGTTCTCCTCGCGGTCGACCGAGAAGCCCTGCTCGCGGATCTGGTGCAGCTCCTCGATGAGCTTCTCGCGGTCGGTGAGGGTGTGCTCGGTCAGCGCGGGCAGCGTCTCCGGCAGCAGCTTGCGGACCTGTTCGTCGGTGTGGGTGGCGAGCAGCGCCTTGCCGAGGGAGGTGGAGTGGGCGGGCAGGCGGCGGCCGACCCGGGTGAAGGGGCGCAGGTAGTGCTGGGACTGGCGGGTGGCCAGGTAGACCACGTTGGTGCCGTCCAGGCGCGCCAGGTGGATGGTCTCCGTGGTGTCGTCGGAGAGTCGGTCCAGGGTCGGGCGGGCCGCCGCGACCACCTCGTCGCCGTCGATGTAGGACGTGCCGACCAGCAGCGCCCGCACCCCGATGCCGTACCGGGTGCCGGTCGCGTCCGTCTCCACCCAGCCCAGCTCCACCAGGGTGCGCAGCAGCATGTAGAGGCTGGACTTGGGATATCCGACGGCCTCCTGGACCGCCGCGAGGGAGTGCATACCGGGGCGGCCGGCGAAGTACTCGAGCAATTCCACGGTCCGCACCGCGGACTTGACCTGCGCCCCGCCGCCTGTCTCGCCTGCCGCCATCGCCCTTGACCCCTTCGTTGGACGGGAAACCGAAGATATAGTCTCCAACAGCATATTCATCATCAGAGACAGCGTTCAGTATATCGAACATCCCTGGTGAATGACCCGGATACTGCGGCAGAACGCAACTCATGGAGGGACCCGCGGTGGCAGCAGCACCAGTCTGGAGTGTCGACCCGCGCACCGGGAAGCAGCGCGAACAGGTTGCGGTGGAGGCCACAGCCGAGGAGGTGGACGCCGTCGTCACGGCCGCGCACGCGGTACGCGGCTCCCTCGCCGACCGCACCGTCCGCGCGGCCTTCCTGCGCTCGGCCGCCGCCGGACTCGAAGCGGCCAAGGACCGCCTGGTCGAGGCCGCCGACGCGGAGACCGCGCTCGGCCCGGTCCGGCTCACCGGCGAACTCGCCCGCACCGCCTACCAGCTGCGGGCCTTCGCGGACATCGTGGACGAGGGCGCCTTCCTCGACGTCGTCATCAACCACCCCGACGCCACCGCCACCCCGCCCATCCCGGACCTGCGCCGCTACAAGGTCCCGCTGGGTGTCGTCGCCGTCTACTCGGCCTCCAACTTCCCCTTCGCCTTCTCGGTCGCCGGCGGTGACACCGCGAGCGCGCTGGCCGCCGGTAACCCGGTGGTCGTCAAGGCCCACCCCGACCACCCGGCACTGTCCGAGCTGGTCGCGAAGGTGCTGCGCCGGGCCGCCGCCGAGCACGGCGTCCCGGAGGCCGTGGTCGGTCTCGTGCACGGCTTCGAGGCCGGTCTCGAGCTGATCAGGCACCCGCTGATCGCCGCGGCCGGCTTCACCGGTTCGGTCCGCGGCGGGCGGGCGCTGTTCGACGCCGCCGCGGCGCGTCCGGTCCCGATCCCCTTCCACGGCGAACTGGGCTCCCTGAACCCGGTTCTCGTCACCGAGGCCGCCGCCGCCGAGCGCGGTGGCGAGATCGGTGCCGGGCTCGCCGGTTCGATGACGCTGGGCGTCGGACAGTTCTGCGTGAAGCCCGGCCTGGTGCTGGTGCCGTCGGGTGCCGCGGGGGACGGACTGGTCAAGTCCCTCACGGACGCGGTCAGCGACACCGACGCGGGCGTGCTCCTCGACCACCGGATGCGGGACAACTTCCTCTCCGGGGTCGCCGAACGCGCCGAACTCCCCGACGTGGAGAGCCCGGTGACGCCGGGAGCGGGGGGCGAGCACACCGTCAGCGCGGGGTTCCTGTCGGTCGCGGCGGACAAGCTGGCCCGCGCGGGCGCTTACGACCTGCTCCTGGAGGAGTGCTTCGGGCCGGTGACCGTGGTGGTGCGGTACGAGGACCGTGACGAGGCGACGGCGGTGCTGTCGCGGCTGCCGGGGAACCTCACGGCGACGGTCCACCTCTCCGCCGAGGAGGCCGCGGGGCAGGGGCTCGGCGCGGAGATCCTCGCGGAGCTGACGCCGCTGGCCGGGCGCGTGCTGGTCAACGGATGGCCGACGGGGGTCGCCGTGGCTCCGGCCCAGCACCACGGGGGTCCGTACCCGGCGACGACGTCCACGTCCACGTCCGTGGGCGGTACGGCCATCGAGCGGTGGCTGCGGCCGGTGGCGTACCAGGGTGCGCCGTCGGCTCTGTTGCCCGCGGAGCTTCGGGACGAGAACCCGCTGGGGCTGCCGCGGCGGTTCAACGGGGTGCTGGAGCGGTAGCGGCGGGCGGGCGCGGGTGCGTTGCGGCCTGACGGTTCGTCGTGACCGCCCGCGCAGTTCCTCCCCCCCCCCCAGCCTTCGGCCGGGGGCCCCAGCGCCCCCTTTGGGGCGCATGCTCCTGACACAATCCGACCATGGACCTGGAACTTCCCGAACTCCCTTTCTCCCTCCGTACCTACGGGCCCGACGGACACTGGTTCTATGAGGACGGTGTGCTCACCGGGTGGGCCGGGGCACGGCAGGACCGGTTCGTGCCGCCCACCGGGGAGGCGCTCGAACCCGCCTCGGACGCGCCCCGGCTGCTGGGGGCGCCCGAAGGGGACTTCCAGCTGATCGCCCGGGTCACCGTCGGGTTCGGTGCCGCCTTCGACGCCGGTGTGCTGTACGTCCACGTCGGCGACCGGGCCTGGGCCAAGCTCTGCCTGGAGAACTCCCCGGACGTGCCCACTGTCTGCACGGTGGTCACCCGGGGTCACTCCGACGACTCCAACGCCTTCACGGTGGAGGGCAGTTCGGTCTGGCTGCGGATCAGCCGCACCGGCCGGGCACTGGCCTTCCACGCCTCCCGCGACGGCCGGAAGTGGACCTTCGTCCGGCTCTTCACGCTCGGCGGCGAGAAGGAGACGGACGCCGCGCTGGTCGGCTTCATGACCCAGTCGCCGCTCGGCGAGGGCTGCGTGGTGACGTACGACCACATCGAGTTCAGGCCCGGCTGGCCGGACGACCTGCGCGACGGAAGCTGACGGACGCCGGGGGGCACGCCCGGCCGAGCACCGGGGGAGGAACCGGGGGCGGCCGCGGGCACGTCATCCGTCGCATGACCAGTGACCACGCGCACGCCCCTCGCGTCATCCGGACCGCGCTGCCCGCCGAGGCGGAGAAGATCGCCGCGCTGCACCGCCGGGCCCGGTCGACGTACTACCCGGACGGCCTGCCGGACGACGGGACCGACTGGACGGCGGTCTGGCGGGGTGCCGTGGGCCGCCCCGACGGCCAGGTGCTGTGCGCGGTCGAGGCGGGCGAGATCGTCGGCGTCGCCTCCTTCCGCGTCCCCGAGGACGGCCCCGCCGGGACGGTCAAGCTGTTCCAGTTCCACGTCGACCCCGGCCGCTGGGGGGCCGGAATCGGCCGCGCCCTGCACGCCGCCTGCGTGGAGCAGTGGCAGGCCGACGGGAGGCGGACGGCCGTCCTGGACGTGCATGCCGGCAACCGGCGGGCCCAGGCCTTCTACGCCCGCCTCGGCTGGGTGCCGGACCCGGACCACCCGCCCGCCGAGGACGACCATCATCTGCACCTGCGCTGTCCGGTCGGCGGGGAATGAAGCGCGCTGGTTGAAGGTTCAGGTACTGGAAGACCTCTTACTACCTGGAGAGCGGAAGACATGCGCGTCGAGATCTGGAGCGACATCGCCTGCCCGTGGTGCTACGTGGGCAAGGCCCGCTTCGAGAAGGCGCTGGCCGCCTTCCCGCACCGGGACGAGGTCGAGGTGGTGCACCGCTCCTTCGAGCTGGACCCCGGTCGCGCCAAGGGCGATGTCCAGCCGGTGCTCGCCATGCTCACCAAGAAGTACGGGATGAGCGAGGCCCAGGCCCAGGCGGGCGAGGACAACCTGGGCGCGCAGGCCGCCGCCGAGGGCCTCGACTACCGCACCCGGGGCCGTGACCACGGCAACACCTTCGACATGCACCGGCTGCTGCACTTCGCCAAGGAGCAGGACCGGCAGGACCAGCTGATCCAGATCCTGTACCGGGCGAACTTCGCCGAGGAGCGGTCCCTCTTCACCGAGGGCACCGACCGGCTCGTGGAGCTCGCGGTGGAGGCCGGGCTGGACGAGGCGGCCGTGCGTGCGGTGCTCGCCGACCCCGCCGCCTACGCCGACGAGGTCCGCGCCGACGAGCGCGAGGCCGCCGAGCTCGGGGCGAACGGGGTGCCGTTCTTCGTCCTCGACCGGAAGTACGGTGTCTCGGGCGCCCAGCCCGCCGAGGTGTTCACCCAGGCGCTCAGCCAGGCCTGGGGCGCGCGCTCCCCGCTGAAGCTCATCGACGACGGCGGTGCCGAGGCCTGCGGGCCGGACGGGTGCGCGGTCCCGCAGAACTGAGAAGCCGCAGGTCAGGCGATACGCATAAGCGTTCCTTGGCGGGTCCTGCAAGAACTTCGCAATGGACGGGGGGTGTCCCGGGCCGCAGAGTGGACCCATGGAGACCACGGAGACGTTCGAGAGCCTCGTCCGCGCCGAGTTCGCCCCCAAGAGCATCTACCTCAACACCGCCAGCAACGGCCTGCTGCCCGCCCGCACCGTGACCGCCCTGCACGAGGCGGCGCTGCTGCGGGCCGAAGGACGTCCGATCACCTCGCTGTACGAGGACGTGGAGGCGTGCCGGGCCGCCTACGCCCGGCTCGCCGGTGTCCCGGCGACCAGGGTGGCCGTGGGCGCCTCGGTCGCCGCGCACACCGGCGTGATCGCCGCCTCGCTGCCGGCCGGCGCGGAAGTCCTCACCGCCGAGGACGACTTCACCTCCGTGATGAACCCGTTCCACGTCCGCGGCGACCTCAAGGTCCGTTCGGTGCCGCTGGAGCGGGTCGCGGAGTCCGTCCGCCCCGGTACCGCCCTGGTCGCGGTCAGCGCCGCCCAGTCGGCGGACGGCCGGATCGCCGACCTGCCCGCGCTGCGCGAGGCCGCCCGCAGCCACGGGGCCCGCACTTACGTGGACTTCTCCCAGGCCGCGGGCTGGCTCCCGATGGACGCCGACGCCTACGACTTCACCGCGTCCGTGGGCTTCAAGTGGCTGCTGGGCCCGCACGGCGCGGCCTTCCTGGTGGTCCCCGAGGACTTCGGCGGGCTGACCCCGGTGCTCGCGGGCTGGGTCGCGGCCGAGGTGCCGTGGGACAGCTGCTACGGCCCGGTCGCCGAACTCGCCCACTCCGCACGCCGGTTCGATCTCACCCACGCCTTGTTCACCTGCGCGGGCCTGCGCCGCTCGCTCGATCTGGTCGAGGAAATCGGCGTGGCCGCCGTGCACAGCCACGACGTGGGCCTCGCCGACCGGTTCCGGGCCGGGCTCACGGCCCTCGGGCACGAACCCGTGCCCGCGCCGGGCTCGGCGATCGTCTCCGTCCCCGGGCTCGGCGGCCGCCAGCCGGAGCTGAGCCGGGCCGGCATCGAGGTCTCCGACCGCGCCGGCAACCTGCGTGCGGCCTTCCACATCTACAACACCCCCGCCGACGTGGACCGCCTGCTGGACGTCCTCGGGGACTGACCGGCTCGGCACGGCACGGCCCGGGGGCCGCCACGACGAACGTGACGGCCCCCGGGCCGAGCGCCGAGCAGAGAACACGCTCAGCGGATGGGCGTGAAGTCCCGCGCCCCGATGAACTCTGGCCTGCGAATCGGAGCCGCGAACGGTTCCACCGCCGCGTTCTCCACGCTGTTGAACACGATGAAGACGTTGCTGCGCGGGAACGGCGTGATGTTGTCGCCGGAGCCGTGCATGCAGTTGCAGTCGAACCAGGTCGCCGAACCGGCCCGGCCGGTGAACAGCTTGATGCCGTACTGCGAGGCCATCTCCGTCAGCGCCTCGTCCGAGGGCGTGCCCGCGTCCTGCATCTGCAGGGACTTCTTGTAGTTGTCCTTGGGCGTGGCGCCGGCACAGCCCAGGAACGTGCGGTGCGAACCCGGCATGATCATCAGGCCGCCGTTGGTGTCGTAGTTCTCGGTCAGGGCGATCGAGACGGACACCGTGCGCATGTTCGGCAGGCCGTCCTCGGCGTGCCAGGTCTCGAAGTCCGAGTGCCAGTAGAAGCCGCTGGCCCCGAACCCCGGCTTGACGTTGATCCGCGACTGGTGGACGTACACGTCCGAGCCGAGGATCTGCCGGGCCCGGCCGACCACCCGCTCGTCGTGCACCAGGTTGGCGAAGACCTCGCTGATCCGGTGCACCTCGAAGACGGAGCGGATCTCCTTGGACTTCGGCTCCACGATGGAGCGTTCGTCCTCCCGGATCGCCGGGTCGGTGACGAGCCGTTCCAGCTCCCGCCGGTACCCGGCGACCTCGTCGTCCGCGAGCAGCTGGTCCACGGCGAGGAAGCCGTCCCGCTCGAAGGCCTCCAGGTCGCCGGTGGCGAACGGCCCGGCCGCACCGGGCGCCGACCAGACGACGGGGTCCTTGCGGGGCACGGAGACCTCGACCGGGCCACGGGTCGGGTACAGGTCGGTGATCGTGGTCGTGGTCATGGTCAGCCCTCCTCCGTCAGCAGGGGATAGACGCCGTTCTCGTCGTGGTCCTCCCGGCCGGTGACCGGCGGGTTGAACACGCAGATGCAGCGGAAGTCCTCCTTGACGCGCAGCGTGTGCCGCTCGTGCCCGTCGAGGAGGTACATGGTGCCGGGCGTGATCGTGTACGACGTCCCGGTCTCGCGGTCGGTCAGCTCGGCCTCGCCCTCGACGCAGACCACGGCCTCGATGTGGTTGGCGTACCACATCGACGTCTCCGTGCCCGCGTACAGGATCGTCTCGTGCAGCGAGAAGCCGACCCGCTCCTTGGCGAGGACGATGCGTTTGCTCTCCCAGGTCCCCGACGCGGACCTCACGTGGCGGTCGGTGCCTTCGATTTCCTTGAACGATCGGACGATCACGGTGCTGTACAGCCTCCTTGCTTGATCCTGGTCAGACGGTTTCCCGGACGGCCCGGGCGAGGATGCTGAGCCCCTCGTCCAGTTCCTCCGGCGTGATGGTCAGGGCGGGCAGCAGTTTGACGACCTCGCTCTGCGGGCCCGACGTCTCGATGAGCAGCCCGAGCTCGAAGGCGCGCTCGGCGACCCGCCCGGCGCGCTCCTTGTCGTGGAACTCCAGGCCCCACACCAGCCCGCGGCCCCGGTACTCCCGCACGTCGGCGAGGTTCTCCTCGACGATGGCGATGAGCCCCTGCTCGACCTGCTCTCCCTTGGTCCGGGTCTGCTTCTCCATCGCCGGACCGTCGGTCCAGTAGGACTCCAGGGTGGCGGTCGCGGTGACGAAGGCGGGGTTGTTGCCGCGGAAGGTGCCGTTGTGCTCGCCGGGCTCCCACACGTCCAGCTCGGGCTTGAACAGGCACAGCGACATGGGCAGTCCGTACCCGCTGATCGACTTCGAGACGGTGACGATGTCGGGGACGATGCCGGCCTCCTCGAAGGAGAAGAAGGCGCCGGTGCGGCCGCAGCCCATCTGGATGTCGTCGACGATCAGCAGCATGTCCTGCCGCTCGCACAGCTCCTTGAGGGCGCGCAGCCACTCGGGCCGGGCCACGTTGATGCCGCCCTCGCCCTGCACGGTCTCCACGATCACCGCGGCGGGCTTGTTGAGCCCGGACCCCTGGTCCTCCAGGAGCCGCTCGAACCACAGGAAGTCCGGCACGGTCCCGTCGAAGTAGTTGTCGAACGGCATCGGCGTGCCGTGCACCAGCGGAATGCCCGCCCCGGCCCGCTTGAAGGCGTTGCCGGTGACGGCGAGCGACCCGAGGGACATCCCGTGGAAGGCGTTGGTGAACGACACGATCGCCTCGCGTCCCTTCACCTTGCGGGCGAGTTTCAGCGCCGACTCCACGGCGTTGGTGCCCGTCGGCCCGGGGAACATGACCTTGTACGGCAGGTCGCGCGGGCGCAGCACCAGGTCCTGGAAGGCCTTCAGGAACGACCGCTTGGCCGTGGTCGACATGTCGAGGCCGTGGGTGACCCCGTCCCGTTCCAGATAGTCGAGCAGCGCCCGTTTCAGCACGGGGTTGTTGTGGCCGTAGTTGAGTGAACCGGCGCCGGCGAAGAAGTCGAGGTACTCGCGTCCGTCCTCGTCGTACATGCGGCTGCCCCGGGCCCGGTCGAACACGGTCGGCCAGCTGCGGCAGTAGCTGCGGACCTCGGACTCCAGGGTCTCGAAGACGCTGAGATCAGGCTGAGTGATGGTCACGAGGGCTCCTCAGTGCGATGTGGGGGTCAAGGGGCCTATGCGGTACAGGACTTCGGGGTCGTGCGGACCGTCGGGGAACTCGCCGGCCTCGAACAGCACCGTGCGCTCGACGGTGGCGCCGTGCCGGGCGGCGTACGACGTGAACAGCCGCTCGGAGGCCGTGTTGCCGGGGGTGATCGTGGTCTCCACGGCGCTGAGCGGGCGCTGTGCGGCCACCTGCGCCGTGAGGCCGTCCAGCAGCCGTGCCGCGATCCCGCGCCCGCGCTGCGCGGCGTCCACGGCCACCTGCCAGACGAGCAGGGTGTCCGGCCGGTCCGGACGGCGGTATCCGGTCACGAACCCGACGGGCTCGCCGTCCGCGCCGCGGGCCACCGCGGAGGTGTCGGCGAAGTCCCGGCACCACAGCAGATAGCTGTACGAGGAGTTCAGATCGAGGTTTCCGGAATCCTTGGCGATACGCCAGAGAGCGGCGCCGTCGGTCACCGAAGGACGGTCGACGATCAGGTCTGCTTGTGGGGCAGTCATGCGGATTGAATTTAGCGAGGCAAATGCAAAAATGCACGGCAGGGGGGCTGATTGCCCCGCCCGGCCGCGCCTCGATGTCCAGATATGTCCCACCGCAAAACGGGCATATCACTCTGCTTTGTGGAGTATGTCACAGGGTTGAAACCTGGACGAAATTTCCCTCGTTTAGCTCCGCAAAAAGCGGGCAGAAGAACTCGGGTAAGCCATCCATGGAAAAGCAATTCGGAATTACCTTGAATTCAGGACCCGGTAACCCAGACGGACTCCACCGACTGCCGAGCCCTCTCCAGGTCCACCGGCAGCCCCTGCTTCGCCAGGCCCGCCCCGATCGCCGCCAGGCTCGACTGGACGGCGCCCACCGTCGCGTCCGTCCCGTAGTGGTTGACCCGGATCATCTCCCCGGCCAGCGCGCCCCCGCCCGCGGCCAGCGGCAGCGTGCCGTCGCCCGCCAGGGCTCCCGCGACCAGATCCGAGGCCACCACGCCCGGCGGTACTCGCAGGGTCGTCGCCACCGGCGCCGCGTCGGCCTCCTCGTACACGTACGGCTCCAGGCCGCCGCCGAGCGCCACCGCGCCGGCCCGTGTCGCCAGCGCCGCCGTACGGTGCCGGGCCATCACGGTCTCCGGGCCGTCCGTCTCGATCCGCTCCACGCACGCCTCCAGCGCCAGCATCTCCAGCTGTGCCGGAGCGTGCGGCAGCACCCTGCGGCCGCCGTCGATCCAGCGCTCCTTCCAGTCGAGGAGCGAGAGGTAGGAGCGGCGCGGGGCCCGCGGGTTCGCCGCCATCCGGGCCCAGGCCCGCTCGCTCACCGACACCGCCGACACGCCGGCCGGGCCGCCCATCGCCTTCTGCGCGCCGATCACGCACAGGTCCACGCCCCAGGCGTCCGGCAGCACCGGCTCGGCCCCGACCGAGGCCACCGCGTCCAGGTAGAAGAGGGCACCCTGCTCCCGTACCGCCTCGCCGATCTCGGCGACCGGGTTGGTGTTGCCGGTCGCCGCCTCCGCGTGCACCAGGGAGACGAAGTCGATCTCCGGGTGCGCGGCGAACGCCGACCGGATCTCCGTGGCCGTCACCGCCGTGTGGAACGGCGCGGCCAGGTCGATCACGGTCGCGCCGCAGTCCCGCAGCCAGTTCCCGAAGGTCTGCCCGTAGGGGCCGGTGATCACGTTCAGCGCGGTGGTACCCGGACCGGCCGTCGCCCTGATCGCGCCCTCCAGCGGCAGCAGCGCCTCGCCCTGCATGATCACGACGTCCTGGCGGGTATCCATCAGCCGGGCCACCCGGTCCTCGATCGCGGCGAAGTGCGCGGGGCTCAGCGGGGGCAGGTCGAGGAAGGGGTGGGTCACGGCGGTGCTCTCTTCGCTCACGGAGGGACAGATCACGACGAGCGTAACGGGCGGCCTTCGACCCCCTTTGACCGGCGACTTCTCAGGCCGAACGGGGTCGTGGCCATGGGATTGGTTTGAGAGAACCAAACATCTCCTTATAATCGGAAGTCGTAGAACCGGAATGCACCGCTCCATCACAGACTCGCAGGAGGTCCCGTGACCACGCTCCTCGGGCGCCGCCGGGCTCGCGCCCTGGCCGCCGCCACCGCCGCGGCCGGGCTGGCCCTCGTGGCCGGCTGCACGTCGAGCGGCAACGGCTCCAGTGCCTCCAGGACCGCCGCGGGCGGCGTCGAACTCGTCAAGGCCGGTCAGCTCACCACCTGCACCCACCTGCCCTACCCGCCGTTCCAGTCGGAGATCAACGGCAAGGTGCAGGGCTTCGACGTGTCGATGGTCGACCTGGTCGCCAAGGACCTCGGTGTGAAGCAGCAGATCCTCGACACCCCGTTCGAGAACTTCAAGACCGGCGCCTTCCTCAACTCCGGCCAGTGCGACCTGGCCGCGGCCGGTATGACCATCACCGCCGAGCGCAAGAAGAACGTCGACTTCTCCGACCCCTACTTCGACGCCACCCAGGCCCTTCTCGTCGACAAGAACAGCGGCATCACCTCGCTCGCCGACGCCAAGGCCAAGGGGGCCAAGCTGGGTGCCCAGGCACAGACCACCGGTGAGGACTACGCCAAGAAGCAGGGCTTCGACCCGGTCTCCTTCGAGTCCTCCGACGCGGTCCTCAACGGACTGCGCACCGGCCAGGTCAAGGCCGTCATCATCGACTACCCGGTGGTCCAGGGCTGGCTCAAGGACAAGGCCAACGCGGACGCCTTCCGGCTCGTGGGCAACATCAACACCGGCGAGCAGTACGGCTTCACGGTGAAGAAGGGCAACACCAAGCTGCTCGCGGCCGTCAACAAGGCGATCTCCGACGCCAAGGCCGACGGCACGTACAAGAAGCTGTACGAGAAGTGGATCGGCCCGTACGACGCGAAGGCCGCGTCACCCGCCGCCTCATGACCGCCGCCGACACCGAACTCCAGCCGCGCCGCAAAGGTCTGAGCCGGCGGCAGAAGCGCACTCTGTCACGCGGGGCGCAGTACGTCGTCTTCGTGGCCGCCGTGGCCGCCTTCGCGGTCGGCGCCGACTGGGGCCGGCTGCAGAACCAGTTCGCCCAGTGGGGCATCGCCCGGCAGATGTTCCCGGACGTCATCACGCTCGCGCTGAAGAACACCGTGCTCTACACGGTGTCCGGCTTCGTCGTCGGACTTGCCCTCGGCATGGTGATCGCGCTGATGCGGCTGTCGTCGGTGGGTCCCTACCGCTGGCTGGCCGGCCTCTACATCGAGATCTTCCGCGGCCTGCCCGCCCTGCTGATCTTCATCTTCATCGGGGTCGCCGTCCCGCTCGCCTTCCCCGGCACGGAGATCATCGGCGGCACCTACGGCAAGGTGGCCCTCGCCCTGGGCCTGGTCGCCGCCGCCTACATGGCCGAGACCATCCGCGCGGGCATCCAGGCGGTTCCCAAGGGCCAGCTGGAAGCAGCCCGTTCGCTCGGCTTCTCACCCGCCCGCGCCATGGTCTCGATCGTCATCCCGCAGGCGTTCCGGATCATCCTGCCGCCCCTGACCAACGAACTGGTGCTGCTCTTCAAGGACTCCTCCCTGGTCCTCTTCCTGGGCGTCACCCTGGAGGAGCGCGAACTGTCCAAGTACGGCCGCGACCTGGCCAGTACGACCGCCAACTCCACGCCCATCCTCGTGGCCGGCCTGTGCTACCTGCTGGTCACGATCCCGCTCGGCTTCGTCGTGCGCCGCATGGAGGCCAAGGCCCAGGAGGCCGTGCGATGAGCCGACCCGAGATCGAGGTGAAGGGCCTGCACAAGTCCTTCGGCGACAACGAGGTGCTGCGCGGCATCGACCTGGAGATCGGCCGCGGCGAGGTCGTCTGCGTGATCGGCCCGTCCGGCTCCGGCAAGTCGACCCTGCTCCGCTGCGTCAACCTCCTCGAGGAGCCCACCAGGGGCCAGGTGTTCGTCGGCGGCACCGAACTGACCGACCCCGACGTCGACATCGACGCCGTGCGCCGCCGTATCGGCATGGTCTTCCAGCAGTTCAACCTCTTCCCGCACCTCACCGTCACCGAGAACCTCACGCTCCCGCAGCGCAGGGTGCTCCGCCGCGACAAGGCGCAGGCCGCGCGCGTCGCCGCCGAGAACCTCGCACGGGTCGGCCTGTCCGAGAAGGCCGATGCCTACCCGGCCTCCCTCTCCGGCGGCCAGCAGCAGCGCGTGGCCATCGCCCGCTCGCTGTCGATGGGCCCGGAGGTGATGCTCTTCGACGAGCCCACCTCGGCACTCGACCCGGAGCTGGTCGGCGACGTCCTCGCGGTGATGCGGATGCTCGCGGACGAGGGCATGACGATGATGGTCGTCACCCACGAGATGACCTTCGCCCGCGAGGTCGCCGACCGGGTCGTCTTCATGGACGGCGGGGTGATCGTCGAGGACGGCACCCCCGACCGGGTCATCGGGGACCCGGCCCACGCCCGCACCCGCCACTTCCTGTCCCGGCTGCTCGACCCGGCCATGGCCCAGGTGGAGGAGGAGACCCCGGACAGCCCGTCGTCCTAGGCTGACCCCCATGAGCGATCAGGCGGTGCTGCACGTGAAGGGCCGGGTCCTCGCGGGGCCCGAGGACGTCCGCGACGAACTGTGGGTGGTGGGCGGCCGGGTCTCCTACGACCGCCCCGCCGGCGCCCGTGACGTCAGGACCGTCACGGGCTGGGCGCTTCCCGGCCTGGTCGACGCCCACTGCCACGTCGGCCTCGGACCGCACGGCCCGGTCGACGCGGCGACCGCCGAGAAGCAGGCCCGCACCGACCGCGAGGCCGGCACCCTCCTCATCCGGGACGCCGGGTCGCCCTCCGACACCCGCTGGGTCGACGACCGCGACGACCTCCCGAAGATCATCCGGGCCGGCCGGCACATCGCGCGCACCCGCCGCTACATAAGGAACTTCGCCCACGAGATCGAACCGGCCGACCTGGTCGCGTACGTCGCCCAGGAGGCCCGGCGCGGCGACGGCTGGGTCAAGCTGGTCGGCGACTGGATCGACCGCGACCTCGGCGACCTCGCCCCCAGCTGGCCCCGCGACGCGGTCGAGGCGGCCATCGCCGAGGCCCACCGGCTCGGCGCCCGGGTCACCGCGCACTGCTTCGCCGAGGACTCCCTCCAGGACCTGGTCGAGGCCGGCATCGACTGCGTCGAGCACGCGACGGGTCTGACGGAGGACCTCATCCCCCTGTTCGCCGCACGGGGCGTCGCGATCGTCCCGACCCTCGTCAACATCGCGACCTTCCCGCGGCTCGCGGCCGGCGGCGACGAGAAGTTCCCGCGCTGGTCGGCCCACATGCGCCGGCTCCACGAGCGCCGCTACGACACCGTGCGCGGCGCCTACGACGCCGGCATCCCCGTGTACGTCGGCACGGACGCCGGCGGCAGCCTCGCCCACGGCCTGGTCGCCGACGAGGTCGCCGAACTGGTCACCGCCGGCATCCCGCCCGTCGACGCGCTCGCCGCCACCAGCTGGGCGGCCCGCGCCTGGCTCGGCAGGCCCGGTCTGGAGGAGGGCGCCCCGGCGGACCTGGTGGTGTACGAGAGCGACCCGCGCGCCGACGTACGCGTCCTGGCGTCCCCCCGACGGGTGGTGCTGAACGGGACGGCGGTCGCCTGAGCGGGGGTCAGGCGACCGCCGAGTGCAGGAGACTGTGCAGGTCGCGCCGGGCTGACTCCTGCTCCTCCGGACCGAGGTCCGCGAGCACGAAGGTCTGTACGAGCCGGTGAACTCTGAGTGTGTCCTTTCCGAGGCGGTCGACCTCCGCCAGACAGAACCGCTCCAGGTCGGCGACGAGGCCTTCGAGCTGGGACCGAGCTCGCAGCGCGGGGTCGTGCCGGCGCAGCACCGCGAGGGCCTCGGCGCCGCACACGGTCTGCAACGACAGTTGCAGGGGCCAGAAACAGCAGCACAGCTGGAGCAGACGGCAGGCGGCGGGCGATCTCTTTCGCAGAGCGGCCTGTGCCATCCTCGTCGGCGCCTGGGCCGCCACCGCCCTCGGGCCACCCGAACCGGGGGCCGGCTCGCCGGGGCCCAGTTCGCCGAGGCACTCGTCCACCGTGCCGCCGGTCGCCGCCAGCCATGCGCCGACCTGGTCGAGGGCGAGTGGGGGCAGCTCGCCGAGAGTCCTGGCGAGGTCGGTGGCCGCGAGGGCGCTCAGTCCCGGCGCCCGGCCCCGCAGCAGTTCCACCCGTCTGATCGGCGCGATGTGGTCCAGCAGCACGGTGTGGGCCCGGTTTTCCCAAGCGGCGTCACGCACCGTGAGCAGCACCCGGCCCGGTTCCGACGGCAGCAGTCCGGCCAGCTCCTCCGGGTCGGCGGCGTCGTCGTACACCAGGAGCCAACGGGCGTACGGTTGCCCGTCCTGAAGGCGGGACAGTGCCTCGGTGGCGCTGTCCTCGGCACTGTCCTGCGGCGCCAGCCCCAGAGCCGTAGCCAGCCGGGCCAGTGACTGCGTCGCGAGTCGGCGCTCCACCCCACGCACCCACCACACCAGGTCGTAGTCCGCACGGAACCGGTGCACGTACTCGACGGCCAGCTGGCGGCGGCCCATCCCCATCCCCGTGGCGCGCACGGCCACCCGGCGGCTGACACCCAGGGCGTCGTGCACGGTGTCCAGCAGGACGTCCCGTCCGAGGAAGCGCGGGTTGCGCGGCGGCGCCTCACTGACCGTCGGCAGATGGTTCGGGAAGCCGGGAGCGGTATCGGCCGTGGAGGCGCAATCCCTGGCGTCGACGGAGCGCAGCACGGCCGTCCGTGCCTGTCCCTCGTCGAGCCCGGTGAGCTCGACGGGGGCGAGCTGCGCGAACTGCGGTGTCGGCGCCGCCGAGTCGTCGATGCGCAGCAGCACGGGTGGGGGCGCACCCTCGGCGGAGGGCCAGTCCGCGCCGGAGCGCGGGGAGCCCAGGAACGCCGACGACAGCAAGATCACCGTGCGTGGGGCGGCGCCGTCCTGCCGGCCGGCGTCGAAGGCCGAGGGGGCCACCTGGAAACCGGCCTGCGTCAGTACGTGCCGCACCCAGTCTGCCCACATCCGGTCCTGGGGCGCCGAGAGCAGCACGAGCGGTGTCGTCTCGGGAGCCAACGGACGCCGGAACGCCCCGAGATGGTACTTGCGCAGGCTCTCGTCGAGCTCGGGCAGCCGCGTTACCCGCCCTCCGGTGATCGCCGCGGTCAGTCTCTCGTAAGCCGAAAGCAGGCTGTCCGTCTCACCGGGTGGGTCCTTGAAGGTGGCCAGCACCTCCTCGTGCTCGTAGCCCGTGCGATGCGGGATGCGGTTCTCCTGCCAGTAGCGGTGGGCGGAGTCCGCGGACAGCCCGTGTGGCAGGCCCGCGAAGCGTGCCCTGGCCATCGCTTGGCCCGCCGCGAAGGCCGCTCTGCGTGCCGTGTTGACCCGCATCGGCACGGGCAGGATGCGGATCTCCCGGCTCCCCGGCTTCCCCAGCACATGCTGCGCGGTCAGCGCCGCGCCGTCGATGCTCTGGTCGTTGAGGGTGAAGCAGCTGACGAGGGTGTCCGGCAGCTCGCGGATGCAGATGTCGACCGCGCTGCCCATGCCGGACCGGCTGTCGATCAGCACGAAGTCGTAGTCGCGTTGCCAGCGTTCCCGCAGCGCCTTCAGGAAGCGGCCGTCGAGTTCGTTCCAGCGGAACGACTGGAGTGTCGCGTGGTAGTTGCGGTCCTGCCGGCCCGCCGGGAGACAGTTCAGCCAGCCAGGGCCGGGGAAGGCCCATTTGACGGACATGGCGTGCTCGACGTCGGCCTGCCGCCGGTAGAAGCCCTCGTCGGGCAGTCCCCGGCGGCGTGCCGCGTCCGCGAAGTCCGCGAACAGGTCGATCAGGCCCGGGGTCGTGCCGAGCGCCCCCGGGGGAAGGAAGGGCTTGAAGTAACGGGGCAGTCCGCCCGGCGTCTCCAGGTCCCAGTCCACGGCCAGCACACGGTGGCCGTTGGCAGCCAGGATCCAGGCCACGTTGGCCAGCGCCATGGTCCGTCCGACGCCGCCCTTGTACGAGTAGAAGGTGATGATCCTCCCGTCACGGTTCTCTGTCACCGGAGTCCTCCGGGGAGACGAGGGGAGCCGTGAGCCTGGGACGAGGCCGCGCGGGCGGAGCGGAGACGGCGACGTGCCGGGCGAACTCCGCGTAGGAGTGCCGGACAAGCAGGCTGAGCGCGTCGGGGAAGGACTCCTGGCTGCCGACCCCGGAGACGGATGCCCTGGACACCGCCCGGGTGAACCGGATGAGCTGCGGAATCACGTTCTCCAGCCGCGCGGGATCGGGCGCCCCCGGGGCAAGGGCGTCCGGATCCTGGCGGTTCCAGGGGATCATCACCCGGGTCCATGGGGTGGCCCGCTTGTCGAACCACGACAGCTTGGCGCTCAGCTCCGGGTCCAGCAGCGCCCAGGGATCCACCAGCAGCAGAGTGGGGCCGCGGGACGGACTGAAACCACTCGACCGGTCGAGGGCCTCGTCCAGGGAGTACACCTCGACATGGAGTCCGAGGAGGCGGTTCAGCTCCTCCGCGAACATCGCCAACGGCCGAGTGGTGAACGGATGGTAGGGGTTCCAGTCGACTTCCCGCGCGCCGTAGGCTCCCCCGTCGCGGCCGTCGGGCAGTTGGTCCTCCCGGGCTGCGGCGACCACGATGCTCAGGGGCCGGAGCTCGCGGTGCCGGTCGAAAGCGCTCGGTAGATCCTCGAACACCGGTGGTGCGGACGGGGGAAGCCGGCTCGCACGGGCCACCCGGACGATCCGCTCGGACAGTTCGAAGACGGCCTCTTCGTAGTCGTCCCGCAGCCGGCTGAGTTTGATCAGACCGTACAGCCCGTTGTTCTCGTAGCGCTGGTTGAACGAGGAGAAGTCGAGGTGCAGGTGCCGGGCGGAGTCGGGGAGCTGCTCGAAGTCGACGCGGGTCCACAGCGCCGGGACGATCCCGAGCGGTTCGTGGGCACCGGCCGCCCTCGCCCGCACGACGCGCTCGTTGAACGCGTACCACTCACGTCCGCACATCTCGTTGGAGAAGTAGCGCGGCGAGAGCAGCGGCACGAAGACACGGCAGGTGGCGAGGCTCATGCTGAGCGTCTCGGACCAGCTTTCCCCGACCCGCAACGTCCGGTCCATGAAGCCCACTTGCGATCCGGCGGGGAGGTCGGTGAGGGCCATGATGTGCTCGCAGAGATCCCGATACAGCAGATGCACCCAGTGGTCGGGGTCGCCGCCCTCGGAGCCCCAGGACGGGGTACGGGCGTAGCTCAGAAAGAAGTACGGGCCAGACCGGTCCGCCGGCGTCCCACGCATCCGCTCCCGCTTCCTCCTCCTACGCTGCCGTCGTCTCACAACGACCGCAGGAAGACCCCGAGTTCGAGCATGTCAATACGGTAGTAGTCCCGGGGATGCACCACCACGGTCAAAGACCGGCACACCCCCCGCGCCCGGGCGTGCGCCACGAAGGACAGCAGGATCATCTTCAGCAGGCTCGCGTGGTCCATGTTGTTGATGCGTGCGAGATCCGACCCGGTGATGGGCATGGCGACCTCATCGCGGTACCCGTGCAGGCGGATCGTCTCCCACAGCTGCGCGAGGCCGCTCCAGAGCTGCTCGGTGCTGCAACTGGTGGCCAGGTCGTTGTCCAACCGCCCGTAGGCAGCGCAGAAGTAGCTGCGTTGCGAGTCCTTGAGGACGGCGACCGTGCCCACGGGGTAGCGCACCAGTTTCCCGATCCGCTTCGTCTCCCGTGTCTCCCGGCCCACCGGGGAAACCTGTGCGAGGGCGTCCTCCAGCAGGGCGTCCAGCAGAGCGACGTCACCCGAGTGCACCCGGTGCAGGAACTGTCCCTGGACACTGCGGCGGGCGACCAGGGCCTCGTCGGCGGTGTCGGTGTCGAACGTGTCCGTGAAGCCGACGACCAGGTGACACGTGCGGTCGAACAGGTCGCCCACCTCGACGGTCACGCTGAAGTCGGGATGGGTGAAGTCGCGGCTGACCCTGTCCCTGGGCCGGGCGAGCACGATCGCCGCCGCGAACGCGAGCGCCGCGATCCCGAGAAAGGCGGGCCAGCGGACCAGGGCGAGATCGGGCCAGAAGGCCAGTACGAGTTGAGCGGTACCGGCCAGCACACCGAACTGGACGGCGTAGGTACGCCCCAGCAGAGCGAGTCCGTGCCGCGTGCCGAACAACGTCCGCAGGCGCTCGCTCGGGCGGGCCACCGGGTCAGCTCCCGGATCCCGGTTCCGGGCGTGTCTCGGGCTGCTCCGGAGCGGCGAACAGGCCGTCGAAGAGGACCTTCGCGTGCTGTCTCGACTGCTCGGCCCGCAGACCGTCCACCGTGCGTTCCAACGCGGTGATGCGGTCGACCTGGTTGCGCAGGAGGGAGAGCATCTGGTCCTGGACCTCCTCGGCGGAGGGCCGCGGAGCAGGCACGGTCTGCTGCTCCTTCTTCGCCCTCTGCGCGATCTCCTCGAGGCCGTCCCTCAGCTCCGGCCAGTACTTGCCGAAAAGGTCTTCCAGGCGTTTCTCGTCGGCCGGTGGATCACACAGCTTGTTGATGGTCTTGATCAGGCTGAGCACATCCTCCTCGCTCTCCGCCGACGTGGCCTGGAACTGGGTGAGCGGGGTGCCCACCAGATCCGCCACCGTGGTCCCGAGCAGAAGGAGCGGGGCGAGCTTCGGCTTGCCCACTTCGAGGGAGAGCGCGCCGGCCTCGAAGTGGATCCACGGTTCGGTGCGGTTCTCCGGCGTGACACACACGATGCCGAACTGGGAGTCCCGCAACTGCGCGGCGATCGCGTCGTATCCGCGGTCGCCCTTGGCGATGTCCTCCGACGACACGAACGGTTCGACGAGGTGGTTGAAGTGAGGCAGCTTGTCGCGCAGCAGCAGGGCGCACTTCTGTGCGGGCACCCCGGACCAGCTCACGAAGACCTTGAACTTCTTCGGCATGGCGTTCCCCCGTATGACGCATGCAGCAGGACCCGATCGTAGCCACTCGCAGGCGGGAGAGGTAAGCCGGTGAGGCCGGGGCACCTTCCGGTCCGTTGATTCGAAAACGTTCACGGGAGACTCGCGTTTGGGTGAAATCCATTCGGATCACGGACGTTTCACCCGTAGTGCGTAATTCTTGGCGGGTCCCGAGCACGTTCCCTCTGGGGGTCCCACCACCTTGAACAGCGACACCTTCCGTATGCCCGCACGCCGTCTCGCGGCCGTCGCGGCGGCCACCGCCCTGGCCGCCGGGCCCGCGGTCCTGGCCGGCGCGGGCGCCGCACACGCCACCACCGGCCGAGGCCACGCGAGCGCGGCCGTCCTGCGCACCGGTCTCGACGTCTCCCTCCTCGGCAGGACCGCGGACGTCCCGCTCGCGGTCGCCCTGAACGAGGTCCAGGCACCGCGGAGCGCCGACCGGACCGCGCTGACCGCCACGCTCGACGGAGTGGACGGCGGCAAGCCGTTCGACGTCCTCGGCGCGGACGTCGCCTCCGCGCGGGCGACGGTATCCGACGGCCGCGCCGAGGCCTCGGTCCACCTGGCCCACGCCCGGCTGCACCTGCCGGGCCTGCCCCTGCTGTCCCTCGTCGAACTGGACGCCGTGACGTCCAGGGCGACCTGCGCGACCGGCAGACGCCCGCAGGCCTCGTCGAACGTGCTCGGTGCGGTCACCGTCCTCGGCAAGCGCGTGACATTGAGCGCGACCGGCCCCACCGACGTCAAGGTCCCCGGCGTGGGCGAGGTCCGCCTGGACTTCGCCAGGGCCGTGACGGCCTCGGGCAGGGCGGCGGCGAGCGCCCTCGAACTGACGGTCTCCGTCAACCCGTTGAAGCTCAACGTGGCCGACGTCAAGGGCACCCTGACCCTGGCGAAGGTGACCTGCGAGACGCCGCGGCCCCCGGCCGACCCGGCCGACTCCGCCGACCCGCCGAGCCCCGTGACCGACATCAGGCCCCAGAGCGCCCCGGCGCCGAGGACGAGGCTGGCGGAGACGGGTGGCAGTTCGGTGACACCGTACGTGGCGGGAGGAGCGCTGGCGCTCCTCGTGGCCGGTGGCGGAGCGGTGGCGTTGCACCTGCGACGCCGATAGCGCCCCCTCCGGGGTGCGGGGCGGCAGCCGGCGTGCGGCTGCCGCCCCGCGGGCGCGACCTCAGGCGCGTACCAGCACCAGCGCCTGATCGAACGCCTGCAGGAACCGGTTCACCACGCCCCGGTCCCGCACTGCGATCCGCACCCACTCCTCGCCCAGCCCCGGAAACGTGTCCCCTCGTCGCACCGCGTAACCGAGCGCCCGCAGGTGCCGCCGCACGGCTGCCGCGCCCGGCACCCGCACCAGTACGAACGGCCCCTGGGCGGGTTCCACCACCCGTACCCCCTCCGGCGCGAACTCCGCGAGCCCGGCCACCAGGTGGGCCCGGTCCGCCGCGATCCGGTGCGCCGCGTGTGCCGCCTCCGCCAGCGCCCGTGGCGCCACACACGCCTCGGCCGCCGCCAGCGCGGGCGTCGACACCGGCCACAACGGCTGGGCCCGTGCCAGCTCGTCGATGATCTCCGGTGCGGCCAGCACGTAGCCGACACGCAGCCCGGCCAGACCCCAGGTCTTCGTCAGACTCCGCAGCACCACGAGACCCGGCACGTCGGTCCGCCCGGCCAGCGCCTCCCGCTCACCGGGCACCGCGTCCAGGAACGCCTCGTCGACCACCAGCGTCCGTCCGGGCCGGGCGAGTCGCAGGATCTCCTCGGCCGGATGCAGCACCGACGTGGGGTTGGTCGGGTTGCCGATCAGCACCAGGTCGGCGTCCTCGGGCACCGCCGCCGGATCCAGCCGGAAGCCGTCCGCCTCCTGCAGCAGCACCCGGTCCACGGTGTGCCCGGCGTCCCGCAGCGCCGCCTCCGGCTCGGTGAACTGCGGATGCACCACCACCGGCCGCCGCACCTTCAGCGCCCGCGCGAGCAGCACGAACGCCTCCGCCGCACCCGCCGTCAGCAGCACCCGCTCCACCGGCAGCCCGTGCCGCCCCGCCACCGCCGCCCGCGCCCGCCGCCCGTCGGGATACGCGGCGAGCCCGCCCAGCGACCCGGCGATCCGCTCCCGCAGCCAGACCGGGGGAGTGCCACTGCGCACGTTGACGGCGAGGTCGACGAGGGCGGAACCGTCGTCACGGACCTCCGCGTCGCCGTGGTGCCGCAGGTCGTGGCCGCCTCCGGAACCGTCGTCAGTGTGCATGGGCATGTCCGCCATGGTGGTGGTGCCCGTGGCCGTGCGGGTGCCCCTCGTCGTCCGGGTGGAAGTGCGGCTGCTGCGGCAGGCCCACCTTGTCCTCGAAACCGGGCAGCGCGATCCGGTACACGCACGAGTCGCAGTTCATCCGCAGATCACCCTCGACCGCCTCCCGGTACCGCTCCATCACCAGGTCGAGCAGCTCCGGCTCGGGCCCGATGACGTCCGCCGAACGCACCTCGACCTGCGGGTGCGCGTCCGCCCACCCCGCGGTCTGCTGCCGCACCCGGTCCGGCAGGATCCCGGTGAACAGAAAGTACGGCAGGACCACGATCCGGCGCGCCCCCAGTTTCAGACACCGGTCGAGCCCGCTGGGCACGTCAGGCGCGGCCAGCGACACGAACGCCGTCTCCACACCGGCGTAGCCGCGCCCCTCCCACAGCAGCCGGGCCGCCTTGTGCACCTCGGCGTTGGCGTCGGGGTCGGTGGAACCCCGGCCCACCAGCAGCACGGTCACGTCGGCGCGGTCCTCGGCGGCCCGCGCGGCACCGCCCAGCGCCTCGTCCAGGCGCCGCTCCAGCACGGCCAGCAGCGAGGGGTGCGGGCCCAGCGGGCGCCCGTACGTGTAGGAGATCCCCGGGTGCCGTTCCTTCTCCCGGGCCAGCGCGGCCGGGATGTCACCCTTGGCGTGGCCGGCGGAGACCAGCATCAGCGGTACGGCGGCGAACCGTCGCACCCCCTGCTCCACCAACTCGGTGACGGCGTCGCCGAGCGGCGGCGGGGACAGTTCGATGAAGCCGCCGGCGACGGGCAGTTCGGGGTGGCGGCGGCCCAGCTCCCGTACGAAGTCACGGAACGCCTCGGCGCCGGCGTCGTCCCGGGTGCCATGGCCGGCGATGAGCAGGGCGGGCGGGGTGGTCACAGGGTCTCCTCGGAAGTGGGGTGGTACAGCAGGGCGTTGAGTGCGGCGGCGGCGACCGCCGAGCCGCCCTTCTCGGACACGTTGCTTACGGCGGGCAGTCCGCTGGCGCGCAGCGCCGCCTTGGACTCGGTCGCGCCGACGAAACCGACGGGCAGCCCGATGACGAGCGCGGGGGAGGCGTCCAGCGTCAGCAGCTCCTCCAGGGCGGTCGGCGCGTTGCCGATCACCCACAGGGCGCCGGGCCCGACCTGCTCGTAGGCGAGCCGGATCGCGTGTGCCGAACGGGTCAGCCCGGGACCGGACTCGGCGTCGCGCAGCCGGCACACGGTCTCCCGGCGGGTGATGCCGGCGGCGACCATCTCCACGTCCACGACGACCGGCGCCCCGGCGTGCAGCGCCGCGTGCGCCCGCACCAGGTCGTCCTCGTCGGTCACCAGGTCGGTCGCGTACTCCAGGTCGGCGGCGGAGTGGACGACCCGCTCCACCACCGCCCGGGTCAGTGGCGGGAAGTGCGAGGTGTCCAGGCGGGCCCGCAGCCGCCGGTAGGACTCCTGCTCGATGGGGTGGACGACTCGGTTCACGGGGCCTCCTCCGGGGAGCCTTCCTGCCAGCGGTAGCCGCGCGGGGTGACCATGCGCCCGGCGATGTTCCGGGTCGCCGTGTTGCCCACGGTCACGACCGTCATCATGTCGACCCACGCCGGGTCGACGGCGCCCAGGGTGGTCAGCCGGCTCGACTCGTCGGGGCGCGAGGCGTTGCGCACGACACCGACCGGCGTCGTCGGGGCCCGGTGCCCGGCGAGGATCGCCAGCGCCTTGGGCAGCTGCCAGTCACGGCCCCTGGAGCGCGGGTTGTAGAACGTCACCACGAGGTCCGCCTCGGCCGCCGCGCGTACCCGCCGCTCGATGACCTCCCACGGGGTGTGCAGGTCGGAAAGGCTGATGGAGACGTGGTCGTGGCCCAGCGGCGCACCCAGGACCGCCCCGGCCGCGAGCGCCGCGGTGACCCCCGGCACCCCGATCACGTCGATGTCGTCGGAGGCCTCGGCGAGCGCGGGCGAGGCCATGGCGTACACGCCCGCGTCCCCGCTGCCGATCAGCGCCACGGCGTGCCCGGCCCGCGCCTCGGCGACCGCCGTGCGCGCCCGCTCCTCCTCGGCCCCGAGCCCCGACTCCAGGATCCGGGTACCGGGCCGCAGCAGGTCGCGGATCTGGTCGACGTACTGGTCGAGGCCGACCAGCACGGCGGCGCGCCGCAGTTCGGCCCTGGCCCGCGGGGTGAGCAGATCCCGGGCACCGGGCCCGAGCCCGACCACCGCGAGCCGCCCGCGTGCGGGACGCCGTACGACGGCACAGGTCGCCATCGCGGGCCTGCCGTCGGCACGGACCGACTTGCGCTTGGGCACGAGGAGTTCGCCCCCGCGCAGCAGCGCGGCTGCCTCCGCGACGGACGGGGTGCCGACGGCGGCGAGCGGCGCGCCGGAGGGGTTGGGCACCGCCACCTCCGCCAACTGTTCGGCGGAGTACGTCACCAGGGGCACGCCGAGCCGCGCGGCCGCCGCGACGATCCCCGGTTCCCCGGCCTTGGCGTCGACGGTGGCGAGCTCGGCGACGCTCCGCGCGGACAGCCCGGCGTCCCGCAGGGCGCCCTCGATCAGTGCGAGCACCTCGTCGGCCGGGGCCCCGCCGGAGGCGCCCACGCCGACGACGAGGGACGGCGGGCGCAACAGCACCTCGCGCTCGCCGGGTTCCACGGCACGGTCGGTCAGCCGGACGGTGTACGCGCCCTCCGCCGCCAGCGGCAGCGGGGGCAGCGGCCACGCCGACTCGGCGCGCAGCGCCACCGGTTCACCGTCGAGCAGGGCCCGCGACACGGTCGCCACCGAGCCCTCCACCGGGAAGCCGAGGGTGTCCAGGCCGGCCAGTCCGACGGAGTCGGTGGCCGTCGTCACCACCGGCTGCGCCGCGAGCAGCTCGCCCACCTCACCGGCGAGTTCGTTCGCCCCGCCGCCGTGGCCGCCGACCAGCGACACGGCGAACCGGCCGCCCTCGTCGACGCACACCACTCCCGGGTCGGTGGCCTTCCCGCCCAGCAGCGGGGCGATCAGCCGGACCACCGCACCCGTGGCCAGGAAACACACCAGCTGCTCGCACTCCGCGAACGCCGACCGGACGGCGTCCCCCACGGGACCCTCGTACACCCGCGTGCGGTCCGGCCATGCCGCGGCCAGCCGGTCGCGTGCCGCCGCCCCCGCCGCGGTGGCGGAAATGAGGCCGATCACTGAGCAACTCCTTCGTCGGATTCTTCCAGGACGGGGGTTCGGGTCCCCCACAGCAGGAACACGGGGTTGGTGGCCGCCAGCCGGGTCACGTCACCGGGCAGCGGCGCGAGACGCGACGACTGCAGCAGCACCCCGTCGCAGGAGAACCCGGCGCCGGTCAGTGCCTCGCGTGCCGCCGGTACCCGGTCCAGGGCGGCCATCGCGACCACCACCGTCCGCCGGGCCCGCAGCGCGCACGCGGTGACGACGGCGGGCAGCTCGGCCCCGCCCCCGCCGACGAACACGGCGTCGGGATCGGGCAGTTCGTTCAGCACCTCGGGCGCCGAGCCGTGCCGCACGTCCACGTACACGCCGTGACTCAGGGCGTTCGCGGCGATCCGCGCCACCCCGTCGGCCGCCTTCTCCACGGCGACGGCGGCGGCGCCCAGACGCGCGCACTCCACGGCCACGGAGCCGGAGCCCGCGCCGACGTCCCAGACCAGGTCACCGAGCCGGGGCCCGAGCCGGGCCAGGGCCAGCGCCCGCACCTCGAACTTGGTGATCATCGAGTCGCGGTGCGCGAACTCGTCCTCCGCCAGGGCCCACCCGGCGGGCCCGGCGGCCGCCCCGGCCACCGTACGGACACCGCCGAGCGCCCGCGTCCGGTCGAGGCACAGCACCACGCTGACGTCGCTGCCCCACTCCCGGGCGGCGGCCTCGGCCGGCGTGACCCACTCCACCCGCTCCCGCACGGACCCGAGCGCCGACGCCACGACGAGGACCCGCTCACCGGACACCGACGCGGGGCCGGGCGTCGACGCGGACGCTGCCGCCGGGGCGGGCGCCGACGCGCAGTCCGACGCCGGCGCCTGGACCTGTGCCGGTGCCGACGCGGGAGCGGGCGCCGCCGATGTCGGCGCCTGGGCGGGTGTCGACGCGGACGCGGACGCTGCCGCCAGGGCGGCCCCCGGCGCCGATTCGGACACCTGGGCGGGCGTCGTGGCCGATTCCGACGCCGGGGCGGCCACCGCTGCCCTGCCGGAGGTGCCCAGCAGCGCTGCGCCCAGCTCCGCCGGACCCGCTCCCGGTCCGGTCAGCACCGCCACCTTCGGGTGCGCCCGGCAGACGTTCACCGCCGTGCGTGACTCCCGCCCGTGCGCGCTCACCACCACCGCGTCGTCCCAGGGCAGCCCCACCCGCGCGAAGGCCGCGGCCACCGACGACACCCCGGCCCGCACCTCCAGCCGCTCCGCCCCGAAACGCTCCGCCAGTACCCGCACGACCCCGAAGAACCCGGGGTCGCCGGAGGCCAGCACGAGCACCCGGCTGCCCTTGTCCAGGTGCCGCCCGACGGCGTCGAGGGCAGGCGCCAGCGGGCCGAGCACGACCCGCTCGGCCCCCTCCGGCAGCCGTACCGCGTCCAGATGCCGGCGTCCGCCGACGACCAGCCCGGCACCGGCCGCCACGTCCTCGGGAAGCGGCGCCCCCGTCCCCGTACCGACGACCGTGATCACGTACTCGCCCCGCGTTCGCGCAGCGCCCGCCGGGCCTCGGGGTCGGCCTTGCGGAAGCCGTGGAAGTGGCCGGGGTGGTAGAGGTGCGAGCGGGTGCCGTGGGCGGCCAGGGCCGGCCCCACCAGGAAGAGGGTGTGCTTCCAGAGCTTGTGCTCCTTGACCGTCTCCTCCAGCGTCTCGATCGTGCACCGCACGACCAGCTCCTCCGGCCAGGTCGCCTGATAGGCGACGACGACCGGCGTCGACGTCGGGTAGCCGCCCTCCAGCAGCTCCCGCACCAGCTGCCCGCTGCGCGCGGCGGACAGGAAGACCGCCATGGTGGTGCCGTGGCGGGCGAACTCGCGCACCTCCTCGCCCGGCGGCATCGGGGTCTTGCCGCCGCCGAGCCGGGTGAGCACGACGGACTGCGCGACCTCGGGAATGGTCAGCTCGCGCTGGGCGAGTGCGGCCACGGCCGAGAAGGAGGAGACACCCGGCACGATCTCGACCTCGACGCCGATCGCGGCACACCGGTCCACCTGCTCCTGCGTGCCGCCCCACAGGGCCGGGTCCCCGGAGTGGATCCGGGCGACCCGCAGCCCCTCGGCACGGGCCCGCTCGTAGACGGCGACGACGTCCTCCAGGGACATCGTCGCGGAGTCGAGGATCTCCGCGTCCTCGCGCGCGTGCTGGAGGACCTCCGCCTGGACCAGGCTGGCGGCCCAGATCACGACGTCGGCGTCGGCGATCGCGCGCGCGGCCCGGAACGTCAGCAGATCGGCGGCGCCGGGGCCGGCACCGACGAAGGTCACCTTGCCGGTGGGAGCGTCGCCGGAGGCAGCGTCGCCGCGGGCAGCGGCGGAGGCGGCGGCATCGGCCATGGGAATTCGGTCCTCTCTGGACAAAAGGTGTTACTGGTGCTGCTGGATGTGCGCTGGGGCGGGTTGATCGGATAGCAAGGGCACATGGCGGTCTTCGTCGCGCTCGGCGCGTTCCTGATGACGCTGGCCGGCGGCTGGACGGCACAGCGTGTGACCGACCGTCGTCACCTGGTCCTGGGCCTGGCCGGCGGTCTGATGCTCGGGGTGGTCGGCCTCGACCTGCTGCCGGAGGCGCTGCGCGCGGCCGGCCGCGAGATCTTCGGGGTGCCGGCGGCCCTGCTCCTGTTCGTGGCCGGTTTCCTCCTGGCCCATCTGGTGGAGCGCACCCTCGCCGCCCGCCAGGCCGCGCACGGCGGCGACGAGCACGAGCACCACCGGGCGCCCGAGGTGGGCCTGACGGCGGCCGGCGCGATGGTCGGGCACAGCGCCATGGACGGCGTGGCGATCGGCGCGGCCTTCCAGGTGGGCGGCGGCATGGGCGCGGCGGTCGCGATGGCCGTGATCGCGCACGACTTCGCGGACGGCTTCAACACGTTCACCATCACGAGCCTGTACGGCAACGCGCGCCGCCGGGCGATAGGCATGCTGGTCGCGGACGCCTGCGCACCGGTCGTCGGCGCGCTGTCCACGATCTTCTTCCGCATCCCGGAGGCCGTGCTCGGCGGCTATCTCGGCCTCTTCGGCGGCGTGCTGCTCTACCTGGCCGCCGCCGAGATCCTTCCCGAGGCCCACCACGAACACCCGGCCCGCTCGACGCTGCTGTGCACGGTGGCGGGCGCGGCGTTCATCTGGCTGGTGGTGGGCATCTCCGGCTGACGCCGCGGCGCTCACAGCTTCCCGCCTCTCCCGGTGTCCCGGCGCGGCGGAGCGATCAGCGTGGAGAGGTACGGCAGCGGGGCACCGTCGAGCTCGGCGGCCGGCCGGATGGACTCCTCGTCCAGACCCAGCGCCGACCCCCACACGGCGTCGTCGACCCGCCCGGTCTCCCGCAGCGCCGCCAGGACCGCACCGGCCTGCCGCCCGAACTTGTACGCCACGACCGTCCCCGGCCCGCCCAGCGCGTCCTTCAGCGCCTCGGCGCCCGCCGTCACCGGGACGAGCGTCAGCGGCTCGGTCCCCTCGGTGAGCACGGCGCCGGAACGCGCGGCGAGATCCTGCATGGCGGTGATCCCGGGCACGGTCTCCACGACCACGCCCGGCACCAGGGCGGCGACGGTCTGCGCGAGATACGTGAACGTCGAGTAGACATTCGGGTCCCCGATGGTGGCGAACGCCACGGAGCCGTGCGCGCGCAGCAGCTCGGCGACCTTCGCGCCGGCCGCGTCCCAGGCGGCCTCCCGCCGCCCCCGGTCGCTGCGCTCGTTCAGCGCGAAGACGACCCGGACGACCTTCGCCGCGCCGACGTAGTGCAGCACGGTCGCCTCGGCGCGTCCCCGTTCCCCGCTGTCCATCACGGGCACGACGACGACCTCGGCCGCACGCAGGGCGTTGACTCCCTTGACGGTCACCAGTTCGGGGTCACCGGGACCCACCCCGACTCCGACCAACCTGCTGCTCATGACGTCCGGCACCTCTCCACGAACCTACGGGCCACACCGGGCCGGGACGCCCAGTGCGTGTGCAGATAACTCGCGTGCACACCCTGCTGTACAAAACCCTCGACCCGCGGGCGTGGGGTGCGCACCCCCCACGCGGGCGCCGCACCGGCCCCCGGCTCGACCACGGTCCGGTGGAACTCGTGCCCCCGCATCCGCGTCCCGGCCACGGCCAGGGCGCTGTCGCCCACGGCGACGGCGTCCCGGTACCCGAGCGTGAGCCGCTCCGACATCCGCGCACGCGCGTCCAGCACGCCGCACATCGGCAGCCCGTCGAGCTCCCGGCACAGGTAGAGCAGCCCGGCGCACTCGGCGGCGACGGGAGCGCCGCGCTCGGCGAGGGCGGCGATGTCCTTCCTGAGCGGCTCGTTCGCGGACAGCTCGCTTCCGTACACCTCGGGAAACCCGCCCCCGACGACCAACCCGCGCGTCCCCTCGGGGAGCCGCTCGTCCCGCAGCGGGTCGAACGGCACGACGTCGGCACCGGCCGCGGCGAGCAGTTCGGAGTGCTCGGCGTAGGAGAAGGTGAACGCGGCCCCACCGGCGACGGCGACGCGCACCGTGGAGCGCACGGTGTCCGTCGGCGAGGAGGCCAGCGCCTCGGCCGCGTCCCAGGCCGCACCCGGCAACGATCCCGCACCTCTCGCCAGCTCCAGCAGCGCCCCCAGGTCGCACCCGTCGGCGACCTGTGCGGCCATCGCCGCCACCGCCGCGACGGCGTCCGCCCGCCGCTCCGCCACCGGCACCAGCCCCAGGTGCCGCGACGGCGTCTCCACCTGGGCCACCCGCCGCAGCACCCCGAACACCGGCACCCCGGAAGCCTCCAGCGCCTCCCGCAGCAACTCCTCGTGCCGGTCCGACGCCACCTTGTTCAGGATCACGCCCCCGACCCGCACCTGCGGATCCCACGACGCGAACCCGTGCACCAGCGCCGCCACCGACCGGGACTGCGAGGACGCGTCCACGACCAGCACCACCGGTGCCCGCAGCAGCTTCGCCACCTGAGCGGTGGACGCCAGCTCCCCTTCCCCCGCCGCCCCGTCGTACAGCCCCATCACCCCCTCGACGACGGCCAGATCACAGCCGCGCGCACCGTGCGCGAACAGCGGGCCGACCAGCTCCGGCCCGCACAGGTACGCGTCGAGGTTCCGCCCCACCCGCCCGGTCGCGAGCGCGTGGTACCCGGGATCGATGTAGTCCGGCCCGACCTTGTGCGGGGACACGGCGAGCCCCCGCGCGGCGAACGCGGCCATCAGCCCCGTGGCGACGGTGGTCTTGCCGCTGCCGGACGACGGCGCGGCGACGACCAGCCGAGGGACGGACGACATCACCACTCGATGCCCCTCTGCCCCTTCTGCCCCACGTCCATCGGGTGCTTGACCTTGGACATGTCCGTGACGAGGTCGGCGACGGCGACCAGCTTCTCCGGGGCGTTGCGCCCGGTGATCACGACATGCTGGGTCCCCGGCCGGTTCCGCAGCACCTCGACCACCTCGTCGGTGTCCACCCACCCCCAGTGCATCGGGTACGCGAACTCGTCCAGCACGTACAGCTGGTACGTCTCGGCGGCGAGGTCCCGCTTGACCTGCTCCCAGCCCTCCCGGGCCTTCTCCTCGTTGTCCAGCTGCGCGTCGCGCTGGACCCAGGACCAGCCCTCGCCCATCTTGTGCCAGGCGACGGTCCCGCCCTCCCCGGAGTCCCCGAGGACCCGCAGCGCCCGCTCCTCGCCGACCTTCCACTTCGCCGACTTGACGAACTGGAACACCCCGATCGGCCACCCCTGGTTCCAGGCCCGCAGCGCGAGCCCGAACGCGGCGGTGGACTTGCCCTTCCCGACGCCCGTGTGCACGACCACCAGCGGCCGGTTACGGCGCTGACGGGTCGTCAGTCCGTCGTCCGGTACGACACTCGGCTGTCCCTGCGGCATTACGCGGCCCTCCTCTGCACGTCCTTCACCAGTCCGGCGATCGAGTCCGCCCGCAACTCGTCGAGCGTCACCGCCGTGCCGCCCAGTTCACCGGCGAGCTGCCCGGCGAGCCCCAGCCGCACCGGCCCCGACTCGCAGTCCACGACCACCGAGGCGAGCCCGTCGGCCGCGAACAGCCGGGCCGCCCGCCCCGCGAGCGCGACCGGCTCGGGCCCGCCGGTGGCGCGTCCGTCGGTCACCACGACCACCAGCGCCCGCCGCGCCGGATCCCGCAACCGCTCCACCCGCAGCACGTCGTGCGCCTTGAGCAGCCCGGCCGCGAGCGGCGTACGCCCCCCGGTGGGCAGCGACTCCAGCCGGGCCGCCGCCGCGTCCACGGACGAGGTCGGCGGCAGCGCGACATCGGCCGCCGAGCCCCGGAAGGTCACCAGCCCCACCTTGTCCCGCCGTTGGTAGGCGTCGAGGAGCAGCGAGAGCACGGCACCCTTGACCGCGCTCATCCGCTGCCGGGCCGCCATCGACCCGGACGCGTCGACCACGAAGAGCACGAGGTTGCCCTCACGTCCCTCCCTGGCCGCCTGCCGCAGATCGTCCCGCCGGACCACGAGCCCCGGCCCCGACCGGCCGCGGGCCCGCTGGTGCGGGGCGGCGGCCCGCACGGTCGCCGCCAGGTGCAGCTTGGTCAGGGTGCCCCGTGGCCGGCGCGCACCCGTGGTCCGCCCGTGCTCGGTCCGGGCCCGGGACCGCCGCCCGGCGGCCCCCTCGCCGATCCCCGGCACGCTCAGCATCTTGGTGCGGAAGGGCTCGGCGGCCCGAACGGGGGACTGCTCACCCGCCCCCGCGGCCTGCGGCTGGCCGTCCTCGCCCGCCTCGGGCCGGGCACCGGTGTCGCCGCCCCGCGGGCCGCCGTCCTCGGGCGCCGGCCGGCCGCCACCGCCGCCGCCGGGACCGTCCGGGTCCGGGTCGTCGTCGCTCTCGTCCTGCCCGGAGAACTCCGCCAGCGTCTCGTCCAGCCTGTCCTCGTCGAGGCCCGGCGCGTCGAAGGGGTTGCGGCGCCTGCGGTGCGGCAGCGCCAGCAGCGCGGCCTGCCGTACGTCCTCGGCCAGCACCACGGTCCGCCCGGCCCACGCGGCGAGCGCGGTGGCGGTCCGCGCCATCACGATGTCGGCGCGCATCCCGTCCACCTCGAAGGCCGCACAGGTCGCCGCGATCTGCCGCAGCGCACCGTCGCCCAGCCGCACCGACGGCAGCAACTCCCGTGCCGCCACGATCCGTTGCCGGACGGCCGCCTCCTCGTCGGCCCAATGCGCCGCGAAACCGGCCGGGTCGTCGTCGTAGGCGAGCCGCCGCCGGACCACCTCCACCCGCAGGTCGGGCTCGCGGGAGGCGGCCACCTCCACCGTGAGCCCGAACCGGTCGAGCAACTGCGGTCGCAGCTCGCCCTCTTCGGGGTTCATGGTGCCGACCAGCAGGAACCTGGCCGCGTGCCGCACCGAGACACCTTCGCGCTCCACGTACGACGCCCCCATCGCCGCCGCGTCCAGCAGCAGGTCGACCAGGTGGTCGTGGAGGAGGTTCACCTCGTCGACGTAGAGGATCCCGCGGTGCGCGTCGGCCAGCAGGCCCGGCTCGAAGGCCTTCACGCCCTCGGCCAGCGCCCGCTCGATGTCCAGCGCGCCCACCAGCCGGTCCTCGGAGGCGCCCACCGGCAGCTCGACCATGCGCGCCGGGCGGGACTCGAAGGCACCGGGCGGGTGGTGCGGACCGTCCGGGCAGGCGGAGTCGGGCGCGGCCGGGTCGCAGGAGAAACGGCAGCCGGCGACGACGTCCACCGGCGGCAGCAGCGCCGACAGGGCGCGGACCGCCGTCGACTTGGCGGTGCCCTTCTCGCCGCGCACCAGCACCCCGCCGACCGCCGGGGAGACGGCGTTCAGCAGCAGCGCGAGCCGCAGGTCGTCCTGGCCGACGACGGCCGTGAACGGGAACGGGGTACTCACTTCTCGTCGCCCTCCAACTCGCCTTCCAGCTCCAGATAGGTGGCGCGCAGCCGCTCCAGGGTGTCCGCGTCCGGCTCGGCCCACAGACCGCGGTCGGCGGCCTCCAGGAGCCGTTCGGTGATCCCGCGCAGCGCCCACGGGTTGGACTTCTTCATGAAGTCCCGGTTCTCCGCGTCGAAGACGTACTCCGCGCTGAGCTTCTCGTACATCCAGTCGTCGACCACGCCCGCCGTGGCGTCGTAGCCGAACAGGTAGTCGACGGTCGCCGCCATCTCGAAGGCGCCCTTGTAGCCGTGCCGGCGCATGGCCGCCATCCAGCGGGGGTTGACCACCCGGGCCCGGAAGACGCGGTGCGTCTCCTCACCCAGCGTGCGGGTGCGCACCTGGTCCGGTGTGGCCGAGTCACCGACGTACGCCTCGGGGTTGGCGCCGGTCAGGTGGCGGACCATCGCGACCATGCCGCCGTGGTACTGGAAGTAGTCGTCGGCGTCCACCAGGTCGTGCTCGCGGGTGTCGACGTTCTTCGCGGCGACCGCGATCCGCCGGAACGCGGTCTCCATGTCCCCGCGCGCCGCCCGCCCGTCGAGCCCGCGGCCGTACGCGTAGCCGCCCCAGACCGCGTACACCTCGGCGAGGTCCGCGTCGGAGCGCCAGTTGCGGGCGTCGATCAGCGGCAGCAGCCCGGCGCCGTACGCGCCCGGCTTGGAGCCGAAGACCCGGGCGGTCGCGCGCCGCCGGTCACCGTGCCCGGCGGTGTCCTCGTCGGCGTGCGCCTTCACGTAGTTGGACTCGGCGGGCTCGGCCAGCTCGGCCACCGCCCGCACCGCGTCGTCGATCAACCCGACCACGTGCGGGAACGCGTCCCGGAAGAAGCCCGAGATGCGGACCGTGACGTCGATGCGCGGCCGGCCCAGCTCGCCGAGCGGGATCACCTCGAAGCCGGTCACCCGCCGCGACGCCTCGTCCCACACCGGACGGCAGCCGAGCAGCGCCAGGATCTCCGCGATGTCGTCGCCCTGGGTGCGCATCGCGGAGGTGCCCCACACCGTCAGGCCGACCGACTTCGGGTACGCACCGGTGTCGCTCAGGTACCGCTGCACGAGCGAGTCCGCCAGCGACTGGCCGACCTCCCAGCTCAGCCGGGACGGAATGGCCTTGGGGTCGACCGAGTAGAAGTTCCGGCCGGTGGGCAGCACGTTGACCAGGCCCCGGGTGGGGGACCCGGACGGCCCCGCCGGGACGTAACCGCCGTCCAGGGCGCGCAGGATGTGCCCGATCTCGTCCGTCGTCCGCGCCAGCCTCGGCACGACCTCGGTGCACGCGAACTCCAGCACCGCGACCGCCTCGGGCAGTTCGGTGCCCAGCACCTCCCGTACCAGCGGACGGCTCTGGGCGACGGCCCAGTCCCGCTGTTCCATGCCCTCCGCGACCCGGCGGCACAGCTGCTCCAGCAGGTCGATCGCGTCGGCCGCGGTGCGCGAGGGACCCTCGACGAGATCCGTCAGCTCCACCGGCACCTTCACCGGCGCACCCGGCTCGGCCAGCAACTCCTTCTCGACGAGCCCGAAATGGGCCGCGACGGAGGCCCTGAGCCCCGGCAGCGCGTTGGCCTGCCCGCCCCACACCTGCGAGGCCCGCAGCACGGCCAGCACCAGGTTCACCCGCGGCTCGCCGACCGGACCGCCGCCGAGGATGTGCAGACCGTCCCTGATCTGCACGTCCTTGATCTCGCACAGGTAGCCGTCGATGTGCATGACGAACTCGTCGAAGTCGCCGTCGTCCGGCTGCTCGTCCACGTGCAGGTCGTGGTGGAGCTCGGCCGCCTTCACCAGCGTCCAGATCTGCGCCCGCACGGCCGGTGCCTTGGCCGGGTCCAGATCGGAGACCAGCGCGTACTCGTCGAGCAGCTGCTCCAGCTTGGCCAGGTCGCCGTAGGTGTCGGCGCGGGCCATCGGCGGCACCAGGTGGTCGACGACGGTGGCGTGCCCGCGCCGCTTGGCCTGGGTGCCCTCGCCGGGGTCGTTGACGATGAAGGGGTAGATCAGCGGCAGGTCGCCGAGGACCGCGTCCGGCGCGCAGCCGGCGCTCAGCCCGAGGCCCTTGCCGGGCAGCCACTCCATCGTGCCGTGCTTGCCCATGTGCACGATCGCGTCGGCGCCGAAACTGTTCTCCAGCCACCGGTAGGCCGCCATGTAGTGGTGCGACGGCGGCATGTCCGGGTCGTGGTAGATCGCGATCGGGTTCTCCCCGAAGCCGCGCGGCGGCTGGATCATCACGACCACGTTCCCGAACCGCAGGGACGCGAGCACGATGTCGTCGCCGTCGACGTACAGGCTGCCCGGCGGCTCGCCCCACGCTTCGGTCATCGCGTCCCGCAGCTGCGGGTCGAGCTTCTCGAACCACGCCCGGTAGTCCGCCAGCGGCACCCGCGCGGGCGCGGCGGCCAGCTGCTCCTCGGTCAGCCACTCCACGTCGTGCCCGCCGGCCGCGATCAGCCGGTGGATCAACTCGTCGCCCTCGGAAGGGTGTTCGCTGACCCCGTACCCGGCGTCCCGGAGCGCGTCCAGTACCCGCACCGCCGACGCGGGCGTGTCCAGGCCGACCGCGTTGCCGACCCGCGAGTGCTTGGTCGGGTACGCGGTGAAGACCAGCGCCACCTTCTTCTCGGCGTTCGGCTTGTGCCGCAGGCGTGCGTGGCGGACGGCGATACCGGCGACGCGTCCGGCCCGCTCCGGGTCGGCGACATAGACCGGGACGTCGTCAGGGCCCTGCTCCTTGAAGGAGAACGGCACGGTGATCAGACGGCCGTCGAACTCCGGGATGGCGACCTGCATCGCCGCGTCCATGGGGGAGAGCGCGGCGTCCGACTCGTCCCAGGCGGCGCGCGAGGAGGTGAGGCACAGGCCCTGCAGCACCGGCACGTCCAGCTCGGCGAGCGCGCCGACGTCCCAGGCCTCCTCGTCACCGCCGGCCGAGGCCTGCGAGGCGTGCGTGCCGCCCGCGGCGAGGACGGTGGCCACCAGCGCGTCGGCCCGGCCCAGCAGCTCGTACAGGCCGGCGTCCGCCCCGCGCAGCGAACCGCAGTACACCGGAAGGGCGTTGGCGCCGTGTGCCTCGATCGCGTCGCACAGGGTGTCCACGAAGGCGGTGTTGCCGCTCAGTTCGTGGGCCCGGTAGAAGAGCACGCCGACGGTCGGCCGGCCCTCGGTGAAGGGACGTTCGCCGTGCACGCCGAACGCGGGCATCCGCTGCGGCTCGACGAACCCCTCGCCGGTCAGCAGCACGGTGTCGGACAGGAACCGGGCCAGCTCGGTGAGGTTGGCCGGGCCGCCCTCCACCAGGTACCTGAGGGCCTCGGCCACCACCCCGGCCGGCACCGACGACTCGGCCATCAGCTCGGCGTCCGGCACCGCCTCGCCGCCGAGCAGCACGGTCGGGATCCCGGCGGCCCTCAGCGCGGCGAGCCCGTCCTCCCAGGCCCGCTTCCCGCCGAGCAGCCGTACGACGGCGATGTCCGCGCCCTCGACCAGCGCGGGCAGCTCCTCCGCGACGTCGACGCGCGTCGGATTGCCGATCCGGTAGTCCGCACCGGTGGCGGCCCGGGCCGCCAGCAGATCGGTGTCGGCGGTCGACAACAACAACACTGTGCTCATGCGGGCGCTCCCGGTGGAATGAAAGGCAGTCCTTGCGGCGCGCCCGACTCGATGAGCCGCCAGAGCGCGTCCGTGTCCGCGTGCTGTTCGATCAGGTCGCCGAGCCGGTCGAGCTGCTCCTCGCGCAGCCCGGCGAACGAGGTGTCGGGGGCCGGCACGAACCGGCGGCCCGCGGCGGCGGCCACCTCGCGCAGGAAGGCCCGCCGGAAGCCGTCCGACTCCAGGGAACCGTGCCAGTGGGTGCCCCAGGTCTGCCCGACCCGGCAGCCGTCCAGGAAGGGGGTTCCCCCGGTCACTTCGGCGACGCCGTGATGGATCTCGTAGCCCTCGACGGGTTCGCCGAGGGCCTCGCCGACGGGCCGGGTGAGGGTCTTCTCCCGGGCGAACCGCACCCGGACGGGCAGGATCCCCAGCCCGTCCACGTGCCCCCGCCGGCTCTCGACCTCGTCCTCGATGTGCTCACCGAGGATCTGGAAACCGCCGCAGATGCCGAGGACGGGCCGCCGCTCCGCGGCCCGGCGCAGCAGCGCGTCCGCGAGGCCCCGCTCCCGCAGCCACTCCAGGGCCCGGACCGTCCCCCGCGTCCCCGGGATCACGACGAGATCGGCGTCGGCCAGTTCCTCGGGCCGGTCCACGAACCGCACCAGGACGCCCGGTTCGGCGGCCAGCGCGTCCACGTCCGTGAAGTTGGACATGAGGGGGATCGCGCAGACGGCGACCCGGAGCACGTCCTCGCCGACGGGCGGGGCGGTGTTCGACTCGCGGACGGTCCCCCGCAGGGAGACCCGGAGCCCGTCCTCCTCGTCGATGCCGAGGCCGTGCCGGAACGGCAGGACGCCGTACGTCCGCCGCCCGGTCAGCCCGTGCAGCATGTCGAGGCCGGGCTCCAGCAGCGAGACGTCGCCCCGGAACTTGTTGACGAGGAACCCCGCGACGAGTTCCTGGTCCTCGGGCGAGAGCAGCGCGACGGTCCCGAAGAAGGAGGCGAAAACACCCCCGCGGTCGATGTCGCCGACCACCAGCACGGGCAGCCGCGCGCTGCGCGCGATCCCCATGTTCACGATGTCGGTCCGGCGCAGGTTGATCTCCGCCGGACTGCCCGCCCCCTCACAGATCACCGCGTCATACGTGCCCCGCAACTCGGCAAGACAGTCGAGCACGGTCCCGAGCAGCTTCTGCTGCCGCCCGCCGTGATACCCCCGCGCGCTCAGCTCACCGACCGGCTTCCCGAGCAGCACCACCTGACTGCTCCGCTCACCGCCGGGCTTGAGCAGCACGGGGTTCATCAGCGCGGTCGGCTCGATCCGGCAGGCCTGCGCCTGCATGGCCTGCGCCCGCCCGATCTCGGCGCCCTCGCGGGTGACGAAGGAGTTCAGGGACATGTTCTGCGCCTTGAACGGCGCGACCTTGACGCCCTGTCGTACGAGCCACCGGCAGACACCGGCGGTCACGACACTCTTGCCGGCGTCGGAGGTGGTCCCGGCCACCAGCAGCCCGCCGCCGTTCACGAGGAACCCCCCGCGCGCCGCGCGACCCGTCCCCGCAGCAGGACCGCGGCCGCGCTCGCCCCCAGCGCCAGCCACCCCACGCGCCGTGACAGCCGCACGGCCCGCTCGATGTCCCCGGTCTCCACGCTTCGCCCCTCCCCGTTCAGCACCGGCCGGTGCTCGATGCGCCCCCCGTACGACAACGTCCCCCCGAGCCGCACCCCCAACGCCCCCGCGAACGACGCCTCCACGGGCCCCGCGTTGGGACTGGGATGCTTCGCCGCGTCGGCCCGCCAGGCCCGCAGCGCGCCCCTGGGATCACTCCCGGCCACGGCGGCGAGTACGGCGGTGAGCCGCGCCCCCGGCCATCCGGCCACGTCGTCCAGCCGTGCCGAGGCCCACCCGTAGCGCAGGTGGCGGGCCGACCTGTGGCCGACCATCGCGTCCAGGGTGTTGACGGCCCGGAACCCGAGCAGTCCCGGCACTCCGCCCAACGCCCCCCACACCAGCGCGCCGACCACCGCGTCGCTGGTGTTCTCGGCGACGGACTCCACGACCGCCCGCGCGATCCCGTCGGCGTCCAGGGCCTGCGGATCCCGGCCGCACAGATGCGGCAGCCGGGCCCGGGCGGCCTCGACGTCCCCGGCCGCGAGGGCCTCTCCGACGGCCCGCGCCTCACGGGAGAGAGAAGTGCCGCCGACGACGGCCCAGGTGGCGGCAGCGGTGAGCGCCACGGACGCGGCGGTGGACGGCCGTGCCACTCGCTGGGCCACGGCACCCAGCGTCACGGCGCCGCCCACGCACACGGCGGTGTGCAGTGTGCCCCAGCCCCGGTGGTCCCGCCACAGCACCCGCTCCACGGCCCCGGCCGCCCGCCCGAACGCGGCGACCGGATGCCCCCGACGCGGATCGCCGAGCAGCAGATCACCGAGAAGGCCGGCGGCGGCGCCGTACGCGAAGACGCGATCGGCACCCATCGGCTCAGCCGGCCGCGGGGTCGGGGACGGGCCGGTTACTGCACCTCGGTCGGCAGCCGCGCATGGCGATATGTCCTCACTCAGGGTGTCCGCGCCCTGGTTCGACGAGACCGGCGGTGAGAGTTCCTGGCTCCCGGGGATGGCTACCCCGGTGACAGTGGCGGGACCGCGCCGGATTCACACCGGCTTCCTCTCTTGCCGCCGTACATGGCTCCGGCAGTCCACCACGCCCCCGGAAGACCCGTCAACTTGCCGTTGACCTGCGAGGGGAGTGTGTGGGAAGGCCCACACCGGTGGCGCGGCGGGACTCCTGGGACATGCCGAAGGCTCCGCCGCGAACGGATCGGGGCGGAGCCTGGCGGCCTTTTGGTGTGGCCGCTGCCGGGATCGGTGCGGATCGGTGCGGTCGCGGCTCAGGCCTTCGCCACGATCAGGTGGATGCCGTACGCCACGGCCGCGGCGCAGGCCGCGAAGCAGAGGCAGGCGGCGGTCGCGGCCAGGGCCGCTGAGTTGCCCTGCGCGGTGGCCCGTTCGCGGGCGGAGAGGCCCTTGATGCCGAGGGTGAAGAGGGTCACCAGACCCACCGTCGCCACGAGGCTGACGCCGAAGACGGAGCCGATGGCTGCCCAGTCGATGTTCATGTCGGGTTGTGTTCCTCGGGGTCAGACGGTGGCGGCCGGGTCGGTCGCGGGAGCGGCGGGGGAGGGGATGGTGGCCGTGAGGCCCTCGGTCACGGTGCCCGCGGGCGGCGGGGTGACGGCGGCGATCGCCGTGGTCACCACACCGGCGGGCTCCTCGGTGCCGACGACGTTGCTGCTGTCCACGACCTCGCGGCGGGAGAGCTTCCAGATCGTGGCGCTCGCGGCCACCAGGAAGACGGCGACGGCGGCCGTGCCCCCGTCACCGAGGTCCGTCACGGACTCGGCGAGCGCGCCGACCAGCGCGGCGGCCGGGAGGGTGAGCACCCAGGCGACGACCATGCGGGTCGCGGTGGACCAGCGGACCGTGCCGCCCTTGCGGCCCAGGCCCGCACCCATCACGGAACCGGAGACGACGTGCGTGGTGGACAGGGAGAAGCCGAGGTGGGAGGAGGCCAGGATGGCGGTGGCCGCGCTGGTCTGGGCGGCGAAACCCTGCTGCGGCTGGAGGTCCGTCAGGCCCGTGCCCATGGTGCGGATGATCCGCCAGCCGCCGATGTAGGTGCCCAGCGCGATGGCGAGGCCGGCGGAGAGGATGACCCAGGTGGGAGGGTTGGAGCCGGGGGCGATGGAACCGCCCGCGACGAGCGCGAGGGTGATGATGCCCATCGTCTTCTGGGCGTCGTTGGTGCCGTGGGCGAGCGAGACCAGGCCGGCGGAGGCGATCTGGCCGGCGCGGTAGCCCTTGCGGGTGGCCTCGTCCTCGGTGTTCTTCGAGAGCGTGTAGGACAGCCGGGTGGAGAGCAGTGCCGCGAGGCCCGCGACCACCGGGGCGGCGACCGCCGGGAGCAGGACCTTGGTGACGAGGACGTCGCCGTGGACCGCGCCGAAGCCGGCCGAGGCGACGGTGGCGCCGATCAGACCGCCCATGAGGGCGTGCGAGGAACTGGAGGGCAGGCCCACCAGCCAGGTCACCAGGTTCCAGAGGATCGCGCCGACCAGGGCGGCGAAGATGACCTCGGGACGGATGCCGTTCTCGTCGACGAGCCCCTTGGAGATCGTGTTGGCGACCTCCACGGAGAGGAAGGCGCCCACCAGGTTGAGCGCGGCGGACATGGTCACCGCGATCTTGGGCTTGAGCGCACCGGTCGAGATGGTGGTGGCCATCGCGTTGGCGGTGTCGTGGAAACCGTTCGTGAAATCAAACGCGAGTGCGGTTACCACCACAATCGCGAGGATCAGCGAGAAGCTTTCCATTTACCCAGGCAATCTTTCGAAGTCGTTGGCTGTTGGACCGTAGGCAACCTGGGTGAACGGCAGATGAACTGAGAGGGGCTTGAGGGTGTCAATGACGGGGGGTTGGCATTCCGCTTACGGCCCGGAGCCCAGTCGCCGCTTGGCCGGCGGCCCCGGTCGGCCGGCCTCGGCCGCCCTGCCGGGCCGCCGAAGAGATTCCGGTCACCCGGCGGGCCGCCCGGTGGCAGGATCGGGCCATGGCTGAGCAGCGGCGCGACGAGTGTGACGAACGGGACGGGCGCGGCGGCGCACACGGTCTCCCGGAGCCGTCGGGACGGGAGGCGCTCGCGGCGGAGGCCGACGCCTGGCAGGACCTCGTCGCCACCGCCCGCCGCACGGTGACCGAGGGACTGGTCGTCGGTACCTCCGGCAACGTGTCGGTCCGGGTCGGCGACACCGTGCTGGTCACGCCGTCGGGCGTGCCGTACGACCGGCTCACCCCCGGCGACGTGACCGGCGTCGACCTCGACGGCCGGCAGGTGCTCGGCACCCTCCCGCCGACCAGCGAACTGCCCATGCACCTCGCCGTCTACCGCACCACCGACGCGGGCGCCGTCGTCCACACCCACGCCGTGCACGCGACGGCCGTCTCGACACTCGTCCCGGAACTCCCGGCGATCCACTACATGTCCGCGGCCCTCGGCGGCACCGTCCGGGTCGCCCCGTACGCGACGTACGGCACCGACGAACTGGCCGGGAACATGCTCCGCGCCCTGGCCTGCCGCTCCGGCTGCCTCCTGCAGAACCACGGCACGGTCACCTACGGCACCACCCTCGCCCAGGCCTACGACCGCACCGCCCAGCTCGAATGGCTCTGCCGCCTCTGGCTGACGGCATCCGCGGTCCCGGGCCTGTCCCCGACCCTGCTCTCCCCGGACCAGATGGCCGCGGCGGCGGAGAAACTGAAGCGGTACGGCCGCCGGGAGGGGTGAATCCCTGCCCGGGGGGAATCCGGGTCCAGTGGCTTCGTCGATTCCTCCGTCCTCCGCTGGCCGACACCGCGGTCCGCCCCGACACTGGACAGGTGCGCCCAGTCAAAGTCACGGCCGCGGCCGTCGGTGCCGTACTCGCCGCCGGCGCGGCCGGCGTGGCCGCGGGACGGCTCGCCAGTGACGCCGCGCTGAAGGCACCGCCCGGCCGGCCCCTGCCCACCGAACCCCGGCTCACCGTGCACGGCACCGCGGCCGGCCGCATCACCCTCACCCGCGACCTCGCCTCCCTGCGCCCCGGCACCTACGGCCTGGCCGGCGACGGCTCGCACGCGGTCGTCGGCGCCGTCATGGAGTCCGCCGCGAACACCGCCGACACGGTCGTACGACGGCTGGAGCGGGTGACCCACGGCACCCTGGAGACCGGCGACAAGGTCTGGCTCACCGCCAACGTCCACGTCGGCAACCCGGAGACCGCCCTCGGCCTGGACCACGCCGACGTCGACATACCCGGCGAACTCGGTCCGCTGCCCGCCTGGTTCGTACCCGGCGACCGGGACACCTGGGTGATCGCGGTGCACGGCCTCGGCACCACCCGCGAACACCCCATGAACGTCATGCGGTTCCTGAACAGCCGCCGGCTGCCGGTCCTCGCCCTCGCCTACCGCGGCGACCTCGGCGCCCCCCGCCCGCCGGACGGCCTGAACCACCTCGGCGAGAGCGAGTGGCGCGACCTGGACGCGGCGATCCGCTACGCCGTCCGCTACGGCGCCCGTCGCGTCGTCCTGTACGGCTGGTCCACCGGCGCCGCCATGGCGCTGCGCGCCGCCGCCCGCTCCGCCCTGCGCGAGCGGGTCTCCGGTCTGGTCCTCGACTCCCCGGTGCTCAGCTGGGAGGCCACCCTGCGCGCCCTCGCCCAGGCCCGGCACACCCCCGAACCCCTGCTGCCGCTCGCGGTGCGCGCCGCCCAGGGCCGCGCCAACCTGCACGCCGACCAGGTCGCGGACCCCTTCGACCCGGAACACCTCACCGTGCCCACCCTGATCATGCACGGACCGGACGACACCGTCGCCCCCTGGACGTACTCCCGGCGGCTCGCCGAGCGGCGTCCCGACCGGGTCGCCCTGCACACCGTCCCGGGCGCCCCGCACGGCGCGATGTGGAACCCCGACCCGAAGCAGTACGAGGAACGGCTGCGCCGCTTCCTCACCCCACTGATGTGAGGGCACCCCCCTTCACGTCCTCGTCCCGCCCCGAGCCGGAGGCCCTGATTCCAGTCGGTGCCGGAGGTTCCGTTTAAGGCCGTACCACTGGCCTGAACATGTCTCCTCGCCTCCCCTCGGGGCCCGTGCGTTGGCCAGCCCCGTCGCCCGCCGTGACATTCCGTTTGGGTTTTCGGACCGTCAACCGGAAGACTGCACCCGTGACGTCCCGTATCCCGCGCGACTCAAGGCTTCGACTCGTCCGAACGCGACCCCTGGCCGCCGCCCCCCGAGCGATGAACCAGCGGCCCGCGCGCCGCCCCGCACCCCGCCCGCCCGAGGGCACCCCGGCCCCCGCCGAGCTGGCCAGAATGGCGCGCTCGGGCCTTGCGGGAGCGGCCCGGGTCGCCCACTGGGCCGACGCGGCCCTCGGACCCGGGAACGACGGCGCGACCGGCGACGGCAAGGCCACCCTCTCCGACGCGTCCGCCGAACGCGCGGCCGAGGATCTCGGCCTGACCGTCGCTCAGGTCCGCGCCGACTGGGACACCGCCCGGCTCGCCGGCCTGGTCGAGGTGCACGGCGACAGCGCGCGCCCCGGCTGGCGACTGCGCGCCTGGGACCGCGACGACAGCGCCGTCCTGCGCGGCTGGGTCGCTCTCTTCGACGCCTGGTCGCTCGCCCACCCCGAGCCCACGGACGTCGAGCCGGCCGCCGTCGCCGAGGTCGTCTCGGCCATGCCCCAGGTGCTCTCCTTCCTCCAGTTGTCCGCCGGTCCCGTCCCGGTCGAGCAGCTCCTCGACCTGCTGCGGCAGCGGGTCACCGAACTGCGCACCGAGCGCTGCGAGGTGACCTACGACACCGAGACCGGCGCCGGGTCCGCCGGTCCGGTCGCCGCCGTGCCCGCCGTCGACGCGGGTCCGGCGGACCGCGCACCGGCCGAGGACCCCGCCCCCGCCGAGGAGGCCGAGCTCGCCCCCCTTCTCGACTGGTCCCTGTCCGCCCTCGGTTCCGTGGGCGCCCTCACCTACGGTGACGGCCAGGCCACCCTGACCCCGCTGGGCAGCTGGGCGGTCTGGGTCAAGCTGGAGCAGATCTGCGTCGCCGCGCAGAGCCCCGCCGGGAACATCGAGGTCGCCGCCGAGGAGATGCTGCGCGGCTGCGCCCAGCTCCGGCCCAACGCGGCCCGCGCCGAGTACCGCGCCTGGCTCGCCGCCCGCCCCGTCGGCGCCGCCGTCACCGAGCTCATCGACGCCGCCCGCGGCGAGGACGCCCTGCTGCGCGGCCTCGCCTTCGAGGCGCTGCGGGTCGTCGGCGCCCCGGCCGAACCGGACGTCCGCGCGGTCGTCGACGAGCCGACCCTCAGGCCGTACGCCCTGCTGTGGCTGGCCGAGCACGACGGGATCGACCCGGAGGACGCCCACGAGGTGCTCACCCGGGAAGAGGCGACCTGGCTCTGGGTCGACACGGCCGCCGCGGTCGCCGACCACGGTGAGGCACCGCTGCTCGTCCGCCACCTGGAGTCGGCGCTGCAGCCCACCGTGCCCGCGCTGCTCGACGAGGTCCGTGCCGTCGGCCACCCGCGCACCGTGCAGGTGCTGGTCGCCCTGGCCGCGGCCCACCCGGATCCGGCGCTGGCCAAGGCCGTCCGCCGAGCCGCCTTCCAGGTGCACACCGGCGGCTAGTGGTCAGGGGCTGGTGGTCAGGGCGCTATCTCCGGGGCGTACGTGCCGAAGCTCCAGACGTTGCCCTCGATGTCCCGGGCCATGTAGTCCCGCGAGCCGTAGTCCTGGTCCGTCGGGGGCATCAGGATCTCGGCGCCGTGGTCCACGGCCCGCTGGTGGTGTGCGTCGACGTCGTCCACGACGATGTACACACCGGTCGGGCCCGCGCCCTCCAGCGCCGCGTCGAAACGGCCGCCGCGGCCCTTGGAACCCAGCATGACCGCGCCGTTGCCCTGCACCAGCTCGGCGTGCAGCACCATGCCGTCCTCGCCCTCGTACACCGACAGCTCGGTGAATCCGAGGGCCTCCGTCAGCTGCCTGATCGCCGCCTTCGCGTCCGTGTACAGCAGCGACGGATAGATGCTCGGCCGTCCGCCCGTGGTGCCCGCCATCCCGATCACTCCCTCGTGTGTCGGTCCCCCGAAGAGCCGTCGTCCCGGTCTGCTGCACAGTCTGGCACCCGCCACCGACAACGCCCCGGCCGCGCGCTGCCGGACGGCACGGGGGCGCCCCGAACACCCGTACACAGAAAAAGCGCTTGCGCGGCCCCGTTAGACTTGGCCTCATGGCCATTCTCCTCGCGCATTAGACGGCGGGAACGTCCTCAGCCGCCCACCCGTCAGTATCCGTACGCCCTGGAGTCTGTCCGTGATCTCCGCCTCCGGTATCGAGCTGCGCGCCGGTGCCCGCATCCTCATCGAGAACGCCACCTTCCGGGTCGCCAAGGGCGACCGCATCGGCCTGGTCGGCCGCAACGGCGCAGGCAAGACCACCCTCACCAAGGTCCTGGCCGGGGAGGGCATCCCCGCCGCGGGCACCGTCACCCGCTCCGGCGAGGTCGGCTACCTCCCGCAGGACCCCCGCACCGGCGACCTCGACGTCCTGGCCCGCGACCGCGTCCTGTCCGCGCGCGGCCTCGACGTGCTGATCCGCAAGATGCGCGAGAACGAGCAGCGCATCGCCAACGGCCAGGGCGCCACCCGCGAGAAGGCGCTCAAGCAGTACGAGCGCCAGGAGACGGAGTTCCTCACCAAGGGCGGGTACGCCGCCGAGGCCGAGGCCGCCACCATCGCCGCCGCGCTCAACCTGCCCGACCGGGTGCTCGGCCAGCCCCTGCACACCCTCTCCGGCGGTCAGCGCCGCCGTATCGAGCTGGCCCGGATCCTCTTCTCGGACGCCGACACCCTGCTGCTCGACGAGCCCACGAACCACCTCGACGCGGACTCCATCGTCTGGCTGCGCGACTACCTGAAGACCTACCGTGGCGGCTTCATCGTGATCTCCCACGACGTCGACCTGGTCGAGACGGTCGTCAACAAGGTCTTCTACCTGGACGCCAACCGCGCCCAGATCGACGTCTACAACATGGGCTGGAAGCTCTACCAGCAGCAGCGCGAGGCCGACGAGAAGCGCCGCAAGCGCGAGCGCGCCAACGCCGAGAAGAAGGCCGCGGCGCTGCACTCGCAGGCCGACAAGATGCGTGCCAAGGCCACCAAGACGGTCGCCGCGCAGAACATGGCCCGCCGTGCCGACAAGCTGCTGGCCGGACTGGACGCCGTCCGCGTCTCCGACAAGGTCGCCAAGCTCCGCTTCCCGGAGCCCGCGCCCTGCGGCAAGACCCCGCTGACCGCCGAGGGCCTGTCGAAGTCGTACGGCTCGCTGGAGATCTTCACCGACGTCGACCTGGCCATCGACAAGGGGTCGAGGGTGGTCATCCTCGGGCTCAACGGCGCCGGCAAGACCACCCTGCTGAGGCTGCTCGGCGGCGTCGAGCAGCCCGACACCGGCGAGGTGATCGAGGGCCACGGCCTCAAGCTCGGCTACTACGCCCAGGAGCACGAGACCCTGGACCCGTCCCGCACGGTCCTGGAGAACATGCGCTCGGCGGCCCCCGACATGGACCTCGTGGAGGTCCGCAAGGTGCTGGGTTCGTTCCTGTTCTCCGGCGACGACGTGGACAAGCCGGCCGGGGTCCTCTCCGGCGGGGAGAAGACCCGCCTCGCCCTCGCCACCCTGGTGGTCTCCTCCGCGAACGTGCTGCTCCTGGACGAGCCGACGAACAACCTCGACCCCGCGAGCCGCGAGGAGATCCTCGGCGCCCTGCGCACCTACAAGGGCGCGGTCGTGCTCGTCACCCACGACGAGGGCGCCGTGGAGGCGCTGCAGCCCGAGCGGATCATCCTGCTGCCCGACGGTGTCGAGGACCTGTGGGGCGCCGACTACGCGGATCTCGTCGCCCTCGCCTGATCGAATGCCTGATCCACCGGCTATGGATCATTCGGCCTATCGGTGATCCATCATCTGTGTGAGATCTCCTCGTATCGAGGTGTGTCCTACACGGATCTCGCGGCCGTTCCCCCCGTCGACGAGGGAACGGCCGCTTTCCGTTCCTGACCTGGTATTTCGCGGAGGAACCCGTTCGACTCCACGGACAAGCCGCACCGGAATCATCCATTCCGCATGTGGGGAAGCGCTCCTGTCGTCACAACGATGTCTCACGGACCTTGCCGAATGGGTGGCCATCACGCGCCGGAGGGGTGATCATGAGGGGACCAGAGCGCACTTCCCATGAGGAGGCACGGGTGGCCGAGACTCTGAAGAAGGGCAGCCGGGTGACCGGCGCCGCGCGCGACAAGCTCGCGGCAGACCTGAAGAAGAAGTACGACTCCGGTGCGAGCATTCGGGCACTGGCCGAGGAGACCGGCCGCTCGTATGGCTTCGTCCACCGGATGCTCAGCGAGTCGGGTGTCACGCTGCGTGGGCGTGGCGGGGCGACGCGGGGCAAGAAAGCCGCGTCCTGACCCCGGGCGGCCCATCGGCTTCGATGGTGGCCACCCGGTCGGTCGGCTGAGCGACCGGGTGGTTACTGTGCAGTCACTTAGCATGCCGTTCGGCAATGCGTGATGACCGCACACATCGGAGGCGCCCCATGGCTTCGCCCGACCAGGACCTCGTTCCTGTTCTCGACAAGGACGGCGTACGGCTCACCGTCGACGACGCGCTCGCCACGGTGACGCTGACCAACCCTGCCAAGCGCAACGCCCAGAGCCCCGCGCTGTGGCGGGCGTTGGCCGAAGCCGGGCGGTCACTGCCGGGGTCGGTGCGGATCGTCGTGCTGCGCGGTGAGGGCCAGTCCTTCTCCGCGGGCCTCGACCGGCAGATGTTCACGCCGGAAGGGATCCCGGGCGAGCCGACCTTCATCGAGCTCGCGCGCCGTGACGACGCCGAACTCGACGCGTCCATCGCCGAATACCAGGAGGCGTTCACCTGGTGGCGGCAGAGCGACATCGTGTCGATCGCCGCCGTGCAGGGGCACGCCATCGGGGCCGGCTTCCAGCTGGCCCTCGCCTGTGACCTGCGCGTCGTCGCGGACGACGTGCAGTTCGCCATGCGCGAGACCAGCCTGGGGCTGGTGCCCGACCTGACCGGCACCCATCCGCTGGTCTCCCTGGTCGGCTACGCCCGCGCGTTGGAGATCTGCGCGACCGGCCGTTACGTGCTGGCCGAGGAGGCGGTGGCCTCCGGGCTGGCGAGCGTGGCGGTGCCGCCCGGCGAACTCGACGCGGCGGTACGGGACCTGGCAGGCGCGCTGCTGGCCGCGCCCCGGGACGCCGTGGTGGAGACCAAGGCGTTGCTGCGCGGCGCGAGCGGTCGTACGTACGACGAACAGCGGGCCGCCGAACGCCAGGCCCAGGCCCGGCGACTGCGGGACCTCGCGGGGGTGGGCGAGTAACGCACGCCGACGGCGTCGGGCCCAGCCGGCGCCGTCCCCCTGCCGCGCGGCCGTGCGTCGGCATGTGGTCGAGCGGGTAGGCGCGTTGGTGGACATGGCGGTGGGAGGCCGCCCGGTCCGTCGGACGGCCGTACCCGGCCCTGACCCAGGGGAGGGCGTGATGAGCGCCGAGCAGACACAGGTCATCGAGAAGCCACCAGCGACCGCACCCCCAGCCGGCCGCGAGGCCCGCTTCTGGTCCCCGCGCCGCGCCCCCGCGACCCTCGTCGCCCTGCTCACCCTCGTCGTCGCGGGCGCCTTCCTGTACGACATCGCGGCCGTGCGCGCCCACCGCCCGGCGATGCGCTGGCGCCGCGAACTGGCCCACCGGCTGGCCGAGCAGCCGCTCGACGGCAGCTGGGTCCTGATGGGCGCGGGCGCCGCCGCCGCCCTCGGCCTGTGGCTGCTGACCCTGGCCGTCACGCCCGGCCTGCGGGACGTCCTGCCGATGCGCCCCACCCACCCGGACGTCCGCGCCGGGCTGCGCCGGGACGCGGCGGCCACCGTGCTGCGCGACCGGGCCCTGGAGATCCCGGGCGTGCGCCGGGTACGCGTACGACTGCACCGCACCGGCGCGGACGTCCTCGCCGTCTCGCACTCCCGTGACCTCGACGAGGTCCGGTCCGACCTGGAGGCGACGCTGACCGGCGCGATCCACGCCCTGGGCCTGGCCCGTGAGCCCGAACTGACCCTGCACGTGCTCCGGCCCGGCCGGAAGGGGTGACGCCATGCTCGGCACGGTCAACCGCGTCCTGACGGGCCTCGCGGGCCTGCTGCTGCTCGCTCTCGGCGGGACGGTCCTCGCCGTCGGTCTGGGGGCGCCGCTCCCGTCCTGGTGGCTGTACCACGACCGCCACGACGTCCTGCTGTCCACCGCCCGGCGCACCCAGTGGCGGGACGCCGGCTGGTGGTGGCCGACCGTCCTGCCCACCCTGGCGGTCACGGTCCTGCTCGCCGTGTGGTGGCTGACCGCCCAGCTGCGCCGACGCCGCCTGACCGCGGTCCGGGTGGACACGGGGGACGGCGAGGGCGCGCTGCTGCGCGGCAGGGCCCTGGAGACGGTCCTGGCGTCGGACGCGGCCCACCAGGAGGGCGTGGCGCACGCCCAGGCGGTCCTGAAGGGCACCCGTACGGCACCCCGGGTCCGGATCCGGCTCCGGCTGGAGCCGGACGTGGCACCGGCTCAGGCGCTGAACGAGCTGACGTCCCGGGCGCTCGCGCATGCCCGGGAATCGGCGGGCCTGGAGAAACTCCCCGCGGAGGTCCGGCTGACGCCGGTCGGACGACCGGCCGTCAGAACCCGTGCCGCATGCCCCCGTCCACAGGCACCATGATGCCCGTCAGATAAGAGGCCCCCGGAGACATCAGGAATGCCGCCACCCGCCCGAACTCCTCCGGAGTGCCGTACCGCCGCAGCGGGATCCGGGACTCGTTCTCGGTGCGGGTGGCCTGCGGGTCGGCGGACATGGCGTCCAGCTCCCGGACCCGGTCCGTGTCGATCCGCGACGGCAGCACGCCCACGACCCTGATCCCGCGCGGCCCCAGCTCGTCCGCCAGCGACTTGGCGAACCCGGCGAGCCCGGGCCGCAGCCCGTTGGAGATCGTCAGCCCCGGGATCGGCTCGTACACCGACCCGGACAGCACGAACCCGATGACGCCACCTTCCGCAAGCTCCGTCGCCGCCGCGCGGGCGAGTCGTACGGCGCCCAGGAACACCGACTCGAACGCGGCCTGCCACTGCTCGTCCGTGTTGTCGGCGACGAACCCGGCGGGCGGGCCGCCGACGCTCACCAGGATGCCGTCGAAGCCCCCGAAGCGCTCCCGTGCGGCCGCGATCAGCCGCGCGGGCGCGTCCGGGTCCGCGTTGTCGACGGCCACACCCGCCGCGTTCGGCCCGAGTGCGGCCGCCGCGTCGGCGACCCCCTTCTCGTCCCGCCCGGTCACGACGACCTTCGCCCCGTCGGCGACCAGCTCGCGCGCCGCCGCGTTGCCCAGCCCGCGGGTGCCCCCGGTGACGACGTACACCCGGTCCTTCAGTCCAAGATCCATGGCCCTATCCTGCCTGGTCGCCGGCGAAGAGCGTGAGGGCGGTGTTCACCAGCCCGATGTGGCTGAACGCCTGCGGGAAGTTGCCCAGCTGGCGCCCGGACTCCGGGTCGTACTCCTCGGACAGCAGCCCCACGTCGTTGACGAGCCCTACCAGCCGTTCGAACAGTTTTTTCGCCTCGTCGGTGCGGCCGGTCATGTGCAGGGCGTCGGCCAGCCAGAACGAGCAGGCCAGGAAGGCACCCTCGCCGCCGGGCATGCCGTCGACCCCGATCGCGTCGGTGTCGTAGCGGCGCAGGAACCCGCCGCGGCCCAGGTCGTCCCGGATCGCGTCCACCGTGCCGATCACCCGGGGGTCGTCCGGCGGCAGGAAGCCGACGCGCGGGATCAGCAGCAGCGCGGCGTCCAGCTCGCGCGAGCCGTAGTACTGCGTGAAGGTGTTGCGCTTCGGGTCGAATCCCTTCTCGCACACCTCCTGGTGCACCTCGTCGCGGAACGCGCGCCAGCGCTCCAGGTCGCCCTCCAGCTCCGGATAGTCCTCCAGGGTCTTGACCGCGCGGTCCGCGGCCACCCACACCAGCACCTTGGAGTGCACGAAGTGCCGTCGGCCGCCGCGCACCTCCCACAGGCCCTCGTCGGGCTGCCGCCAGGTCTTCTCCAGGAACTTCATCAGCGTGCACTGGATGGACCACATGTGGGGTTTGGTGGGCAGGCCCGCGCTGCGGGCCAGCGACAGCGAGTCCATGACCTCGCCGTACACGTCCAGCTGGAGCTGGTCCACGGCGCCGTTGCCGACGCGTACGGGGCGGGAGCCGCCGAAGCCGGACAGCCAGTCCAGTTCGAACTCGGGCAGTCTGCGCTCACCCGACAGGCCGTACATGATCTGCAGGTCCGCCGGGTCTCCGGCGACCGCGCGCACCAGCCAGTTGCGCCAGCTCTCGGCCTCCTTGCGGTAGCCGGCGGCGAGCAGGGCGCCGAGGGTGAGGGTGGAGTCGCGCAGCCAGCAGAAGCGGTAGTCCCAGTTGCGCACCCCGCCCAGCTCCTCGGGCAGCGAGCTGGTCGCGGCGGCGACGATCCCGCCGGTCGGCGCGTAGGTGAGCGCCTTGAGGGTGATCAGGGAGCGCACCACCGCGTCCCGGCGCGGGCCGTCGTAGGTGCAGCGGGCGGCCCAGCGCCGCCAGTCGGCGACGCTGGAGCGCAGGGCGTCGTAGGGGTCGACGAGCGGTGGACGCGGCTCGTGCGAGGGGTGCCAGGTGAGCACGAACGCGACCTTGTCGCCCTCCTCGACGGTGAACTCCGAGTGGGTGCCGAAGTCCTCGCCCCAGGTCCGTACGGCCGGGTCGCTGCGCAGCCACACCGAGTCGGGTCCGGCGACGGCGACCCGGTGGCCGCCGGAGCGGCGCATCCACGGGGTGATCGAGCCGTAGTCGAAGCGCAGCCGCAGGGTGCTCTGCACGGTGACCCGGCCGGTGACGCCTTCGATGACGCGTACGACCTCGGGGGCGTGCTCCCGCTGGGGCATCAGGTCGGTGACCCGGACCGTGCCCTGCTCCGTCTCCCACTCGGTGTCCAGGACCAGCGTGTCGCGCCGGTAGGCCCGCCGGGTGCAGGTCGTGGCGCCCTGGGGGGCGATCCGCCAGTGCCCGTTGTCCTCGTCGCCCAGGAGTCTGGTGAAGCACGCGGCAGAGTCGAATCTGGGCAGGCACAGCCAGTCGATGGAGCCGTCCCGGCCGACCAGGGCCGCGGTCTGCTCGTCGCCGATCAGGGCGTAGTCCTCGATGCGTCGATCCACGGGACCCGGTTTCCCAGCCGCCCGGGGGGCCAATCAGGTGGTGCGCCCGGGGGAGTGACACGGGGGCCGCGGGAGTCACACGGCGGCCGGCTCCGCTTCCTCGGCCTTCTCCAGCTCCGCCGCCGCCTCCGCACGCGCGCGTGCCTCGCGGCGCACCAGCACGAAGAAGCCGTAGGGGACGCCCGCGGCGAACAGCCACCACTGGATCATGTACGCGTAGTTGAGCGGGGCGTCCTCCTTGCCCGGATCGGAGATCTGCTCCGGCGTGCCGCCCTTGGCCTGCGGCGCGGTCTGCTCGATGTAGCCGCCGAGCACCTGCTTGCCGAGCCGGCGCGCCTGCTCGGCGCTGTTGATCAGCATGACCTGCCGGTCGGGCAGGCCCTTGATGTCCTTGATGCCGCTCGCCGCGGTGGTCTCGTCGGGCATCAGCCGGCCCTGGACGGTGACCTTGCCGGCGGGCGGCGCGGGGATCTCGGGGAAGGCGGTCTGGCTCGGGGCGTCCGCGGGGATCCACCCCCGGTTGACCAGCAGCACCTTGCCGTCGTCGAGGACGAACGGGGTGAGGACGTGGTAACCCACCTCGTCGTCCGCGTTCGTGCGGCGGCGGACGACGACCTCGTGGGCGGTGTCGAAGGTGCCGGTCGCGGTGACGGTGTGGTAGCGCTCCTTGCGCGTCACCGCGTGCCCGGGCCCGGTCACCTGCTCCACCGGCACCGGTCTGGCGTGCAGCGCCTCGGCCACCAGCTGGTTACGGGCGCTGCGCTCCTCGTACCGGTGCTTCTGCCAGATCCCGAGGCGGATCATCGTGGGGATGAGGAGCAGCGACACGAGGGCGAGGATCACCCACTGCCGGGTCCAAAGGAAGCGGTACACCCCACGACCGTACAACTCGGTCGTGGGGGGCGAGTGCGCGGGTACCCGGTCACACGCGGTCGACGATGCCCGACTTGCCGGCCTCGCGGGCGCAGTGGGCGCCGCAGTACCACTGGTTCTCGGCCTCCACGCCCTGGCCGATGATCGAGACCTTGCAGTGCTCGCAGACCGGGGCCATTCGGTGGATCGCGCAGGAGAAGCAGTCGAAGACATGGACCGCGCCCTGCGCGTGCACCTCGAAGGTCATTCCGTAGTCATTGCCGCAGACTTCACATTTCGCCATGTGGCACAGCGTGGGTGGTCGTCCTCGCGCGGGCGAGTGGGCGCGGGGCGAGTCGCACGGCAATCACCCGTCCGTACGGCCCGGCGGCGCGGTCACTTCTCCGACGCGGGCGCCACGTCCCGCAGCAGCTGCCCGAAAGCGGCCTCGTCGACGACCGGGGTCCCGAACTGGCGGGCCTTGACGACCTTCGACGTGCCCGAGTCCGGGTCGTTGGTGACGAGCAGGCTGGTGAGCCGCGAGATGCTCGTGGAGACGTGCAGGCCGGCCTCCGCGGCCCGGTCCTCCAGGAGCTCCCGGTCGATCGAGGTGTCCCCGGAGAACGCCACCCGCATGCCCTGCCTGAGCGGCTTGCCGTCCTCGTACCGCCCCGGGTTCGGGTACGGGCAGGCCGGCCGTCTACGGGACGGGCGCCAGCTGCTCGGCCGGTAGCCGCCGCTCGCCTGCCGCCCGATCCTGGGCGTGTCCGACCACTCCGTCAGCGGCCGGCACTCGAGGAGCGGCAGCCGCACGTTCCCCGCGGCGGCGGCCCGCAGGCTGGGCCGGAACGCCTCCGCGAGCACGCGTGCGTCGTCCAGCGCGTGGTGCGCCCGCTGCTGGACGACTCCGAAGTGCGCGGCCAGGGTCTCCAGCTTGTGGTTGGGCAGCGGCAGGCCCAGTTCCTTGGAGAGCGCGATGGTGCACAGCCGCTGCCGCACCGGCGCCTCGGCCTTCGCGCGCGCGTACTCGCGGGCGATCATCTGCCAGTCGAAGACCGCGTTGTGCGCGACCAGCACCCGGCCGTCCAGCCGGGCCGAGAACTCCTCGGCGATGTCCGTGAACAGTGGCGCCCCTTCGAGCACCTCGCTCGTCAGGCCGTGGATCCACACCGGACCCGGATCGCGCTCGGGGTTGACCAGCGTGTACCAGTGGTCCTCGACCTCGCCGCGCTCGTCCAGCCGGTAGACGGCCGCGGAGATGATCCGGTCGTCCCGCGCCAGTCCGGTGGTCTCCACGTCGACGACCGCGTACCCCTTGGGATACGCGGTCGGCCACGGGATGCCGGGGGACACTGCGGTCGTACGGTCTTCGAGCATGGTCATTGAGGATACGGGCCCCCGCCGACAGTCCAGGCCGTCAGGTCGCCCGCCGTACCCGTCCGTTCGAAAGTCCTGACCTCCCGTCGCACGACTGCGGACCTTTGTCCGGATTGCCCGTCATGCGGTTGTGGACGATGTCCTGATTGCCCGTCGCGTGGCTATGGACCTTTTCGCCGCCCGGTGCAAGCGTGCACCCCGCCCGGCGCAGAAGGTCGCCGACGGAAGGGCGGTACGGCGGATGGCACGCGTACGGTACGGCGCTCGGACCGAGGCGGAGATCACGGCCACGCGCACCACGAGACTCCCGGACGTCTGGTCCACCGGGGTGGTGGCCGTCTGGGAGACCGACCCGGACGCGGTCGCCGCGGTGCTGCCGCCCCCGCTCAAGCCCACCGGCCGGCCCCTGGCCCGGGTCACCGTCAGCAAGGTCGAACTGCCCGGATACCCGCTCGGCGCGGGCTCGTTCGCGGTGGCCGCCGCCCACGGCACGGTCGAGGGGTGGTACCCGCTGGTCATGCCGATGACCCACGAGCGGGCCCTCACCGGCGGCCGCGAGGTCTTCGGTGAGCCCAAGAAGCTCGGCGAGGTCACCGTCGAGCGCGAGGGCTCCGCCGTTCGCGCCGCCCTCGCCCGCCACGGTGTCGCCTTCGTCGAGGTGCGCGGCACGGTCGACGGCCCGCTCCCGCTGCCGGAGCCCGCCCCGAGGACCGACTTCTACTTCAAGTTCCTCCCTGCGGTGGACGGTTCCGGCTTCGACGGCGATCCCGTCCTGGTGCACTGCCTCCGTGAGGAGAAGGTCCGCCGGCTGGAGCGGGTGCGGGGCGAGGTGGTCCTGCGCGAGTCGGGGTACGACCCGGTGGCCGACCTCCCGGTGCTGCGGCTGCTCGACATCACCCTGGGCGAGAAGACCAGCGACCAGCGCGGCCGGGTCGTCGAACGGGTCGACGCGCAGGCCCTGTTGCCCTACGTCCACCAGCGCTACGACGACCCCCGTCAGATCCATGACGCACCGCCGGAAGGGAGCGGGAACTGATGGAACTGCGTGCCGGACAGGTCGCCGTCGTCACCGGCGCGGCGAGCGGCCTCGGCCTCGCGATGGCCCGGCGGTTCGCCGCCGAGGGGCTGAAGGTGGTCCTCGCCGACGTGGAGGCCGCCGCCCTGGAGAAGGCCGCCGACGGCCTGCGTGCCGAGGGCGCGGACGTGCACGCGCGCGTGGTCGACGTCGGCGTGCGCGAACAGGTCCTGGAACTGGCCGGGTCGGCCTACGACACGTTCGGCGCGGTGCACGTGCTGTGCAACAACGCCGGGGTCGGCTCGGGCGCCGAGGGCCGCATGTGGGAGCACGAACCGAACGACTGGAAGTGGGCGTTCGAAGTCAACGTGTGGGGTGTCTTCCACGGTGTACAGGCGTTCCTCCCCAGGATGATCAAGTCGGGTCAACCCGGTCATGTGGTCAACACGTCGTCCGGCGACGGCGGGATCGCGCCGCTGCCGACGGCCTCCGTGTACGCCGTCACCAAGGCGGCCGTCGTCACGATGACCGAGTCCCTCTACGCCCACCTCCGGGCGGAACACGCGCGGGTGGGTGCCTCGGTGCTCTTCCCGGGACCGCACATGCTGCGCACCGGCCTGTGGGAGTCGCACCGCAACCGGCCCGACCGCTGGGCCAAGGAACGCCCGCGCAGGACGCCGTACCGCAGCCTCGACCAGTGGGAGGCGGCGATGCGCGCCGCGGGCAAGGAGGTCCGGTTCACGCCCGTCGAGGAGGTCGCCGCGTTCGTCGTGGCGGGCATCCGCGCGGACCGCTTCTGGCTGCTGCCGGACAGCGAGCACAGCGACGCCCAGATCCGGGCGCGGGCACGCTCGATGCTGGACCGGGCGAACCCGTCGTACCTCGAAAGCTTCGTCCTGGACTGACAGGGGGCTGTGGTGACCGCCTACGACGACCCATATCTGATCATCTCCTCCGACTGCCACGCCGGGCTGCCCACCGAGGAGTACCGGCCCTATCTGGAGGCGCGGTTCCACCGTGACTTCGACGAGTTCCTCGCCGGGCGGGAGCACCGCCGGGAGGAGATGACCCGGCTCGGCATCCGCAACGAGGCGTTCGCCGCCAAGTGGTTCCAGGACAACGAGGAGGGACTGCGCGGGGGCTGGGACAGCGGCCGGCGCCTGAAGGAGCTGGACGGCGACGGGGTGGCCGCCGAGGTCGTCTTCCCGGACGCCGACGCGGTCGACAGCCGGACGGCGGCGCCCTTCGGTGTGGGCCTCGGTCTGTCCGGCGACCAGGACCCGGAGCTGGGCATGGCGGGTGCCCGGGCGCACAACCGCTGGCTGGCCGACTTCGTGTCCGAGCACCCGGAACGGCACTGCGGGGTGGCCCTGCTGCCGGTCACGGCCCCGACGGAGCGCGTCGTCGCGGAGGTGTACCGCGCGAAGGAGTCCGGCCTCGGCGCCCTGATGATCCCCTCCATGTGGGTGGACCGGGAGCCCTACCACGACCGCCGCTACGACCCCGTCTGGGCGGCCGCCGCCGACTGCGGGATGCCGGTCCTCACCCACTCCGGCGCGGCCCCGCGCCACGAGTACGGCGACCACCTCGGCATCTACGTGAGCGAGGTGACCTGGTGGCCGGCCCGCCCGCTGTGGTTCCTGCTCTGGTCCGGCGTCTTCGAACGCCATCCGGGCCTGCGCTTCGGCGTCGCCGAGTCGGGCTGCTGGTGGCTGCCGAACCTGCTGTGGTTCATGGACCGCCTCTACCTCGGCGCGCACGGCGGCAAGAAGCTCTCCCCCTTCGAGGAGCTGGGTCGCCCGCCGCACGAGTACCTCGACCGGCAGGTCTTCGTCTGCGCCACCAACACCAAGCGCCGCGAACTCGCCCAGCGTTACGAGATCGGCGTCGACAACATCCTCTGGGGCAGCGACTTCCCGCACCCCGAGGGCACCTGGCCCGACACGCGCGCGTGGCTGCGCCGCACCTTCCACGACATCCCGGTGACCGAGACCCGCCGGATGCTGGGGCTCGCGGCGGCGGAGGCCTTCGGGTTCGACGTGGACCGCCTCACCCCGCTGGCCCGCCGCATCGGCCCCACCCCGGCCGACCTCGGCCAGCAGGCCGACCAGGCGGCGGTGGAGGCCTCCTGGGCCCGCTCGCGCGAGGTGGGCCGCCACTGGCTGACCGACCACGACTTCCCTGTGCTGGGAGCGGATCGATGAACGGACAGGACCGCTACACGGTGATCTCGGCCGACTGCCACGCGGGCGCCGACCTCCTCGACTACCGGCCGTACCTGGAGAAGCGCCACCATGACGACTTCGACGTCTGGGCGGCGACCTACGTCAACCCGTACGAGGACCTGCTCGCCGACTCCGCCGACCGGAACTGGAACTCCGCGCGGCGGCTCGCGGAGCTGGAACAGGACGGGATCGTCGCGGAGGTGATCTTCCCGAACACCATTCCGCCGTTCTTCCCGTCCGGGTCGCTGATGGCGCCCGCACCGACGGCGGCGGAGTTCGAACGGCGCTGGGCGGGCCTGCGTGCCCACAACCGCTGGCTGGCCGACTTCTGCGCGGACGCGCCCGGCCGCCGTGCGGGTGTCTTCCAGATCCTCCTGAACGACGTGGAGGAGGCCGTCAAGGAGATCCGCTGGTCGGTGACGGCGGGCCTGAAAGGCGGACTCCTGCTGCCCGGAACCCCGCCCGGCTCGGGCCTTCCCGAACTCCACGCGCGCGTGTACGACCCGATCTGGGCCGTCTGCGCGGAACTCGGCGTCCCCGTCAACCACCACGCGGGTTCGGCCTCCCCGCCGCTCGGCGACGAACCCGCCGCCCGCGCGGTCTTCATGGTCGAGACGACCTGGTTCTCGCACCGGGCGCTGTGGCACCTGATCTTCGGCGGCGCCTTTCGCCGTCATCCGGGCCTGCGGCTGGTCCTCACCGAACAGGGCTCGGGCTGGATCCCCGGGGTCCTGGCCATGCTGGACTACTACCACGGCCGCATGCTGGCGGCCGCGAAGACGACGACCGCGGAGTCGAAGTTCGGGGTCGGCCTGGCGGACGCGATGGGCGACCCGCCGTCCTCGGTGTGGCACGACAACTGCTTTGTCGGCGCCAGCTTCATGCGCCCCCACGAGGTACCGCTGCGCGACCGCATCGGCCTCGACAAGATCATGTGGGGCAGCGACTACCCGCACGACGAGGGAACGTACCCGTACACCCGTGAGGGCCTGCGCTTCGCCTTCGCCGGCGTCCCGCGCGCGGAACTGGCGGCGATGCTCGGCGGCAACGCGGCCCGCGTCTACGGCTTCGACCTGGACCTCCTGGATCCGATCGCGGCGAAGGTGGGACCGACGGTGGCGGAGCTCGCCGAGCCGCTGCCGACGCCGCCGGCGGACGCCACGAGCCCGGTGTTCGCACGGGGCGCCTCGGTACGCGTCTGGTGACGTCGGTACGGCGCCCGTGGGCCCCGGGATGCGATCCTCCCTGCTGTGACGGAACCTGTGCACGAGAACGAGGCCCACGGGGGAGCGCTCGGCTCCCGGCTGAACTGGCTGCGGGCGGCCGTCCTGGGCGCGAACGACGGCATCGTGTCGACGGCGGGCATCGTCGTCGGTGTCGCCGGCGCCACGGCCGACCGCAACGCCCTGCTGACGGCGGGCCTGGCGGGTCTGCTCGCCGGATCCATGTCGATGGCGGCGGGCGAGTACGTGTCGGTGTCCACCCAGCGGGACTCCGAACTGGCCGCACTCGCCCAGGAGAAGCGGGAGCTGAAGGAGCAGCCCGAGGCCGAACTCGAGGAACTGATCGAGCTGCTTGAGCGCCGCGGCCTGACCCGGGAGGTGGCCCGTGAGGCAGCCGTCCAGCTGACCGAGCGCGACGCGCTGAGGGCCCACGCGCGCGTGGAACTGGGCATCGACCCCGACGAACTCACCAGCCCCTGGCATGCGGCGCTGGCCAGCTTCCTGGCCTTCACGGTGGGCGCCCTGCTCCCGCTGCTGGCGATCGTCCTGCCGCCTTCCGGCTGGCGGCTCCCGGTCACGGTGGGCTCGGTGCTGGCGGCCCTCGTCCTCACCGGCTGGACCAGCGCCCGCCTGGGCGCCGCGACGGTGGGCCCGGCGGTCCTGCGCAACGTCCTGGGCGGCGCACTGGCCATGGCGGTCACCTACGCCGCGGGAAGCCTGCTGGGGGCGGCCGGCGTGTAGGGCGCGCTGCGAAAGTCCCGCCATTGGCGAAGACCGCCAACAAGCAAGCGCGTACCGCCGCTGATACTTGTGGGTAACAACGTCTAGCCGCGGCCGACCAGCGGTTCTACGGTGCCTCCATGCCGAACCTGCCCGATGTCGTGCTGTGGTCGATCCCCGCCTTCGTGCTGCTCACCGTGATCGAGGTGATCAGCTACCGCATCCATCCCGACGACGACGCCGCCGGGTACGAGACCAGGGACGCGGCCACCAGCATCGGCATGGGGCTCGGATCGCTGGTGTTCGACTTCGTCTGGAAGATCCCGATCGTCGCCGTCTACACGGCGGTGTACGAACTCACCCCGCTGCGGATTCCCGTCCTGTGGTGGACCGTCCCCCTGATGCTGCTCGGCCAGGACTTCCTCTACTACTGGTCCCACCGCGGCCACCACGTCATCCGCATCCTGTGGGCCTGCCACGTCGTCCACCACTCCAGCAAGAAGTTCAACCTGAGCACCGCGCTGCGCCAGCCCTGGACCTCGCTGACCGTGTGGCCGTTCTACGTCCCGCTCGTCGCCGCGGGCGTGCACCCGGCCGCGCTCGCCTTCTGCTCCTCCGCGAACCTCGTCTACCAGTTCTGGATCCACACCGAACGCATCGACAAGATGCCCCGGTGGTTCGAGTTCGTGTTCAACACGCCCTCCCACCACCGGGTCCACCACGCCTCCCAGGGCGGCTACCTGGACCGCAACTTCGGCGGGATCCTCATCGTCTGGGACCGGCTCTTCGGGTCCTGGGTGCCCGAGGTGGAACGACCTGTGTACGGGTTGACCAAGAACATCAACACGTTCAATCCGATCAAGGTGGCCACGCACGAATACCTGGCCATCGGCAGGGACCTGAAGGCCGCGCGCAGTTGGCGGGAGCGGGCCGGACGGGTGTTCCGGGGGCCGGGCTGGGCCCCGGCGCCCGCCGCGGCACCGACCGAGGAGTCCCTGGCCGCGTGAGAGCGACCCGCCCGCTGCGCACCGCCTTCGTCCTCGCCGTCGCCGTCGACCTCGGGTGCCTGGCCGCCGGCCTGCGCGCCGGGCACCTGGCCGCCAAACCGCTCCTCATGCTCCTGCTCGCCGCGTACACCGCCCGCGCGGGCGGTCCGCGGCTGCTCGTCGCCGCCCTGCTGTGCGGCTGGGGCGGCGACGTCCTGCTGCTCTCCGGCGCCGAGCCCGCGTTCATGGCCGGCATGGCCTGTTTCGCCGCCGGACACGTCTGCTACCTCGTCCTCTTCCGCCGCCTCGGGCCGCCCCGCGCGCGTGCCCGAGGCCTCGCCCCCGTCTACGCCGCCGCCCTCGCCACGCTGGTTGTCCTGCTGTGGCCGGACCTGCCCGCCGCTCTGCGGGTCCCGGTCGCCGGCTACAGCACCCTGCTCACCGCCATGGCGTACGCCGCCGGCACCCGGTGCGGCCCGGTCGCCGGGCTCGGCGGTGCGCTCTTCATGCTCTCCGACACCCTCATCGCGACCGGTGTCGCCCACTGGCCACAACCGCCGAACCCCGACTTCTGGATCATGCTCACCTATGCGGCGGCGCAGTTCCTGCTGGTACAGGGCACCCTCGACGCGCGGCCCGCACCGGCCACGACGTACGGTGAAGTGCGCTCGACCACCCCTTGAGCGCACCCACGCCACCGCACGAGAAGGACCCTCGCCATGCGCGCCACCACCATCCACGCCCCGTACGACATGCGCGTGGAGGACGTCCCCGAGCCCGTGGTGCAGCTGCCCACCGACGCCGTCGTACGGGTGCTGCGCGCCTGCATCTGCGGCAGCGACCTGTGGGCGTACCGCGGCGAGGCGGCCCGGCAGCCGGGACAGCGCATCGGGCACGAGTTCCTCGGCGTGATCGAGGAGACCGGCTCCGAGGTGGGCACGGTGAAGCGCGGGGACCTCGTGGTCGCGCCCTTCATGTGGTCCGACGGCGTCTGCGACTACTGCCGCGAGGGCCTGACCACGTCCTGCGAGCACGGCGGCTTCTGGGGCGCCGTGGGGTACGACGGCGGCCAGGGTGAGGCGGTCCGGGTCCCCTTCGCCGACGGCACCCTCGTCCGGCTCCCCAAGGAGGCGGCCTCCGACGACCACCTGCTGTCCGCCCTGCTGACCCTCTCCGACGTGCTCGGCACCGGTCACCACGCGGCCCTCGGCGCGGGCGTCCGCCCCGGCGCCACGGTCGCCGTCGTCGGGGACGGCGCGGTCGGCCTGTGCGCCGTGCTGGCCGCACGGCGGCTGGGCGCCGAGCGGATCATCGCGCTGGGCCGGCACGAGGTCCGCACCGACATCGCACGCCGCTTCGGCGCCACCGACGTCGTCGCCGAACGCGGGGACGCGGCCGTCGCGGCCGTACGCGAACTCACCCGCGGCCAGGGCGCGCACGCCGTCGTCGAGGCCGTCGGCACCGAGCAGTCCATGCGGACGGCCGTCGACATCACCCGGGCCGGCGGCGCGATCGGCTTCGTCGGAGTGCCGCACGGCAGCGGCACCGGCCTGGACCTCGACGTCATGTTCGACCGGAACATCGCCCTGCGCGGCGGTGTCGCCCCGGTTCGCGCCTACATCCCCGACCTGCTGCCCGACGTCCTCGACGGCACCATCGACCCGTCGCCGGTCTTCGACCTGACCGTCGGCATCGAGGGCGTTCCCGACGGCTACAAGGCGATGGACGAGCGCACCGCGTTGAAGGTGCTCGTCACGAACGGCTGAGCCGAGGGGCGCGCTGTCGATCAAGTCCATCTGATCGGCAGCGGCAGCGCCGTGAGCACCCCCGAGACCGCCACCACCGTCCCGAGCACGGCCACCTCGGCCCGGGCGGGGACGCAGGCGGTCAGCGGGTCGGCCGCCCGGCGCAGCCGGATCCGAGCCCACAGCGCGAGCACGCAGACGACGGCCACGAGGACCACCTTCGCCAGCAGGGTGCGCCCGTACGCCGTCGTCGTCAGCTGGTCCAGGATCGTGCCCGCCGGCATCCGCCGCAGCGAACTCCACACGCCCGTCGCGGTGATCGCCGCCAGCAGTACGGCCGCCACGCGCGCGTAGAGCCCGAGCAGGGCGGCCCCCGCCGCCCGGCCGCGCCGGTGGCGCAGCACGCGCAGCGTGTGCAGCAACCCGCCCACCCACAGCGCCGCGCACGTCAGGTGCACCAGGGTGAGCGCGGAACCCGCCAACGGGTCGTGTTCGGGCGCCGGGTGCGCCCGCAGCGCCTCCGCGACGGCCACCGCCGCCAGCGGCCACACCTGGGCCGCCGGGCGGCGCGAGCGGGCCGACAGGCCGGCCAGCAGGAAGGCGTTGACCTCCAGCAGCGCCAACCGGCCGTCCCGCGACCGGTACAGGCCGCCCACGTCGACGTCGGCGAGCGCGCGCGGCACCAGGTTGCCCGTCGACACGACCGAGGCGAGCCCCAGCGCCGCCGCGAAACCGGCGACGGCCGCGAACACCGCCCAGCTGCGCGGCCGTTCGGCGGGTGCGTCCGGGAGCCGGCGCGCCAGCCGGTCCACCGACAGCTCGCCGAGCGGCACGCACAGAGCCGCGAACAACACCCCGCGCAGCAACGCGACACCACCCACCCCGGGCGCCGCGGCCTCCCCGGTGCCGTGCAGCGCGAGCGACGGCCCGAGCAGCGGCACCAGCGCGGCCACCGCCACCAGGACCAGGAAGACGACGGCCCGGCCGGTCCCGGGACGTCCCGCGCAGCCGCCCGCGGCCGCCTCGGTGGTCGAGCGTGTCAACGTCACCCCAAGGTCTTCACCAGCCATGACAGAACCGGGCAGGTAAAGGAAAACAGCTACCGGAACGGCATTCCACCCATGTGTGCGTTTCCGGCCACGACGGTCATGCCCAGCGGGCCGGTTCCGAACCCCACGGCACCGGCCGCAGCGCCCAGTCGACAGGGCCACCCGTGAAGGACAACGGCGGCCGGGCGTACCGCAGTCGGCCCAGCGCGCTGTCCGTCTCCGCGAGCCATGCCGCCGGTCCCGCGTCCGCCTCGCCGGCCTCCGGTTCCGGCTCCAGCTCCGTGGTGAGCCACCGTGCGGTGCGCGCCAGGGCCAGCCGTACGAACCTGCTGCCGCCGTCGTACGACTGCTCGGTCAGCGCGCGCAGCACGCCCGCCGCCAGCAGGTATCCGGTGCCGTGGTCCAGCGCCTGTGCGGGCAGGGCGCCGGGCCGGTCGGCCGAGCCCTCGGTCCCCGCGATGCCGGTGGCGGCCTGCACGAGGCTGTCGAAGCCGCGCCGGCCGCCCCACGGCCCGTACGCGCCCCACGCCGACACCTGGGCCACGACCAGCCCGGGGCGTCGTGCCGCCAGCGCCTCGGGCGTGAGTCCGAACCGGTCCAGCGAGCCCGGCCGGTAGCCGGTGACCACGACGTCCGCCGACGCCAGCAGCTCCTCGAAGACCGCCCGGTCCGTGCTCAGGTCGAGTGTCGCCGAGCGTTTTCCGAAACCGGTGTCGGCGTGCTGGTCGGCCAGTTCGGGCAGCCACGGCGCGTCCAGGCGCAGCACGTCCGCCCCCAGCAGCCCCAGGGTGCGGGTCGCGACCGGTCCCGCGAGGACCCGGGTCAGGTCCAGGACCCGCAGCCCGGCCGCGGGCAGCAGCGGCGCGGCGTCCGCGTCGAGCGGCGCGAGCACGCGCGCGGGCGCACCGTCCAGGCGGCCCCGTTCGACCAGCGGGCGCGCGGCCACCTCGACGGCCTGTCCGTGTGCCGCCCACTCGCCGGGCGAGCGCAGGGCCACGGCGAGCCCGCCGACGGCGTGGGCCGCGTCCTCCACCGCCACCGCGGGCCGTTCGGCGATGCGCGCCGCGACCTCCTGCGGCGAGGCGTCCTCCGGCAGCCCCAGCGCCGCCCCCAGCCGGGCCCTGTGGTGCGGGTAGTTGGCATGCGTGCGCACCCAGCCGTCGGCCGTGCGCCAGAACCGTGACAGCGGGGCGAACGGCACGGGGGCCCGTCCGTCGACCAGCAGTCGCCGCTCGCTGGTGAACGCCGCCGCCACCGCCCCGTCGTCCACCAGGACCGCGGGCACCTCGGCCCGCCCGGTCCGCCGTGCCCCCAGTTCGGCGGCGGCCAGCGCGCACGCGCCGACACACCCGCGGGCGAGCTGCCGTACCGGAAGGCGGGCCGGCAGCGTGCCCGCGCGCGCCACGGTCGTCACCCGCGCGGGCAGCGAGGGATCGCCGCCCAGCGCGGACCATGCATAGTTGATCGCAGTCATGACTTCATCCATGACTGAACTATGCATTATTGATCGAATCAATATATGAGGGTCATCTGCTGACCGCCGCCAGCGCGTCGGCGATGCCCCAGCCGTAGAAGCCGTTGCGGTTCTTGGAGCCCTCGCACACCGCGTCGACCTTGCCGTCGCCGTTGATGTCGTACGGGTCGGTGCACGGCGTGGCCGTCGCCTCGGCGTACAGCAGGGCCTTCACCAGGGCGGGGGAGGCGTGCGGATGGGTCGACTTGATCAAGGCGGCGACACCGACGACGTGCGGGGTCGCCATCGACGTACCGGCCATGTAGCCCCATCGGCCGCCCGGCAGCGGGCCCAGGATCGAGCCGCTGGTGGCCGGGGGCGGCGGCGCCTGGTAGGCCGTCGAGTCACCGCCGGGGGCGGCGATGTCGATGACACCGAGGCCGTAGTTGGAGAAGGACGACTTGAGGCCCTTCGCCCCGGTCGCCGCGACCGTGACCACCCCCGGCAGCTGGGTCGGGATGTCGAAGCACCTGTGCGGGTCGATCACCCGGTCGCCGGGGGTGCCGTCGTTCGGCGAGACCGGGTCGGTGATCGAGTCGGAGGCCAGGTCGTAGCTCTCGTTGCCTGCCGCGGCCACGTTGACGGTGCCCTTGCGTTCCGCGAACAGGGAGGCCCTGGTGATGGCGTCGACGAGTGCCCTCTGGTCCGGGTCATCGGTGCAGTTGAAGTACCAGGGGTCGGTGTAATAGCTGTTGTTCGTGACGTCGATGTGGTGCTCGGCCGCCCACACGAAGCCGCACACCACCGCCTCCGTGTAGAAGTACCCCTGCGAGGTGGCGACCTTGATGCCCGCCACCTTGACGCCCGGCGCGACACCGGTGATGCCTATCCCGTTCTTCGCGCCCGCGATCTCGCCCGCCACGTGCGTCCCGTGCGGACTCTCCGTCGAAGTGGGCCGCCAGGCGCCGTACGTGGTGTCCGGCTTGCCCGAGACGCAGTTGGTTGACTGCGCGGCGGAGAAGTTCGGGGCGATGTCCGGGTGGGTGTCGTCGACGCCGGTGTCGATGACGGCGACGGTCACCTTCGGACTGCCCAGGGTCTTCTCGTGCGCCTTGTCGGCCTTGATGGCGGGCAGGTCCCACTGCAGCGGCTCCAGCGGGTCCTGCCCGTCCGTCGCCCTGGCGTCCGCCGCCGCGACCTGCTGGGAGCTGAGCACCTCGGGGGTGCCGACGTCGGTGGTCGACTGGGCGGGCAGCGGGGCGTTGCGCGTGGCGCCTGCCGAGTCCACGCCCGGCACCCTGCGGATGGTCTTCGCGAAGTCGGCGTTCGAGGAGTGGACGACGATGACGCCGATCTCGTCGTACGCGATCACCACCGAACCGCCGGCCCGGTCGATCGCCCGCTGGACGCGCTCGGAGGTTCCGTGGCCGGGGCGGATGTTGACGACATAACTGAGAGAGGTCGCGTCCGTGGTGCCGGCGCCGAGGGAAGTCGTCCCACCGGTGTCGGCCGCGGACGCGGAGACGTCGGGCAGGAAGGCCAGGGCCGTGGCCAGGGCCATGCCGAGCGGGACGGCGAGGACACGGCGATGGCGCGGCTGGAACACAGTCATGCGGATGAGCCTCCGGTTCGGTCGCGGAACGGACGTGCTGGAACGCAGTCGGATGGGCCGATTGGGCAGGTACATGACGCGTGGTGCAGGGCGAAGGTAACCTCCGCACCCGCCGGCCAGCAATGACCGAAGACCTTCGCGCGATCGACTTCGGAAAGAACCGGCACGGGTTGAACCCGTCCACGCGTGGCGCCGTGACCTTGGGCAGTGAATGAGGTCAGAATCCGCATGTCCGTTTCGCGAGGAGACTCCGTGGCAACCGAGACACCACCGCCCTCGAACGCGCAGACCCGGCCCTCCGGCGAGGAGTTCGCCCAGGTGCAGCAGAGTCCGGAGTTCGCCGAACTACGGCACTCCTACCGCTCCTTCGCCTTCCCGCTGACCTTCGCCTTCATCGCCTGGTACCTGCTGTACGTCCTGCTCTCCAACTACGCGGGCGACTTCATGGGCACCAAGGTCGTCGGCAACATCAACGTCGCCCTGGTCCTCGGCCTCGCCCAGTTCCTCACCACGTTCCTCATCGCCTGGTGGTACGCCCGGCACGCGGCCACCAGGCTCGACCCCGCGGCCGAGGCCATCAGGTCCAGGACGGAGGGCGGCGCATGAGCCCCGCACCGCACACCGCCCTGCTGGCCGCAGGCGAGGCCAGTGACCACCGGGCGCTGATCATCACCCTGTTCGCGGTGTTCGTCGTCGCGACCCTGGTCATCACCGTCTGGGCCGGCCGCCAGACCAAGGGCGCCGCGGACTTCTACGCGGGCGGCCGCCAGTTCACCGGCTTCCAGAACGGCCTCGCCGTCTCCGGCGACTACATGTCCGCCGCGTCCTTCCTCGGCATCGCCGGCGCCATCGCCCTCTTCGGCTACGACGGCTTCCTGTACTCCATCGGCTTCCTGGTCGCCTGGCTCGTCGCCCTGCTCCTGGTCGCCGAACCGCTGCGCAACTCCGGCCGCTACACGATGGGCGACGTGCTGGCGTACCGCATGCGCCAGCGCCCGGTCCGCACCGCGGCCGGCACCTCCACCATCGTCGTGTCGATCTTCTACCTGCTGGCCCAGATGGCGGGCGCGGGCGTCCTGGTCTCCCTGCTCCTCGGCATCACCAGCGACGCCGGCAAGATCGGCATCGTCGCCCTGGTGGGCGTCCTGATGATCGTCTACGTCACCATCGGCGGTATGAAGGGCACCACCTGGGTCCAGATGGTCAAGGCCGTGCTGCTCATCGCGGGCGCCCTGCTGCTGACCTTCATGGTTCTGGCCAAGTTCCACTTCAACATCTCCGACCTGCTCGGCAAGGCCGCCGACAACAGCGGCAAGGGTTCCGCCTTCCTCGAGCCCGGCCTGAAGTACGGCGCCACCGGCACCAGCAAGCTGGACTTCCTCTCCCTCGGCATCGCCCTGGTCCTCGGCACCGCGGGCCTGCCGCACATCCTGATCCGCTTCTACACCGTGCCCACCGCGAAGGCCGCCCGTAAGTCCGTCATCTGGGCGATCGGCCTGATCGGCGCCTTCTACCTGATGACCCTCGCCCTCGGCTTCGGCGCGGCCGCGCTGATCAAACCGGACGAGATCATCGCCTCCAACAAGGCCGGAAACACCGCGGCCCCCCTGCTCGCCCTGCACCTGGGCGGTGTCGACTCCAACTGGGGCGCCATCCTGCTGGCCACCATCTCGGCGGTGGCCTTCGCGACGATCCTCGCCGTGGTCGCCGGTCTGACCCTCGCCTCGTCCTCCTCCTTCGCCCACGACATCTACGCCAACGTCATCAAGAAGGGGCAGGCCACCGAGAAGCAGGAACTGGGCGCGGCCCGCTGGGCCACCGTCGGCATCGGCGCGGTCTCGATCGTCCTCGGCGCCCTCGCCCGCGACCTGAACGTCGCCGGCCTGGTCGCCCTCGCCTTCGCGGTCGCCGCCTCCGCCAACCTGCCGACCATCCTCTACAGCCTCTTCTGGAAGAGGTTCACCACCGCGGGGGCTCTCTGGTCGATCTACGGCGGCCTGGTCACCGCGGTCGGTCTGGTGCTGTTCTCGCCGGTGGTGTCCGGCAAGGAGACGTCGATGTTCCCGCACGCCGACTTCCACTGGTTCCCGCTGGAGAACCCGGGCATCATCTCGATCCCGGTCGGATTCCTGCTCGGCGTGGTGGGCACCCTGCTGTCCAAGGAGGCCCCGGACGCCACCAAGTACGCGGAGCTGGAGGTGCGGTCCCTCACCGGCACCGGAGCGCACTGAGGTTCGTACGACCGGCCGCGCCGACGGGATCGTAGGGTCCTACGACGCGGCCCCGTCGTACCTCGTGAGATCCGGCCCCTCCCGATGTCAGTGCCGTCACGTAGGCTCACAGATGACGGCAGAGAACCGGATTGGATCGAGGGAGGGGGCCCGCGTGCTCGTCGACACCTACGGCCGGGTGGCCACCGACCTGCGAGTGTCGCTGACCGACCGCTGCAACCTGCGCTGCACGTACTGCATGCCCGAGGAGGGACTGCAGTGGCTGGCCAAGCCCGACCTGCTCACCGACGACGAGATCGTCCGGCTGATCGACATCGCCGTGCGGCTGCTGGGCATCGAGGAGGTCCGCTTCACCGGTGGCGAGCCGCTGCTGCGCCCGGGGCTGACCGGCATCGTGGAGCGGGTGGCCGCCCTGGCACCCCGCCCCCGGATGTCCCTGACCACCAACGGCATCGGCCTGCGCCGGACCGCCGCGGCCCTGAAGACGGCCGGCCTCGACCGGGTGAACGTCTCGCTCGACACCCTCCGTCCGGACGTCTTCAAGACCCTCACCCGCCGGGACCGCCACCGCGACGTCCTCGACGGCCTGCGGGCGGCCCGCGACGCGGGCCTCACCCCGGTCAAGGTGAACACCGTCCTGATGCCGGGGCTGAACGAGGACGAGGCCCCCGACCTGCTGGCCTGGGCGGTCGCCCACGACTACGAACTGCGCTTCATCGAGCAGATGCCGCTGGACGCCCAGCACGGCTGGAAGCGGGACAGCATGGTGACGGCCGGCGACATCCTCGCCTCGCTGCGCACCCGCTTCGACCTCGCAGCCGAGGGCACGGACGACCGCGGCTCGGCCCCGGCGGAGCGGTGGCTGGTGGACGGCGGCCCGCACCGCGTCGGTGTCATCGCCTCCGTCACCCGCCCGTTCTGCGCGGCCTGCGACCGCACCCGCCTCACGGCCGACGGGCAGATACGCACCTGCCTGTTCGCCCGCGAGGAGACCGACCTGCGCGGAGCCCTCCGCTCCGGCGCGCCGGACGAGGAGATCGCCCGCCTCTGGCGGCTGGCCATGTGGGGCAAGAAAGCGGGAGCGGGCTTGGACGACCCCTCGTTCATCCAGCCGGACCGGCCGATGTCCGCGATCGGTGGCTAGCGCCGGCTACCGCTCGGCCGACTCCCACTCCCGCAGGGACACGACGTCCTTGAGGAAACCCCGCACCCCCAGGAACTGCGCGAGATGCTCCCGGTGCTCCTCGCAGGCGAGCCAGGTCTTCCGCCGCTCGGGAGTGTGAATCTTCGGGTTGTTCCAGGCCAGCACCCACACCGCGGCGGCCCGGCAGCCCTTCGCTGAACAGATGGCGTCACTCACTGCTTCGTCTCACAGAAAAAGCCCCGCAAAACAAGGCGACGCCGAGCAGCCACGGGGGGAGCTGCCCGGCGTCGGTCCGTCGCTCCGACGGGGGATGCGGAGCGCGTACGAAGTATGTCATGGGTCACCCTCGGCCCGGCACTGGAACAGCATGATTGATCTGAGCTTTTCTTGAGCTTTGTGGGGGGACGTCGTCCGCTTGCGTCGCGTCCCCGCCGCTCAGACCGACTCCGGCCGCTCGCCTCGCACCCCCGCCGGAGGGTCCGCCGACGCGTCCTTCGGGACCGTTTGTGCAGGAGGGTCCTCCACCCGCGGCTGCGTGATCATCAGCCGGGTGGGCGCGACACCGAACGTCGACGGCAGCGACGGCGGCCGTTCCCGTCCCGCGTTGGCGATGACGACCGCGACATAGGGGAGCAACGCGCCGAGCACCAACGCCACGACGGCCACGTACCGTTCGACGTTCCACAGCGTGGCCGCGAGGATCACGGACACGGTGCGGACCGTCATCGAGATGACGTACCTCCGCTGCCGGCCCCGCACGTCCTCGGCCAGGCCCGTACGGGCCCCGGTGATCCGGAACACCTGGACGTTGCCGTCGCCGCGCTGCTTCCGCGTCACAATCCACCATCCGCCCGCATCGGACTCTCCCCGGCCCTGACCCCGTCCGCACCCGCTCGGGGAACCGGGTCGGGACCCTTTCCACGGTACGCCGCACCTGCGCCGCCTTCGAGACCGGGTCGCCCACCCGCCTGCGTGAACACCCTGCGCCGTACCGCGTACGGACGCACCGACATGCGCCGTACGGCGCCCGGCCCGAGACTTGTCGTAATGCTCACGTCGAGCCGGACGAGGAGGCAGCCATGGGCTGGTTGTGGGCGATCATCGTGGGCTTCGTGCTGGGCCTCATCGCGAAAGCGATCATCCCCGGCAAGCAGCACAGCCCTATCTGGCTGACGACGATCTTCGGCATGCTGGGCGCGATCGCCGGCAACGCGATCGCCGCCGCCTTCGGCGTGGCGTCGACGAAGGGCATCGACTGGACCCGCCACCTCTTCCAGCTCATCGCCGCGATCATCATCGTGGCCCTGGGCGACATGGTCTACATGGCGACACTGGGCAAGCGGAAGTACCGAACCTGAACCTCGGTCTCACAGCCCCGTCGGGGCGCGGGCACCACACCCGCACCCCCACGGCTGCTACGCACCCACGACCTCCACGGCCGCCAGGTTCTTCTTGCCCCGCCGCAGCACCAGCCACCGTCCGTGCAGCAGCTCGTTCGCGGCGGGCACCGCGTCCTCGGCGGTCACCTTCACGTTGTTCACGTAGGCACCGCCCTCCTTCACCGTCCGGCGGGCGGCGGACTTGCTTGCCACCAGCCCGACCTCGGCGAACAGGTCGACCACCGGACCGAGCTCGGCCACCTGGACGTGCGGCACCTCGGAGAGCGCCGCCGCCAGCGTCCGCTCGTCCAGCTCCGCCAGCTCGCCCTGACCGAACAGCGCCTTGGACGCGGCGATCACCGCGGCCGTCTGGTCGGCCCCGTGGACCAGCGTCGTCAGCTCCTCGGCCAGCGCCCGCTGCGCGGCCCGCGCCTGCGGCCGCTCCTCGGTCTGCTTCTCCAGCTCCTCCAGCTCCGCACGGGACTTGAAGGACAGGATCCGCAGGTAGGTGGAGACGTCCCGGTCGTCCACGTTCAGCCAGAACTGGTAGAACGCGTACGGCGTCGTCATCTCCGGGTCGAGCCAGACGGCGCCGCCCTCGGTCTTGCCGAACTTGGTGCCGTCCGCCTTCGTCATCAGCGGCGTCGCCAGCGCGTGCACCTCGGCACCCGGCTCCAGGCGGTGGATCAGGTCCAGCCCGGCCGTGAGGTTGCCCCACTGGTCGCTGCCACCCTGCTGCAGCGTGCAGCCGTACCGCCGGAACAGCTGGAGGAAGTCCATGCCCTGGAGGATCTGGTAGCTGAACTCCGTGTAGCTGATGCCCTGATCGGACTCCAGGCGGCGGGCCACGGAGTCCTTGGTCAGCATCTTGTTGACACGGAAGTGCTTGCCGATGTCCCGCAGGAACTCGATCGCCGACAGGCCCTCGGTCCAGTCGAGGTTGTTGACCATGACGGCCGCGTTCTCACCCTCGAAGGACAGGAACGGCTCGATCTGGGCGCGGAGCCTGCCGACCCAGCCGGCGACCGTCTCCGGGTCGTTCAGCGTGCGCTCGGCCGTCGGGCGGGGGTCGCCGATCAGACCCGTCGCCCCGCCCACCAGCGCCAGCGGACGGTGTCCCGCCTGCTGGAGCCGGCGCACCGTGAGCACCTGCACCAGGTGCCCGACGTGCAAGGACGGCGCGGTCGGGTCGAAACCGCAATAGAACGTGACGGGACCGTCCGCGAGCGCCTTGCGCAAAGCGTCCTCGTCAGTGGACAGGGAGAACAGCCCCCGCCACTTCAGCTCGTCGACGATGTCCGTCACGGTTCTCGTATCTCCTTGGATGATTCTCGGGCGGTCGCACGACCACCGGCTACGAGGTTATACGCCCTGGCTGACAGAGCTCATATTGAAGTCGGGCACCCGCAGCGCGGGCATCGCAGCCCTAGTGAACCAGTCGCCCCACTCCCGCGGCAGCGTCTTTTCGGTGCGCCCGGCCTCCGTGGCCCGCCCGAGCAGATCCACCGGTGACTCGTTGAACCGGAAGTTGTTCACCTGACCGGTGACCTGGCCGTTCTCCACCAGGTACACGCCGTCCCGGGTCAGGCCGGTGAGCAGCAGCGTCGCCGGGTCGACCTCGCGGATGTACCAGAGGCAGGTCAGCAGCAGCCCGCGCCCGGTGTCCGCGACCATCTCCTCCAGCGAGCGGTCCGACCCGCCGTCCAGGATCAGGTTTCCGCCCGCCGGCGCGACCGGCAGTCCGGTGAGACCCGCGGTGTGCCGGGTGGTGGTCAGATGGGCCAGCTCGCCGTTCGCGATCCACTCGGTGCGGCCGACCGGCAGCCCGTTGTCGAAGACGGACTGGTCGCCGCCGGAGGAGTGCGCGACGACGAAGGGCGCGGACTCCAGGCCCGGCTCGTTCGGGTCGCTGCGCAGGCTCAGCGGCAGGTCGGTGAGCTTCTCGCCGACGCGGGTGCCACCGCCCGGCTTGGAGAACACCGTCCGCCCCTCGGCCGCGTCCCGCCCGGACGCCGACCACAGCTGGTAGATCAGCAGGTCGGCGACGGCGGTCGGCGGCAGCAGCGTCTCGTAGCGGCCCGCAGGCAGTTCCACCCGCCGCTCCGCCCAGCCGAGCCGTACGGCCAGCTCCGCGTCGAGCGCGCCCGGGTCGACGTCCTTGAAGTCCCGCGTGGACCGCCCGGCCCAGGCCGACCGGGTGCGGTCCGGTGACTTGGCGTTCAGTTCGAGGGTGCCGTTCGGCTGGTCGTGCCGCAGCCGCAGCCCCGCCGAGGTCCCCACATACGTCGACACCAGCTCGTGGTTGGCGAAGCCGTACAGCTCCCGGCCCCCGGCACGCGCGCGGGCGAAGGCCTCGCCGAGCGCCGGGGCGAAGTCCGCGAACACGGCGGAGGAGGTCTCGACGGGCGCGTCCGTGAAGTCCGGTGCCTCCGGGACGCCCGTGACCAGCGGCTGAGCGTCCTCGGCGGGACCGGCTCCGCGTGCGGCGGCCTCCGCGGCCCGCACCAGCGGCTCCAGGTCGTCCGCCGTCACGGCCGACCGGGACACGACACCGGAGGCCGTGCCCTCCTTGCCGTCGACGGTCGCCACGACGGTGAGCGAGCGCCCGCGCGTGACGCCGTTCGTGGTGAGCGCGTTGCCGGCCCAGCGCAGGTTGGCGCTGGAGTGCTCGTCGGCGATGACCACGCAGCCGTCGGCCCGGGACAGTTCGAGAGCGCGCTCGACGATCTCGTGCGGCTTGGTGGTGCTACGGGCGCTCATCGACCGGCCTCCTGCGTGGTGTCGAGAATGTGCTTTCCCGGGGGATAACCCCCGGACCCCCAGCCGAGCCCTGCACTGACGTTCATCGACCGGCCTCCTGCGTGGTGTTGAGGATGTTCACGCCCCTGAAGAGGGCCGAGGGGCAGCCGTGGGAGACGGCGGCGACCTGCCCCGGCTGGGCCTTGCCGCAGTTGAAGGCGCCGCCGAGGACGTACGTCTGCGGGCCGCCGACGGCCGCCATGGAGCCCCAGAAGTCGGTGGTCGTCGCCTGGTAGGCGACGTCGCGCAGCTGACCGGTGATCCGCCCGTTCTCGATCCTGAAGAACCGCTGGCCGGTGAACTGGAAGTTGTAGCGCTGCATGTCGATGGACCAGGAACGGTCGCCCACCACGTAGATCCCGCGGTCGACCCCGCCGATCAGGTCCTCGGTGGACAGCCCGGCCGGGTCCGGCCGCAGCGACACGTTGGCCATGCGCTGCACCGGCACGTGCCCGGGGGAGTCGGCGTACGCGCACCCGTTGGAGCGCTCGAAACCGGTCAGCTTGGCGATCCTGCGGTCCAGCTGGTAGCCGACGAGCGTGCCGTCCTTGACCAGGTCCCAGGACTGGCCCTCGACGCCCTCGTCGTCGTAGCCGATGGTCGCCAGGCCGTGCTCGGCGGTGCGGTCACCGGTGACGTTCATCAGCTCGGAGCCGTACTTCAGCGTGCCGAGCTGGTCGAAGGTGGCGAAGGAGGTGCCGGCGTAGGCGGCCTCGTAGCCGAGCGCGCGGTCCAGCTCGGTGGCGTGCCCGATCGACTCGTGGATGGTCAGCCACAGGTTGGACGGGTCGACCACCAGGTCGTAAAGACCCGCCTCGACGCTCGGCGCCCGCATCTTCTCGGCGAGCAGCTCCGGGATCTGCTCCAGCTCGCCGTCCCAGTCCCAGCCGGTGCCGGTGAGGTACTCCCAGCCGCGTCCGACCGGCGGGGCGACGGTCCGCATCGAGTCGAACTCGCCACTGGACCCGTCCACGGACACGGCGGTCAACTCCGGATGCAGCCGCACCCGCTGCTGGGTGGTGACGGTCCCCGCCGTGTCCGCGTAGAACTTGTTCTCGTGCACGGTGAGCAGCGAGGCGTCGACGTGGTCGACGCCCTTGGCGGCCAGCAGCCGAGCGCTCCACTGGGCGAGCAGCGCGGTCTTCTCCTCGTCCGGGACGGTGAAGGGGTCGATCTCGTACGACGAGATCCACGTCCGGTCCTCGTGCACCGGCTCGTCGGCCAGCTCGACCCGCTCGTCCGACCCCGCCGCCCTGATCACCTGGGCGGACAGCTTCGCCATGGCCACCGCCTGTGACGCGACCCTGGCCGCGGCGTCGAGGCTCAGGTCCACCCCGGACGCGAAGCCCCAGCTGCCCCCGTGCACCACCCGGACCGCGTACCCGAGGTCGGTGGTGTCCGAGGACCCGGCGGGCTTGGCGTCCCGCAGCCGCCAGGACGCGCTGCGCACCCGCTCGAACCGGAAGTCCGCGTGCTCGGCCCCGAGCGCACGCGCGCGTGCCAGCGCGGCGTCGGCCAGGGCCCTCAGCGGAAGTGCCAGAAACGACTGATCGATTTCATGGGGCACGGGTGGGAGTCCTTTCGAGGTGCTGAGGTGCTTCTGTGGTGACCGTCACACGCAGTGAATCATGTCCCGGATACGGGCTCCCCGGGAAATTTCCGGGGCGGAGAAGGGAGGAGAGGAGCGAAAGCCGGGAGTAGACAGGCTGCGTGGTTCGTCTTCCGATGAGCGGTCGGCTCGTCGGCACGATGCGACCGAGCGGATGCACAAAGCTGAGGGAGCCCTGCCGATCCATGGACGTCTTCGGTGTCCACCACGACCTCATCGCCGAGTACGAGGCGTTCACGAGCCCGCTCGTGGCCGTGCGGGATCCGGACATCGAGAGTCACCTGGACGACGAGCGGAAGCGGAAAACCCGCTGGCCCGATACGAAACTCGCCCTGAACCCCACCTTCCGCAGCGGCAGGACCGTGGCCGCGCTGTGCGACGACGGCCTGCTGCATCCACTGTGCCGCGAGTACACGAGCGCGACCTCTGGCGTTCCCTGCTCGACGAGGAGGGCCTGCTCGACACCGGCCGCAGCAGCCTCGACACCGTACGAGCTCTGCCCGAGCTTCGGATGCCCGTCTGGGACGCCATCACGGCGGCCGTCCAGCCTGCCGAGGCGGGCGACGCCGAACCCGAGCTGCCCCGGCAGCTGCGGATCCTTCGGGGAAAGGACGCGACCAGCGGTACACCGCTCATCCGGGGGACGTGGCGCGAACAGTCCGTGATCACCCACGACGCGGGGTTCGCTGCCCCTGGGGGTCGGCGGTCACGACCTGACCGACGTCCGCGGAATCGTCGAGGCGGCCCTCCCCGCGACCGCGCCGACCCGCCGCGAGGCCGTCGCCCGCGAACTGAACGCCTTCCTCAACCGGATGCGCCCGGGCGGCATCGTGCTCTCCACCGACGGCTTCGACACCTATGTCGGAGTGGTGAGCGGGCCGGCCACCCGCACCGGCGACCGGCTCTCCCGCCCCGTCGAGTGGCGCAACCTCGACAAGCCCCTCGACTTCTTCAAGGACCTGCCCTCCGGGCTGTCCGGTGTCCGGCGCCCGTGGTCGGCCGGGTGCGCCCCCTGGACGAACTGCACGACCCGCTGCGTCTGAAGCGGCTGGCCGAAGGAGGGCCCGACACGCTGGAGGCCGAGTTCGAGGAGCTCGCGAGGGAACCGGACGAGGAGACATGGGCGCCGACAGGACCGCTGAAGACGTGCGTCCTGTTCTGGCCGCCCGAGGAATTCGCGCAGCTCCTGGAGTGCTACCCGAGCGTCGCCGCCGCATACGGCGACGACCACACCGGCCACCTGAGGCAGGTCGAGCGCACCCTGCGCGAGCTGTCGGACCAGGGCGCCCTGCACCTGGCGGTCGGCCGGGCCACGGTGAGCGGCCTGGAGGCACACGTGGACGAGAAGGGCGGGTCCCCCGACCTGTCGGCCGCCTGGTCCAGGTATGCGGCCGAACTGGCTCGCAGGCGTCTGGCGACCGACTGGCCCCCGGCCCGCAACGGGCCGTGTTGGTGCGGTTCGGGGCGCAAGTACGAGAAGTGCTGCGGGAATCCCGCGTCCGGGTGAATGCCTGAGAAGGCAAGGCTGGGCGATTGTGGGTACAATTGCTTCAATGTAGGTACAAGGTCTGCCCGGTTTCTAGGGAGCCCGTCATGAGTGCCATCTCCGTCCGAGAGTTCTCTCATAACCCGAGCGCCGTCTTCGCCCGCGTGGAGAAGGGGGAGACCGTTGAGGTCACCCGGCATGGCAACGTCATCGCAATACTGGTCCCGAGCGGCGGCCCCATGGAGCGGTACGCGCATCTCGTTGCCCGCGGGAGGATCAAACTCAAGGCGGCGACCGTGGGCGACCTCGCCGAGTTCCCTCGGTACGACATCCCGGACGACGCGCCGGATCCGCTGGAGTCCCTGCTCGCCGAGCGTGAGGATTACTACCGGTGATCTACATGGACTCCTCCGCGCTGATCACCTTGCTGACCGGCAGGGCGAACGCCTCCGCGCTCGAATCGTTCCTCACGAGCTTCCCGCAGGCCACGCTGGCCACCTGCACGATCGGTTTCGTGGAGACGGTGCGGCATCTGGACCGGGCCGGCAGTTTTCCACGGGCTCTGGCCGATCTCGATGAGCGGGTGACGGAAATCCTTCTTGGTCGTGAGGTCCGTGACCTCGCCACCCGCGTTGATCCCGGCCTGCGTGCATTGGACGCCCTCCATGTGGCGAGCGCTCTCTCAGTGGAGGCGGAGTTGGCGGCGTTCGTGACGTACGACCGCCGGATGCTCGACGCAGCACGGAAGGAAGGCTTGTCCGCCCACGCTCCCGGGATGGCGGACTGATCCCACCTTCGTCTGTAGAAACCCGACAGCGACACTCCCCAGCCACTGTCGGTGCCCGCTTGCCCGCGGCGATGGCGGGACCGATAGGTTTTCGCTGAAGCCACCTGTGATCCAGCTGTTCGGGCGGGTGGTCAGACCGAACGAAAGGGTGATCCGTTGAGCCGCTCGGTTCTCGTCACTGGAGGCAACCGGGGCATCGGCCTCGCCATCGCCCGTGCTTTCGCCGACGCCGGCGACAAGGTGGCCATCACGTACCGCTCGGGTGAGCCGCCGGCCGGCTTCCTGGCCGTCAAGTGCGACATCACCGACTCCGAGCAGGTGGAGCAGGCCTACAAGGAGATCGAGGACGCGCACGGCCCGGTCGAGGTCCTGATCGCCAATGCCGGCATCACCAAGGACACGCTGCTGATGCGGATGTCCGAGGAGGACTTCACCTCGGTCATCGACACCAACCTCACCGGCACCTTCCGCGTGGTCAAGCGTGCCAACCGCGGCATGCTGCGCGCCAAGAAGGGCCGCGTCGTCCTCATCTCCTCGGTCGTCGGCCTCTACGGCGGCCCCGGCCAGGCCAACTACGCCGCCTCCAAGGCCGCCCTGGTGGGCTTCGCGCGCTCCCTCGCCCGGGAGCTGGGTTCGCGCAACATCACCTTCAACGTCGTCGCGCCCGGCTTCGTCGACACCGACATGACGAAGGTGCTCACCGACGAGCAGCGGGCCGGCATCGTGGCGCAGGTGCCGCTGGGCCGGTACGCGCAGCCCGAGGAGGTCGCCGCGACGGTGCGGTTCCTGGCCTCGGACGACGCCTCGTACATCACTGGAGCCGTCATCCCTGTTGACGGCGGACTGGGAATGGGTCACTGATCACCATGAGTGGAATTCTCGAGGGCAAGCGCATCCTGATCACGGGTGTGCTGATGGAGTCCTCCATCGCCTTCCACGCGGCCAAGCTGGCCCAGGAGCAGGGCGCGGAGATCATCCTCACCGCGTTCCCGCGGCCCACGCTGACCGAGCGCATCGCCAAGAAGCTGCCCAAGCCCACCAAGGTCATCGAGCTCGACGTCACCAACGACGAGCACCTCGGCCGGCTGGCCGACCTCGTCGGCGAGGAGCTCGGCGGCCTCGACGGCGTCGTCCACTCCATCGGCTTCGCGCCGCAGGACGCGCTCGGCGGCAACTTCCTCAACACGCCGTTCGAGTCCGTCGCCACCGCCATGCACGTCTCGGCGTACTCCCTGAAGTCGCTGACCATGGCCTGCCTGCCGCTGATGCAGAACGGCGGCTCGGTCGTCGGCCTCACCTTCGACGCGCAGTACGCCTGGCCGCAGTACGACTGGATGGGCCCGGCGAAGGCCGCCCTGGAGGCGACCAGCCGCTACGTCGCGCGCGACCTGGGCAAGCAGAACATCCGCTGCAACCTCATCTCCGCCGGCCCGCTCGCCTCCATGGCCGCCAAGTCCATCCCGGGCTTCAGCGACCTGGCCGCGGTCTGGGACCACCGCTCCCCCCTGGAGTGGGACCTCAAGGACCCCGAGCCGGCCGGCAAGGGCATCGTCGCCCTGCTGAGCGACTGGTTCCCGAAGACCACCGGCGAGATCATCCACGTGGACGGCGGTCTGCACGCCATCGGCGCCTGACGCCGGACCGGAAGCAGCGTCACCGAGGCCCGTCTCCCCGGCAGGGGAGGCGGGCCTCACCCGTTCGGCCCACCGGCCGGGCCGCCGCGGCCGGGGCGGCGCACCCTGGAAGGGCGTCGGATCCCGCGTCCAGCGCGCGATGTCCCTCCCCAGCCCGGCCGAGGAGGTCCCCTTGTGCGCCTGTCCCGCAGCCTGTCCCCGGTGACCGCGGCCCTCGTCCTGGTGCTCGCCCTGCCGTACGACGCCGCGTCCCTCGCGCGCGTGCCGAGCGGTCACGAGCCCGCCCCGCAGCCGTTCGGCGCGTCCTGCCGGACGACGGTCCGCGGCTCCCATGTGGTCGCCTACTGCCACAACCCCTACGTGGACACCGACCGGATCCGGCTGCACGTCGAGTGCGCCGAGTGGTGGGACATCGACACCGACAGCCCTCCGGCCGACACCGGGCCCGCGATGACCGTACGGCTCTCCGGACGCTGCTGGAAGGACGTCCGCGCGGCCTGGGTCAGTCACCAGAAGGTCGGCTGAGCCTGCCCGGACGGCACTGGAACGGATAGCTGCCCGCCTCCTTCGCGGCCGTGTCCGCGTCGCCCGCGCGGATCGCCTCGACCAGCCGGGCGTGATCCATGTACGTCTCCGGCGTCAGCTCGGCACCGACGTCGGCGCGCAGCCAGTCCCGCAGCACCTCGCCCAGGTCGGCGTACATCGCCGTCATCACGTCGTTGTGCGAGGCGGCCACCACGGCGAGGTGGAAGGTCGCGTCGGCCGTCACGAAGTCCTCCGCCTCGCCCGACTCCCAGGCCCGCTCGCGGCGCGTCAGCAGGGCGTCGAGCTGCCTGAGGTCCTTGTCGGAACGCCGTACGGCGGCCAGCCGGGCCGCGGTCGACTCCAGCGTGGCGCGCAGCTCCGCGATGTGCCGGGGGTCGGCGTCGGCGAACCGGCGGTGCATCACACCCGCCAGTTCGCTGGTCGCCACGACGTACGTGCCGGAGCCCTGGCGGATGTCCAGCAGGCCGTTGTGCGCCAGCGCGCGCACCGCCTCGCGGACGGTGTTGCGGGCCACTCCCAGCTGCTCGACCAGTTCCGGCTCGGTGGGGATGCGCGAGCCCACCGGCCACTCGCCCGAGGTGATCTGGTTCCGCAGCTCGGCGATGACCTGCTCGGACAGCGCCGACCGGCGCGGATGGCTCAGAGGCATGGCACACCTTCGCACGCGAGGACCGGGCGAGGGCGGTCAGGCCCGCCCGGAGGTGGACAACCAATCATCCTATGATTCTATGATGAGCCTCATGGCAGGCGAGAATTCCAGGACGACGACACCCGCGACCACCTCCACGACAGCCCGTCCGGCGACGCGCGAGCGGGGCGCCGGACAGGCCGCACGCGGGTGGACGACCCGCCTCTTCGTCGTCGGCATCCTGCTGGCGGCCCTCAACCTCCGGCCCGCCATCACCAGCCTCGGCGCGCTCCTGGAAGAGGTCCGCGACGGGCTGGGCATGAGCGGCAGCGTGGCCGGGCTGCTCACCTCCGTGCCCCCTCTCTGCTTCGCCGTCTTCGGCGTCATGGCCCCCCGCCTCGCCCGCCGCTTCGGGCCTGCGGCGGTGGTCTGCGCCGGCATGGTGGCCATCACGGCAGGCCTGCTGATCCGGCCGTACGCAGGGGGCACGGCCGGATTCCTGGTCGGCAGCGCGCTCGCGCTCATGGGCATCGCCGTCAGCAACGTGCTGATGCCGGTCATCGTCAAGCGCTGGTTCCCCGACCGGGTCGGCTCCATGACCGGCCTGTACTCGATGGCCCTCGCCGCCGGTACCTCGATCGCCGCCGCGGTGACCGTGCCCATGACCGACGCCCTGGGCGGCAACTGGCGGACCGGCCTCGCCGTCTGGGCCGCGCTCGCCGCGGCAGCCGTGCTGCCGTGGGTTCCGCTGGTACGGGACCGGGGCCCGGCGGCCCCGACGGGCGGCACGCACGCGCGTGCGGAGCAGGAGCCGGCCGCCCTGCGGATCACCCGCAGCCGTACCGCATGGGCACTCGCCGTGTTCTTCGGGCTCCAGGCCACCGCCGCCTACGTCACGATGGGCTGGATGGCCCAGATCTTCCGGGACGCGGGCGTACCCGCGAGCACGGCCGGGCTGCTGCTGGCCGTCACCATGGTGATGGGCGTGCCGCTGGCCTTCGTCATCCCGCGCGTGGCCACCCGGCTCCCGCACCAGGGACCGATCGTGGTCGCGCTCGGCGTCTGCGGCCTCGCCGGATACGCCGGCCTGTACCTCGCGCCCGCCGCCGGGGCCTGGGCCTGGGCGGTGCTGCTCGGCGTCTCGAACTGCGCCTTCCCGCTGGCACTCACCATGGTCGGGATGCGGTCCAGGACCGGCGCGGGCGTCGCGCAGCTGTCGGCCTTCGCCCAGAGCACCGGCTACCTCATCTCCATTCCCGGCCCGCTGCTGGTGGGCGTGCTGTACCAGAGCAGCGGCGGCTGGGGGGTGCCGATCCTCCTCATGGTCGTGCTGATGGTCCCGCAGATGGCCGTCGGCTGGCTGGCGGGCCGCAACCGCACGGTGGAGGACGAGGCCGCCCCGACCGGCTGACGGCCCCCCTCGCCCTCTCGACGCCCGGCTCGCGCCGACACGCCGAGAAGCGGTTGCGGCCACCCCGCCCGGGTCCGCCCCTTCGGCAGGTGCCAGACTGGCCCCATGCCAGTGCTCGACCCGAACCCCCAGAACGGTCAGAAGAAGATGCTGATCGTCTTCGGCTCGTTCTTCGCCATCTTCATCGTCATCGCCGTCATCGCGACCCTCGCGTCCCCCTGACCACCGCCCCGGCGGCCGACGGGCGGCCGAGGGTGGGGCTGGCCCCCCATCCCCTAGGGGGTGAGGGTCAGGGTCAAGTGGGTGGGTCACCGGATGGGGCGGCGGCCCCGGATTCCGTAGTTTCGAGGTGTGGCCGCGAGAGGCGGTCACCGGCCCACGGAGACCAGCGGAGGCGATCATGCCGGCCCGAACGCACACCCGGCCCCACCCGGCGACCCCGGGCAGTGCCGACATCCGGCTCCCCTGGTGGGCGCTAGCCCTCCCCGCGCTCGCCTTCGTCTCCCTGCTGCTGCTGATACTGAACCCGGTGGACGCCCACGCGGCCACCGGCGACCCGGCCGTCACCCACCTTTTCGAGCGCGTCCAGCACATGGTCTCCCGCTAGCGCGCCCCGCCCCGCGGACCGGGCGGAGCCGCATGTCAACTCCCTGCGCCCGATGGCCTGTTTCATGCGAAGCTGGGTGTCATGAGCGTCGCAGAACCCCGCAGGATCGTCCTCTTCCGCCATGCGAAAGCCGACTGGCCACAGGTGACCGACCACGAGCGACCGCTCGCTGACCGGGGCCGTACGGACGCCGCCGTCGCCGGACGCAAGCTGGCGGACAGCGGCATCACCTTCGACCTGGCCCTGTGCTCCACCTCCGTGCGCACCCGGGAGACCTGGAAACTCGCGGTCCACGAACTCGCGCACCGGCCGAAAACCGTCTACGAGGAGCGGGTGTACGAGGCCTCGCCGGGCGAGCTCGTCGCCGTACTCAACGAGGTGCCCGACGATGTACAGAACGTCATTCTCATCGGTCACAACCCCGGCGTGCACGGCGTGGCCGAGATCCTGGCGGGCACGGCCGAGAGCGACGCCCGCGAGCGGATGAACCGCCGGGGCTTTCCCGCCGCCGCCTTCGCCGTCGTGACGTTCGAGGGCTCCTGGAAGGCCCTGGAACCGGGCGTGGCCACGCTCACGGACTACTGGGCGCCCTCCGAGTGAGACCGGCGCGCGGCCGCCGTACGACGGACGGCGGCCGCGCGGCACGACCAGGGCCCGGCCCGATCCCCTCGGCGCCGGGCCCCTCAGCGGCCGTGTGCCGGCGGTTCAGCCCTCGTCGACGGTGTCCGCCGCCTCCACCTCTTCACGGGTGACGCCCAGCAGGTACAGGACCGTGTCGAGGAACGGGAAGTTCACCGCCGTGTGCGCGGCCTCGCGGACCACCGGCTTGGCGTTGAAGGCGACCCCGAGACCCGCCGCGTTCAGCATGTCCAGGTCGTTGGCGCCGTCACCGATGGCCACCGTCTGCGACAGCGGCACGCCCGCCTCGGCCGCGAACCGGCGCAGCAGCCGCGCCTTCCCCGCCCGGTCCACGATCTCGCCGGTCACCCGGCCGGTCAGCTTTCCGTCGACGATCTCCAGGGTGTTGGCCTGGGCGAAGTCCAGCCCCAGCCGCTCCCGCAGGTCGTCGGTGACCTGGGTGAATCCGCCCGAGACGACCCCGACTTGGTAGCCGAGCCGCTTCAGCGTGCGGATCAGGGTCCGCGCTCCCGGCGTCAGCCGCACATCGGCGCGCACCTTCTGCACCACCGACTCGTCCAGCCCCTTCAGCAGCGCCACGCGCGCGTGCAGCGACTGCTCGAAGTCCAGCTCGCCGCGCATCGCGGCCGCGGTCACCTCGGCGACCTTGTCCTCGCAGCCTGCGTGTGCGGCGAAGAGTTCGATCACCTCGTCCTGGATGAGCGTCGAGTCGACGTCCATGACGACCAGCCGCTGAGCCCGCCGGTGCAGACCGGCCGAGACGACCGCGACGTCCACGCCGAGCTCCGCCGCGTCGGAGGCCAGGGCGGTGCGCAGCGGCTCGGTCGCCACGCCGGACACCGCGAACTCCACCGCCGTCACCGGGTACTTGGCGAGCCGGAAGATACGGTCGATGTTGCCGCCGGTCTTGGCGATCCGGGCCGCGATGGCGGCCGTCGACTCGGCGGTCAGGGGGTGGCCGAGGACGGTGACCAGGGAACGGCCGAGACCACGCGGGCGGTTGTCGCCGCGCCCGGAGATGATCTCCGCCTGCATCTTCATCGACTCGGCCCAGCTGTGCACGGTCGCCCTGAGGTCGCCCTCGAGCCCTGCCGGGGGCTGGGTCACCAGCGCGCACAGCACCAGGCGGCCTCGCGTCACGACCTGCTCGATGTCGACCACGTCGACCATGTACGCGGCAAGGGTGTCGAAGAGGCCGGCCGTGATGCCCGGCCTGTCCTTGCCGAAAATCTTGACGAGGAGAGTGGGGACCTCGGAGGTCTGCGGATCGCTCATGGTGTGACCACCGTAACCGGCACGCAGTGCCTGCGGCGCAGGTGGTCCGCCTGACGGACACGGAACAATAGGTGTCGGGCCGGTGTCGGAGGCTTTGCTTCCGGGCTACGGGCGAACGTGCGTGCGACGTCAGCGGGCGGTTCGCACCGTATTCCGCCGCATCCTCACGCACGGTTCGACGCGGGGACGGGTCCGGTGCGGACGTCACCCGCCCCGGCGAGGCGGCCGGTCTCATCGACGGGGCCGCCCGGACGGAGGCGGTGGAGGGGGCGGTGGCGGTGGTGGGGGTGGGGGCGGCGGACCGATGTACGGGCCGTCCGGGGCCCCGTCACCCCGACGCGGCCCCGGACGGCGTCGCCGTGGCTCCAGCGGCTGGGCCATGGTGGGGGCGCCGTACACATCGTCGGAACCCGGCGGTACGTCGGAGGGGTCCCCGCCGTTCCCGGCCCGGATCTCCTCCGGGGGCCGATGGCTGCCGGCGGACGGCGAGTCCGGCGCCCCCGGTACTCCCGGACCAGCGACCGGCGCCGCCCCGGACCCGGGCTCCTGCTCCCTCGGCACCGGCCGCTCGTAAGGCCCACGCCCACGCGCCCCCCACGCACCCCCACCCCCCGGCGCACCCCCGGCGCCCGATCCCCAGCCGCGAGGCTCCACCTGCGACCCGGCCCCCGCTCCCGGGCCCCGGCCGCGAGCCCCTGCCCCTGACCCGGCCCCCGCTCCCGGGCCCCGGCCGCGAGCCCCTGCCTCCGGTGCGGCCCCCATGTTCGATCCCCGGTCGTCAGGTCCTGCCCCTGGCGCGCCCCCGACACCCGGGCCCCGGCCGCGAGCCCCTGCCTCCGGCGCGGCCCCCATGTCCGGGCCCCGGTCGTCAGGTCCTGCCCCTGGCGCGCCCCCGACACCCGGGCCCCGGCCACGAGACCCTGCCTCCGGTGCGGCCCCCATGTCCGGGCCCCGGTCGCGAGGCTCCTGTACCCAGTCGGGCCAAGCCCGGTGGTCGGGCCCCTGCTCCCGTAGGTCGTCCGGCACCCGGAGGTAGGGGTTGGTGTCGGGATTCGGCGGGCGGTACCGGTTTCCCGGCGCGTACGGACCCGCCGCTCCGCCGCCCGCCCTGCCCGGCGCCCCGCCTGCCACCGCGTACGCCGCCCCGCCGGCCGCCGCCCCGCCTCCGCTGTCACCCAGTGCCGCCGGTGCCGCCCGTGACCCCGCCGTGCCGGTCACCCACGCCAGCAGCGCCCCTACCGCCCCCGCTGCCGCGCCCCAGGCCGCCCCGAGGAGCAGCGCCAGGCCCGACTGCCCGTGCAGCTCGATGCCCGCACCGAACGCGTCGAAGCCGAGCACCGACAGCGAGGCGTTCACCGACACGTCCGTCAGCCAGGCCAGCAGCGGCAGCGTGAGCGCGGTCGCGATCCCCAACCGCACGGCACACCGCCCGGCGAAACCGAACACACCCCGGTCCGCGCCCACCCCCCGGCCTGCCGCGGCTCCCGGCACCACCGGCGTCCGTACCGCCGTGAACACGCCCGCGAGCAGCATCAGCAGGGCCGCGGCGACCCCCAGCAGCCACACCCGCCCGTCCAGGCCGGCCAGGTGCCCCAGGGTCACCGAGCGGCCGGACTTCGAGGTCAGCAGCTCGTCCAGGGGGTGGGGCAGGAACGTGGTCAGGACGCCCGTCGCCCTGCCGTCGAAGGGGACGAGGAGACCGACCGGGATACCGAGCCAGACCCCGTTGGGGGCGCCGAGCAGGGCCGCGCCCGCGATGCGCGCCGGGTGCGCGTCACCGAGCGCCGCCCAGGCCGCCGCCGCCCACCCCGCGGCCACGGCCAGCAGCAGGACCGTCACCAGCGCCGAGGCGGCCGGCCGTACCACCCGGTGCACGGCCTGCCAGCGGGGTGGCAGCGGAGTGCGGCGCGAGGCCAGCAGGGCGATCAGCAGGACGCCGGCGCACCAGCCGAGGCCACCGGCGAGGGTGGCCCCGGTGTCCACGCTGAAACCGACCGCCGCGTTCGCCTTGACGAGGTCCCCGATGCGGTCCGGGAGCAACCCGCCGACGTCTCCGATGCCGGGAATCCTCAGACCCCCACCGCCTCCCCCTCCGCCGCCCGCCCCCGTCAGCCCGCCCAGCCCGAGCGCACCGCCGTCGATGGTCACGACCGAGTGCCCGGCCCACGCGAGTCCGCCCAGCGTCGCCACGAAGAGCACGACCAAGGAGCCCGCGCGGGCCAGCAGTTCGGTGGGGGCGATGACCGCCCCGGCCGCGCGCAGGGACCGCAGGAAGAACCATGACAAGAGGAGCGCACCGACCAGGCTCACACCCAGTGGCGTGATCTCGACGGCCGTCGTGGCCTCCGCGCCCTTCAGGCCGAACGCGGACAGATCACCGGTCGGCGTGACCGAACCACCCGCCCCGAGCGCCACAACCGCCGCTGTCATGGGGCCGAGTGAACCCGCCGCGTCGGCCCGCAGCAGATGCAGGCCGAGCGCGGCCGTACCCGCCATGCCGATCAACGCCCAGCTCACGGCCGCGATCGCGGACAGCAGGATGTCGACCCAGGGCAGCCGGGCACCGAGGCGCGCGCTCTCGGCTCCCGTGCCGGAAGTGCCACGCGTGCCCGACGCGCCCGACGTGCCAGACGTGCCCGATGTGCCAGAACCCATGGCAGACCCCCCGATCCGCGAACGCCCGGGGCCGCGCCGTCGCGCTTGTCCCCCTCGCGTGAATTACCACTCTCCGGCCCGGTTTCAACCCCGTCAACGGAAAGAGTCGAAGCGCTCGTGCGAGCTCTCCGCAAGGCCCGACTTTCGGTCAGAGGGCCGAGCCTGAAATAGTTCCCGACGATGTTCGACATCCCTAGACTCCCTGTGATGGGGGTAACTCGGGGGACTACTCATGGGGCTTGGCGTGCCGGAACTCGTACTGGAATCAAACGGACGTACCTGGACGCTCGATCCGTCCAGGACCTACACCCTCGGACGTGATCCGCAGGGGGACATCGTGTTCGACGACGCCAGGGTCTCCTGGCGGCACGCCACGATCAGCTTCGACGGCCGCAGTTGGGGCATCGAGGACCACGGCAGCACCAACGGCACCTTCGTGCAGAGCCGGCGGATCCAGCGCATGGAGATCGGCCCGGGCTCGGCCGTGCACCTCGGCAACGCGAACGACGGACCGCGCCTGAACCTCTCCGGCGCCACGGCCGCCGCGCCGCGTCTCCAGCAGCAGGCCGCACCGCAGGTCGCACCGGGGACCGCGCAGCCGTACGCGGCCCAGGGGGCGGGCGGTCCCGGCTGGTCCCAGCCATCGGCTGCGCAGCAGCAGGCTCCGCAACAGGGCTGGCAGCAGGCCCCGTCGGCGATCCCGCAGCAGCAGGGCGCCCCGGCCATGGCCTCCGGTGGTGGCGCGGGGGCGCCGCCGGTCTACGGCGACCGCAGCCCGACCACGTTCCACCAGTTCTCCATCGGCCGGGTGATGCGCATCGGCCGTGCCCTGGAGAACGAGTTGGTGGTGTCCGACCTCCAGGTCTCGCGCCACCACGCCGAGTTCCACTCCACGCCCGACGGCCGCATGGAGATCCGCGACCTCGGCTCCCACAACGGCACGTACGTCAACGGCCAGCCGATCGCCAAGGGCGGGAGCGCTCTGCTCGGCCCGCACGACATCGTCGGCGTCGGCCACTCCACCTTCCGGGTCGTCGGCGACCGGCTGGAGGAGTTCGTCGACACCGGCGAGGTCTCCTTCTCCGCACGGCGCCTGACCGTCACGGTCGACGGCGGCAAGCAGATCCTCAAGGACGTCTCCTTCGGCGTCCCGGAGAAGTCCCTGATCGCGGTCATCGGCCCGTCGGGATCCGGCAAGTCCACCCTGCTCAAGGCGCTCACCGGCTACCGCCCCGCCGACGAGGGCGAGGTGCTGTACGACAACCGCAACCTGTACAAGCAGTTCGCCGAGCTGCGCCAGCGCATCGGTCTGGTCCCGCAGGACGACATCCTGCACAAGGAGCTGACCGTCAAGCGCGCCCTCAAGTACGCGGCCAAGCTGCGCTTCCCCGCCGACACCACCGGCCAGGAGCGCGACGACCGCATCGAGGAGGTGCTGCGCGAGCTGAAGCTCGACATCCACAAGGACAAGAAGGTCACCGCCCTGTCCGGCGGCCAGCGCAAGCGGGTCTCGGTCGCCCTGGAACTGCTCACCAAGCCGTCGCTGATCTTCCTCGACGAGCCCACCTCGGGCCTCGACCCGGGTATGGACCGCGATGTCATGCAGCTGCTGCGCGGTCTCGCCGACGACGGCCGCACGGTCCTCGTCGTCACCCACTCGGTGGCCGAACTGGCGCTGTGCGACAAGCTGCTGGTGATGGCGCCGGGCGGTTCGGTCGCCTACTTCGGCCCGCCCGAGGAGGCGCTGAACTTCTTCGGCTACGACACCTGGGCCGACGTCTTCTCCGCCTTCGAGAACTACCGCGACTACGACTGGGCGGGACGCTGGAAGGGGTCCCAGCACTACCAGATGTACGCCGCCGACATCGACGCCAGCGCCCCGGGGACCGTACAGACGCCGCCGATGCAGGTGATGAAGCCGAAGAAGCCGCAGAGCTGGGGTTCGCAGCTGCTGACCCTGGTACGGCGGTACACGGCGGTCATCGCCTCGGACAAGGGCTTCCTGGCGCTGACGGTGATCCTGCCCGCGGTGCTCGGCGCGGTCAGCCTGCTGATCGACAGCGACAAGACCCTGCTGGTGAACCCGGTCAACCACAAGACCGGCATCCCCGTGCCCAACGGCACGGCGACCACGGTCCTGCTGATCCTCGCGGTCGGCGCCTGTTTCGCGGGCGCCGCGAACTCCGTACGTGAGCTGATCAAGGAACGGGTCATCTACGAGCGGGAGCGCGCGGTCGGCCTGTCCCGGTCGGCGTACCTGATGTCCAAGGTGGTCGTGCTCGGTGTGATCACCGTGCTGCAGGGCCTGATGGTGGGCCTGATCGGCTTCTCCAGCCGCACCATCCCGGACGAGGGTGTGGTCCTCGGCCACTCCGTCCTGTTCGAGCTGTGCATCCCGATCATGGGGCTCGGCTTCACCTCGATGATGTTCGGCCTGGTCATCTCCTCGCTGGTGAAGACGTCCGAGAAGACCATGCCGCTGCTGGTGATGTTCGCGATCATCCAGGTCGTCTTCACCGGCTGCCTGTTCACCCTGAACGGCGCGGTCGGCGCCAACCAGCTCTCGTTCCTGATGCCGTCCCGCTGGGCGGTGGGCGCCGCCGGCGCCACGCTGGACTTCAACAACATCGCGCCCAACACCGACGACCCGACCAGCAAGGACCCGCTGTGGGCGCACACGGCGGGCGCCTGGAGCATGGACATGGCGGTGCTGATCGTCCTCGGTGTGCTCTGCGGCTTCCTGGTGGCCCGCTTCCTGCGCCGCCACGAGCCCGAGGTCATGCGCAAGTAGCACCTCGCGTACGACGCCGAAGGGCGGCACCCCGCAGTGGGGTGCCGCCCTTCGGCGCGTCGGTGCCGAGGTCCGCGCCTGCCTCAGTACGCGCTGTTGACGTTGTCGATCGAGCCGTACCGGTGCGCCGCGTAGTTGGCGGCGGCGGTGATGTTGGCGACCGGGTTGTAGATGTCCCAGGACGTGCCGGCGACGTGGTAGGCGCTGAAGGTCGGCGGGATCACCTGCAGCAGGCCCTTGGAGGGGATGCCGTTGATGGCGTTGATGTCCCAGTTGTTGATGGCCATCGGGTTGCCGGAGGACTCCCGCATGATGTTGCGGTGCAGGCCGCTGTAGGAGCCCGGGATGCCCTTGGCCCTCATGATGTCGAGGGCCTGGCGGATCCAGCCGTCGAGGTTGTTGCTGTAGGTCTTCGCGGCGGCCTGCTGGACCTGCGGGCGCGCGGCGGACCGGTTCGCCGCCTGCTCGGCGGTGCGCGCCTGGGCGGCCTGCTGGGCGGCGGCCCGGACCTTCGCCTGGGCGGCGGCCTGCTTCGCGCGGGCGACGTCCAGGGCGTGGGCGGCGGCCGCCTTCCTCGCGGCGATCGCGTCGAGCTTGACGGCCTGAAGCGCGCCCTGGTCGGTGACCGCGCCCTTGACGTCCTTGATCTGCTGGGTGCCGTAGACCGCCGCCTGGGCCGTGGCGGCGGGGGAGCCGGTCACGACCGTGTCCGCGCTGCTGGGCACGGCGGAGAAGGCGATGGAGGCGGCGCCGAGCGTGGCGATACCGGCGAGCGCGATCTTGTGGTGCTTGGTGAGCGTGGGACTGTGCGTGTTCTTCGGCATGGCAGTGGACCTCTTCGAATAGCGCGGAGGTCGCTCGTTGTCCGCGGGGGAGACCGGCTCCTCCTGCACGAACACCGCGGGGGGAATCCGCGGTGCTGAGCGACGGCAGCCATTCTTAGCGGCCGCAAAATGCCGAGGCAAAGGTGTGACGTACGACCCCGAGTAGTAGGGGCCGGAAGGGCAAAACGGGACAGACTGGGTCGTCTGTCCCGTTCGCGTGGGGGCTGTTTATCTCCTATGTCCGTTCGTACGTGATGTGCGCCCTATGTGCGGCCTCACATCGCTCCCCCGGCTTTTTCACAAAGAGTTGCTGTCGCAATGCTCTGTGTGAGGCCCCTCCTCCGGGAGGATGAGGTGCACGTCCCCGAACTCGTGCCAGAGGTAGAGCCCGCGCAGCGCCTCCGCGTAGCTGCGGTCGACCGCGGCCCGCCCCGCCACCGCCTCCAGCATCAGCAGATGCGAGGCCTCCGGCTCGTGCAGCCCGGTCAGCAGCCCGTCCACCACCCGCACGCCGCGCTCCGGCGTGACGACGAGTTCCGCCCACCCCTCGGCCGCCCGCACCACCCCGCCCGCCCCGGCAGCCGACTCCACGGCCCGCACGGCCGTCGTCCCCACCGCGATCACCCGCCCTTCGGCCGCCCTGGCCGCGTTGATCAGCCGCGCCGAGGCCGCGGGCACGGCGTAACGTTCCGCGTACGGCGGTTCGTGCGCCTCCGGCGACGACACCCCCGTATGCAGCGTGATCGGCGCGAACTGCACCCCGCGGCTCACCAGCTCCGCCACCAGCCGCGCGGTGAAGGGCCGGGCCGCACTCGGCATCTCCGCACTCCCCGCCCCGTCGTCCGACGGCAGCGCGAACACAGTCTGGTACACGGACAACGGCTGGTCCCGCTCCGTGTAGGAGTACCGGACGGGCCGCCCGTACTCCCTCAGCACCTCTGACACCTCCGCCGTCGCCCGCGCCCACCACAGCCGCTCGCCCCGCGGGCTCAGCGGCTCCTCCAGGACCAGCAGCCCACCGCCCGGCAGCAGCACCTCACTGCCCGCGCGCGTACCCGCACGCGCGCGTGTCGTGCCGTTCCCGTCCGGCTCCCGGAGCTCGACCGCCCACCGCCCGGCCCCGTGCGCGGCGTCCCCGCGCGCGGAGAAGTGCACCACCACGCGCGCGTGTCCGACGCGCCCGTCCACCGCCGCCGCCAACGTCGGAGAGGTGTTCACCACCAGCAGGTCCCCGGCCCGCAGCAGCCCCGGCAGCTCGGCGAAACCGTGATGCGACACCGCCGTCCCCCGCGACACCAGCAGCCGGACCGCGTCGCGGTCGAGCCCCGGCCCGCGCTGTTCGGCCGGTACCCGCGCGGACAGCTCCGGCGGCACCCGCACCACCGTCGTCATCGCCCCTCCACCAGGGCCGGCGCCCCGTACCGGCCACTGACCGGCCGCTCGTCGAGCAGCCGCAGGAACGCCGGTACGACCGACTCCGGCGCCGGCCGCGGATCGTCGTCGTCCGGTACGGCCGCCGAGTACAGGTCCGTCGCCATGTCCCCGGGATCCACGGCCCACACCCGCAGCCCCGGCTCCTCCACGCCGAGCACGGCCGCCAGCTGGTCCAGGGCCGCCTTCGAGGCGCCGTAACCGCCCCAGGTCTCGTACGCCTCGGAGCCCGCGTCCGAGCTGACCGCGATCACCGCCCCCACCGCCGACTCCCGCAGCAGCGGCAGCGCCTCCTGGACCAGGCCCAGCGCGGCCACCACATTCACCTCCAGCGCCCGGCGCAGCCCCGCCAGGGGCAGCTCACCGAGACGCACCAGCGGCTCGGCGCCCAGCGCGCTGGCATTGCTCACCAGCAGATCCAGACCGCCCAGCCCCCGCGCGGCGGCCACCAGCTCGGCCCGGTGCCCGGCGTCCGTGACGTCCCCGGGCAGCGCCGTCACCCGCCTGCCCGGCCCCGCCACGGCCTCCGCCGCAGCCTTCAGGGCCTGCGTACCCCTGGCGTCGAGCACCAGGTCCCAGCCCCGCGCGGCCAGCACCTCGGCCAGCGCCCGCCCCAGCCCCTTCGAGGCCCCCGTGATGATCGCTACCGGCATGACAACCGTCCCCTCGGCTCCGTCCGCCCTGATCGGCGGTGCCCCTCACCGTAGGAACGGGGCCGCCCCGGCCGCCTCGGGCGCGGGCCGCAGTCCGGCGGGGTCCTTCGGACTAAGCCACCGGTAGGGGCCCCAGGGCCCTAAGCCTGTCGTCGACTTCTCTGGGACCCAGGACCTACGCCCAGCGGCCCGGACGCTGCTCCCGGCGTCCGATCCCCGGTGTCGGACCCCGCCGGTACCGTGAGGGCATGAGTCACGGTCCCCGGTCCGGCCTCGCCGCGGTGAGCTCCGCGCTGCTGGCCATGAGCAGGCATCTCGAGGTGCGCGACGTCCTCAAGACGATCGTCGCCTCCGCCCGCGAACTGCTCGACGCCCAGTACGCCGCCCTCGGGGTCCCCGACGACCACGGGGGCTTCGCCCAGTTCGTCGTCGACGGCGTCACCGACGCCCAGTGGAAGGCCATCGGCCCGCTCCCGCGCCAGCACGGCATCCTCGCCGCGATGCTCCGCGAGGCGAAGGTCGAGCGGCTGGCGGACGTCCGCAGGGACCCCCGCTTCGAGGGCTGGCCCTCGGCCCACCCCGAGATGTCCGACTTCCTGGGACTGCCGGTCCGCGACGGCGACGAGGTGATCGGCGCGCTGTTCCTCGCGAACAAGAACTGCGAGAAACCCGAGGGAGGCTGCGGCTTCACCGCCGAGGACGAGGAACTCCTCTCCATCCTCGCCCAGCACGCGGCCATCGCCCTCACCAACGCCCGCCTCTACGAGCGCAGCCGCGAACTGACCATCGCCGAGGAACGCTCCCGGCTCGCCCACGAACTGCACGACGCCGTCAGCCAGAAGCTGTTCTCGCTGCGCCTCACCGCCCAGGCGGCCGCCGCCCTGGTCGACCGCGATCCGCGCCGGGCCAAGGGCGAACTGCAGCAGGTGGCCGCGCTCGCCGCCGAGGCCGCCGACGAACTGCGCGCGGCGGTCGTCGAGTTGCGCCCCGCGGCCCTCGACGAGGACGGTCTGCTCGCCACCCTGCGCACCCAGGTCCAGGTCCTCGACCGCGCCCACACCGCGCGCGTGACCTTCGCCAGCAGCGGCTTCCGCGCACTGCCCGCCGCGCAGGAGGAGGCCCTGCTCCGGGTGGCCCAGGAAGCCCTGCACAACGCCCTGCGGCACTCCGGGGCGGAGCAGGTCGACGTGACCGTGAACCGGCGCGGCGGTGGCGCCGTGCTGCGGGTCACGGACGACGGCGGCGGCTTCGACCCGCACCTCACCCGCCGTGCCGGACGCCACCTCGGCCTGGTCTCCATGCGGGACCGCGCCGACAGCGTCGGCGGCACGCTGACCGTGGCATCGGCGCCCGGCAAGGGCACCACGATCGAGCTGGAGGTCCCCGGTGGCTGACGCAATCAGGGTGCTCCTGGTCGACGACCACCAGGTCGTCCGCCGGGGCCTACGCACCTTCCTGGAGGTGCAGGACGACATCGAGGTCGTGGGCGAGGCGGCCGACGGCGCCGAAGGGGTCGAGCGTGCGCAGGAACTGAGCCCCGACGTCGTCCTCATGGACGTCAAGATGCCCGGCCTCGACGGGGTGGGCGCCCTGCGCAGGCTCCGCGAACTCGACAACCCCGCGCGCGTGCTGATCGTCACCAGCTTCACCGAACAGCGCACGGTGGTCCCGGCCCTGCGGGCCGGCGCCGCCGGATACGTCTACAAGGACGTCGATCCCGACGCGCTCGCCACCGCCATCCGCTCGGTGCACGCCGGGCACGTCCTGCTCCAGCCCGAGGTGGCCGGCGCGCTGCTCTCCCAGGAGGAGGCCAACTCCGGCCAGGGCCGGGGCGGCTCGCTCACCGAGCGGGAGCGCGAGGTGCTCGGGCTGATCGCCGACGGCCGCTCCAACCGCGAGATAGCCCGGGCCCTGGTGCTGTCCGAGAAGACCGTCAAGACACACGTCTCGAACATCCTGATGAAACTCGACCTCGCCGACCGCACCCAGGCCGCGCTGTGGGCCGTTCGCCATGGCGTGACCGGCTGAAACGCCCTCCGCAACGCTTCACCGACGGCAACCCGGCGGGTCGCCTTCCGGGCTGAGATTCATACCGTCGTGGGAATGTCACCCGGACGGCGCATCCTGTCCCGGCCGCCGCCGTTCTTCAGTGCGTGCCGCGGCGACCGCCGTGGCGATCGCCAAGGAGGCTCAAGAAGTGAAGAACCTGAAGAAGGCAGCGGCCGTGACGATGGTGGCCGGCGGGATCGCGGCCGCGGGCGCGGGCATGGCCTCCGCCCACACCGGCGGTGCCCACGCCGACGGCCGGGCCCAGGGCTCTCCGGGCGTCGTCTCCGGCAACGTCATCCAGGCCCCGGTGCACGTCCCCGTCAACGTCGTCGGCAACAGCGTGAACGTCATCGGCGTGCTGAACCCCGCCTTCGGCAACCTCGGCCTCAACCACTGAGACCGCGCCGCACCGCGGCATCGACCTCCGGTCTTCCGGGCACCCCGGAAGACCGGTCGGCTTTTCCCGAGAGCCGATCGTGGGCCCACCGGGTCGTAGGCCCAGTCGCTCATAGGCCCGGCGGGTTGTACGCCCAATGATCCGAACGGGCAGTCACGGACCCCGGTCCGTACCACCGGGGACCCCGCAGGCGTTGATCAGGCACGACCCACGGCCGGGTCGGCAACGCACACCCAGGAGGAACCCTTCCCATGAACATCGCCAAGAAGGCCGCCGTCGCCATGACCGTCGCCGGTATCGCAGCGGGCGCCTCCGCCGGTGCCGCCTTCGCCGACTCCACCGCCAACGGCGCGGCCCTGAACTCCCCGGGTGTCATCTCCGGCAACACCATCGAGGTCCCGGTCGACGTCCCGGTCAACGCAAGCGGTCTCTCCGTCAACGTGATCGGACTCCTCAACCCGGCGTTCGGCAACCACGCCACCAACAAGTAGGCCGCGGGGGTCTGGGGGCGACCGCCCCCAGACCGCCCAGCGCCTCCGCCCAGCGCCTCCGCCCAGCGCCTCCGTCTAGCGCCCCCGCTCACGCTCCTCCAGCACGGAGTCGTACGCCGCGACCAGAGCCCGCCGGGCCGTCCGCTCCACCGGCCGCAGCGCGGCTTGGCGCGCCGCCATCTCCGAGGCGCTCGCCGCGCCCCCGTGCCCGTTCTCGTACGCCAGCGAGACCAGCAGCCCCACCCGCTGCGCGAGCTCCAGTACCCGCACGGCCCGCGGCGGATACCCCGGCGCCAGCACCTCCCGGCCACGCTCCGCGCGTGCCCGGTACGCGTCGATCGCCGCCTCCGCCACCGGCCCCGACCCGGCGACGTCCAGCTTCGACAGCACCTCGGTCGCGTCCCGCAGCGCCTCCGCCAGCTCCCGCTCCGCCTCGCCGAGCGACGGCACGTCGGCCGGCGGCGCCTCCCGCACCGGCAGCACCTGCCAGACCACCTCGACATGCACATCACCGGCGGGCCCGGCCTCGGACACCTCGGGCACCAGGCCGAACGCGGCACCGTGACAGATCACCGCCTCCTCCGCCTCCAGCGCCCGCGCGTTGAACTCCGGCGGCCCGCTCAGCCCCAGCGGATGCCCCGGCGCGGGCAGCGCCACCCGCAGCGCGGTCACCCCGAGCGCCCGCAGCCGCCCCAGCGCGAGGGTGAGCCCGACCGGAGCGGACTCGCCGGGCAGCCCCTCCACCCGGTGCACCGCGTCCTCGCCGACGATGGCGAGCACGGCGTCATCAGGAGAGACAAGTCCGGCCAAAAGGGCATTTCCCCAAGCGGCGAGGCGTCCTGAACGCGGTTCCGAGAGCATGCCCCCACCCTAAGGACCGGACCGATGGAATGGAGCGCCGCACGCGTGGCGTAGATTTCATAAGGGCTGCGCCCATCGGCGCCGCCGCCCGAGCCACAGGCGTACGCGACAGCCGAGACCGGCCACACTGCAAGGGGAGACAACGCGCTCATGAGCGATGTTCTGGAGCTTCAGGACGTATCCGTGGTCCGTGAGGGCCGGGCTCTGGTGGACCAGGTCTCCTGGTCGGTCAAGGAGGGCGAGCGCTGGGTCATCCTCGGTCCCAACGGTGCCGGCAAGACCACCCTCCTGAACATCGCCTCCAGCTACCTCTTCCCCAGCAAGGGCACCGCCACCGTCCTCGGCGACACCCTCGGCCGCGTCGACGTCTTCGACCTGCGCCCGCGCATCGGCATGGCCGGCATCGCGATGGCCGAGAAGCTCCCCAAGCGCCAGACCGTCCTGGAGACCGTCCTCACCGCCGCCTACGGCATGACCGCCCACTGGCAGGAGGAGTACGACGAGGTCGACGAGCAGCGCGCCCGCGCCTTCCTCGACCGCCTCGGCATGACCGACTACGTCGACCGGAAGTTCGGCACCCTCTCCGAGGGCGAGCGCAAGCGCACCCTCATCGCCCGCGCCCTGATGACCGACCCCGAACTGCTTCTCCTCGACGAGCCCGCCGCCGGCCTCGACCTCGGCGGCCGCGAGGACCTGGTCCGCCGCCTCGGCCGGCTCGCCCGCGACCCGATCGCCCCCTCCATGATCATGGTCACCCACCATGTCGAGGAGATCGCCCCCGGCTTCACCCACGTCCTGATGATCCGCCAGGGCAAGGTCCTCGCCGCCGGCCCGCTGGAACTCGAGCTCACCTCCCGCAACCTCTCCCGCTGCTTCGGCCTCCCGCTCGTCGTCGAACAGCACGGCGACCGCTGGACCGCCCGTGGACTGCCGCTGTCCTGACGGGCGTTGACGCCGCAAAGCACCCTGTCGGTTGGGCACCCCCGGCCCTACCATGACTAGGTGAACAACATCGACGCGTGGGTGTGGTGGCTCGTCGTCGCGGCCGCACTCGGCATCCCGCTCGTGGTGACCGCGATGCCGGAGTTCGGCATGTTCGCGGTGGGCGCCGTCGCCGCCGCAGGCACCGCCGGACTCGGCGCGGGCGTCGTGCTCCAGGTACTCGTCTTCGTCGTCGTCTCCGTCGCCCTCATCGCCGTCGTACGGCCCATCGCGAACCGGCACGCCCTCCAGCGCCCCGGACTCGCCACCGGCGTCGACGCCTTGAAGGGCAGGCAAGCCGTCGTCCTCGAACGCGTCGACGGCGCGGACGGACGGATCAAGCTCGCCGGCGAGATCTGGTCGGCCCGCTCCCTCCACCCGGACCGCGCCTACGAAGTCGGCCAGGAAGTGGACGTCGTGGAGATCGAGGGGGCCACGGCGATTGTCATCTGACCTCGAAAGACTCAACTGAACAGAAGAGTCCCCGAGTTGTGCGTGCGTCTGTCAGACTCGTCCAGCAAGATCTTCAACAGCCATAAGATCTGCCGAAGCGCCGAGGCGGAGAAGGGTACGGGGAGCGACGATGGAACCGGTCATCATCGTCCTGGTCATTCTGGTGGTGTTGGTCTTCATCGCCTTGATCAAGACGATCCAAGTCATCCCGCAGGCGAGCGCCGCCATCGTGGAGCGCTTCGGCCGCTACACGCGGACGCTGAACGCCGGACTCAACATCGTGGTCCCGTTCATAGACACCATCCGCAACCGCATCGACCTGCGTGAACAGGTCGTACCGTTCCCGCCGCAGCCGGTGATCACCCAGGACAACCTGGTCGTGAACATCGACACGGTCATCTACTACCAGGTCACCGACGCCCGCGCGGCCACCTACGAGGTCGCCAGCTACATCCAGGCCATCGAGCAGCTGACCGTCACCACGCTCCGCAACATCATCGGCGGCATGGACCTGGAGCGCACCCTGACCTCCCGCGAGGAGATCAACGCGGCCCTGCGCGGCGTCCTCGACGAGGCCACCGGCAAGTGGGGCATCCGCGTCAACCGCGTCGAGCTCAAGGCGATCGAACCGCCGACCTCCATCCAGGACTCGATGGAGAAGCAGATGCGTGCCGACCGTGACAAGCGCGCCGCGATCCTCACCGCGGAAGGCACCCGCCAGGCAGCCATCCTCACCGCCGAGGGCGAGAAGCAGTCCCAGATCCTGCGCGCCGAGGGTGAGGCCAAGGCGGCGGCCCTCCGCGCGGAGGGTGAGGCCCAGGCGGTTCGCACCGTCTTCGAGGCGATCCACGCCGGCGACCCGGACCAGAAGCTCCTCTCCTACCAGTACCTCCAGATGCTCCCGAAGATCGCCGAAGGCGACGCCAACAAGCTCTGGATCGTCCCCAGCGAGATCGGCGACGCCCTCAAGGGCCTGTCGGGCGCGATGGGCAACTTCGGCCCCCTGGGCGGAGGTTCGAACGGCGGCGGCAGCATCCCGGCCCAGGAACGCCGCGAAAAGCCGAACATCGACTAAGGGCCACTGAAAACAAACGTTCCCCGCGCCCACCCTCTTCCTGGGGGCGCGGGGAACTGCCCTCTAGGCGGCGGCCACGTCCCCCGAAAGCCACTCAGGCAACGCCGCCAAATCCTCGGCCCCCAGAGCCAGCAGCATCGCGTCCTGCGGCGAAGGCTCGAACGGCTTGTGCAGCAACGGCATCCCCGCCTGCTCCGGCGTCCGGTCCGCCTTGCGATGATTGTCCTCCGCGCACGACGCCACCGTGTTCAGCCACGAGTCGCCCCCGCCCTGCGCCCGCGGCACCACGTGGTCCACGGTCGTCGCCCGCCGGCCGCAGTACGCGCATCTGTGCCGGTCCCTGATCAGCACCCCCCGCCGTGACCAGGGCGCCCGTCTCCGGAACGGCACCCGTACGTACCGGCAGAGCCTGATCACCCGAGGCGCGGGTATGTCCACGTCCGCACCGCGCATACGCAGTTCGGGGTGGGCCTGCTCGACGACGGCCTTGTCCTGGAGCACCAGGACGACGGCGCGATTCAAAGTCACCGTGGACAGCGGCTCGAAGCTGGCGTTCAGAACCAGCGTGTCACGCATCCAGCCCACCTCCCATGTGCACCGTGCCCACCCCCGGCGGGCTTGGATCAACTCTGGACGGGCGCGCCGAGATGGACAACGCAATAAAAACTGCCCGCCTCTGATCACTTCCAAGACCAGAGGCGGGCAAACGTTCAATGAACGCTCGACTGATTTCGCGAGCCGGGTCAGCCCTCGGCGGGGACCTCGTACTCGCCGATCAGCTGCGCCCGCGCGATCGCGTGGAACCGCAGGTTGAACCCGACGACGGCGGGAGACGCGTCGGCATCCGGACCCAGCTTCTCCTGGTCCACCGCGTACACCGTGAAGACGTACCGGTGCGGTCCGTCCCCGGGCGGCGGCGCGGCGCCGCCGAAGTCCTTCGACCCGTAGTCGTTGCGGACGTGCACCGCGCCCTCGGGCAGTCCCTCGAACTTGCCGCTGCCGGCACCCGCGGGCAGCTCGGTCACCGAGGCCGGGATGTCGAACACGGTCCAGTGCCAGAACCCGCTGCCCGTCGGCGCGTCCGGGTCGTAGCAGGTCACGGCGAAGCTCTTGGTCCCGGCCGGGAAGCCCTCCCACCGCAGCTGCGGCGAGGTGTTGCCCTTCGCGTAGACCTGAGCGTCCTTGAGCGTCGCCCCTTCCTCGACGTCCGCGCTCGTCACCGTGAACGACGGGACGGGCGGGTGGAAGTCATGGGGGAGAGGCCGCCGCTTCAGCTCGGTCACCTCGGTACCTCCTGATCGATACGGTCGATGCTGATCGATGATGGAATCCGTGGTTCCCGAGCCTAGAACCAGTTGCGCTTGCTGCCGACCTCGGACAGCCACTGGTTGAGATAAGCCGCCCAGTCGGTCCCGTGGAAGTCGTTCAGACCCACCTGGAACGACCTGAAGGTGTCGCTGCCCTCGCTGAACAGCCCCGGCTTCTTGTCCATTTCGAGGACGACGTCCATGGCGTACGCGTCCGCCACGAAGCTCAGCTCCACCTGGTTCAGCCCCCGGTACTGCGACGGCGGGTGGAACTCGACCTCCTGGTAGAAGGGGAGCGTCTGCCGCGTCCCCCGGATGTGCCCCTTCTCCAGGTCCGCGTTCTTGAACCGGAAGCCCAGCCGGATGAAGGCGTCCAGGATCGCCTTCTGCGCCGGAAGCGGGTGCACGTCGATCGGGTCCAGGTCGCCCGAGTCGACCGCCCGCGCGATCTCCAGCTCGGTCGTCACGCCGATGTGCATCCCGCGCAGGGCCTGCCCGTCGATCATCGTGACGGGCGTCTCCCAGGGAATTTCCAGCCCGAACGGCACCGCGTGCACCGCACCCGCCTGAAGCTCGAAGGCGCCACCGAGCCGCACCTTCGCGAAGTCGATGTCCTGCTTGAACTCCTCGTCGCCGTGCTCCACCTCGACCCGGGCCCGCAGACCCACGGACAGCCCCTGGATCTCCTGGTTCACCGACCCGCCCTGGATCCGCACCTCGCCCTGGACGACGCCACCCGGTACGACGTTGCTCTCGATGAGCACCGTCTCGACGGACGCCCCGCCGGCCCCCAGGCTCGCGAGCAGCTTCTTGAAGCCCATGACTCTCCCTTTACGTACGGACCTTTGACCCCTACAAACGCGATCCGGCCGCGACCGGTTCCGGCGCACACCCTGGCAAGCAGACGATTCCTTGACCACCCCTTGGGGTCCGCGGCCTGGACTAGGCTCGGACGCCATGATCACGCCCCCGGACCGTATGCCACTCCCCAGGAGCTTCTTCGACCGCCCTGTACTGGACGTCGCCCCCGACCTCCTCGGCCGCACCCTCGTCCGCACCACCCCGGACGGACCGATCGCGGTGCGCCTCACTGAGGTGGAGGCGTACGACGGCCCGAACGACCCGGGGTCGCACGCCTACCGTGGCCGCACCCCCCGTAACGAGGTGATGTTCGGTCCGCCCGGACATGTGTACGTGTACTTCACCTACGGCATGTGGTTCTGCATGAACCTCGTCTGCGGTCCGGAGGGCAGGGCGAGCGCGGTCCTGCTCCGCGCCGGCGAAGTCGTCGAAGGCGCCGAGCTCGCGCGCAAACGTCGACTCTCGGCCCGGTACGACAGGGAACTGGCCAAAGGTCCGGCCCGCCTGGCCACTGCCCTGGACGTCACCCGCGCCCTGGACGGCACGGACGCGTGCGCCTCCGGCGAGACACCGCTGCGGATGCTGACCGGCACTCCCGTCCCCTCCGACCAGGTACGGAACGGTCCGCGCACGGGAGTCGCCGGCGAGGGAGGCGACGGAGAGGTCCATCCCTGGCGCTTCTGGATCGCCAACGACGCGACGGTCAGCCCCTATCGGGCCCATGTACCCCGGCGCCGCTCAAGTTGACGCGTCCCTGGGAGGTGCGTAATGTATCCCGAGCCGCTTGACCCGGGTACGGCAATCGCCAGCAGCCGGAAGCGGCCACCCACTACCTACGACTCCCCTTGGCGGGGGCGAATTTGGCATGCCCGCATGCTCGAATTCGAACTCGCGGAACTCGATTATGAGTCCCGGCGGGAATCGGCTAATGTAGTGAATGTCGAAAGGCCGACCGGCGAGAGCCGGAAAACCTCAGACAATCCCGCCGACCGGGAATCGGACGCCGAAAGGATCTGATAGAGTCGGAAACGCAAGACCGAAGGGAAGCCCGGAGGAAAGCCCGAGAGGGTGAGTACAAAGGAAGCGACCGTTCCTTGAGAACTCA
>NZ_JBVHFU010000020.1:0-136501 GCF_055562175.1 Streptomyces sp. NPDC020958 | reverse complement strand
GCCGCTGGTGCTGACGGTCCAGGTGAAGGAGGCCGAACCGGAGGCGCCGGTGGAGTCGGTCGCGGTGACGGTGGTGCTGTAGGTGCCCGCGGTGGTGGGCGTACCGGAGACGGCACCGGTGGAGCTGCTGATCGACAGGCCGGGGGGCAGTCCGGTCGCCGCGTAGGTCAGTGAGCCGCTGTTGGTGCTGCTCGCCGATATCTGCAGGCTCACCGCGGTGCCCACGGTCGAGGACTGGCTGCCCGGGTTGGTGACCGTGACGCCCGAGGTGGGCACGGTGATGTGGCTGCCGACGTTGATGCCGGCGAACGCGTTGCCCACCCCGGCGTACTGGGTGGAGCCGGCGCCGTACAGGGCGGCGGCCGCGTTCAGGGCGGCGGTGCGGGCACCCGCGTAGGTGGTGCTGGACGTCATGTACGACGTCAGCGCCTTGTACCAGATCTGCAGGGCCGCGGCCCGGCCGATACCGGCGACGGCGACGCCGTCGGAGGTGGTGCTGGTGTAGGTGACGCCGTTGATGGTCTTGGTGCCGCTGCCCTCGGAGAGCAGGTAGAACATGTGGTTCGCCGGACCCGACGAGTAGTGCACGTCGAGGTTGCCGACCCCGGAGTACCAGCTGTCGGCCGACGAACCGTCCTTGCTCGGCTTGTCCATGTACCGCAGCGGCGTGCCGTCGCCGTTGATGTCGATCTTCTCGCCGATGAGGTAGTCGCCCGGGTCGGAGGCGTTGTTGGCGTAGAACTCCACGCCGGTTCCGAAGATGTCGGAGGTCGCCTCGTTCAACCCGCCGGACTCGCCGGTGTAGTCGAGACCGGCGGTGTTCGAGGTGACACCGTGGCTCATCTCGTGGCCGGCCACGTCCAGCGAGGTCAGGGCGTGGGTGCCGCCGGTACCGTCGCCGTACGTCATGCAGAAGCAGCTGTCGTCCCAGAAGGCGTTGACGTAGTTGCTGCTGTAGTGGACGCGGGAGTAGGCGGCGGTGCCGTCGTTCTTGATGCCGCTGCGCCCGAAGGTGTTCTTGTAGAAGTCCCAGGTCTCCTGGGCTCCGTAGGCGGCGTCGGCGCCTGCGGTCTGGGTGTTGGAGCCCGAGCCGGTGCCCCAGACGTCGTCGGAGTCGGTCATCAGCGTGCCGGTGCCCGACGTGGCGTTGTTGAGGTTGTACGTCTTGTGGCCGCCGCGCGTGGTGTCGTACAGCTGGTACGTCGAACCGGACAGCGTGGTCGACAGGGACACCGTGCCGCTGTACTGGGTGTTGCCGGTGCCGGACTTGACGGCCTGGTAGCGGTACAGCTCCTTGCCGGTCGTCGCGTCCGTGATGACGTGCAGCTGGCTGGGCGTGCCGTCGTCCTGGAAGCCGCCGACCACGGTCTCCCAGGCGAGCCTCGGGATGCCGGTTCCGGCCCAGATCACCTTGCGGGCGCTGTCGGTGGTGGCCTCGGTGGCGTCGAGGGCCCTGGCGGTCCTGAGCGCCTTGGTGGCGGCCGCCGCCTTGGTGACGGTCGGGCTGACGGAGGCGACCTTGATGGCGTGCCCGTTGTTGAAGGTGGTGCTCACCGTGCCGGCCGCGAGGGAGGCCGGCGGGGTGTGCACGACCAGGTCGCCGCCGAGGACGGGGAGGCCGTCGTAGGTGCGCTCGTAACGGGTGTGCAGGGTGCCGTCGTTGTCCTTCACGACGTCCTTGACGACCAGTTTCTCCTTGGCGCCGAGTCCGATGGTGCGGGCGGTCGCGGCGGTCCCCTGCCGGGCGCTCTTGAGCAGCGCGCCGTGCTGGGCGGGGGTGAGCCTGGCCTCCAGGCCGCCGGTGCGCAGGGGACTGGGGTGGGGCTCGGCGGGCTGCGCGTTCGCCGGGACCGACTGGATGCCGACGGCGAGGAAGGCCGCGGTGGAGACCAGGGCGGCCCCGACCGTGGCGCGTCTGTGGGGAAGACGTCTCACTCGTACTCCTCCTGCTACGGCCGCCGGGTCGCGGCCGGTGAGGGACCCGGACAGCCGGATGTGCTGTCCGGGACGAGCTGAGCTGTGCGGGAACCGGGATCCGGGACCGCGGTACGCGGTCCGTGGTCCGTGGACACGCCCTGGGGGAAGCGTGTGCTCCGCGAGGATTCCAGTTTTGACCCGCACATGTCAGCCACACGGAGGTCATTCGAGGGTTTTCCCTATGCACCGCCGGACGGCCGCCTCGACCCCGGCCTCACCGGGACGGCGTGCGCACCATGAAGACGTCCACCGGGTCCTCGGCCTCGACGGTGAACCCGTGCCGCTCGTACAGCCGCCGGGCCGCACTGCCCCGCAGGACGTTCAGCCGGACCCGGGCCCCGTCGCGGTCGCACCGCGCCAGCAGCTCGGCCAGGACTCCCGAGCCGATCCCGGCCCCCTGGAGCTCCGGAGCCAGGTAGAAGTGCTCCAGCCAGAACGCGTCCTCGGCCGGTCGCAGCGCCACACACCCGGCGAAGGCGCCGTCCACCTCGATCACCGAGGTGCGGTCGGCGTCGAACCCGTCCCGCAGCCGTTGCCGGACGCGCTGCGGGTCGTACCGCCCGAGCCGCTCCAGATCGGCCCGCAGCACGACGGCGCGCAGCTCGGCCAGCGCCTCGACGTCCGCCGGTGACGCCGACCGTGTCCTCCAGCCCCGCATGATCACCACGCTATCCGGTGCGGCCCGCCACCAAGGGGCCGGGGTGGGAGAACAGCGAGGTCGGCCGCGCCGTTTTATCCTGGTTCGGCCGGAGTGTGCTCCCACCCCACACGGAAGGGGCTCCTCATGCGGGTCTTCATCGTGGGCACAGGCAACATGGCGGGCGGTATCGCCACCCGGGCCCTGGCGGGCGGACACACGGTCCGGCTGATCGGCACGGATCCCGCGAAGGCCGGCACCCTCGCGAAGGCACTGGCCGAGCGGGTGGCGGGGGCCGACGTGGAACCCGCCGTGCCGGACGCGGTCGGGTCGGCGGACGTGGTGGTGCTGGCCGTGCCGTTCGACGCGGCCCGCGAGGTCGTGACCGAGTACGGGGACCGGCTCGCCGGGAAGGCGGTCGTCGACATCTCCAACCCGGTGGACTTCGCCACCTTCGACTCGCTCACGGTGCCCGCGGACAGCTCCGCCGCGCAGCAGCTAGCCAAGGCCGCCGCGCCGGGCACGCATCTGGTCAAGGCCTTCAACACCACCTTCGCGGGCGCGCTGGTCGCGGGCCAGGTCGGCGGACTGCCGCTGGACGTGTTCATCGCGGGCGACGACGCCGCGGCCCGGGACCAGGTGGCCGAGCTGGCCGCCTCCGGCGGGCTCAACCCGGTGGTCGTCGGCGCGCTGCGCCACGCCCGCGAACTGGAGGGCATGCAGCTGCTGCACATGGCCCTGCAGACACGGCCCGAGGGACACGGCTGGATGAGCGCGATCAAGATCGTCCCGCCCTGAGCACCCGCCCGTGCCGCCCCGGCAGGCGCCTGACGGCCTCCCCGCCCCTGGCACCCGCCCTGGCACCCGCCCTGACCCCCGCTCTCGCCGCTGCGTTGATCATTGCTACGGTTCCGGCGTGTCTGACTCCTCACGCGAGACCGCAGAGGGCGCCGGCTGGGGCGAGGCCGAGCGGGGTGCCTACCGGCGGCTGATGCCGGACCACGTCCGGAAGCTGTTCTGGTTCGACCCGGCGACCATGTGGGCGGCCCGCAACGGTGTGCTGGCCTCCTGGTTCGGCGACCCGACCGGCCGCACCCGCAGCCGCTGGGTGGCTGCCCGGGAGGCCGCCGGAGCGCCCGCCGACAAGGTGATCCGGCGTCATGAGGCCGACCGCTTCTCGTTCATGGTGATCGGCGACACCGGTGAAGGGGACGACTCCCAGTACGCCGTGGTGCCGGGCTTCCTGAAGGCGGGCCGGGACACCGACTTCGCGGTGATCGCGAGCGACGTGATCTATCCGGTCGGCACCACCGACGACTACGGCCCCAAGTTCTTCCGCCCGTACCGGGACTATCCCGCCCCGATCTACGCCATACCCGGCAACCACGACTGGTACGAGGACCTCGGCGCGTTCATGCGCGTCTTCTGCGACGACACCCCGCCCCTCGCCCCCGAGCCGAGGCCCCGTCCGCTCACCCGTGCCTGGTGGCGCACCCTGCTGTGGCACCGGCCCCGCCCGGCCGACGAAGAACTGCTCGCGCAGGCAAGGAAGTTGAGGCCGAAACCGGAGCAGACGGCCGTGCAGCCGGGACCCTACTGGGCGATCGACGCCGGTCCGGTCCGGATCGTCGGCATCGACACCGGTCTCCTGGGCACGATCGACGCCCGACAGGGCGCCTGGCTGCGGGAGGTGTCCCGAGGGCCGTGCCCGAAGATCCTGGTCACCGGCTCCCCGCTGTACGTGGACGGCGAGCACCACCCGTGCCCCATCGAGGGCGGCGGCACGGTCGACGACATCGTCCGCGACCCGGCCCACCACTACGTGGCGGCGATCGGCGGCGACATCCACAACTACCAGCGGTACCCCGTCGACGCGGCCGGCCGCACCATCCAGTACGTGGTCGCGGGCGGCGGCGGTGCCTTCATGCACGCCACCCACACCATCCCTCGGGTCTCGGTCGCGAACGTCACCGAGGACGACTTCCGCTGCTACCCGCTGCGCGGCGACTCGCTCGCCTTCTACAGCCGGCTGTACGGCCGCAGACTGCGTCTGCCCCGCCTGTTCACCCTCACCGAGGCGGAGGCGACGGCCGTGATCGCCGAGCGGCTCGGCATCAGGCCCGCCCGCACGCCCCACCCGGACACCCGGGTCAGCCGCCGCGCCCGGGTGGTCGCTACCCTGCTCGGCGCCGGCAGCCGTCCGGACCGCGGTCCCCGCTTCCGGCTGCCGGTGAAGAAGATCTACACCCAGCTGTTCTCCCCCGGCTCGGTCAGTTACAGCCCGCCGTTCTTCAAGTGCTTCCTGCGCCTGGACGTGAGCCCGGAGGCAGTACGGCTGCGCTGCTTCGCGGCCACCGGCAACCGCCCGCAGGAGCTGAACCCGCCGGTCGAGGACGAGATCGTCATTCCGCTCGTCTGATCACACTCCCGCAATGTTCGGGTGCCACAATCAGGGCAGAACTGACGTACGACAGCTGGAGGATCGGTGCCGTCCACTCCCCGCCCGCTGCGCAGACTGGGCTTCCTCACCATCGGCCTGTTCGACGGGGCGGACCCGGCCAAGGGGCACGAGTCCACGCTGGAGATCATCGAGCTGGGCGAACGGCTGGGCTTCGACAGCGCCTGGGTGCGCCACCGGCACCTCCAGTACGGCATCTCGTCCCCGGTCGCCGTCCTCGCCGCCGCCTCCCAGCGCACCAGCCGGATCGAGCTGGGCACCGCGGTGATCCCGCTGGGCTGGGAGAACCCGTTGCGGCTCGCCGAGGATCTGGCGACCGTGGACCTGCTGTCCGGCGGCCGGCTCAACCCCGGTGTGAGCGTGGGGCCGCCCATGCACTACGAGCAGGTCAGGGAGGCTCTCTACCCGGACACGGCGGACAGCGAGGACTTCGGCTACGAGCGGGTGCGGCGGCTGCTGGACTTCGTGCGCGGCAAGCCGGCCACCGACTTCAGCGGGGTGGAGGGCTTCGAAATCTTCTCGGACGTGGTCCAGCCGCACTCGGCCGGACTCGGACGTCGCCTCTGGTACGGCGGTGGCAGTCTCGGTTCGGCACGCTGGGCGGGCGAGCACGGCATGAACTTCCTGACCAGCAGCGTGGTCAAGGCCGAGGGACCGGACGCGGCGGGCGGCGCCCACGACTTCGCGGAGATCCAGCGCTCGCAGATCGCCGAGTTCCGTGCCCACCACCCCGACGGGGAGGCGGCCCGGGTCTCCCAGGGGCTGGTCGTGATCCCCACCGACTCCGCCACACCCGAGCAGCGCGCGAAGTACGAGGCGTACGCGGCCAAGCGGCTGCCTCGCACCACGGCCCCGCAGGGTCCGGCGCGGCTGCTGTTCGCGCCGGACCTGGTGGGCACCTCGGCCGAGATCGCCGAGCGACTGCACGCACACGCCGGGTTCCGCGAGGTGGACGAGGTGGCCTTCGCGCTGCCCTTCACCTTCGAGCACGAGGACTACGTCCAGATCCTGACGGACATCGCGACCCACCTCGGCCCGGCCCTCGGCTGGCGACCCGGAGCCGTGTAAGGGTCACGGGGTCACCACCGCCGTACCGCCGTGCCGGTGACCGGTTCCGACGGTCGGCCGTCCACGCCGACCGGGACCTCACCGTGCAGCATCACCCGGTGCATGACCCGCGGGAAGCCGAGGTGGGCGTTGTCGCCGGGGGCCAGGTGGATGGTGGCCCGGTTGTCCCAGAAGGCGACACTGCCGGGTTCCCAGCGGAAGCGGACGGTGTACTCGGGCCGTACGGCCTGGTCGAGGAACATCTCGAGGAGCGCGGCGCTCTCCGGCCGGGAGACGTCGACGATCTGCTCGACGTAGTAGCCGTTGACGTACAGCACCCGCTCACCGCTGTGCGGGTGCACCCGGACCAACGGGTGCACGGACGCCACCTGGTGGTCCAGCAGATGGCGGAGATAGGAGTCGTCCCCCGGCCGGGGCTGGTAGCCGACACCGAGCCGGTGCTCGGCCCGCAGCCCGTCGGCGAAGGCCCGCACGGGTGCGGACAGCCCGGCGTAGGCCGCGGCGAGATTGGACCAGGTGGTGTCACCGCCGTACGGCGGGACGGTCTCGGCGCGCAGGACGGTCGCCGCCGGCGGGTCGACGCGGGCGCCGTGGTCGCAGTGCCAGCCGCGCAGCAGGGTGTGCCGGCGCCGCTGGAGCCACTCCTCGTGCTCCATCCCGAACCGCCCGCCCAGCTCCAGCCGGTCGGCGGTGGTCTCCACCTCGGGGAAGTCCACGGGGGAGGCGCTGCCGCGCCGTCCCAGGACGACGGGTTCGCCGAAGCGGCGCGCGAAGGCCACATGGGCCGCGTGGTCGAGCCGCTGGTCGCGGAAGAAGACCACCTTCCAGCGCAGTACGGCCTCCCGGATGACGGCGACCACGGACTCGTCGAGGTCCTCGGCGAGGTCGACCCCGGTGATCTCGGCACCGATGTGCCCGGCGACGGGACGCACCGCGACCGTCCGGTTCCCCGTGCTGCTTCCCGTCGTCATACGCACTCCGATGCTCGCGGGTACCGCTTCCCCGAAGATCGTGACAGCCGGGAGCGCCCAGCAGAAGACGCCCCGCTTGATCACCACTCCCCGGTCCGTGAGGGTGGGAAGAGGACACAGTCGAGGGAAGGTCCCATCGTGATCAGCATTCCGGCCTACACGCTCAACGACGACACGACGATCCCCGCGATCGGCCTGGGCACCTGGCCGATGGACGACACGCAGGCGGAGGGGGCCGTCCGGCGCGCGCTCGAAACCGGTTACCGGCTCGTGGACACGGCGCTGAACTACCGCAACGAGACCGGGGTGGGCCGGGGCGTCGCGAGCAGCGGTGTGCCCCGCGAGGAGGTCCGGGTCACGACGAAACTGCCGGGCCGCCACCACGGGTACGAGGAAACCCTCGCCTCCTTCGAGGAGTCCCGGCGGCGGCTGGGCCTGGAGTACGTGGACCTGTATCTGATCCACTGGCCCAACCCCCGGGTCGGCAAGTACGTCGACTCGTGGAAGGCGATGATCAAGCTGCGCACGGACGGGCTGGTGCGCTCGATCGGCGTCTCCAACTTCACCGAGGAGCATCTCGCCCGGCTGGAGAAGGAGACCGGCGTGCTGCCGTCGGTGAACCAGGTGGAACTGCATCCGCTGTTCCCGCAGGAGGAGTTGCGCGCGTTCCACGCGGAGAAGGGCATCGTCACCGAGAGCTGGAGCCCGCTCGGCCAGGACGGGGGGCTGCTGGACGATCCGGTGGTGGTCGGCATGGCGCAGTCGCTCGGGGTGACGCCCGCGCAGGTGATCCTGCGCTGGCACGTCCAGCTCGGTGCCGTGCCCATCCCGAAGTCCGCGGACGCCGAGCGGCAGCGGACGAACCTGGACGTCTTCGGTTTCCAGCTGCGCGACACCCAGATGACGGCCCTCTCCGAGCGCGCCCACCAGCGGCTGGGCGGCGACCCGGACAGCCACGAGGAGTTCTGAACGGCCGACCGGTCCGTCCTGGACCGGCGGTCACTCCTCATGGTGGCGGAGGAGCGGATGCCGTGCCCGACGACGTCGCCGACGACCAGGCCGACCCGGCTGCCGGAGAGCGGGATCACGTCGAACCAGTCGCCGCCGATGCCGGCCAGCGACCCGCAGGGCAGGTAGCGGCGGGCCACCTCGACGGCGGCCTGGCCGGGCAGACCCCTCGGCAGCAGACTGTGCTGGAGGGCGAGCGCGGTGGAGCGTTCGCGGGCGAAACGGCGGGCGTTGTCGATGCAGACGGCGGGGGTCGGCCTTCCACGGCGGGTCCGCGGTGACGGCGTATCCGGTGGTGCGGCCGTCGGCGCCGAGGATCGGACAGCCGGTCAGGGCGATCTCCTGCCGGCGCCCGTCGGCATGGCGCAGGGCGACGGTCCCGAGCGGGCGGCCAGCGCCGCGACCGGGATCGCCTCGGCGAGGAGTTCGTCGGCCGGCCTGCGACGACCGCCTCGGCCGGGCGTCCGGTGAGCACCCGTGCGCCGTCGCTCCACCCCGTCACCCTGCCCAGGACATCGATGACCGCCGCGGCCGCGACACGCTCCATACGCCCCAGGATGAGACCTGTGTCCCAGCGCATCAACCGCGGGACGCGCGGTCTCAGCCCCGGTGGGCGCGGAGTGCGGCGAGCGCGCGGTCGGCGTGCGTGTTCATGCGCAGTTCGCTGCGGACGACCTCCAGGACGGTGCGGTCCTGGGCGATGACGAAGGTGGCCCGCTTGGTCGGGGCGAGCGAGAAACCACGCTTGACGCCGAACCGCTCCCGGACCGTGCCGTCGGTGTCGGAGAGCAGCGGCATGCCGAGCGTGTGCTTCCCGGAGAACTCCTGCTGCCGCTCCACGCTGTCCCCGCTGATCCCGACGGGCCGGGCACCGGCGGCCGCGAACTCGCTCGCCAGGTCCCGGAAGTGGCAGGCCTCCGAGGTGCAGCCCGGCGACAGGGCGGCCGGATAGAAGAAGAGCACGACGGGCCCGTCGGCCAGCAGCTCCGTCAGCGTCCGGGTCGTGCCGGTCTCGTCCGGCAGCGCGAAGTCCTCGACCTTGCTTCCGACCTCGACTGGTCCCGCCATCTAGCGGCCCTCCTCGTTTCGTGCGACGCCGCGCGCCCACAGCACCAGGGGGACCTGGAGCGGCAGCCGGGCGAGGGCCGCGGTCCGGTACGGCTGGGGCCGCTTCTGCCAGTCGACGGCCATCTGGACGTTGGCCGGGAACACGCCGACGAAGAAGGCGGCGGCCGCCCGGGCCGCCGCCGTCCGGGTGCGGGGCAGCGCGATCCCGGCGGCCAGTGCCAGCTCGACGGCCCCGCTCCCGTACGTCCACGCCCGCGGTGACCCGGGCAGGGCCTTCGGGATGGTGGCGTCGAAGGACTTCGGGGCCGCGAAGTGGGCGACCCCCGCGGTGGCAAGCAGCCCGGCGAGCACCAGGGCGGAACGTTCGGACCGGGACACGAAGCCTCCTCTGACGACCTGTCGCCGGATATTACCCGGCGGTATCGCCCCGGGACGCGCCGGGCCCTGTTCCAGGCGGCCGGTCCTGGGTTCCGTCGGCGTCGCGGTGGCTCAGACCGCCGGTGCCGGAGGCACCGCGGCGCCGGCCTCCTGGCCGGGTTCGTCCTCGACCGCGTAGGACAGGAAGTCGTCGACCATACGGTGGCTGAGCACGGCCAGTTGACGCAGTTCCTCCGGCTGCCAGTCCCCCAGGGCCAGCTGCATGCCGCGCGCTCCGGCGTCCCGGACTCGGTCGACGGCTCCCCGGCCGGCGTCGGTCAGTTCGATCCGCTGGGCGCGGCGGTCGTCGGGGTCCGGCACGCGCGTGACATGACCCGCGCGCTGGAGCTGCTGCACGGTGCGGGTCACGTGGGACGCCTCGACTCCGAGCCGCTGCGCCAGCTCCCCCGGGCGAGGCGGCTCGGAGTCGGCGACCTGGCGCAGCAGAGCCACCGCGGCGCGGTCCAGGGGGACTCCCGCGAGCGCCATCAGCCGCTCGTGCCGGCGGGCCCGCGTGCTCGGGTAGGTGATGCGGGTCAGGGCGCGCTCGCTCTCGACGACCTCCGGAGTCGCGGCGGGGACGGCGGGCGGGGAGTTTGTGGACATACCCACCATTTCATCATATTGTTGCATAACTCAAGCAAGTTGGTGGTCGTCGGCGCCCGGCCGGACCGTCCCACGTCCCCAGATTCGTTCCGCACGACAGCCGGGACCCGCGGACAAGAACGTCGCGCACCTCCGTGACGGAGCCCGGACGGCCGGACCCCGTCCCCGGGGACGTCCCACGCGTCCCGGGGTACGCCGGGACGACATGGTGCCTCCCGGTCACGGCAATCCTCCGAATCGTGATCACGCTTCGTGGTCACGGGCACGACAGCACGGAGGTTTCCATGTCCCGTCGGATCCTGAAGCACGGCCTGCTGGCCACGGTCGCGGTGTTCGCGTTCCTGCCCACGGCCGGGGCCGCCACCGCGAGCGCCGCCACTCCGATCCCCGCACCCCAGGGAATCGTGCAGTACTCCCACTACACCACGTTGCCGGCCCCGGCGACCCCCCGTCACCACCGGCACTACACCTACCGCGGCGTCGGCCGGGTGACCACCCACCACGTCCGGCTCAACGTCCGCTCCGGCCCGAGCACCCGTTACCGCGTGGTCGGCCACCGGCACAGCAGCCGGCTCGTCCCCGTGACCTGCAAGACCTGGGGCGGCTCGGTGCGCGGCACCCACATCTGGTACCGGCTCCCGCACCGCAGGGGCTACGTCACCGCCCGCTACGTCCGGGTCGGGCACGCCGTCCCCTGGTGCTGACACCCGCGCGACACTGACCCTCCCCGCCCGCCGTACTCCTTGACCGTCGAGGCCTGTTCGGGAACCCCCGCGTCCCGCACAGGCCTTCGACGCGCCCCCCGTTTCACCGTCTTCACACCTGTCCGCCGGTTGCGGACCCGGCCCTCATGGGAAGCCATCCCGACAACAGGGGCGAAACGCCCATAGCGTAATGAAGTCGAGGCACGCACCATGCGGCACCCCGAAGGAGCGCCCACCACCCCACCGGACGATTCGCCCGCGGCACGGCTGCGCGAACTCAGGGAACGTACGGGGCTCAGCCTGGCGGCGCTGGCCGCCCGCACCCCGTACAGCAAGTCCGCCTGGCACCGCTACCTATCCGGCGCCAAGCGCCCGCCGCGCCCGGCCGTGGAGGCGCTGGCCCGGCTGGCGGGCGTGGACCCGGACGCCGTGCTGGCGTTGTGCGAGGCCGCCGAGGAGCCGCCGGCCGTCGTACCGGCCCCTCTGCGGCCACAGGCGAGGCGGTGGTGGCGGCTGCCGCTGACCGCGCTCGCCCTGCTCGCGGTGGCCGGGGTGACGGTGGCCGCCATGACCGTCTCGTACCGGCGCGGCACGCCGGGCGCACAGCCCGTCTCCGCGGCGCCGGGCTGCCACGGCCGGTCCTGCCAGGGCGAGTTGCCGGACGCCTCGGCGTGCGCCCGGGACGCGCAGACGAAGAGTGCCGTCGCCGACACCGCCTACGACGTCCGGCTGCGCTGGTCCCCCACCTGCGGTACGGCCTGGTCCGAGGTACGGCTGCACACCCCGCACGCCCGGGAGGTCTCGGTACGGGCCGGCCAGGACGTGCTCTCCGCGAGCTATCCCGCCGAGGACTCCGTCGGCTACACCAGCCCGATGCTCGCGGTGTCCACGCCCCGCGGCGTGGAGGCCTGCGCCGACGTCGAGGGGAAACTCGCGTGCACCGGACTCGAGGCGGAGCCCGGCCTGGAGGACTGAGCAAGCGGCGCCGCGCCGGCGGCGGGAGCGCGGCGCCGGACCGGCCGGCGGTGGCGGTCGGCGGGCGGCGGCCGCCCCGCCTCCTCCCGACCGGGGCCGGGTACGGACTGAACGTCGTCCTGATGTCCCAGGTCTGGCACCTGATCCTGGTCTCCTGCATCATCGGCGCCGGTGTCGGCTTCGCGTACGGCGCGATGCCCGCGCTGATCATGGGGACGGTCCCGGCCTCGGAGACGGCCGCCGGGGCGCGGCCGTCCTGGCCTTCGTCCTGGCCTCCTTCCTGACGCCTGAGGCCTGTTCGGGGGAACCGGTGCCGGAAGGGGCGTGCGGTGGACGCGGCCGGTCCACACCTTCTGCGTGACCGTCCTGCCGCTGATCGCGCCCATGCTCGCCACTCCCGGCACGCTGCCGCCCGCCGCCCAGGACGCCCGGTGGGCGTACGAGACCAAGCAGGACGGCCAGCGGGCGGTCCTCTACCTGCCCGGTGACGGCACGCTGGTGCTGCGTGCCCGCTCCGGCGAGGACATCACCGCCGCCTACCCCGAACTCCAGCCGCTCGGCGGGGCCCTGGGCCCGGTTCCGGCGGTCCTGGACGGCGAGGTTCTGGCCCTCGACGAACAGGGCCGCGCCGACTTCCAGTTGCTGCAGAGCAGGATGGGCCTCGCCCACGCTCCGGCCCGGGCGGCGCGGATGGCGGCCCGGGTACCGGTCCACCTGATCCTGTTCGACGTCCCGTTCCTGGAGGAACCGCTGTTCACCGTGGCGTACCGGGGGCGGCGGGCCCGCCTGGAGTCCCTCGCCCTGAACGGGCCGTACTGGTCGACGCCGGGTGCGGTCGTCGGGCACGGCGCCGAGGCGCTGCGGGCCACCCGGGAGCACGGTCTCGAGGGCGTGGTGTGCAAGCGGCTGGACTCGGGCTACGAGCCGGGGGTGCGGTCCCGTGCCTGGCTCAAGATCCGCAACAGACGTGCCGAGGACGTGATCATCGGCGGCTGGCTGCCGGGCAGGGGGCGGCTGACCGGCCTGCCGGGCGCGGTGCTGGTGGGCCAGCGGTCCGCCGACGGACGACTCCGGTACGTCGGCGGGGTGGGCACCGGCTGGAGCGGACCGGAACGCGCCGAACTGGCCGCGCTGCTGCGGGCCGCCGAGACCGGTACCTGCCCCTTCGATCCGGTGCCGGCGGTCGTGAACGCCCACTGGGTGCTGCCCCGCCTGGTCGGCGAGGTCGACTACAGCACGCGCACCCGGGCCGGGCTGCTGCGCCAGCCGTCCTGGCTGCGGCTGCGCCCCGACCTCGCCCCGCAGGAGTCGGCGGCGGACCTGCCGGAGGAGCCGGCCTGAACGGCGGGCCGGTGACCGGACGGCCCGCTCCCCTGCCCGGCGGCCGACACGATGTCGGAATCAGCGCGGGGCCGCTGGGTCTATCGTGTCCGCATGTCCGTGCCCGAGTTGATCCGCATCGTGTCCCGCGACTCGCCGATGGCGCTCGCTCAGGTCGCCCGTGTCCGGGCCGAGTTGGCCGTCCTTCATCCGCGGGTGCGCACCGAGGTCGTACCGGTGCGGACGACCGGTGACAAGTGGCTGGGCGATCTGTCCCAGGTGGAGGGGAAGGGCGCGTTCACCAAGGAGGTGGACGCCGCGCTGCTGGCCGGCGAGGCCGATCTGGCGGTGCACTGTGTGAAGGACGTGCCGGCGGACCGCCCGCTGCCCGCCGGGACGGTGTTCGCCGCGTTCCTGAAGCGGGACGACATCCGTGACGCGCTCATCCATCCGGGCGGTCTGACCCTGGACGAACTGCCGCCGGGCACCAGGGTCGGCACCTCCGCCGTCCGCCGGGTCGCCCAACTGGCGGCGACCCACCCCCATCTGCGGTGCGTGCCGTTCCGGGGCAACGCCAACCGCCGGCTGGAGAAGCTGGCCGCCGGGGACGCGGACGCGCTGCTGCTCGCGATGGCGGGGCTGGAGCGGATCGGGCGTCCCGAGGTTGCCACCGAGGTGCTGGACCTGGAGACGATGATGCCGCCCATCGGCGCGGGCATCCTCGCCCTGCAGTGCCGGGAGGACGACCGGGAGCTGATCGACGCGGTGAGCGGCCTCGGTGATCCCGCCACCCACCGGGAGGCGACCGCCGAGCGGATGTTCCTGCATGTGCTGCAGGGGCACTGCAACAGCCCGATCGCCGGCTATGCCCGGGTCGACCACGCCGGTGAACTGTCGCTGCGGGCCTGTGTGTTCACGCCCGACGGCAAGACCCGGCTGAACGCCCACGAGTGGGCGGGCCGCCTCGATCCGGCGACGCTCGGCACCTCGGTCGCCGTGGCCCTGCTGCGCCAGGGGGCCCGCGAACTCATCGACGGCATCGCGCACTGACGCCGGTCAGGCGGAGGGGCCGGGCTCCGTCTGGTCCTTGAGGAAGGCGGTCACCTGGTGGGCCAGGCTGCCCGGCCCGGCCCCCTGGCAGGCGGAGCCGGCCGTCGACTCCAGCACACCGATGCCGCCCGCCCACAGCCGGCGTTCGGTCCACTCCTCGTCGACGCGCAGGTGGATCTGGATGTCCACCTGGCCCAGGGCGTTCTCCGGGCAGGCCGCGTAGAGGATCGCGGTGGCACGGCGCAGCGGGTAGACGTCGAAGCCCTCGATGAACTGGGAGTTGCGCCAGTCGATGAAGGCACCCTCCCCGTCGGGGCCCACCCGGACGTCGATCTGACCGTCCTCCAGCTGGACTCCGAAGGTGCGTGAGCCCCGGTTCTCGATGGTCACCCGGGCACTGAAGTACGTCAGACCGGCCGCGGCGTCGTCCCGGCCGCGCGGCGGCTCAGCCGCCTCCAGACGGTGGACGCGGACCCGCAGACCGGCATGCTCGTCGTACTCGTGCCAGTCCCCGACCACGTTCGGCTCGTACACAGTGCCCCTCTCGACCCACGCTGTCTATCTGTGGGCTCAGCGCACTGTCAAATGAGCGGAATGCGCTGTGGCCAGGGGGTTCGCCCCCTTTGATCGCTGATCAAGCGTTGCGCAGGGGTTATCCCGCCCCGGTCGTCCGGGGCGGGATCCGGGCGCGTGCCGCACATCACGTCGGCGTCCGGCCCGTCGCAAGATCAGCGGGCGAGGCGGCCGAGCAGCGAGGAGGCCGCGGTGATGCCGAGGGCGGCGGCCACCGCCAGCACCCCGAAGTCGAGGCCGACATGTTCCGGGGTGCCGAGCAGCAGCCCGCGCAGGGCGTCGACTTGGTAGCTGAGCGGGTTGACCTTGCTGACCACCTGGAGCCAGCCGGGCATGATCGCCACGGGGTAGAGGGCGTTGGAGCCGAAGAACAGCGGCATGGTGATGGCCTGCCCGATGCCCATCAGCCGGTCGCGGCTGAGGACGATCCCGGCGATGCTCATCGACAGGCAGGAGAAGAACGCGGAGGCGAGGACGACGGCCAGCCCGACCCCGAGCAGCTTCAGCGGGTTCCAGGTGAGCGAGACCCCGAGGATCGCGGCGATGACGATCACCACGACGGCCTGGATCAGGGACTTCACGCCCGCCGCGAACGCCTTTCCGGTGATCAGCGCCGAGCGTGGGGTCGGGGTGACGAGCAGCTTGTTGAGGATGCCCGCGTCGCGTTCCCAGATGATCTGGATGCCGTAGAAGATGGCGATGAACATCGCGGACTGGGCGATGATGCCGGGCGCCAGGTAGTCGATGTAGGGGATGCCGCCGGTGGGGATCGCCCGGATCCGGGTGAAGGTCTGGCCGAAGATCAGCAGCCACAGGGCCGGCTGGATCGCCCGGGTGTAGAGCTCGGTGCGGTCGTGCCGGAGCTTCTGCAGTTCGACGGCGCACATGGCGACGACCCGGGCGGGCAGCAGCCGCCAGCCGGAGCGCGGCCGGGGCGGGGTCAGCAGCAGGGACGCGGCTGCCGTGCGCTCAGCCGACGCGCTTCGCGGTGCGGCGGGTGCTTCGGACATCGCGGAAACCTCCTGACTGGTCGTCGAGGCCGCTGCCGGCCACGTCGCGGAAGACGTCTTCCAGGGTGGGCAGGGTGTCGGCGCCCTGGCGTTCGGCGAGGCCCTGCCGCAGCTCGGTGGGGGTGCCGAGGGCACGGATCCGGCCGCGGTGCATCAGGCCGACGCGGCCGCAGTGCTGGTCGGCCTCGTCCATGTAGTGGGTGGTGACCAGGACGGTCATGCCGGTGGCTTCGCGTACGGCGTTGATCTGGTCCCAGACGCCGGTGCGGGCGATCGGGTCGAGGCCGATGGTCGGCTCGTCGAGGATCAGCAGCCGTGGCGCGCTGACCAGCGCCTGGGCCAGTTCGAGGCGGCGCACCATGCCGCCGGAGTAGGTGCCGGCGAGCCGGTCGGCGGCGTCGGCGAGGTCGACGGCCGCCAGCGCCTGGGCGACCCGCTCGGCGCGTTCGCGCCGGGGGACGTCGAAGACGCGGGCGAACAGCGCGACGTTCTCCCGTCCGGTGAGCCCGCTGTCGGCGGACAGCTGCTGCGGGACGTAGCCGAGCAGTCTGCGTACGGCCATCCGGTCCTTGCCGGTGTCGTGGCCGAAGACGCGGACCATCCCGGCGGGGACGGGGAGCAGGGTGGTGATGCAGCGGATGGCGGTGGTCTTGCCCGCTCCGTTGGGACCCAGCAGCCCGAAGACCTCGCCCTCGCCGACGGTCAGGTCGAGCCCGTCCACGGCTCTGGTGTCCCCGAAGGAGTAGGAGAGCCCGGTGCAGGCGACCGCGGCGGTGTCCGGCGTCATGATTCCTGGACCTCCTCGTGCAGGGTGACGGCGAGTCTGCGCAGGGCGGGCAGGGCCGCCGCGAGCAGGTGCTGGTCGGCCTCGTCGAGCCGGGCCACATGACCGGCGAAGAGTTCCGCGCGGCGCCGCTGCCAGTCGGCGAGGCGCTGCGCGGCGGCCTCGGTCAGCAGCAGCCGGGCGGCCCGACGGTCGGCCGGGTCGGTCTCGCGCCGCAGGTAGCCGTCCTTGACGAGCTGGTTGACCAGCGTCGACACGGAGTTGCTCGCCAGGTACAGCTCCTTGGCGGCGTCCGAGATGCCGATGCCGGGCCGGGACTCGACCAGCCGCAGCAGCTCCACCTCGGCCCCGCGCAGCCGGGGCACGGCGAGCCCCCGGCGCAGCCGGCGGCGGACCAGCCGCTGGATGCCGAGGAACGCCGCGGCCAACTCATCCGGAAGGGATTCGGGTGCCGGTTCCACGCCTCGAAGATTACCTCTGCTACAGAGGTATCTCTTCCCAAGGATGGGTCAAAGCCTTGAGACGATGAGACCAATCTCACCTTTTCGGATCATTTGTTTTGCTTTGCCCAATTCAGGGCATCTGAGGGTAAGTGCTTCGGATCGGAGGCACGTGCGTGGGAGCCGGTATCTCCGGACGCCCCCCGTGTCCTCTCCGGGATCCGAGCGCGTCCCTCCTACGGTCTGTCCACACCAGCACCTCGCTGAGGAGGTGCGCGCGATGCGTACCACCACCTGCTCCACCCAGCCTCATCCGCACGACGACGCGCCCGACACGGCCGCGGACTTCGTGCGGCTCGCCGAACTGCCCGAGGGCCCGGAGCGCCGGGCGCTGCGCGACGAGCTGGTCGAGCTCTGGCTGCCCATGGCCGAGCGGATCGCCGTGCGGTTCCGCGGTCGCGGGGAGACCCTCGAAGACCTCTACCAGGTCGCCGCGCTGGGCCTGGTGAAGGCCGTCGACCACTACGATCCGGAGCGCGGCCGGGCCTTCGAGGCGTACGCCGTACCGACGATCACCGGCGAGATCAAGCGGCACTTCCGTGACCACATGTGGACCCTGCACGTGCCCCGGCGGGTCCAGGAGCTGCGCAACCGCGTCCGGGTGGCCCTGAAGGAAGCGGGACAGGCCACCGAGGGGCGTGCGCCCACCGTCGCCGAGATCGCGGCGCTGGCCCAGCTCACCGAGAGCGAGGTGCGGGCCGGAATGGAGGCGCTGGAGTGCTTCTCCGCGCTGTCCCTGGACGCCGAGGTGCCCGGCGGCGACGGCTACGTGCTCGGTGACACCCTGGGCGGCGCGGACCCCGGTTACGACCTGATCGTGGACCGGACCGCGGCGCAGCCCTGTCTGCAGGGCCTGCCCGAGCGCGACCGGCTCATTCTCTACCTGCGGTTCTTCCGCGGGATGACGCAGAGCCGGATCGCCGAGCAGCTGGGCATCTCGCAGATGCACGTGTCCCGGCTGCTCACCGCCTGTTTCGACCGGCTGCGCGAGGAGCTGCTGGCCGACGGCGGCTGAGCGCGACCGCTCACTCGACGGCGGGGGCGCCGGGGATCTGGGTCGGGCCGTACCGTTCGAGGGCCTCCGTCAGCTCGACGCGGATCTCGACGGGCATGTCCCCGGTGCGGCCCCAGAGGAGGATCAGGTCCGCGACGTTGCGGAGTCTGATGTTGGTGTGCTGGGAGACCTCCTTGAGCACCTGCCAGCCCTCGTCGGGCGTGCCCCGGCCGAGCGCCACCACCATCCCGATGGCCTGGTCCACCACGGCATGGGAGGAGACGGCCTCCTTGAGCTGGTCCACCTCCTCCTGGGGGTGGAGGATCCGGTCCGGTTCGCTCTCGCTCACACCCCCATCGTCGTCATCCGACTGGGCGAACGCCACCGGGGTACTCGGCAGGCATTCCTCCCGCTTCCGGTTGGAGACTGGTGTCAGACCGTTCCCCGCCGGCCCCGACCCCAGGACGCGAGTGCCATGAACAACGACCTGACTTCCCCCGGCCCCGCGCAGAAGAAGCGGGACGTCGTGTCCACGCACTCGGTGTTCGGCGCCCCCTGCTGGGTGAGCCTCACCAGCCGCGACCTGGAGGCCACGGAGGACTTCTACAGCGCCGTGCTCGGCTGGCGATGGCGCAGTGTGCGGCTCGGCGACCACTTCCGGATCGCCCTGGCGGACGGGGTGCCGGTGGCGGGCATCGCCGCGGTCGCCTCGATGTGGCAGATGGCGGTGGCCTGGACGCCGTACTTCGCCGTGCCGGACGCGGACGAGGCGGTGGCCCGGGCCCGGGAGCGGGGGGGCACGCCGGCGGTCGGGCCGCTGTCCTTCCCGCCCGGCCGCGCCGCGCTGATCGCCGACCGGGACGGTGCCGTCTTCGGCATCTGGGAGGGGGAGCTGGTCTCCAACTGGGAGACCTGGCGACAGGCCGCCCCCACCTTCATCCGGCTGCACACCCGCAACGCCTTCGACTCGGCGATCTTCTACGGGGAGGTCCTCGGCTGGGCCTCCGACAAGCCGGGCTGCTGCGAGGTCGAGTACGAGGGCGGTGAGGTCGTGCTGCGCAGCCGGGGCGACGCCGTGGCCCGTATCGACTCGGGAGCGGTGGAGACGGCCCCCGATCCGTCGGTACGGCCGCACTGGCAGGTCCACTTCGCGGTCGCCGACGTCGGCGAGTGCGCGCGGGCCGCCGAGAAGCACGGCGGCAGCGTCCTGCGGGAACTGGACACGGAGGCGGTGCTGCGCGACCCGGACGGCGCCCAGTTCACCGTGACCGTGCGCCCCCTGCTCCCCTGACTCCGGTCTTGCGGGGCTTGCGGGCCCTGGTGGCCTCCCGCCGTCCCCGGTTCCTGCCGTCCCCGCTGTGTGACGGCCTGGACAGCAGCACCAGGCTGCGGGCCGCCACGGGCAGCCTGGTCCCGGCCTTGCGTTCGCGTTCGTCGGGCATGCCGTCGGGCTCGGCGGTGTCGATGAGGGTGGTCCAGCGTTCGCCGTAGGAGTCGTCGGGCAGCAGGAAGTCGACCGGTTCCCAGTGCCCGTTGAGGAGCAGCAGGAACGAGTCGTCGACCAGGCGTCCCCCGTAGGGATCGCGCTCGGCGATGGCGTCGCCGTTGAGGAAGACCCCGACCGTGTGCGCGTCGGGGCGCTGCCAGTCCCGGTCGGTCATCTCGCGGGCGTCGGGCAGCAGCCACACCAGGTCGGGCAGCGGCTGGCCGGGGTGCACGGCGGTCTCGCCGTGGAAGAAGCGGCGGCGGCGCAGTACGGGGTGGGCGGCGCGCAACGCGATGACGTGCCGGGTGAAGTCGGTGAGGGCCCGCTGTTCCTCGGTGAGGTCCCAGTCGGTCCAGGAGACCTCGTTGTCCTGGCAGTAGGCGTTGTTGTTGCCGCGCTGGGTGCGGCCGAGTTCGTCGCCGTGGCTGAGCATCGGGATGCCCTGCGAGAGCAGCAGGGTGGCGAGCAGGTTGCGCTGCTGGCGGGCCCTCAGTTCGAGGACGGCCGGGTCGGTGGTCTCACCCTCGGCACCGCAGTTCCAGGACCGGTTGTGGCTCTCGCCGTCCCGGTTGCCCTCGCCGTTGGCCTGGTTGTGCTTGTCGTTGTAGGACACCAGGTCGCGCAGGGTGAAACCGTCGTGCGCGGTGACGAAGTTGACGCTCGCCCGCGGCCTGCGCCTGCTGTGCTGGTAGAGGTCGGAGGAGCCGGTGAGCCGGGAGGCGAACTCGCCGAGCGATCCGGGCTCGGCCCGCCAGAAGTCCCGTACGGCGTCCCGGTAGCGGCCGTTCCACTCCGACCACAGCGGCGGGAAGTTGCCGACCTGGTAGCCGCCCTCCCCGACGTCCCAGGGTTCGGCGATCAGCTTGACCCGGCTGATGACCGGGTCCTGCTGGATCAGGTCGAAGAACGCCGAGAGCCGGTCCACCTCGTGGAACTGCCGCGCCAGGGTGGCCGCGAGGTCGAAGCGGAAGCCGTCGACGTGCATCTCGGTCACCCAGTACCGCAGCGAGTCCATGATCAGTTGCAGCACGTAGGGGTGCCGCATCAGCAGGCTGTTCCCGGTGCCGGTGGTGTCGTAGTAGTGCGCCCAGTCGCCGTCGACCAGGCGGTAGTACGACGCGTTGTCGATGCCCCGGAAGGAGAGGGTGGGCCCCATCTCGTTGCCCTCGGCGGTGTGGTTGTAGACCACGTCGAGGATGACTTCGAGGCCGGCCGCGTGCAGTGCCTTGACCATCGCCTTGAACTCGTTGACCTGCTGGCCCCGGCTGCCGAAGGCGGCGTAGGCGTTGTGCGGGGCGAAGAAGCCGATGGTGTTGTAGCCCCAGTAGTTGGAAAGGCCCCGGTCCTGCAACACGCCGTCCTGCACGAACTGGTGGACCGGCATCAGTTCGACCGCGGTGACGCCCAGCGAGGTCAGGTGCTCGACGACCGCCGGGTGCGCGAGGCCGGCGTACGTGCCCCTGAGCCGTTCGGGTACGTCCGGATGGGTGCGGGTCAGACCGCGGACATGGGCCTCGTAGATCACCGTGTCGGAGTACGTCCGCCGGGGCGGACGGTCGTCGCCCCAGTCGAAGTAGGGGTCGGTGACCACACCGAGCATGGAGTGCCCGGCGCTGTCCGCCGGGGACGGCCCGCCGGGCGTGCGCTCGTACAGGGACGCGTGGTTGTCGATCTGGCCGTCGACCGCCCTGGCGTACGGGTCCAGGAGCAGCTTCGCCGGATTGCAGCGGTGCCCGACGTCCGGGTCCCAGGGCCCGGTGACCCGGTAGCCGTAGCGCTGACCGGGTCCGACGCCGGGCAGGTAGGCGTGCCAGACGAAGCCGTCGACCTCGGTCACCGGCACCGGCGTACGGGTCCCCGCGTCGTTCACCAGGACCAGCTCGACCTGCTCGGCGACCTCGCTGAACAGGGCGAAGTTGGTGCCCTGGCCGTCGAAGGAGGCACCCAACGGGTAGGGGTGCCCGCTCCATACGGGCACCCCTTTCCGGGACCTGCTCGCCGTCACCGGGCGCCCTCCAGGACGCGGTCGGCGGATTCGGCCAACTGGGCGACCGGCAGGCTGCGGGGCACCCGGAGCGTCCGGCGCAGACTGGGCGCCGGCGCCGTCGGGACCAGCGGGACCCGCTCGCCGGACCGGGCGCGCTGCGAGAACCAGATGATCTTGCTGCCGGTCTCCGAGGCACAGCAGCCCCAGCCGTCGCTGGTGGCGGCGAGATGCGCCAGGCAGGACCGCAGGTCCTGGTCGGGGCGCAGGTCGCGGTCGTCGTCACCGATGGCGGTGATGAGGTGCTGCCCGTTCCACCACATCTCGATGGACGTGTGCTTGTCGGTCGCGTGCCGGTCGATGGCGGTCAGCAGCAGTTCGGCACCGCGGCAGACGGGGTCCACGAGGTTGTCGAGGTCCCAGTAGCGGAGATGGGCGGCCAGGATGCGGCCGACCTGTCCCACCCGTTCCTGGCTGACCTCGACGTCGAGGTGGTAGTAGCAGGGCACTGCGGTCTTCATTGTCGCTTGCTCCTCACCGGCGTCGGGCTCGCGCTCACCGTCCGGAAACCGTTCCGTACGCACAGCGTGAGCACTGCTCGCTTCTGAGTCACCATCCACAGTGCGGGCGCTACGCCATTCGTGCAACACGAGAGCCGCGGGTGAGCCGTGGGGTGTGGTTGAAGATCCAACAAGACGCTCCGTCATGATGCGTGCACCATGAGTGAAAGCCTCGATTCGCCGTAACGGCTCCGTGCCCCTCCGTGCCCGGACGCCTCCCCCGACCCTCGGGGACACGTGCCCATTCGAGAGCGTCGGAAGGAACGACACGGCCATGCTGCTACCCGCGAAGGCCGAGGTGGCCCGGCAGCTGCGGCGCTACCGGGCGTGGGAGCGAGTGATGCTCGCCTCGCCGCACGACCGCGAGGTGCGGTCCACCTTCGAGGACTCGGGCTACACGCTGTGCGTGCTGATGGGCAAGCGCTGCGCCCGGGAGGCGGTGGACGCGGCCGAGCGCTATCTGCGCACCAGCCTCGTCACCTATGTGCGGGAACAGAGCGGACGGCCCCAGCTGAGCGGGCAGGTCCGGCGCGGGCCGCCGTCGGACCGGCGTTCCGCGAGGCAGTGATCCCACGGACGGACCCGCGGGAAGACACCTGTCTTCCGGCGCGCTACGGATCGCGGAGCCGGGCCACGGGCCCGGCTCCGCGCACGGCGGAGGTGAGACCCATGAAGGCGACCGAGACCATCGGCCGTGTTCCGGTGCGTGACGTCCGGCCGGCCCCGGAGTGCGGCGGGCGTCCCGCGAAGGCGGTTCCCGGCGAGACGTTCCCGGTCACCGCCACGGTGTTCCGTGAGGGACACGACGCCGTCGGTGCCAATGTGGTGCTGTGCGACCCGGAGGGCCGCCCCGGCCCCTGGACGCCGATGCGCGAGCTGGTGCCCGGCACCGACCGCTGGGGCGCCGAGGTCACCCCGGACGCCACAGGCCGCTGGACGTATCACGTGGAGGCCTGGAGCGCCCCGCTGCGCACCTGGCGGCGGCACGCCCGGATCAAGATCCCGGCGGGCGTCGACACCGGCCTGGTCCTGGAGGAGGGCGCCGAACTCTACGAGCGGGCGGCCGCCGGGGTCCCCGAGGGCCCGGAGCGCGAGCGGGTCCTGGCGGCGGCCCAGGCCCTGGGCGACGACTCGCTGCCCCTGCACACCCGGCTGGCGAACGCGCTGGCTCCCGAGGTGGACGAGATCCTCGCCCGCTTCCCGCTGCGGGAGCTGGTGACCGCCTCCGAGCCGCTGCCGCTGCTCGTCGAGCGCGAACGGGCCCTGTACGGCTCGTGGTACGAGTTCTTCCCGCGTTCCGAGGGCACCCCCGAGCAGCCGCACGGCACGTTCAGGACGGCCGCCCGCCGGCTGCCGGCCATCGCGGCGATGGGCTTCGACGTCGTCTACCTCCCGCCGATCCACCCGATCGGGACCACCTTCCGCAAGGGCCGCAACAACACGTTGAGCGCGGACCCGCAGGACGTGGGGGTGCCGTGGGCGATCGGTTCGCCCGAGGGCGGCCATGACGCGGTGCACCCGCAGCTGGGCACGATCGAGGACTTCCGGTGGTTCGTGGCCGAGGCCGGCCGCCACGGCCTGGAGATCGCGCTGGACTTCGCGTTGCAGTGCTCCCCGGACCACCCCTGGGTGGAGAAACACCCGGAGTGGTTCCAGCACCGGCCGGACGGCACCATCGCCTACGCGGAGAACCCGCCGAAGAAGTACCAGGACATCTACCCCATCGCGTTCGACGCCGACATGGACGGCCTGATCGCCGAGACGGTCCGGGTGCTGCGGCACTGGATGGACTGCGGGGTGCGGATCTTCCGCGTCGACAACCCCCACACCAAGCCCGTGGTGTTCTGGGAACGCGTGATCGCCGAGATCAACGCGGCCGATCCGGACGTCGTCTTCCTCGCCGAGGCCTTCACCCGCCCCGCGATGATGCGCACCCTCGCGCAGATCGGCTTCCAGCAGTCCTACACCTACTTCACCTGGCGCACCACCAAGCAGGAACTCACCGAGTACGCCACCGAACTCGCCCAGGAGAGCGCCGCGTACATGCGGCCGAACTTCTTCGTCAACACCCCCGACATCCTGCACGCCTACCTCCAGCACGGCGGCCGCCCCGCCTTCGAGGCCCGTGCCGTGCTCGCCGCCACCCTCTCCCCCACCTGGGGCATCTACAGCGGCTACGAACTCTGCGAGAACACCCCCCTCACAGAGGGCAGCGAGGAGTACCTCGACTCGGAGAAGTACCAGCTCAGGCCCAGGGACTGGGAGCGCGCGGAGACGGAGGGCATCGCGCCCCTCATCACCCGCCTCAACGCCGTCCGGCGCGCCCACCCCGCGCTCAGGCACCTGCGCAACCTGCGCTTCCACCACACGGACAACGACTCCGTCCTCGCGTACAGCAAGCGGACCGGCGCGGACACGGTTCTGGTGGTCGTCAACCTCGACCCCCACCACACCCAGGAGGCCACGGTCTCGTTGGACATGCCGCAACTCGGCCCGGACCGGGACGGCGCCCTGTCCGTGCGGGACGAACTGACGGGTGAGGCCTACGCGTGGGGCAGGACCAACTACGTGCGTCTCACACCCGGCCGGACACCGGCGCACGTGTTCCACGTGACGCGGCCGGCACCAGCGAACGGAGGGTCCAGCGCGTCATGACTGTCAACCAACCCGTCCCGGACACCTTCGAGGACACTCCCGCCAAGGACCGGGACCCGGACTGGTTCAAACGCGCGGTCTTCTACGAGGTCCTGGTGCGCTCCTTCCAGGACAGCGACGGCGACGGCGTCGGCGACCTCAAGGGCCTGACCGCCAAGCTCGACTACCTCCAGTGGCTCGGCGTCGACTGCCTCTGGCTGCCGCCCTTCTTCAAGTCCCCGCTGCGGGACGGCGGTTACGATGTCGCCGACTACACCTCGGTGCTTCCCGAGTTCGGCGACCTGGCCGACTTCGTGGAGTTCGTCGACGCGGCCCACCAGCGCGGAATGCGCGTCATCATCGACTTCGTCGTCAACCACACCAGCGACCAGCACCCGTGGTTCCAGGAGTCCCGCACCAACCCCGACGGGCCGTACGGGGACTACTACATGTGGGCGGACGACGACAAGCAGTACCAGGACGCGCGGATCATCTTCGTCGACACCGAGGTCTCCAACTGGACCTTCGACCCCGTGCGCGGTCAGTACTACTGGCACCGCTTCTTCTCCCACCAGCCGGACCTCAACTACGAGAACCCGGCGGTGCAGGAGGAGGTGCTGGCCGCCCTGCGGTTCTGGCTGGACCTCGGCATCGACGGCTTCCGCCTGGACGCGGTGCCGTACCTGTACGCGCAGGAGGGCACCAACTGCGAGAACCTGCCGCCCACGCATGAGTTCCTGCGGCGGGTCCGCCGGGAGATCGACGCGATGTATCCGGACACCGTGCTGCTCGCGGAGGCCAACCAGTGGCCGGAGGACGTGGTCGACTACTTCGGCGACTACGCGAAGGGCGGGGACGAGTGCCACATGGCGTTCCACTTCCCGGTCATGCCGCGGATCTTCATGGCCGTGCGCCGCGAGTCCCGCTACCCCGTCTCGGAAATCCTCGCCAAGACCCCCGCCATCCCGTCCGGCTGCCAGTGGGGCATCTTCCTGCGCAACCACGACGAGCTGACCCTGGAGATGGTCACCGACGAGGAGCGCGACTACATGTGGGCCGAGTACGCCAAGGACCCACGCATGCGCGCCAACATCGGCATCCGCCGCCGCCTCGCCCCCCTCCTCGACAACGACCGCAACCAGATCGAACTCTTCACCGCACTGCTGCTCTCCCTGCCCGGCTCGCCGATCCTCTACTACGGCGACGAGATCGGCATGGGCGACAACATCTGGCTCGGCGACCGCGACGCGGTGCGCACCCCCATGCAGTGGACCCCCGACCGCAACGCCGGCTTCTCGAACTGCGACCCCGGGCGGCTGTACCTGCCCACGATCATGGACCCGGTCTACGGCTACCAGGTCACCAACGTCGAGGCCTCCATGTCCTCGCCGTCCTCCCTGCTGCACTGGACCCGGCGAATGATCGAGATCCGCAAGCAGAATCCTGCCTTCGGACTGGGGTCCTACACCGAACTCCAGTCGTCGAACCCGGCGGTGATCGCGTTCCTGCGGGAGTACGAGGACGACCTGGTCCTGTGCGTGCACAACTTCTCCAGGTTCGCCCAGCCCACCGAACTCGACCTGCGGCAGTTCAACGGCCGGCACCCGGTCGAGCTGATCGGCGGGGTGCGCTTCCCCGCCATCGGTGAACTGCCGTATCTGCTCACCCTCGCGGGACACGGCTTCTACTGGTTCCGGCTCTCCCGAGTCGCCTCCCGCACCGGCCGTCGGCGCTGAGCGTGCGGAGCCGAGGAAAGGACGCGTCACCATGACGAAGACCGTCGACCTGCCCCGGAGCACGGCCGCGGGCCTCGACCTCGACGGGCCGCTGGCCTCGCTGGGCGCCCTGCTGCGGGACTGGCTGCCCCGGCAGCGCTGGTTCGCGGGCAAGGACCGGCCCGTCACGGAGCTGGCCGTGCTGTCCGTGACCGAACTCCTCCCCGGCTGCCTGCATCTGCTCGTCCACGCCGACCACTCCGCGGGCGGGGACGCCTCCCCGTCGGGCGACTGCTACCAGCTGCTGCTCGGCGTGCGCCCGCACCGGACGCCCCGGCTGGAGCGGGCGTACATCGGCCGGGCCGAACAGGGCCCGCTGGCCGGGTTCGCGATCTACGACGCCCTGCACGACCCGCACGCCGCCGAGCTGCTGCTGGATCGACTGCGCGTCCCCGGCACCGCCGGTCCGCTGCGTTTCGAGACCGCCCGCGACGCCCGGATACCCGGTGGCCTCGCACCCCGGCTGCTGACCGCCGAACAGTCCAACTCCTCGCTCGTCTACGGCGACTCCTACATCCTGAAGGTGTTCCGGCGGATCCAGCCCGGCATCAACCCGGATCTCGAGGTGCCCGGCGCGCTGGCGGCCCAGGGCTGTGCCCGGGTGCCGGCCCCGGTGGCCTGGTTCCGCACCACCGAACCGAGTCCCGCGACCCTGGGGGTGCTCCAGCCGTTCCTACCCGACGCGGCCGACGGCTGGACCCTGGCCCTGCGCGCGCTCGCGGCGGGGGACGAGTTCACGACCGAGGCGCACGAGCTGGGGCGGGCCACCGCCGAGGTGCATCTCGCGCTGGCCGGCGCCTTCCCGTCCGCGGGCCGCGACGAACACAGCCGCACGGCCGAGGCGATGTCCGCGCGGCTGGAGGCGGCGGCGCACGCGGTGCCCGCGCTGCGGCCGTTCGTGCCCGGACTGCGGGGCGCCTTCGAGGCGCTCGCCGCCTGTGACGGCGGCCCGAGCGCCCAGCGGATTCACGGCGACCTCCATCTCGGGCAGGTGCTGCGGGCGGACCGCGAGTGGTTCGTCATCGACTTCGAGGGCGAACCGTCCCGGCCGCTGGCCGAGCGGCGGGGCCTGCAGTCTCCGGTGCGCGACGTGGCCGGCATGCTGCGGTCCTTCGACTACGCGGCCCGCCAGCGCCGTCCCTGGCGCCCGGAGTGGGCCGGCCGCTGCCGGGAGGCCTACTGCGCGGGCTACGCTGCCCGGGCGGGCTGGGACCCGCGCAAGAAGCACGCGTTGCTGCGCGCCCACGAGACGGACCGCGCGGTGTACGAAGTGGTGTACGAGGCCCGGCACCGGCCGGCCTGGCTTCCGGTTCCGATGGCCGCGATCGAGCGGCTCGCCCGCTGGGGAGGCTGACCTCATGGCATTGCGCGACTCCACGCTCCCCGAGCCCTCGGGACCCTTCCGTACCACGGCCCCGCCGCTGGACGCGGCCGACCGCGGGCGGCTGCTGGCGGGCGCCCACCACGATCCGCACGCGCTGCTCGGCGCCCACCCGGTGGACGGCGGCACCCTCTTCCGTGCGCTGCGCCCGCAGGCCCGCGCCGTGAGCGTGCTGGCCGACGGGGTGCGCAGCCCCCTGGTGTCGGAGGGCGACGGGCTCTTCGCCGCCGTGCTGCCGTACGCCGAGGTGCCGTCGTACACATTGCTCGTCGCGTACGAGGACGGCGAGCACGAGGTGCACGACCCGTACCGTTTCCTGCCCGCGCTCGGTGAGCTGGATCTGCACCTGATCCGGGAGGGGCGCCATGAACAGCTGTGGAAGGCGCTCGGCGCCGAGCCGATGACCCATGACGGGGTGGCCGGGACCCGGTTCACGGTGTGGGCGCCGAACGCCCTGGGCGTGCGGGTCGCAGGGGACTTCACCTGCTGGGACGGCACGCAGTACCCGATGCGCTCACTGGGCGCGGCCGGGGTGTGGGAGCTGTTCCTGCCGGGGGTGGGCGACGGCGCCCGGTACAAGTTCGAGATCACGTCCCGGTACGGCGGCCGGTTCCTCAAGGCCGATCCGATGGCCCGGCGGACGGAGGTGCCGCCCGCGACCGCCTCCATCGTGACGGTCGCGCGGCACGAGTGGACCGACGCCGAGTGGATGGCGCACCGGGGCGACACCCCCGTGCACGAGGCCCCGTTCTCGGTGTACGAGGTCCACCTTCCCTCCTGGCGCCAGGGGCTGACCTATCGTCAGCTCGCCGAGGAACTCCCCGCCTACGTGAACGACCTGGGCTTCACCCACGTCGAGTTCATGCCGGTCGCCGAGCACCCCTTCGGCGGCTCCTGGGGTTACCAGGTCACCGGCTTCTACGCGCCGACCTCCCGGCTCGGCACCCCCGACGACTTCAGGTACCTGGTCGACGCCCTGCACCGGGCCGGCATCGGCGTCATCATGGACTGGGTGCCGGCCCACTTCCCCAAGGACGACTGGGCGCTGGCCCGCTTCGACGGGGACCCGCTGTACGAGCCCGGGGACGACCGGCGGGCCGAGCATCCGGACTGGGGGACCTACGAGTTCGACCTGGGCCGGGTGGAGGTGCGCAACTTCCTGGTCGCCAACGCGGTCTACTGGTGCGAGGAGTTCCACATCGACGGGCTGCGGGTGGACGCGGTCGCCTCGATGCTCTACCTCGACTACTCGCGGGATTCCGGACAGTGGACGCCGAACGTGTTCGGCGGCCGCGAGGACCTGGACGCGGTGGCGTTCCTCCAGGAGATGAACGCGACCGTGTACCGGCGCGCGCCGGGTGTGGTGACCATCGCCGAGGAGTCCACCGCGTGGGACGGGGTGACGCGGCCGACCGACAGCGGCGGCCTGGGCTTCGGGCTGAAGTGGAACATGGGGTGGATGCACGACTCGCTGGAGTACATCCGGCACGAGCCGGTCCACCGCAAGTACCACCACCACGAGATGACCTTCTCGATGGTCTACGCGTACAGCGAGAACTACGTCCTGCCCATCTCCCACGACGAGGTGGTCCACGGCAAGCAGGCCCTGGTGTCGAAGATGCCGGGCGACTGGTGGCAGCAACGCGCCAATCACCGCGCCTATCTCGGCTTCATGTGGGCCCATCCCGGCAAACAGCTGCTTTTCATGGGGCAGGAGTTCGCCCAGGGCGGCGAGTGGTCGGAGGCCGAGGGGCCGCACTGGTGGTTGCTGGACCCCGGGTACGCGGCCGAGGCCGATCACCGGGGTGTCCGGGATCTGGTCCGCGATCTCAACTCCGTGTACCGCACCCGGCCCGCCCTGTGGCAGCGCGACACGGATCCGGTGGGCTTCCAGTGGGTCCTGGGGGACGCGGCGGAGGACAACGTCTTCGCGTTCCTGAGGTTCGACGCCGAGGCCCGGCCGCTGCTGGCGGTCTCCAACCTCTCCCCCGTCGTCCGGCCCGGTTACCGTCTGGCCGTGCCCGAGGGCACGCCCGTCTGGCGGGAGATCCTCAACACGGACAGCGCGCGCTACGGCGGCGGGGACGTCGTCAGCAGGGGCCCGTTGCTCGCCGACGAGGGGGCGCTGCGGCTGACGCTGCCGCCGCTGGGCACCGTGTGGCTTGAGCCTGTCGTCCCGTAGCCCGGGGACGGCGCCCGCACGTGTTTCCCGCGCCGGGGCGGGGCAGTTCGGGTGAAAGACCCGCCGCGCCCGGTCGCGGCCCGGCCGGAGGGCGGTTCCCCTTGCTGCGTACCGTCGGAGTGGAGGAAGAACTCCTGCTGGTCCACCCGGACAGCGGCGAGCCGATGCCCCAGTCGGCCGCCGTCCTGGACCGCGCCGCCCAGGACGACCCCGGGCAGCTGGTGTTCCAGAAGGAACTCTTCGGGCAGATGCTGGAGTTGGCGACCAGTCCGCAACAGGACATGACCGATCTCGGCGCCGAGATCGCCCGCTGTCGCAAGGAGGCGGCCCGGCTCGCCGGGGAGATCGGCTGCGCGGTCGCCGCGCTCGCCACCTGCCCCGTGCCCGTGGCGCCCGCGCTCACCCGGCACGACCGCTACCACTGGATGGCGGGACGGTTCGGGACCGCCACCACGGACTGGTTCGTCTGCGGCTGCCACGTGCATGTGTCGGTGGAGTCCGACGAGGAGGGCGTCGCCGTCCTCGACCGGTTGCGGCCGTGGCTTCCGGTGCTGCGCGCGATCAGTGTCAACTCGCCGTTCTGGCAGGGCCGGGACTCCGGTTACGCCAGCTTCCGCAGCCGGCTGTGGGCGCGCGGTCCGTCGGCGGGGCCGACCGAGCTGTTCGGCACGCCGCAGGGGTACCGGCGGCGGGTCGCGGACATGGTGGCCAGCGGGGTCATCCTGGACACGGGGATGGTGTACTTCGACGCACGCCTGTCCGAGCACTACCCGACGGTGGAGGTCCGGGTGGCCGACGTCTGCCTGCGCGCCGACACCACCGTCCTCGTCGCCGCGCTGACCCGCGCCCTGGTGGAGACGGCCGCGCGCGACTGGCGGGCCGGCCGGCCGCCGCTCGACCACAGCGTGAGCATGCTCAGGATGGCCTCCTGGCAGGCCGCCCGCACCGGACTGGAGGCGGAACTCCTGCATCCGGTGACCATGCGGCCGCGTCCCGCGGACGAGGTGCTGCGGGCGCTGCTGGCGTACACCGCGGCCGCGCTGGCCGACAGCGGCGACACCAGCGGAGTCGAGGAGGCCCTGGCACAGCTGCTGCACAGGGGGACCGGGGCCCGCGAGCAGCGGTCGTTCCTGGAGCGCACCGGGAGCCTGCGGGACGTCGTCGTGGAATGTGTGCGCCGAACGCAGGGGTGAGCGCATGTCATCGGGCGGACACGAGTTGACCGTTCCTGGCACGGGGCGCGCTCCCCTGGGCTAGATTCGACCCGCGTCGACGACAGTACCGATCGGGAGGGTCACCCTCCGTACAACCAGGAGCAGCGCATGCGCGACTACGCCCTCGCTCCGACGACCGCTTCGACCCTGACCGGCGGGCTCGCCGACAGCATCTTCGAGACGGCGGACCGGAACCCGACCCTGCCGGTGCTGGCGCGCCGGCCCGACGAACCGGCCACGGGCTGGGAGGAGGTCAGCGCGGTCGAACTGCGCGACGAAGTGGTCGATCTGGCCAAGGGACTGATCGCTTCGGGGATCTCGCCCGGACAGCGCGTGGCCATGATGGCACGTACGCGCTACGAGTGGACGGTGCTGTGCCTGGCGCTGTGGTCGGTGGGCGCGGAGGTCGTGCCGATCCACCCGACGTCCTCCCGGGACCAGGTCGAGTGGATCCTGCGGGACGCTCGCTGCGTGGCCGTGGTGGTCGAGGACGAGCAGGCGGTCATGACCGTGGGCACCGTCTGCGAGCACCTGCCCGGGCTCAGACACGTGTGGCAGCTGGACTCCGGGGCGTTGCCGGATCTGGTGCAGCGGGGCAGGTTCGTCCCGCTGACCACGGTGGAGTCGCTGCGCCGGATCGTCATGCCGGACTCCACGGCGGCCATCACCTACACCTCGGGCACCTCCGGCCGGCCGCTCGGCTGCGCGCTGAGCCACCGCGGTCTCGCGTACCCGTGCGACACCCTGCTGGCCGGCTGGGGGCACACCGCCGCGCGCCCCGGCGAACAGGCCTCGGTCCTGGCCTACCTGCCGTTCTCGCACGTGTACGGCCTGATGATCATGGTGATCTGCCTGCGCGGCGGGATCCTGATGGGCCACGAGCCGGAGATGTCCGAGACGGCGCTGGCCTCGGCGCTCGGGACCTTCCGGCCGACCTATCTGTACGCGGTGCCGTCGGTGCTGGAGAAGCTGTACAAGACGTTCCTGCGGACCGCCCAGCAGTCGGGCCGCGGGGCCCTGTTCGAGCGGGCCGTGGAGACCGCGCGGGACTTCGCCGCCGCCGAGGAGCGGCAGCGGCTGGGCACGGGCGCGGGCCCCGGCTTCGACCTGCGGCTGCAACACGCCCTGTACGAGCGGACGGTGTACCGCAAACTGCGGGCGGCGCTCGGCGGCCGGGTGCTGCGGGCCACCTCCGGCGGCTCCTCGCTCAGCCGTGAACTCACCCTGTTCTTCGAGGGCATCGGCATCCCGGTGCACGACGGGTACGGACTGACCGAGTCCAGCGGCGGGATCACCATGCAGCCACTGGGCCGGGAGAAGTCGGGCACGGTCGGCCAGGCCCTGCCGGGCACCCAGATCCAGGTGGCCGACGACGGCGAGATCCTGGTGCGCGGACCGTCCGTGTTCCAGGGATACGTCGGGGACGACTACGCGACCCGGGCCGCGCTGCGCGGCGGCTGGCTGGCCACCGGGGACATCGGGCGGCTCGACCCGGAAGGTTATCTGACCATCACCGGCCGCAAGAAGGACATCATCATCACCAGCAGCGGCAAGAGTGTGGCCCCGGCGCCGCTGGAGCAGCGGCTGCGGATGCACCCGCTGGTGCACCAGGCGGTGGTCGTCGGTGACGACCGGCCCTGCGTGGGCGCGCTGATCACCCTGGACCCGGACTTCCTCGCCCACTGGCGGGGGGCGCTGGCGGTGCCGGGCGACTCACCCCAGCGCGAGGCGCGGGAGGAGAACGCGCTGCGCGAGGAGATCGCCCGGGCCATCGCGTCCGCCAACAGCGTGGTGTCCCGCTCCGAGTCGATCCGGGTCTACCGGGTGCTCCAGGAACCGTTCGCGCCGGGCAACGGCATGCTGACGCCGTCGATGAAGCTGCGCCGGGACGCCATAGCGCACCACTACGCGGCCGAGATCGACGCCATGTACCAGGCCCGCTCACGGGCGGTCCGGCGGCCGGGCTCGCAGGAGCCGGCCGAGTGGGACGACGCCGACGACGTGTTCCGCTGAGCGGATCACGCGTAGCCTGCCCTCCTGCGGGCACTCGCCGCGAAGAAGGAAGAGATCAGCACCCTGACCACGCCCCCTCGCGGGCCGGGAGAGACGAGATGCCGACCGGGCCACGGGACCGCAGACCAGCTGGAGGGGAGACCCTCGACCGTACGGTCTCCTTTCCCGGCGAGCTGAGCAACGTGACCGGCGCCCGGCTCGCCGCGGACGGGTATCTGGCCGACCTGGCGCGGGTCGCGCCGCCCACCGCGCCGGAGTGCTGGGACGACATCCTGCTGGCCGTGACGGAGCTGGCCGCCAACGTCGTGCAGTACGCGCCGGGCCCCTTCGAGCTGCGGATGCGCCGAACCTACGACGGTGTGCACGTCACCATGCACGACACCAGCCAGGTCCGGCCCGAGCCGCGGCCCTTCCATCCGCACAGCGGCGGGGGCGGCGTCGGCTGGCACCTGCTGCACACCCTGTGCGAGCAGGTCAGCGTGGTCGTCACCGAGTCGGGCAAGGACATCCACGCCTTCCTGCCCTGGTGAGAGGCCGGTGGGGCGAGGAGCCCGGTCGGGTCAGGCGGGCCGGTGGGCGACCACCCCGAACATCGTCACCGACATGTGCAGGGCGCCCTGCCCGGCGGCCTCGGTCAGGTCGGCGTACAGGGTGTCGCGCTGCTCCTCGGTGAGCGCGCCGGTGCGGACCGCGGACTCGCCGAGCATGCGGATCAGCGGCCAGGCGACCGTGCGGTGGTCCTGGAGCAGGGCCTGGGAGCCGCGGTCGTCCACGACGAACCCGGCCGCGCCGAGCTGGCCGAGCAGACGGCGCCCGGCATAGGGGTTGGCACCGCCCAGGACGGTGGACATCAGCGCGCTCACGACGTCCGGCTCCGCGGGGTGCAGGAGGGTGGTGCCCCAGTCGGTGTCCAGGAGCGCCACCCGGCCGCCGGGACGCAGCACCCGGGCCATCTCGGCGACCGCCCGGTCCGGTTCGGAGAGGTGCTGGAGCACTCGCTCGCACCACACGACGTCCATCGAGCCGTCGGGCATCGGCAGGGCGAGCGCGTCGCCGTCGGTGAAGCGCGCCCGGCTGTCCGCCGACCGTTCCTCGGCGACCGCGCGCAGCCCGCCGTTGGGCTCGACACCGATCGCGACCCCGTCCGGGCCGACGGCGGCGGCCAGGGCCCGGGTCGCCGAGCCGGTGCCGGAGCCGACGTCGACGACTCGCTCGCCGGGCCGTACCGCCAGCGCCTCCTCGGCCCAGGCGCGCAGCCGCCGCACCCCCGGATTGGCGTCCTGCGAGTCAAGGGCGCCCACCAGCCGGGCCACCCGGGCGGGGTCGATGTGCCGCTTCTGGAAGCCCGTGCCGGGCCGGGTCTGCGCCATGCGGGACACCCTACTGGCGTGCGTGGCGCCGTGGGGCGGCCACGGAACGAACGGAAGTGCGGCGCATACATGTACGTCAGCCGGTTACTCCGGACGATCGAGGGGGCATGCTGGAGCCCACGCGTTCGTCTGCCTGCGCCGCCCGGCTGGCGGAACGGCGTCGGGCACGGTGGGATCGAAGTGGTGCGAAGCAAGCGTTCCGGGGCATCCGAAGGGCGTGAATCCGGGTCTCTGGAGCAGCGGAAAGGGATGGACACCGTGACACGACCCAGGATCCTGGTGGTGGGCGCCGGCTTCGCCGGAGTGGGATGCGTACGCCGCCTGGAGCGGAAACTCGCCCCCGACGAGGCCGACATCACCCTGGTGACCCCGTTCTCCTACCAGCTCTACCTGCCCCTGCTGCCCCAGGTCGCCTCGGGCGTGCTGACCCCCCAGTCGATCGCCGTCTCGCTGCGCCGCAGCAAGAAGTACCGCACCCGGATCATCCCGGGCGGTGCGATCGGCGTGGACCTGAAATCCAAGGTGTGCGTGGTGCGCACCATCACCGACAAGCTCGTCGACGAGCGCTACGACTACATCGTGCTGGCCCCGGGCAGCGTCACCCGCACCTTCGACATCCCGGGCCTGACCGAACACGCCTTCGGCATGAAGACCTTGGCGGAGGCCGCCTACATCCGCGACCACGTCATCTCGCAGCTCGACCTGGCCGACGCCAGCGACGACCCGGCCGAGCGGGCGGCCCGGCTGCAGTTCGTGGTGGTCGGCGGCGGCTACGCGGGCACCGAGACGGCCGCCTGTCTGCAGAAGCTCACCCATGGCGCGCTGGACCGCTACCCGAACCTCGACCCCAAGCTGATCAAGTGGCATCTCATCGACATCGCGCCGAAGTTGATGCCGGAGCTGGGCGACAAACTCGGCCGCAGCGCCCAGGAGATCCTGGCCCGGCGCGGCATCGAGGTGTCCCTCGGGGTGTCGATCGACAAGGCCGGTCCCGAGGAGGTCACCTTCACCGACGGGCGGGTGGTGCCCACCCACACGCTGATCTGGACGGCGGGGGTGGCCGCCAGTCCGCTGATCGCCACGCTGGGCGCGGAGACGGTGAAGGGGCGGCTCGCGGTGAACGCCGAGATGAGCCTGCCGGGCCACGACGGGGTGTTCGCGCTCGGCGACGCGGCGGCCGTGCCGGACAAGGCGAAGGGCGAGGAGGGCGCGGTCTGCCCGCCGACCGCGCAGCATGCCATGCGGCAGGGCAAGGTGGTCGCCGACAACGTCGTCGCGACCCTGCGGGGCCAGGCACTGCGCCCGTACGTCCACAAGGACCTGGGACTGGTGGTGGACCTCGGCGGCACCGACGCGGTCTCCAAGCCGCTGGGCATCGAGCTGCGCGGGCTGCCCGCGCAGGCGGTGGCCCGCGGCTACCACTGGTCGGCGCTGCGCACCAACGTGGCCAAGACCCGGGTCGCGACCAACTGGGTGCTGAACGCGCTGGGCGGCGACGATTTCGTCCGCACCGGCTTCCAGGCCCGCAAGCCCGCCCGGCTCAAGGACTTCGAGTACACGGACACGTATCTGACCCCGGAGCAGGTACGGGAGCGCGCCGAGGGTCCCGGCGACGCCCCCGCGTGACGTCACCGCGTGACGCGGGGCACGGCCGGGCGGGTGCGGTGGGGCGGCCGCTGGGGGCGGAGCTGTGGGGCCGGCTCGCGGCGGCCGACCCCGGGCTGCTCCGCTTCACCGCCGGCCTGCGCACGGTCACCTCGATCGCCCTCGCGCTCGCCGTCCTCGCGGTCCTTCGGGTGGACGTGTTCCATCTGGTGGCCGCGGCCATCACGGCGATGGTGGCCACCTTCGCGATCCGCGAGAAGCAGCTCCCCCGGCAGGCCGTCACGCTCGCCCTCGGCCTGCCGGTGGCGCTGGCCTCCGTGTCGCTGGGCGCGTTGCTCAACCAGCGGGTGGTGCTCGGCGACCTGTTCTTCGTCACGCTCATCTTCTGCGCGGTGTACGGCCGCCGCTTCGGCGACCGGGGCACCGCGCTGGGTCTGATCGGCTTCCAGATCTACTTCGTCTCGCTGTTCGTGCACGCCACCGTGCCCGCGCTGCCCGGCCTGTACGTCGCGATCACGGTGGCGTTCGGCTGTGCCGCCATGGCGCGTTTCCTGCTCGTACGGCAGACACCGGCGGGCATCCTGGACCGGCTGCGGCGGGCCTTTCGGGCCCGGTTCGCCCAGTTGGTCGCCGCGCAGGCGGACTTGCTGGACGCCGGTCCGGACGAACTGGACAAGGCCGTGGAGGAGGTCAGGGTACGGACGGCCCGGCTGCACGAGACGGCGCTGCTGATCCAGGGGCGGCTCGCGGACGGCACCTCCGACGAGTCGGTCGCGAGGCTGGTGCAGCGCCGCATCGCGGACGCCGAGATCGCCGCCGAGCGGCTCGGTCTGCTGCTGCTGACCGCCCGCGGCGCCGGCCGGGCCGACACCCTCACGCTGCATCTGCCGGGGGCCGCGCTGCCGTCGGCCGCTCGGGAGCCGGTGCGGGACGAGTCGATGGAGCGGCTGCGCCTGGACCTGGAGGCGCTGCGGCTGCTGGTGCTGCGTCCGGCCGGACCGCGGTCCGGGACCGCGCTGGCCCAGCTGCGCAACCGGCTGCTCGGCTACCGCGAGGAGGATCACCTGCCGCCCGCCGCGCCCGCCGTACAGGACGTCTTCCGGGGCATCGGTGAGACGGCGCGGGCGGTGCTGGGGCTGCGGATCGCCATGGACGGGCCGCAGGACGAGTCCGACGACACCCCGGCGACCTCCCGCTCCCGTGAGGAACTGGACGCCGAGGACGCGGCCATCGAGGGCGCCGAGGAGAGCGAACCCGAGCCCGAGAAGGCCACCGGGCTGCGCCGGCCCACCACGCGGGCGGCGGTGCAGGTGGCGGTCGGCTCGTCGCTGGCCATCGTGGGCGGCGAGTTCCTGTCCGCGCAGCGCTGGTACTGGGCGGTGCTGACCTGCTGGATCGTCTTCATCAACACCGCGTCCACCGGCGAGATCCTGGTCAAGGGCTACCGACGGCTGCTGGGCACGGTCCTGGGCGTGGTGGCCGGCATCGGTCTGGCCGGGCTGGTGGGGCACCACACCTGGACGGCGTTCGGGCTGGTGCTGCTGTTCGTCTTCGCGATGTTCTACTCGGCTCCGCTGTCGTACACCCTGATGTCGTTCTTCGTGACGGCGATGCTGGGACTGCTCTACACCCTCCTCAACACCTACAGCCTGGACGTGCTGGTGCTGCGGGTGGAGGAGACCGCGCTGGGCGCGGTGTGCGGGGTGATCGCGGCCGCGGTGGTGCTGCCCGTGCACACCGGCCACCGCACGGACGAGCTGCTGGCGGAGACGCTGGACCGGCTGGCGGACGTCACCCGGGCTGCCGCCGAGCAGCTGAGCGGGGCGCCGCCGGTGGACCTGGTGGAGAAGGCCCGCGACCTGGACCAGGCCCTGGCCGACCTGCGGGCGGCCACCGAGCCGCTGACCCATCCGATCGCCCCGTTGCGGTCCCGCCGGGACACCGCCCGGTACGTGGTGGCGCTCCTGGAGACCTGTGCCTACCACGCGCGTTCGCTGGCGGCGACGGCGGAGCTGCTGCCCTCGCACCCGGCCATCGCGGCGGACCCCCGGCTGCGCGGGGCCGGCCGCCGGATCGTGCACAACATCGAGGCGATCGCCGCCCACGTGGCCGGCCGGCAGCCGGCCCCCGCGATCGAGACCGGTTCCAGCATCGCGTCGATGCTGGAACCGGGCACCCTGCGCGCCCCGCGCTACGGCCGGGTGACCGACCGGGTGCTACGGCATCTGCAGCGGCTGGACGAGGCCGTGGTGGGCCTGGCCCGGCCGCTGAAGGTACCGGTCGGACCGCGCGCCGGCTGACCCTGGTTCAGGAGGACGGTTCGGCGAACCGTCCCATCGCTTCGGCGCGGACGCGGGCGCAGCTGCGGCTGATGAGGCGGGAGACGTGCATCTGGGAGATGCCGAGCTGGTCGGCGATGCGGCTTTGGGTCATGTCCTCGAAGAAGCGCATGTAGAGGATGGCGCGTTCGCGTTCGGGCAGGCGGCGCAGGCCTTCCTTGGCGGCTTCGCGGTCGATGACGGTGTCGTAGGAGCCGTCGGTGTCGCCGAGGGTGTCGGCGAGGCTGTAGCCGTCCTCGGTGCTGGACAGTTCGGCGTCCAGGGACAGGGTGCTGAAGCTTTCGAGGGCTTCCAGGCCTGCGGTGACCTCGTCCTCGGTGAGCCCGGTGTGGGCGGCGAGGTCGGCGATGCCGGGTTCGGGGGAGCCGGGGTTCTCGGTCAGGGCGCGGCGGGCGACGCGGACGCGATTGCGCAGTTCCTGGACGCGGCGGGGCACGCGCAGGGCCCACATGCGGTCGCGGAAGTGGCGTTTGACCTCGCCGGTGATGGTGGGTACGGCGTAGCTCTCGAAGGCGCCGCGGGAGGGGTCGTAGCGGTCGACGGCCTTGACCAGACCGAGGGCGGCGACCTGGCGGAGGTCCTCGACCGCTTCGCCGCGGTCGCGGAAGCGGCCGGCGATGCGGTGGGCCATGGGCAGCCAGGCCGCGACCAGTTCGTCGCGCAGCGCGTCGCGCTCGGGGCCCTCGTCGAGGGCGGCGAGACGGGCGAAGAGGGCCGCTGTGTCAGGGGCGTCGTCGTGGGTGCGGCGGGACGTCCCCGCGGCGGTGTGGCCGGGCGTCCCGGGACGGCTGGTCGACAAGTCGGTGAGCATACGGAATCGCTCCTGAACTGTGGGTTTCAGGGCGTCACCGGAACGTGGTTCCGGGAATCGACCCGAACTGTGGTGTCAGGGTCGCCGCGGGAGCACCGTCCGGACCGTGGTGCGGGTCCGGGGGCTGTGGAGTCACCGCTCCCTCCGGCGCGCGCCTCCGGTCCGAAGCACGACACTCCGCCTGCCCCCTCACACCCGACGCAAACACCGCCGGAGAAAAACATCGCTCACGCGAGCGGTACGACCGCGGAGATCCGCTTGCCCCCGGAGGGCAGCCCGGCGACCTCCACGTCCCGGGCCAGGCGGCACACGATGGGCCAGCCGCGGCCCCCGACCCGCCAGCGGTGCCGCTCGTCCACGGCCCGCTCGACCACCGGCACCTCGTCGCTGTGGTCGCTGACCGAGACCCGTACCGCGCCCGCTTCGACGTCGACGTCGAACCCGGTGATGCCGCCGCCGTGCAGGATCGCGTTGGTGGCCAGTTCCGAGGTGACGAGCAGCGCGTCCTCGAGGCCGGTGGCGCCGAGGGCCACGGCATGCCTCGCGATCTCGCCACGGACGGCTCTGCGGGCGTCGGCGGGCTGGATCGGCGGTGGCAGGTGCGTCGCGGGCGGCGCCACCGCTGAGTCGGTCCGGTACTGTTCGCGCATCCTTTCGCTCCCTGGGTGCTGGACCGGTGGGTCTTCGGGTTCCCGTCGGTGCGGGCCTCTTTCTTTCGGCTCACCTGTCGCGGCACGGCCAAACCCGTTGAGGGCCTCCAGGGGCTCCCCAAAGTGAAACGGGTCACGTAGCCTGTTCCTGGTTGCGCGAAACCGCTCCGGATGGTTTACCGTTCACCCATAAGTGGTCGAGGAGTTGACATCGGGTCCTCCCCGCACCACCTCTGACGGCCCTGGCTGGCCTCCCCCGTCCAGCCAGGGCTTTTTCCTGCCCGGCCGGCGATTCTCACCGCCTTCGAGGTGCCCGGCGAGGCGGCAGCGGCTGAAATGGGCGTAGGGAAAGCCCCCGTACCCTCGCCGGCGAGGAGCCCCGCCCATGACCAAAGCCATCAAACTGCTGACCGCCCTCCCCCAGGCACAACGCGAGCGCCTCATGGAGCTGGCACACGAGGTCTCCTTCCCCGAGGACAGCCGGATCTTCGAGGCCGGCGGCACCGCGGACCGCTTCTGGGTGATCCGTTCGGGAGCGGTCAACCTGGACCAGGAGGTGACGTCCCACAAGCGGGTCACCGTCGCCACGCTGGGCGCCGGCGACCTGCTCGGCTGGTCATGGCTGTTCCCGCCGTACACCTGGGACTTCGGGGCGGTGGCCTTCAGCCGGGTGCGGGCCTACGAGTACGACGCGGCGGCCGTGCTCGCGCTGTGCGTGGAGGACCCGCTGCTGGGTCTCTCGCTGGTGCGGACCGTCGCCGAGATCCTCGCCGGCCGGCTGGAGATCACCCGGGGCAAGCTCCTCGACGCGTACGTCGGGCGCCGGCCCGTGTAGCCGGTCAGACGCGGTAGCGGCGCAGGGCGGGGACGGCCGCGGCCAGGGCCAGCATCGCGACCACCACCAGCAGTCCCCCGCCCGCGACGGCGGCACGCGGCCCGAAGACCGAGCCCGCGGTGCCGTGCAGCACGTCGGCCAGCCGGGGACCGCCCGCGACCACCACCGTGAACACGCCCTGCATCCGGCCGCGCATCTCGTCGGTCGCGGCGGAGAGCAGGATCGCGCCCCGGAAGACCATCGAGACCATGTCGGCGACCCCGGCCGCAGCCAGGAAGGCGGCGCCCACCCACAGGTTCGCACTCAGCCCGAACCCGGCGATGGCGGCGCCCCAGCCGACGACCGCTCCGATCACCATCGGGCCGTGCCGGCGCGCCCGCGAGAAGGTGCCCGAGAAGAGCCCACCGAGGACCGCGCCGATCGGGATCGCCGCGAACAGCAGGCCGAGCGCGAGCCCCTCGCCGTACGAGCCGTAGGTCTGGGCGGCCAGTTGCGGGAACAGCGCGCGGGGCATGCCGAAGACCATCGCGATGATGTCCGCCAGGAACGACAGCAGCAGCACCTTGTGCAGGGAGATGTAGCGGAACCCCTCCGCGATCTCCCGCACCCCGGCCCGCCGCGCCGCGCCGCCCGCCAGCGGCGGCAGCGCGGGCAGCCGGTAGACCGCCCACACCGTGACGCACAACGCCAGCGCGTCGATCAGGTACAGCTCCGGCAGCCCGATGACCGGGATGAGGACACCGGCCAGCAGCGGACCCACCACCTGCCCGGTCTGCATGACCGTGGACCCCAGGGCGTTCGCGGCGGGCAGCTGCCCCTCGGGCACCAGCCGGGCTATGGAGGCGGTACGGGCGGGCGCGTTCAGCCCCCAGAACGCCTGTTGCACGGCGAGCAGCACCATCAGCGCGGCCACCGACTCCGTTCCCGTGGCGGCCTGGAGCCAGAACAGCAGCGAGGTGACACCGATCCCGGTGTTGGTGATCAGCAGCAGCTTGCGGCGGTCCATGCTGTCGGCCACCGCGCCGCCCCACAGGGCGAACACGATCAGTGGCAGCAGCCCGGCGAGGCTCGCGGCGCCCACCCAGGCCGAGGAGCCGGTGATGTCGAAGATCTGCTTGGGCACGGCCACCGCGGTGAGCTGGCTGCCGACCGAGGTGACGACGGTCGACGACCACAGCCTGCGGTAGGCGGGGATGCGCAGCGGGCGGGTGTCCATGGCCCAGCGGCGCCAGCCGCGCCGGGGAGGGGAGGCCGCGGTCCCGTCAGAGGGCTCGGTGCCGGATCGGGTGCTGCTCTCACTGGTGTCCACGGGCGTCCTGGTCTTCTTGAATGCTCGCTACATCTTTCGATTCGGCATTCACTATCCCAGCAACGTCCGCGGCCGCCGAACCGGTTGCCCCAGGAAGCGGCTGCCGGAAGGTCCGGGCGGCTCAGGATCCGGCCACCAGCATCAGGCCGAGACCGAGCATGGTCAGCGCCACCAGGCCGTCCAGCACCCGCCAGGCGGCCGGCCCGGCGAGCCACCGGCCGAGCAGCCGCGCCCCGAAGCCGAGGGCGGTGAACCAGCAGAGGCTGGCCAGGGCGGCGCCGAGACCGAAGGTCCAGCGCAGGTCACCCCGGTCGGCGGCGAGGGAGCCGAGCAGGAACACGGTGTCCAGGTAGACGTGCGGGTTCAGCCAGGTCATGGCGAGGCAGGTGAGCACCGCCCGCCGCCGGGACCCCGCCGCCTCGCCCTCGGTGCGCAGTCCGGCGGCACCGGGCCGCAGCACCCGGCGGGCGGCCAGCGCGCCGTAGCAGAGCAGGAAGGCACCGCCGATCAGGCCGACCGCCCGCACCGCGCCCGGCCAGGCCACCACGATCGCGCCGACACCGCCGACGCCGAGGGAGATCAGCAGGGCGTCAGAGAGGGCGCAGATGCCGACGACGGCGAGGACCGCGTCCCGGCGGACGCCCTGGCGCAGGACGAAGGCGTTCTGGGCGCCGATCGCGACGATCAGCGAGAGGCCGCTGCCGAAACCGGCGGCAGCGGCGGCGAGGGAGCTGGACATGACCTCGACGCTACGGAAGCGATCATCTGACGTACAGCTAAGGATTTTTACGTACCCTTAGCTGATCTGATGATGGGAGGGAACCGTGGAGCTTCCCCTCGACCAGGTGCGGACGCTGCTGGCGGTGGTCGACGAGGGCACGTTCGACGCGGCGGCCGCGGCCCTGCACGTGACGCCGTCGGCGGTCAGCCAGCGGGTGAAGGCGCTGGAGCAGCGCACCGGCCGGGTGCTGCTCCGGCGCACCAAGCCGGTGCGGCCGACGGAGTCGGGCGAGGTGCTGGTCCGGTTCGCCCGCCAACTGGGCAGGCTGGAACGGGACGCGCGCGGCGAACTGGGCATGAGCGGCGCCGGGGAGCCGACCCGGGTGTCCGTCGCGGTCAACGCGGACTCGCTGGCGACCTGGTTCCTGCGGGCGCTGACCGGCCTGTCGGGGATCTTCGTCGAACTGCGGCGGGAGGACGAGGACCACACGGCGGCGCTGCTGCGGGAGGGGCTGGTGATGGCGGCGGTCACCTCGGCGCCGGACCCGGTGCCCGGGTGCTCGGTGCGGGCGCTCGGGCGGATGCGGTATCTCCCGGTGGCGGCGCCGCAGTTCGCGGCGACGCACGTGCGGGGTGAGCTCGCGGACGCGCTCGCCGAGGCGCCGGTGCTGGTGTTCGACCGGCGGGACGACTTCCAGGACGGGTTCCTGCGGCGGCTGGGGCGCGCCGGGGCGAGTGCGCTACGGCATTGCGTACCCACCTCGGAGGGGTTCGCGGACGCGGTGACGGCCGGGCTGGGGTGGGGGATGGTGCCGGAGGCGCAGGCGGAGCCGCGGTTGCGGGAGGGGAGGCTGGTGCGGCTCGGGGGGCCGGAGTCGTGGGTGGACGTGCCCTTGTACTGGCAGCAGTGGAAGCTGGATTCGCCGGCGTTGGGGGCGGTGGCCGAGGCGGTGGTACGGACGGCGGGGGGTGCGTTGCGCCGGCCTTAGTCGTTCTGCTTGTCATCGGGCGGGTGCGCGGTGGCTGGTCGCGCAGTCCCCGGGCCCCTGAAGGAACGCCTGCAGTCGACGTTCGGCGCTGTCCAGGAGCATGTCCAGGGCTGTCGGGTACGCGCTGGTCACCATGCGTTTCGCCAGCAAGGGGGCGGCTTCCGCGATGCGGGGGTGGGTGGCGCGGGGCAGGCGGGCGTAGGTCGAGTGCCACTTGGCCTCGTCCGCTCGCTGGGAGTCCTTCGGCAGGGCCAGGGAGGCCGCGTCCAGGGCCGCGAAGGCCAGGGTCTGGTCGATGAAGGCGTGGTAGACGCGGACGGTCTCTGCGAGCGGGAACCCCGCCGTGCGCAGGACGTCCAGGATCGCCTCGTCGGCCGCCAGTTCCTGGGGCCGCCCCGTCACCCGGTTCGCCGTCAGCAGGGCCGCCTGCGGGTGGGACACGTACTGCCCGTGGATGCGCAGCCCGATCGAGCGCAGGTCGGTGCGCCACTCCCCCGTCGGCGCCCAGCCGGCCAGCGCCCGGCCGATGAGGGCGTCGCCGATCGCGAGGGTCAGGTCGTCCATGCCCCGGAAGTAGCGGTACAGGGTGCTCGGGTCGCAGTCGAGGGCGAGGCCGAGCCGGCGGGCGGTGAGGCCCGCGCTGCCGTGCTCGCGCAGCAGCCGCAGGGCGGTGTCGACGATCAGCCGCTCGGACAGCACGGTACCGCCGCGGGTCGGACGGCGCCGGCGCCTCCTGTCCTCCGGTACGACCTGTTTGGGCATGACGCGCTCCCCTGCCGTTCTTATGCCAACGCCATTGACCTTATGCGAAGGACCGGCGTTTGATTCCGGCCAAGGCGCCCCGTACTCGACCTCGCACTTCGTTCGAGAAGGAGAATTCGCCATGCGTGTACTGCTCGTGGGAGCCGGTGGTGTGGGCACCGCCGTCACCCGGATCGCGGCCCGCCGTCCGTTCTTCGACGCGATGGTGGTCGCGGACTACGACCCGGCCCGGGCCGAGGCGGCCGTGGCGGCCGCCGGCGACGGCAGGTTCCGGGCCGAGCGCGTCGACGCCGGGGACGAGTCGGCGGTGGCGGCGCTGCTGGCCCGGCACGGCTGCGACGTGCTGCTCAACGCCACCGACCCGCGCTTCGTGATGCCCCTGTTCCGGGCCGCCCGCACGGCCGGCGCGGGCTATCTCGACATGGCGATGTCGCTGTCCAGGCCGCACCCCGAGCGCCCGTACGAGGAATGCGGGGTGAAGCTCGGCGACGAGCAGTTCGCGCTGGCGGCGCAGTGGGCCGAGGCGGGGGCGCTGGCACTGGTCGGCATGGGGGTGGAGCCGGGTCTCTCGGACGTGTTCGCACGGTACGCGGCCGACGAGCTCTTCGACGAGATCGAGGAGATAGGGATCCGCGACGGCGCGAACCTGACGGTGGACGGCTACGACTTCGCGCCCTCCTTCAACATCTGGACCACCATCGAGGAGTGCCTCAACCCGCCCGTCGTCTACGAGAAGGGACGTGGCTGGTTCACGACCGCGCCCTTCAGCGAACCAGAGGTGTTCGAATTCCCGGACGGGATCGGCCCGGTCGAGTGCGTCAACGTCGAGCACGAGGAGGTGCTGCTCGTGCCGCGCTGGGTGGACGCCCGGCGGGTCACCTTCAAGTACGGGCTGGGCGGCCAGTTCATCGAGACGCTGCGGACCCTGCACCGGCTCGGCCTGGACAGCACCGTCCCGGTGGCCGTGCCCGGCGCCGGCGGGCCGGTCGCGGTCTCGCCCCGGGACGTGGTCGCCGCCTCGCTGCCCGACCCGGCGACGCTGGGCGGGCGGATGCGCGGCAAGACCTGTGCGGGCACCTGGGTGCGCGGCACGAAGGACGGGCGACCGCGTGAGGTGTATCTCTACCACGTTGTCGACAACCAGTGGTCCATGGCGGAGTACGGTTGTCAGGCCGTGGTGTGGCAGACGGCCCTCAACCCGGTCGTCGCCCTCGAACTCCTGGCCACCGGTGCGTGGTCGGGCTCGGGCGTCCTCGGTCCGGAGGCGTTCCCGGCCCGCCCGTTCCTCGACCTGCTGACCGAGTACGACTCGCCCTGGGGTCTGCGGGAGCAGTGACATCCGCGAATCCGAGGCGACTTGCCCGTTTCAGCGGTGCCCGCTCCGGTGACCCGAAGCTGAGCAACCCGAACTGTAAACGGCAGAGTCGACTTGGATCGCAGGTGACATCGATGGACAACTGGCGAGACCACGCCGAGTGCCGCGACGAGGATCCCGACCTCTTCTTCCCGATCGGCACCACCGGCCCCTCACTGCACCAGACGCGGCGGGCGAAAGCGGTCTGCGAGCGTTGCCCGGTTCAGGACCAGTGCCTGGACTGGGCGATGGAGACGGGGCAGGCCGTCGGCATCTGGGGTGGTACCACCGAGGCGGAGCGCCGGCTGCTGACCCGGCGCAGGAAGGCCGCCGCGCGCCGGTTCAGCTGACGTCGGCCGGGGCCGGGGCTCCCGGCAGCCGCAGGGTGAACCGGGCGCCTTGGCCCGGCTCGCTCTGCGCCTCGGCGGTGCCGCCGTGGGCGGCGACCAGGTGCCGCACGATCGGCAGCCCGAGGCCGCTGCCCCCGGTGCGGCGGCTGCGGGACTTCTCCGCGCGCCAGAACCGTTCGAAGACGTGCGGCAGGTCCTGCGCCGCGATGCCCGGCCCGGTGTCGGCCACGGTGAGGACGACGTCGTCGCCGTCGTGACGGGCGGTCAGGGTGACGGTCCCCCCGGCGGGGGTGTGCCGGATGGCGTTGGAGACCAGGTTGCCGAGCGCCTGCCGCATCCGTACCGGGTCGGCGTCGAGCCAGGCGGTGCCGTCGGAGTCGGTCAGCAGGGTGACGCCGGCCGCGTCGGCGGCCACCCGGTGGGCGGCGGCGACCTGGTCGACCAGGTCGGCGGCGCGGACCGGTTCGCGGTGCACACGCAGGGTGCCGGCGTCGGCGGCCGCCAGGTCCTGGAGGTCGTCGATGATCCGCTGCAGGACCAGGGCCTCCTCGTGCAGGGAGCCGAGGAGCGCCGGATCGGGGGCGACCACACCGTCCTTGGTGACCTCCAGCCAGCCTCGGATGTTGGTGAGCGGGCTGCGCAGTTCGTGGGCGATGTCGCTGACCATCGCCTTGCGCTGCTCCTCCAGACGTTCCCGGCGCTCGGTCAGGTCGTTGAACGCCTCGGCGAGCAGGCCGGTCTCGTCCCGGGTGCGCACCGGTGCCCTGGCGTGCAGTTCGGGCGGCTGCTGTGCGGCGAGGGTGAGCGCGCGCAGCGGTCGTACCAGACGGGTGGCGACGACGGCGGTGACGGCGACCGTGATCGCGAGGACCAGTCCGGCCGCGCCGACGATCCTGGTCTTGCTGGCCCGGGACATGTCGAAGCGGGGCGCGATCTGGTCGCCGATGCCGAGGAACAGTTCGGCGGCGGGGGCGACGTAGGGTTCGAGCTGGGTGCGACGGGCGTCGGTGACGCAGTTCCGCGCGGCCCGGTCCGGCTGCCGCTCGGCGCCCTTCCTGGTGACGAGGAACCTGCCGGTGACCGGATTGCGTCCCGTCGTGTCGTAGGTCAGGGAGAGCGGGCCGCCGAGGTCCAGGTCCCGGGCCCGCAGGCAGGGACGGGCCAGATCCGTGAGGGCGCCCAGTGCCTTGGCCTCGGTGGCGGTCGGGACGTCGAGCACGTCGGTCGCCTCCGCCCTCGGCGTGTCGTAGACGTGGCCGCACCCGACCTTGATCTCCAGGGCGGCGTCCCCGGCGTCCTGGACGACGACGTACGGCCGTCCGCTCGGGACGTGCTGGACACTGGTCGCCACGCCCACGCGGTCGAAGCACGTCCGCTCCTTCTTCGCGACCAACTCCAGCTTCTCGCGCTCCGGCGCGGTGAGCCGGAACGGTCCCACCGCGCGCGGGTCGATGCCGCTGAGCTGGGCGCCGAACTCCGTGTAGGTGTCGGTGTGCAGGGGGTCCACGGCGGCGGCCGGGCGGGGCGGGAGCGGGGTCCCGCCGGGCGCCGAGTCGGCGATCAGGGTGCGGTCGGAGGTGGTCAGGGCGATCCTGCGGCCGGTCCTGGCGGCCAGGGTGCGCACGGTGTGCCCGACCCCGGCCCAGTCCGGGTGGTCCGCGGCGTACCCGCTGAGCTGGGCGAGGATCCGGTTGTCGGCGGCGAGGTCCTGGCCCTGTTCCTCCTCCAGTGCGCTGGTGGTGGTCGTCACCGCGAGCCAGGCGGTGGCGGCCACGGAACAGACGGCGATCAGCACCGAGGTGAACAGCAGCCGCACCAGCAGCCGTTTGCGCCACGGTATCCGCGGCGTCACGGCCTGCCGCCGCTCAGTTTGTAGCCGACGCCGAACACGGTGACCAGGCGTACCGGCCGGCGCGGATCGGACTCGATCTTCCGGCGCAGGTTCATCACGTGGACGTCGACGGCGCGTTCGGTGGAGGACCGGTCGAAGCCCCGGGTGCACTGCAGCAACTGCCGGCGGGTGAAGACCCGGTCGGGTTCCCCCGCCATGGCGAGCAGGATCTGGAACTCGGCCGGGGTCACCTCCACGGGTTCCCCGTCGCGGCGCACCTCGTGGCGCACCGGATCGACGCTGATCCCGGCGGCGATCACGGCGGGCTCCTCCCGGACGGCGGCGCTCCGTCCGCTGCGCCGCAGGATCGTCCGGATCCGCGCCATCAGCTCTCGGGGGCTGTACGGCTTGGTCATGTAGTCGTCGGCGCCGAGTTCCAGGCCGAGCAGCACGTCGTCCTCGTCGGAGCGGGCCGTGAGCATCAGCACCGGGATCTCCGGGTCGCCGCCGCGCAGCACCCGGCACACGCCGAAGCCGTCGACGACCGGCAGCATCAGGTCGAGGACGACCAGGTCGGGCCCGAGCCGCCGGGCCGCGTCCAGCGCCGCGGCGCCGTCGTGGACCACGGTCGCGGTGTGGCCCTCGGCCAGCAGCGACCGCCGGATCAGCTCGGCCTGCATCTCGTCGTCCTCGGCGACCAGCACATGCGCGCACACGGGTTCGGATCCCAGGCGTCTACTGTGCGAGCCAGTCGGCGTACCCCATGACGACCACCGGATGCCGGGCCGGGTCGAGGGTGCGCAGCAGTTCCTTCATGTGGGCCTTGGCGACACTGACGCAGGCGTGCGTGGGGCCCCCGTGGTCGACGTGCAGCCAGACGCCGCCACCGCGGGCGGCGCCCAGCGGCCGGGTCCAGTCGAGCGGTGAGGTGCCCGGCTCACGGTTGTAGTTGATGGCGACGACGTAGTCGAAGGAGCCTTCCAGCGGCTCGCCCTCGAACCCGGTGCCGGGCGCGTGGAAGCCGTTCGACCGGTGGTACGGCAGCTTGCTCCCGGGGTCGGCCAGCAGGCCTCCGGCGTCGGTCAGCCCGTACACGCCGACGGGGGAGCGCAGGTCCCCGGCCATGTGGTGCTCGCTCCAGCCGTCCCTGCCGTTGTGTGCGGGCCAACTGGCGCCGGGCTGCCACGTGGTGTCGTCGCGCTCGTAGAGGACGACGGAGGACACCGGGGAGTTCCTGCCCCGCCCGGAGGCGACGACGACCTGCTCCGCCCGCTCGGGTATCGCGGCCGTCGTCTTCGGTCCGAGCCCCGGTATGCCCTGGCCCTGCGGGCCGCTCCCGGCCGTCGGGGAGGCCGTCGCCCGCGCCGCCCGGCCGTCGTCGGCGGGGCTCTGCGCGGCCTCGGCGCCTCCCCCGCAACCGGACAGCAGAAGGGGGGAGGCGAGAAGGGCGACAGCTGTTCTGCGTTGGATCATGAGTCCGACTCTGGCCGAGAAATGTAAGGAACTGGTCAGCTTTCGCGCCCTCTTGGGGCGCGGGGCTGGGTCGTCACGGCTTGCCCTTCTTGTACAACCACGTCTGGAACAACGACCCGAGGTCGACCCCCGACTGCCCCTCGGCCAGCTTCACAAACTGAGCCGTTGTCCCGTGCCCGTACCGGTGTTCACTCGCCCAGGCGCGCAGGATCCGGAAGAAGACCGCGTCCCCCACCGCCTTCCGCAGCTCGTGCAGCGCCATCGCCCCACGGGCGTAGACCGGTTCGCCGAAGATGTTCTTCCCGCTCCCCGGGTCCCCCGGCGGGTACGCCCACAAGGCGTCGCTCGCCGGCTTGGCGTACAGCGCGTCGAAGGTCTTCTGCGCGCTGTCGCCCCCGTGCTGCTCGCTGTAGAGCCACTCGGCGTACGTGGCGAATCCCTCGTTGAGCCAGATGTCCTTCCAGGCGGTGAGGGAGACGGAGTCGCCGAACCACTGGTGGGCGCTCTCGTGGACGAGGGTGCTGAGGTCGGGCGCGGAGTCGTAGATCGGCCGGCCCTGCGTCTCCAGGGCGTACCCGACGCTCGGCGCGTGGTCGACGATAGCCCCGGCGGACCGGAAGGGGTACGGCCCGAACAGTCGGCTCTCCCAGTCCAGGACCGACGGCAGCTTCTTCAGCACGGGCGCCGAGCCGTTCGCCTCGCGCGGGTCGACCGCGTTGTACACCTTGATCCCGTCCCGGGTGGTGTACTGATCGACGTTGAACTTGCCCACCGTGGCGGTGGCGAGGTACGCGGCCATCGGCTCGCTCTGCCGCCACCGGAAGGTGGTGCGCCCGGCCGAGGTGTGCTGTGCGACGAGGACGCCGTTGGCGACGGCGGTGCGCCCCTTGGGCACCGTGATCGTGAAGTCGTACGACGACTTGTCCTTGGGGTGGGTGTTCGCCGGGAACCAGGTCATCGCGCCCTGCGGCTCCCCGGCGACGAACGCGCCGTCGTCCGTGGGGATCCAGCCGTCGGCCGAGCCGTCGGGGTCGGTGACCGGCCCGGGGGTGCCGTTGTAGCTGACGGCGACCCGGAACTCCCGGCCCTTCGCCAGTGCGCGCGACGGCGTGACGACGAGTTCCTGTCCGCTGCGGCTGAAGCGGGCCGTGCGTCCGTCGACGGTCACCCGGGTCACCTTGAGGCCCTTGAGGTCGAGGTCGAAGCGGGTGAGCCGCTGGGTGGCCCGGGCGCTGAGCACGGCTTTGCCGTCGAGGTGGCGGGAGGCCGTGTCGTAGCGGAGCGTCAGGTCGTAGTGGCCGACGTGGTAGCCGCCGTTGCCGCTGAGCGGGAAGTACGGGTCACCGGCGCCCGAGCCGCCGACGGTGCTCGCCGAGGCCGGTCCGGCGGCGGCGAGCAGGGCCGCCACGGCGACCGGGACGGTCGCGAGGACGGCCTCGCGGCGGAGGACTGAGGTACGTCTGCTTGCACCCTGCACGTGCGCTCCTTCGGAGGGGGTGGCTGATGATCAATGGCCCACACTACGACAGGCGCTGGACGGGGCGGCGGCCGTCCGCACTTCCCCCTCGTTCAGCTCAAGTCGCGCCGCGTCGGCGGCCGGTGGCGGGAGTCCGCCGCGTACGCTCGCGGGACCGTCACCGAGCCGAGAGGTGCCCGACCGTGAGCGTGCGCGTCCGCAGGATCTACGAATCGCCGGAGCCGGACGACGGGGTGCGGGTCCTGGTGGACCGGCTCTGGCCGCGCGGGGTGTCCAAGGAGGACGCGCACGTGGACGAGTGGCCGAAGGGGCTGACGCCGTCCACCGGGCTGCGCCACTGGTTCCACGAGGGCGGCTCCTGGGAGGAGTTCACCCGCCGCTACGAGGCGGAGCTCGACGCTCCCGAGGCCGCCGAACTCCTCGACGGCCTGCGGAAGACGGCCCGGAGCCGGAAGGTCACCCTGCTCACCGCGTCGAAGACGCCCGAGGAGAGCCACGCCGGTGTGCTGGCACGGCTCCTGGCGCAGTGAGCTACGCGGTCTGCTGCGCCGCCGCCCGGCCCGCCGCCCGGCCGGAGAACAGGCAGCCGCCGAGGAAGGTGCCCTCCAGCGCGTTGTAGCCGTGCACCCCGCCGCCGCCGAAGCCGGCCACCTCGCCGGCCGCGTAGAGCCCGCCGATCGGCCTGCCGTCGGCGCCGAGGGCACGGGAGTCCAGGTCGGTCTGGATGCCGCCGAGGGTCTTGCGGGTGAGGACGTGCAGCTTGACGCCGATCAGCGGACCGGCGGCCGGGTCGAGGATGCGGTGCGGGGCGGCCACCCGGCCCAGGCGGTCGCCGATGTACCGGCGGGCGTTGTGGATGCCCTGGATCTGGGAGTCCTTGCTGTAGGAGTTGTGGATCTGCAGGTCGCGGGCGACGATCTGGCGGCGCACCTCGGCCGCGTCGAGCAGGGCCTTGTCGGTGAGGCCGTTCATCTTCTCGACGAGCTGGTCGAGGGAGGTCGCGGTGACGAAGTCCGCGCCGTGGTCGAGGAAGGCCTGCACCGGGCCGGGCGCGCCCTTGCCGAGCAGCCGGTCGCGCAGGACGGCCCTGCGGTCCTTGGCGGTGATGTCGGGGTTCTGCTCCGAGCCGGAGAGCGCGAACTCCTTCTCGACGATCTTCCGGGTGAGGACGAACCAGGAGTGGTCGTACCCGGCGATGTCCTCGGTGGTACGCAGGTACCGCAGGGTGCTCAGGGTGTCGTAGCCCGGCAGGCAGGGGTCGGGCAGGCGGCGGCCGAGGGCGTCGAGCCAGATCGAGGACGGGCCGGGCAGGATGCGGATGCCGTGGCCGGGCCAGATCGGGTTCCAGTTCTGGATGCCCTCGGTGTAGTGCCACATGCGGTCCCGGTTGACCAGGCGGACACCGGCCCCGGCGCTGATGTCGAGCATGCGGCCGTCCACGTGGGCGGGGACGCCGGTCACCATCTCGGCGGGGGGCGTGCCGAGGCGCTCGGGCCAGTGGCGGCGGACGACGTCGTGGTTGGCGCCGATGCCGCCGGACGTGACGATCACGGCCTGGGCGGTGAGTTCGAAGTCGCCGACACGGTCGCGGTTGGAGGCGACGCCGCGCGGTGAGTCGTCGTCGGCGAGGACCGTGCCGCGCACGCCGCGCGCCTCGCCGTCCTCGATGACGAGTTCGTCGACCTGATGGCGGTGGTAGAAGGTGAGCAGTCCGTCGCGGGCGGCCTGCTTGGCGTACCGGGCGAAGGGCTCGACCACACCGGTGCCGGTGCCCCAGGCGACGTGGAAGCGGGGCACGGAGTTGCCGTGTCCGTCGGCGCGCAGGTCGCCGCGCTCGGCCCAGCCGACCGTGGGCAGCAGGCCGATGCCGTGGCTCTGCAGCCAGGGGCGCTTCTCCCCCGCCGCGAACTCGACGTACGCGCGCGCCCAGCGCACCGCCCAGGAGTCCTCGTCGTCCTCGCGGTCGAACTGAGCGCTGCCCCGCCAGTCGCTCCAGGCGAGGTCGAGGGAGTCCTTGATGCCGAGGCGGCGCTGTTCGGGCGAGTCGACGAGGAAGAGGCCCCCGAAGGACCAGAAGGCCTGGCCGCCGAGGTTGGCGGCGTTCTCCTGGTCGACCAGGGCGACGCGCCTGCCCCGGTTGGTGAGTTCGTGCGCCGCGACCAGGCCGGCGAGGCCCGCTCCGACGACGATGACGTCCGCGTCCATGGCGTCCGCTGCCTTTCTCATGGGGGCTGATCTCCTTGGGAGCTGACTCACCGGGGGCTGAGCCCGGAGGTCTCGCTCGAGGTGCTGCCGTCGGTCAGCAGCACGGTGAGCAGTTGCTTGAGCCAGGCGCGGGCCTGGGCCACGTCCCGGTCGAGCAGCAGTTGGGTGGTGACGCCGTCGTAGGCGGCGACCACGGCGTGCGCGGCGGAGTCGGCGTCGCCGAGGACGGCGGGGAGCGGGGCCCGGGAGAGCCGGTCGGCGATGGCGTGGCGCAGCCGGGCGCGGTGGTCGAGGAGGGTCCCGGCCACGGCGGCGTCGCGGGCGGCGTGCACCAGGAAGTCCGTCTTCACGAGCAGCCAGTCCACGTCGAGGAGGAGCACCTCGGTGACCCGGTCGACGGAGGCGGGCACGTCGAGGCCGGGCCCGTCGAGGGCGAGCGCGTCGGCGACCTGCCGGCCGATGAGGTCGGCCCTCTCCTGGTAGAGGGCGAAGAAGAGTTCGTCGAGGGTGGCGAAGTTGGAGTAGAAGGCGCCCCGGCTGAACCCGGCGGCCTCGCAGACCTCCTCGATGGAGACCCGTCCGAAGCCCTTGGCGGCGAACACGGTGAACGCCGCGTCGAGCAGCCTGGCCCGGGTCCGCACCCGGCGCCGGGTCACCCGCTGGGGCACGTCGTCGACGGGCATGTTCCGACCTCCGTTCGATACATGAATGTATCGGATACATGAATGTATCGAAAGGGGCCCACCGAGACCCGTCCCTCTTGAACAGAACATATTTTCGATTAAGAGGTAGGCTGGGCGCATGGCCACGCACCTCCAGGGCTCCCTGTTCGACCAGACCGACGAACTGCGGCTCGGCCCCCTCGACCGGGTCCGCAGGACCGTGCTGGGCTCCGGCGCCTGGATCGACGTGCTGCCCGGCTGGCTGACCGGTGCCGACGAACTGTTCGAACTCCTCGCGGCCGAGGTCCCCTGGCACGCCGAGCGGCGCACGATGTACGACACCGTCGTGGACGTACCGCGCCTGCTCGCCTTCTACGGCGCGGCCGACCCGCTCCCCCACCCGGTCCTCACCGAGGCCCGCGAGGCGCTCACCCGGCACTACGCCGACGAACTGGGCGAGCCGTTCACCACGGCCGGGCTCTGCTACTACCGCGACGGCCGGGACAGCGTCGCCTGGCACGGCGACCGGATCGGCCGGGGCGCGCGGCAGGACACCATGGTCGCGATCCTCTCCGTGGGCGAGCCCCGGGACCTGCTGCTGCGCCCGCTGGGCGGCGGCCCCTCGCTCCGGCGCCCGCTGGGGCACGGCGACCTGATCGTGATGGGCGGCTCCTGCCAGCGGACCTGGGAGCACTGCGTGCCGAAGACGGCGCGGGCCGCCGGGCCGCGGATCAGCGTGCAGTTCCGGCCGCACGGGGTGCGCTGAGTTCGGTTCCCGGCCGACCGCCGGTCGGCCGACGGACAGCCGCATGTGGTTGGCTGTCCTGCGTTTCGATCTGTACGTACGGGCGAGCCGGGGAGATCATGCGGGCCGAGGTACACGAAGTCGCCACGGGCACCTATCTGGTGCACGGCAACCACACGAACTGGGTGATCCTCAAGGACGGTGACGCCGTCACCCTGGTGGACACCGGTTATCCCGGGGACCGGGAGGGACTGCTCGACTCCCTCGCGGAGGTGGGCGGTTCGCCGGAGGCGCTGACGGCCGTCCTGATCACCCACGCGCACAACGACCACCTCGGCTCCGCCGAGTACCTGCGCGACACCCACGGCGTCCCGGTCTACCTGCACGAGGCCGAGGTCCCGCACGCGCGACGGGACTTCCTCCAGCAGGTGGCGGTGGGCGACGTGCTGAAGAACGCCTGGCGGCCGGGGGTGGTGCCGTGGCTGGTGCACGTGCTGCGGGTCGGCGGCACCGAGCAGCACCCGGTCACCGCTCCCGAGGCGTTCCCGTCCGCCGTGGGCGGCGCCCTCGACCTGCCGGGCCGACCGGTCCCGGTGCACACCCCCGGCCACACCGACGGGCACACCGCCTACCACCTGCCGGACGCCGGCCTGGTGATCTCCGGTGACGCTCTGGTCAGCGGCCACCGCACCTCGCGGGTCAAGGGCCCGCAGCTGCTGCCCGACATGTTCCACCACGAGCGGGCCCGCGCGGTGGCCTCGCTCGACGTCATCGCGGCACTCGACGCCGACGCGCTGCTGCCCGGCCACGGCCCACTGCACCGGGGGTCCGTGAAGGCGGCCGCCGAGCAGGCCCGCGAACGCGCCGTCTAGGGTTCGGGACATGGCACTGCAGATCAGCGCGACCAATCCGGAGCACCCGGCACTCCTGCTGGAACTCCCCTGGGACGTCCCGCTGGAGGAGTGGCCCGAGGAGTACCTCGTGCCGCTCCCCCGCGGCATCTCCCGGCACGTGGTGCGCTACGCCCGCGCGGGCACCGAGGTCATCGCGGTGAAGGAGCTCGCGGAGCGCCCGGCGCTGCGCGAGTACGAGCTGCTGCGCGACCTTGACCGGCTCACCATCCCGGCGGTCGACCCGCTCGCGGTGATCACCGGCCGCACCGCCCCGGACGGCGAACCGCTGGAGTCGGTGCTGGTCACCCGGCACCTGGGCGGCTCGATGCCGTACCGGTCGATGTTCGAGACGACCATGCGGCCGGCCACCATGCACCGGCTCATGGACGCCCTGGCGGTCCTGCTCGTACGACTGCACCTGGCCGGCTTCGCCTGGGGCGACTGCTCGCTGTCCAACACCCTGTTCCGGCGCGACGCGGGCGCGTACGCGGCGTACCTGGTGGACGCCGAGACCGGCGACCTGCACCCGCAGCTGAGCAACGGACAGCGGGAGTACGACCTCGACCTCGCCCGGGTCAACATCAGCGGGGAGCTGCTCGACCTGGAGGCGTCGGGGGCGCTGCACCCGTCGCTGGACCCGATCGAGTTCGGGTTCGAGATCTGCACCCGGTACGGCGACCTGTGGGAGGAGCTGACCCGGACCTCGGTGTACCCGGCGGGCAAGTACCAGTACATCGAGCGCCGGATCAGGCGGCTCAACGAACTCGGTTTCGACGTCGCCGAGATGCAGATCGAGCACTCCTCCACCGGTGACAGCGTCACCTTCGTGCCGAAGGTCGTCGACGCGGGCCACCACCAGCGCCAGCTGCTCCGGCTCACCGGGCTGGACGCCGAGGAGAACCAGGCGCGCCGGCTGCTGAACGACCTGGAGAGCTGGATGGCCACCCAGGACGACTACGCCCCCGGCGACCCCCTCGCGGCCCGCCCCGAGGTCCTGGCCCACCGGTGGGTGCGGGACGTCTTCCGCCCCACCGTGCGGGCCGTGCCGCTCGAGCTGCGCGGCTCCATGGACCCCGCCGAGATCTACCACGAGCTGCTGGAGCACCGCTGGTACCTGTCCGAGCGGGCCCAGCACGACATAGGCCTGGACGTCGCGGTCGAGGACTACATCGAGAACGTGCTGCCCAAGGCCCGGGAGACGCTGGAGCCGGTCACCCCGGAGTGAACCCCCGAGCGAGCCCCGGGGCGGGCGGCCGAGCAGGTCAGTCGTGCGGCACGACGGCCACCGGGCAGTCGGCGTGGTGCAGCACCCCGTGCGCGACCGAGCCGATGCGGGCGCCGACCGCCGTCCGGTGGGCGCGCCGGCCCACGACCATCAGCTGGGCACGTCCGGCCACCGACAGCAGCACCTGGCCGGCGCTGCCCATCTCCACGTGCTCGGCGACCGGTACCGCCGGGAACCGCTCCCGCAGCGGCCGCACGGCCTCGGCCAGCGCCTTCTTCTCGTACGGTTCCAGGCCCCCGGCCTCGTCGAGCAGCTTCGTCGAACCCGGGCTGTAGGCGAAGACGGGCGGCAGGGTCCAGGCCCGGACCACCCGGACCGCCGCCCCGCGGGCCGCCGCCGTCCCGAAGGCGAACTCCAGCACCGCCGCGCTGTCCTCGGGGCCGCCCTGCTGACCCACGACCACGTCCCGGCCGGCGGCCTCCGCGGTGGGCCGGTCCCCGGCACGGACCAGGACGACCGGACGGGCCGCCTCGGCAATCACCTGCTGGCCGACGGACCCCAGCAGGAACCCGACGACCGGACCGTGCCCGCGCGAGCCCAGCGCCAGCAGCTCGGCCCCGGCGGCCGCGTCCAGGAGCACCTCCACCGGGGCGCCCGCCACGACGTCGACGCTCACCGTGAGGTCCGGATACCGTCCGGTGACGGCCCGCACCGACTCGCTCACGCCCTCGGACACCCACCGGCGCTGGGTGTCCCGGTCACCGGTGAGCGCCTCGTGCTCCTCGTAGCGCCAGGCGTGCACCACCCGCAGCGGCAGCCCGCGCCGGACCGCCTCCCGGGCGGCCCAGTCCAGAGCCGCGAGACTCTCCTCCGTACCGTCGACCCCTGCCGTGATCGGGCGTGTCATGCACCGGCCTCCTCGTCGGTTCCACATGTGCGTGATCAGTGTTCCGCACGGACGGATGCCCGCTGTGCACGGACTCAAGGTTGGCGTGTTCACGGCGATACGCCCGGGGTGCCAGCACCCATACTTCGGTCTGGACCAGCCGGGCGTGCCCGGCTGGTCGGCACACGGCAGCGGCGCGGCGGCCCAGCCGTCGTGCCCACGAATCCTTGGAGGAAACGCCCATATGCGTGGATTACGAGTGGCCGGACATCTGAGAACGCTGGCCTGCGCCTTGGCCGCCGGCGCCTTGATGACCGTCGGACTGTCCGGCACGGCGGCGTACGCGACGGAGGCGGCCCCGCTCGGTGCCGCTCCGCAACTCGGCGTCCAGTTCAACGCCGACGGCGATCCGGGCCAGTGCGGCGGGACGACCGGGGAGCAGTGGGCTGCCTCGCCGGACTGGACGCAGGCCATCCGCTTCGACACCGACAACCGTTCCGGCGGCTGCCAGCTGGCGTTCGGAGTCTACGACCCGGACGGCACCCTCGCCGGCTCCTCCATCAGCTACTCGCTCCAGCCCAGCAGCGGCGGTGACGCCGGTCAGTGCGGAAACTACCAGGGCACCTACGCGATGCCGATCCTGCCGATCCAGGTGTTCGGGCAGGCCGTCAGGGTCGACACCGACGGCCGGCCGGGCTGGTGCAACCTCACCTTCACCGTGACAGGCAGAATCGTCCTCGACGTCCAGTTCTACCCCGACGGCGACGCGGGCCAGTGCCCGGACGCTCTGCCCGCGGGCCAGTACCGCTCGGCCTTCGCCGGCACTCCGGTCACGGCAAAGATCGACACCGACAGCCGCTCCGGCGGCTGCCAGTTCCTGCTGCGCCTGCGGCACTTCTAGCATCCCCTGCACACCCGGTTCCGTGCCGCGTTCGCGGTGCGGCGCCCCGCCCGTACTCAAGTGCCGGGCCGCATGCCCCTGTCGCGGTCCGGCACTTGCCCCGTGCCGTCGTCGAGGTCGTCCAGCACGGCGGGCAGGCCCTTGGTGAGCATCTTGGTGCGAACGGCGCCGAGGATTTTGGCCATGAAGAATCCTCCGGCCCCGGTGAAGCCGGTGTGGTGGTAGGTGAAGCGGGTCCCGCCGCCGTGCGGAGCGAGTCGGTAGGCGACCTCCGTCACCTCGCCACCGCCCTCGTCCTGCCAGGAGTAGCGCAGCAGCGAGGGCTCACGTGCCTCCAGCACCTCGCACAGCACCACGCCGCTCCACCCCGGCTTCGGCTTCGCGATGAACTTGAACGTGGTGCCGGCCGTGGCCGTGAAGCCCTCCGGGCGTGCGCCGGCGCCGGTGGCCGTCCATAGCGGGATCAGCTCAGGGTCGGTCACGGCGCGCCAGACCTTCTGCGGCGGGTGAGGGTAGTCGCGGACGATGTGGATGGTGCTCATGGCGGGCTCCTCGGGCATGGGCGTCAAGCGCAGAACAAAATTACAGCGAATGAAAATTTATAGCAACAGAAATTTTGTGGAGGCTGGACTACGCTGCACCAATGAGCATGCGCACGGTGGACTGGACGGCCTTGCGCCGTCGCGACACGGAATCCCCCGCTGAGGGACTACGGGAGCGCAAGAAGCGGCTGTTGCGGCGGCAGCTGTCGGACACGGCCACCGAGATGTTCATGGAACGGGGCTTTGACGCCGTGCGTGTCTCCGAGATCGCCGAAGCGTGCGGGGTGTCGGAGAAGACCGTGTTCAACTACTTCCCCACCAAGGAATCCCTCGTCCTGGACCTGGGCGAGACCACGTTGGACTCCCTGCGGACCACGCTCGCCGATCCGGATCTGTCGCCGGTCGAGGCCGTGCTGAAGATCCTGTCCGGCGAGCTGGCGGGCATCACATCCTGGCTGACCGAACAGGACGACCTGGCCCAGGCGAAGAACATGCTTCTGCGCTTCGGCATGCTGATCGGATCCACCCCGTCCCTGCGGGCCTATCAGCGCGACATGGCTGATCAGCAGGTCGCCGTAGCCGCCGAAGTCCTGGCTCGCCGCAATGGGATGAGCCCGGACGACCCCGAACCGCAGATCGCCGCAACCGCCCTGCTCGCCCTGTGGCCCGTCCAGTTCCAGGCGCTACGCAGGCACCTGAACCGCGTCCAGACCCCCGAGCAGTTGCACGACATGGTGAGCGCCGACGTCCGACGCGCAGCCCAGCTCATCGACACGGGACTGGCCTCGCTCACCCCTGCCCGGCACGACAAGTGAAACGGTCAGCCGGTGATGCCGGGACGTTCCGCACGGACGGCTGCCCGCTGTGCACGGAAGTACAAGAGCGCGGCCCGCCGATCGAACATACGATGGGCGGGAACCGGTGCGGCCGCCGCGCTCCTCCCGGAGCGGGCGCCGCCCCGTGGAACCAACGGCTCGGGGTGGGAGACGTATGGCACAGGCTGCCGACGCGGCACGGACCGTCATCATGACCGTGGACGACGACCCGGGGGTCTCCCGTGCCGTCGCCCGGGACCTGCGGCGCCGCTACGGCGCGTCGTACCGGATCGTGCGCGCGGAGTCCGGGGACTCGGCGCTGGAGGCGCTGCGGGAGCTGAAACTGCGCGGTGACCTGGTGGCGGTGATCCTTGCCGACTACCGGATGCCCCAGATGAACGGCATCGAGTTCCTGGAGCAGGCCCTGGACGTGTACCCGGGCGCGCGGCGGGTGCTGCTGACCGCGTACGCGGACACCAACGCGGCGATCGACGCGATCAACGTGGTGGATCTGGACCACTACCTGCTCAAGCCCTGGGACCCGCCGGAGGAGAAGCTCTACCCCGTCCTCGACGACCTCCTGGACGCCTGGCGGGCCAGTGACTACAAGCCGGTGCCGGCCACCAAGGTCGTCGGGCACCGCTGGTCGGCGCGGTCCTCGGACGTGCGGGAGTTCCTCGCTCGCAACCAGGTGCCGTACCGCTGGTACTCGGTCGAGGAGCCGGAGGGGCAGCGGCTGCTGGCGGCCGCCGAGGCCGACGGGCAGCGCCTGCCGCTGGTGATCACACCGGACGGCACACCCCTGATCGAGCCGGAGGCGCCCGAGCTGGCCGCGAAGGTGGGTCTTGCGACCACGCCCACGGCGGACTTCTACGACCTGGTGGTCATCGGCGGTGGCCCGGCCGGGCTGGGCGCGGCGGTCTACGGGGCGTCGGAGGGGCTGCGGACGGTGCTCGTGGAGCGCGCGGCGACCGGCGGGCAGGCCGGGCAGAGCTCCCGGATCGAGAACTACCTCGGCTTCCCGGACGGGGTGTCGGGCGCCCAGCTCACCGACCGGGCCCGGCGGCAGGCCGCCAAGTTCGGCGCGGAGGTGCTGACCGCGCGCGAGGTCACCGCGCTGGAGGTCAACGGGGCCGCGCGGGTGGTGCGGTTCTCGGACGGGTCGGCGATCGCGGCGCACAGTGTGATCCTGGCGACGGGTGTGCAGTACCGGCAGCTGGAGGCGGCGGGCTGCGTCGACCTGACCGGCTGCGGGGTGTTCTACGGCTCCGCGCTCACCGAGGCCGCCTCCTGCCAGGGGCAGGACGTCTACATCGTCGGCGGGGCCAACTCGGCGGGGCAGGCCGCGATGTACCTGTCCAGGTTCGCCAAGTCGGTGACGCTGCTGGTGCGCGGCGCCGACCTGTCCGCCTCGATGTCTTACTACCTGATCCAGCAGATCGAGGAAGCGCCGAACATCTCGGTGCGCAGCCACACGGTGGTCGACGCCGCGCACGGCACCGGACGGCTCGAGCGGCTGACCCTGCGCCAGGTGCACACCGGGGACTGCGAACAGGTCGACGCCCAGTGGATGTTCGTGTTCATCGGGGCGGCGCCGCTGACCGACTGGCTCGGTGACACGGTGCTGCGCGACGGGCGCGGGTTCATCCTCGCCGGACCGGACCTGACCGTCGACGGGACGCCGCCCGCCGGCTGGGAGCTGGCCCGGCCGCCGTACCACCTGGAGACCAGCATTCCCGGCGTGTTCGTGGCGGGCGACGCACGCGCCGAGTCCGCCAAGCGTGTCGCGTCCGCCGTCGGAGAGGGAGCCATGGCCGTGATGCTCGTCCACCGGTACCTGGAGCAGTCATGAGCGGGCAGGTGTTGCCGTGCAGCCCGAAGGAGATCGGGGCGCTGTTCCTGTTCGAGAAGCTGGAACCGGAACAGCTGGGGCGGCTGTGCGCGGCCGGCCGGGTGGAGCTGTTCCAGCCGGGTCCCGTCTACACCGAGGGCGAACCCGCGACCTGTTTCTACGTGATGCTCGGGGGCACGGTGGTGCTCTCCCGGCGGGTCGCGGGTGACGACGTCGAGGTGACCCGGACTTCGCAGACCGGGGTGTACGCGGGCGCCATGCAGGCGTACCTCGGGGACCGGGTGCGGCAGGTGTACAACAACTCGATGCGGGTGACCGAGCCGACGCGGTTCTTCGTGCTGCCCGCGGACACGTTCTCGGACATCATGCAGGACTGGTTCCCGATGGCGGTCCACCTGCTGGAAGGGCTGTTCTGGGGTTCGAAGAGCACCCAGGCGGCGATCGGGCAGCGGGAACGGCTGCTGGCGCTGGGCTCGTTGTCGGCGGGGCTCACGCATGAGCTCAACAACCCGGCCGCGGCGGCCGTGCGGGCCACGTCCACGCTGCGCGAGCGGGTGGCGAAGATGCGGCACAAGCTGGCGGTGATCGCCGAAAGCCCGTTCTCCCGGGAGCAGTTGGCCGGTCTGATCGAGATCCAGGAACGCACCGCCGAACGGGTCGCCAAGGCTCCGGCGCTCAGTCCGCTGGAGGCCTCGGACCGCGAGGACGCGCTCTCCGACTGGCTCGACGACCACGGCATGGACAACGGCTGGCAGCTCGCGCCGACCTTCGTGCAGGCGGGGCTCGACGTCGACTGGCTGGAGCAGGTGGCCGCCGCCGTCGACGACGAGATCTTTCCCAACGCGGTGGGCTGGCTCAACTACACCGTCGAGACCGAGCTGTTGATGAACGAGATCGACGACTCCACGTCCCGTATCTCGCATCTCGTCGACGCGGCCAAGCAGTACAGCCAGCTGGACCGGGCGCCGTTCCGGGAGGTGGACGTGCACGAACTCCTCGACAGCACCCTGATGATGCTGTCCGGGAAGATCGGGCAGGACATCCGGGTGGTCAAGGAGTACGACCAGACGCTCCCGCCCGTCCCCGCCTACCCGGCCGAACTCAACCAGGTGTGGACCAACCTCATCGACAACGCGGTCTGCGCGATGCAGGACGGCGACGGCGCCGGGCACGGCACGCTGACCGTGCGGACCGCGCGGGACCACGAGCAGGTGCTGGTGGAGTTCGGGGACACCGGGAGCGGGATCGCGCCGGAGATCAAGGACCGGATCTTCGATCCGTTCTTCACGACGAAGCCGGTGGGCCAGGGCACCGGACTCGGCCTGGACATCTCCTGGCGGATCGTCGTGAACAAGCACCACGGCAGCATGCGGGTGGAGTCGGTGCCCGGGGACACCCGCTTCCAGGTACTGCTCCCGCTGACCGCCGAAGCACCGGCCTCGCCCGAGGCACCGGAGTCAACCCAGTCAACCGAGGAGACGGTATGAGCGGCGACCCCGCGATCGACCCGGAGGTGCCGCCGAGCGGTGCCGGGTGTGTGGAGTGCGACAAGGCGGGCGGCTGGTGGTTCCACCTGCGGCGGTGCGCGCGGTGCGGGCACATCGGCTGCTGCGACGACTCCCCCTCGAAGCACGCGACCGCGCACTTCCACGAGACCGGACACCCCCTGATCCGCAGCTACGAGCCGGGCGAGGACTGGTTCTGGAACTTCGAGACGAACGAACTGTACGAGTCGGGGCCGGAGTTGGCGCCGCCCGTGAGCCACCCCTCGGACCAGTCCGTACCGGGCCCGGCGGACCGGGTACCGGCGGACTGGGCCCGCACGCTGCGCGGCTGAGCGTCCCGTCACCGGTCGCAGTCGAGGCTCGCCAGGTCCACGGCGTCGGCCATGGCCTGCATTCCCTTGTCGTTGGGATGGATGTGGTCGCCGCTGTCGAGGAACGGCAGCATCCGCGCCCGGTCGTAGGGGCTGCGCAGGATGCGGTCGAAGTCGGTGACCGCGTCGAACTCCCCGCTGGTGCGGAGGTACCGGTTGACCTCCTGGCGGACGTCCTCCCCGGCCTGGTCCCACTCCGGCCAACCCTCGAAGGGCCCGACGGTCGAGGCGACCACGCACGTGCCGGCCGCGTGCGCCCGCCGGACGATCTCGCGGTAACCGGCGATCAGGTCGGCCGCGGTGACCCCGGTGTGGGCCTTGAGGTCGTTGACCCCCTCGAAGAGGAAGACGGTACGGATCCCGGGCTGGCTCAGGACGTCCCGGTCCAGCCGGTGCAGAGCGGCCTGCCCGGCGCCGTCCGCGAGCACCTGGTTCCCGGAGATGCCCTCGTCGGCGACGCCCTTGACCCCGGTGTGCGCCTTCTGCAGCCTGCGGGCGAGGTAGTCGGGCCAGCGGCGGTTCAGGTCGGTGGTGGACGCCCAGCCGTCGGTGATGGAGTCGCCGAGCGCCACCACGGCTCCGGTGGCCGGGTCCGACGGCCGTATCGAGACCGAGTCCAGGTACCACCAGGAGCCGGTGGTCGCGGTCCAGTGGGCGGCGCCCTCCTCGGCGGTGTGGTCGCCCTGGGTGGTGTAGGAGGTCTGCAGGGCCATCCCGTGGCCGGTGGCGGGACCGGCCGCGTCCGGGCTGTGCAGGCTGACGACGAGGTCGCTGCCGGTCGGCAGGCTGCCGGGCAGCGGGTCGCTCCAGGCGGTGGCACCGGCCGGTACGGTGACCGTGCGGGCGCCGTCGAAGGTGAGCCGCTTGTTGCTGCCCCGCTGGAGGGCGGCGCCCTGACGCTGCAGACCGGCGTAGACGCTGTCCAGGGTCAGTGGCCGGTCGCCGAAGGCGTTGGACAGCCGTACCCGCAGGCCGGTGCCGGCCGCGCTGGTGTGCACGACCAGCCGGTAGCCGCGGTCGGCGGTGCCCTCCCCCATCCGGTCGGCGGCGGCGCCCCAGGTGACGACGGCGTGCCGGGGGGCGGCCGGCCGTGCGGGAGGCGCCGCCGCGGGCGCCCCCTGGGCGGGGCCGGTCTGGCAGGCGACCGCGGTCAGCAGGACGGCGGCGAGGCGGACCATCCGCGTGAACCGGCCGGTCACCGCGCCAGGCCCTTCAGCGTGACCGACTGGCCGGGCCGCAGGGTGACCGTCCGTGCGGTGCCGCGGTAGGCGACCGTGGTGGTACGGCCGCCGACGCTGTGGATCCGGACCTCGGTCGGCTCGCCGTCGCGCCAGCTGAGGTCGACGGTGAAGCCGCCGCGGGCGCCCGCCCCGGTGACCGAACCGGAGGCGGCCCAGGCGTCGGGCAGGGCGGGCAACAGCTCCAGATGGCCGGGCCGGGAGTAGAGGAGCATCTCCAGGATCGCGGCCGGCGTGCCGAAGTTGGCGTCGATCTGGAAGATGCCGCGGCCCTGCTGGACCTCGTAGATGTCGAAGAGGTTGGGTGAGGTGCCGTTGCTGCCGTCGCCGGACGGGCGGAGGTTGCGGACGACGAGCCGGTAGGCCTTGTCGGCGTCCTTGAGCCGGGCCCAGCACAGGGCGCGCCAGGCGTTGGCCCAGCCGAAGCTGTCCATGCCGCGCGCGGTGAGCAGGGCGGTGGCGCCCTTGACGATGTCCTGTGGGGTGGAGCCGTCGGGGCGGATCCGGTCGCCGGGGAAGAGGTTGATCAGCGGCGAGAGGTGGCGGTGGGTGGTCTCGCCCAGGTTGTCCGGGGACATCCACTCCTCCAGCCAGCCGGTCCTGGGGCTCACCACCGGCAGGTAGAGGCGGTCCCGGAGCGTGCCGATGGTGCCCGCGTATCCAGCATCCCTCCCCAGCTCGGCGGCCGCAGTGCGGAAGTTCCCGAACAGGGTCCAGACCAGTTCCTGGGCGTAGGTGATGCCCTTGGCGTCCAGCGGGCCCTGTTCCGGGGACCAGTCGCTGTCCGCGATCAGCACCTCCTCACCGTCGTCCAGGGTGGTGGTGAGCAGCCGTGCCTCCCAGAACTCCACGGCGCCCTTGAGGAGGGGGTAGATCTTCTCCAGGTGGGCGCGGGACCTGGTGAACTCGTAGTGCTCCCACAGGCTCTGGCACAGCCAGGCGTTGCCCGCCGGGTGCCACCACCAACCGCCTCCGCCGAAGGGGTTGGTGGAGATGGCGACGGTCCAGCCGACGGCCTCGCCGCGGGAGTTGCGGTAGCGGTTGCGGGGGTCCTGGAAGAGCCGCCGGGTGGTGTCCGTCCAGGACGGGAGCTGGTCCACGCAGTAGTCCGTGAAGGCGTCGAAGCACGGGGACAGGCCCAGCCGGTCGGCCATCCAGTAGTTCATCTGGAGGTTGATGTCGGTGTGGTAGTCGCCCATCCAGTCGGGGTCGTTGCCGTCCAGCCAGAGCCCCTGGAGGCCCATCGGCAGACTGTCACGGGACCCGGCGATCATCAGGTACCGGCCGAACTGGGCGTAGGCGGCCTCCAGTTCGGGGTCCGGGTCGCCGGTGTCGGCACGGGCCTTGAGGCGCGCCCAGGTGTCCAGTTCCCGCTGCTGCGCGGTCGACCTGCCGAGGGACAGGTCGAACCGGCCGAACAGGGCCCGGTGGTCGGCGGCGTGGGTGCGCAGCAGCGAGTCGGCCGAGTGCCGGGCGGCGGCCCTGGCCTTGCTGCGGGCCAGCGCCGGCGGGTCGAGGGACGGGTCGCGGTAGCCCGCGGCGGCGTCCGGCGCGTAGTCGGTGCCGCCGCCGAGTACGACGGTCAGCTCCCGGCAGTCGGTGAAGCCGATGCCCGACCCCTTCACCCGCACGCTGCCGCCGACGCCGTACGCCTTGACGGCGGCACCGTACGTCAGCCCGTTGGCGAAGGACCCGGCGAACGACTCGGCCGTGCCGCCGGTCTCGCCGTGGGTCCCTTCCAGGGTGATGGTGCCGGTGTAGCGGCCGCCGCCGTCCTGGCCGAAGTGCAGCACGATCACGTCGTCGGGACGGCTGGCGAACACCTGCCGCCGGTACGTCACTCCGGAGCGGACGTACGAGGCGGAGACCACGCCGTTGTCGAGGTCGAGGGTGCGGCGGTAGCCGGAGACGGCGCCCAGGTCGTGGTCCGGGATCTCGACGGTGAGCCTGGCGAGCAGGGTGAGCGAGCCGAAGTCGGCGCGGCCGTAGGGGAACTGGCCGTCGGAGTCGAGGGTGTCGTTGAGTCCGCCGGTCCACAGGGTGGCGTCGGTGATCAGGAGCAGCTCACGGCCGGGGTCGTTGCTCGCGAGGGCTCCGAGCCGCCCGTTGCCGACGGGCAGCCCCTGCGTGATCATCGACCCTGCGTCGGCGGGCGCCTGCCACCAGAGGTGATGGCGGGGGGTGACGAGCGGTTCGGCGGAGCGCTTCGGCGCGGCGGAGGCGGCGAAGGCGGGCAGTCCGGCGAGGGCGCCGGTGGCCGCGGCGAGAGCGAGGAGCTGTCGCCTGCTGGGGTGGTTGTCCATGGGGTTCCAATCAAACGTCCGTGAGGAAGGCGCCCCTTGGGGGGCGGGGAGCTGCGGGACCGGCCCCCACCGGCCCGCGGCTCCCCCACACAACGCACTACCGAGGCGACTTGGGCACGTCGATCCGGTCGACGTCCGGCGCGTACCCCGACCCGCTGTCGAAGCTGATCGTGTTGGCACCGGCCTTCAGGGTCACCGGGACGCTCACGGTCGAAACCGTCCCCCAGTCCCCGGTCGAGGGGAACTTGTGCGCGGTCCCGCTCCCTGCGTTCGCCGCGATCGTGGCGGACCGCGAGTCACCGCTGACGTACGCGACCTTCACCAGGTACGTGCCGGCCTTGTCGACGACGACGTCGTTGAAGGTCAGCTTGCCGCCCTGGTAGAGATTCCCGACCTTCTGCTGCCCGGAGCACGCGTCGCACCCGGCGACCGAGGCGTTGCCGCTCAGGGTGTTGCCGCTCGCCTCGGCCTCGTAACCGGTGGACGCCAGGACAGTGCCCTTCGGCGTCACGGTGAACAGCCGCGAGCCGTGCGTCGGCAGCGCCTCGGTGATCTTGTTCTGGAAGCCGCCCAGGTTCTCGTGGTTCCACAGGTCCCGCACCGACGCCCTGCCGCTGAAGCCCAGCGCCGTCCAGTCGGCCGTGACCGCGGCGGGCGAGTCGGCGAGGTTGAACAGCGCGACCGTGTAGGTGCCGTCGGCGTTCTTCGCGGCCCAGACCTGCTGCGGGTCGGACGGGGTGATCGGCCGGGCCGGCGGGTTGTCGCTCTGGTCGACGCCGATCACCTCGCGGTTGGTGAGCAGCGCGACCCCGTAGTCGTCGAGCCTGGTGAGGTCGTCGCCGGTGAACAGCGGCGACTTGGCGACGGCCCACAGCGTGGCGTAGCTCTGCCGTTCGGCCTTGGTGAGGCCGTCCATCGCGCCGTTGCCGACGTCGAGGGAGTCGAGGTCGTTCCAGCCGCCGGGGCCCGCCTCGCCGGTCCAGGCCGGGGTGTCGTCCCAGCGGTCGTCGACGGAGTTCTCCCAGGTGACGAGGGTGTTGCAGTAGCACTCGACGTCGGTGTCGATGCGCCAGCCGTTGGTGTACTTCCGCCAGTCGGCGGCGTGCCCGTAGTCCAGGGACCAGGAGACCTCCAGGTGGATCGGGCGGCCGGTGCCGGCGATCGCCCGGTGCCAGGCGGCGACGTCGGCGACGTTGTCGTACTGGTCACCGCTCTTGCCGGAGCCGGGGCCCACGCCGTCGAGCTTGAGGAAGTCGTAGCCCCAGCCGGCGATCAGCCGGGCCTGGGAGTCGATGTACTTCTGCGCGCACGGCCTGCCGAAGTCGATCTTGTACGAGCTGTCCCAGCCGTTGGTGGTGCGCAGGTCCGGGTAGACGATGTCGGCGGTGGTGCAGCCCTCGGCGTTCCAGACGGGGGTCTTGCCGTCGCCGTACGCGCCCTTCTCCAGGCCGGCCGGGAGGTAGATGCCGGCCTTGAGTCCCTTGGCGTGGATGTGGTCGGCGACGGCCTTCATCCCGCTGGGGAAGCGGGCCGGGTCGGCCTGCTGGCGGCCGTACCGGTCGTAGCCCTCCTTCCAGTTCCAGTCCATCCACCAGCCGGCGTCGATGTTGACGTGGTCGTAGCCGTACTTCTTCAGCTTGTTCGCGAGGGCGTCGGTCTGTTTGAGGACGTTCGCCTCGGTCAGGTAGCTGTAGTCGCCGTTGTCGTTGAGACCCGGGTACTTGGACGACTGCATGCTCCAACTGGACCAGCCCATGTAGGGCTTGGCGGCGATCGGGGCGGGGGTCCGGGCCTCGGCGGCGGGCACCGCGGACGCCAGGGCCGCGGTCAGTGCCAGGACGAGGACGGTTCTCAGCCCGCGTGCGGGCAGGACGGAGCGTGAAGGTGACCGCATGGGCCCTCCTGGGTTCGGGGTACCGGGCGGCTCAGCCCTTGCCCGGGGTGGTGGGAGAAGAGGTGATGAAGGACTGGATCGCGGCGGCCGCGGCCCCGCGGGCCCACTCCTCGAAGGCGAGTGGGCGGGTCTGTACGTCGCACCGCGCGGCGGAGCCGAAGGCGGCCGCGGTGAACGAGTCGAGGATCTGCTCGGCGAAGAGGTCGTAGGCGGCGAGGCCCTCGCCGGAGATGATCACGCGTTCGGGACCGAAGAGGTTGGCCACGGTCGCGATGCCCCGGCCGATCGCCTCACCCGCCGTGGAGAACACCTCCCGGGCTCCGGGGACCCCTGCGTGGGCGAGGGCCGCCGCCTCGGCGGAGTCGGCGATCCGGCGGCCCGTCACCTCCCGCATGCGGCTGACGATCGCCGCGTCCCCGGCGATCGCCTCCACGCAGCCGCGGTTGCCGCAGTGGCAGAGCGGCCCGGCCGGGTCGACGGCCACGTGTCCGATCTCCCCCGCCACCCCGTGGGCGCCCGCGACCACCCGGCCGTGGACCACCAGCCCGCAGCCGATGCCGGCGCCCACGGTGACCACGGCGAAGTCCGACAGCCCGACACCGGCGCCGAACCACTGCTCGGCGACGGTCAGGGCGCGTACGTCGTTGTCGACGACGACCGGCAACCCGGTGGCCATCGCGGCGAGTTCGGCCAGCGGGACCTCGCGCCAGTCGAGGAAGGGCGAGTAGCGCACGACCCCTTCGGTGCGGTCCACGTCGCCGGAGACCGCGACGCCGAGGCCGAGGACGGGGGCGCCCAAGTCGGCGGCCTCGGTGCGCAGTTCGTGGGTCAGTTCGGCGACGGAGGTCAGCACGGCCTTGGCGGCGCGGTCGGTGACAGGCAGCCGACGGGCCAGCCGGATCCGGCAGCACAGGTCGGTGAGGACCGCGATCACCTCGTCCCCGGTCACCTTGACGCCGATGAACAGCGCGCGTCCACCGTCGACCCGTACCAGGCTGGCGGGGCGCCCGAGTGCGGGCCGGGCCTCGTCGTCGGCGTCCTCCGCCAGGTAACCGGCCGCCAGCAGCGGCCGGACGGCCTTCGTCACGGCCGCCGCCGACAGCCCGGCCCGGCGGGCCGCCTCCAGCCTGGTGAGCGGGCCGTGGGCGAGGACCGTGGTGAAGATCTGGGCGGCGGCCGGCGTGTGGGCCGGGAACGTCTCGGCACGGGTGGTGGAGCGCATGGCCGGGAACCTAGGTGGGTTATTTTCCGCTGTCAATAAAAGAAACAGAAATCACCTGAAGGTTGACTGTGAGGCTCCAGTGGCCTTCAAATGGCGGGTGCGTCAACGGCGTTGGCTCGCGTTCACCGGGTCGGCGCGTTGGCGGCGGTCACGTCGACCGCCGCCCAGGCCTGGTCGACCGTGCGGTACTCCACGCTGCTCGCGCCGTAGAGGTCCTTCGCCGCCTTCAGCGTCGCCACCCGTGCGCCGTGGAAGTCGGTCGAGGAGACCATGTACCGGGTGAGGGCGCGGTAGAAGACCGCGGTGGCCTTGGCGCGGCCGATGCCCGTGACCGTGGACCCGTCGTAGGTGGGCGAGTCGTAGGTGGTGGCGCCGACGGTCTTGCGGCCGCTGCCCTCGGCGAGCAGGTAGAAGGCGTGCGAGGAGACGCCGGAGCCGGCGTGCACCTCGGCGTCGGCCACCTGGGGCGACCAGTAGTCGACGGTGCCTTCGAGGCGGTCGAGGGAGGGGTGGTCGAGGCGGCGCAGGAACTTCTGCGCCAGGCCCAGCTTCTCGCCGAGGAGGTAGTTCGGCGGGTTCTTCGGGTTGTTCGCGAAGAACTCCACGCCCGAGCCGAAGATGTCGGCCAGTGACTCGTTGAGCGCCCCGGCCTCGCCGTACTGGTTGCCGTGCGTGTCGACGCGGGTCGGTGCCAGCTTCGCGGTGGCGTCCACCACGCCGTGGGTGAGCTCGTGTCCGGTGACGTCCAGGACGACCAGCGGCTTCTTTGTCTCGTCGCCGTCCCCGTCGCCGTAGAGCATGCAGCCGCAGGTCGAGTCCCAGAAGGCGTTGCCGACCTTGTCGCCCCAGTGGACCATGGCGCGGGCGGGTTTCGAGTCGTTCGCTATGCCCTTGCGGCCGAACGTCTTCCGGTAGAAGTCCAGGGTCTCGGTGATGCCGTACTGGGCGTCGGCGGCGGCGCTGCCCCGGCTGGTGGTGGCGCCGTTGCCCCAGCTGTCGTTCGTGCTGGTGAACGCGGCGCCCTGGCCGAAGCTCTCGGTCTCCTTGCCCTTGGCGTCCCGGGTCTCGGTGCCGTACCGTGTCGGGTCCTTGAGCAGGAAGTTCTTGCGGGCGGTCCGGGTGGTGGTGAGCGCGACCTTGCCCACGAAGAGGGACCGGCCGGTGCCGTGCGCGGTGGCCGGGTAGTGGGGCGCCGCGGCCGCGGCCGCGCCGGTGAAGGCGTTCGGCCGGGTGCCGGTGGCCGGGGCGAGGGTCTCGCCGCGCCGGCGCAGGGCCTCCAGTACGCGGGGAGAGAGGAACTCGTCGTTGTCCGGGGTGTTGCTGCGCACCCTGCCGGTGAGCGCGTCGACGACGACCGTGGCCGGGCCCATCGCGCCGTCGACCGCCACCTGGTAGGCGAGGGCCCGGGCGCCGTCGCGGGCGTCGACCACGAGCGCGGCGGTGCCGGCCTCGCCGTGGGCGGCGGCGGCCGCCTTCTCCTCGGCCTGCCGGGCGGTCAGCGTCGCCCGGGTGGTGGCCGGTTCCACGGTGTGGTCGGCCGCACGGGTGACGCCCGTGTAGGCCAATTGACGGGAAAGATGAACGACGAGGTCGCCGCCGAGCACCGGCATCCCCCGGTGGGTCCGGACGAAGCGGACGTGGCGGCCTCCCTCGGGGTCGATCATCACGTCCTGGGCCCGGAGTTCGTCGCCGGTGCCGACACCGGTCGCCTTCGCGTGGGCGAAGGCCGCGGCGCGGGCCGCCGCCACCACCTGCGCGGCCGTCGTGGCGGCGGCCGAACCGCGCACCCCCGTGTCGGGACCGGCGAAGGCCGTACCGGCCAGGCCCGTGGCGGCCGTCGTCACGGCGACGGCGACCGCCGCGCCGCGTATGCGCGCACTACGCACTGATCAGGGTTCCTCTGCTCGGACGGTGGTCGAGGTCGTCGACCGCCGTGCGGCATGGCGCCGTGGGACGCCAAGGGGGCTGGTCGGGCCCCGGACCGCAACCCTTCCGGATGAGTCATGTCCATGTAAAGCGCAGTTCGTCGCTTTTCTTGCCTTTCGTGGCAATACTTTGCGAAACCACATCGCACAGTGATCACCGGATGACCAACTGTGCGTCGACGGTGGAGATGTGACGGGATGCGAGAAGGTTCCCCGAATCGGATGTGACCCATCTCGCATCGGAAACAGCACGGAGAGGAGCAGGTCCGGATGGTCTCGGCAATGGTCAGCAGAAGCGCGGTGCTCGGAGCGGTGGCACTGTCACTGCTCGCGGTACCGGCACAGGCGGCGCCGCTGAAGGCGCGGGCACACCCACGGACGGCGGACGCCCTGCCGGCGCCGGACACCGCGGGCCTGGCAGCGGTGCTGCGCTCGGTCGTGGCGAACGGGGCGCCCGGCGCGATGGCCCGTATCGACGAGGGCGCGAAGGTCTACCGGACGACGCAGGGCGTCGCCGACCGCATGAGCAGGCGGGCCATCACCACCGCCGACCGCTTCCGCGTCGGCAGTGTCACCAAGACGTTCTCGGCGGTCGTCCTGCTGCAACTGGTGGACGAGCACCGGCTCGCCCTGGACGCGCCGGTCAACCGCTATCTGCCGGGCCTGCTCCCGGACGACCGCATCACCGTGCGCCACGTGCTCAGCCACCGCAGCGGCCTGTACGACTACACCAACGACATGTTCGCCAGCAGCGTGTCCGGCTTCGAAGCGGTCCGGAACAAGGTCTTCACCTACCGGCAGCTGCTGGACCTCTCCCTGCGCAAGCCGCGCACCAACGCGCCGGGAGCCGCCTACTCGTACTCCAACACGAACTTCGTGGTCGCCGGCATGCTCATCGAGAAGCTCACCGGGCACAGCGTGAAGGCCGAGTACGAGAACCGCATCTTCAAGCCGCTGGGCCTGACCGGCACCTTCTACGTCCACCCGGACACGAGGATCCCCGGGCAGCACGCCAACGGCTACCTCACCGCGGACCGGGCGGGCGCGCAGCCCGTCGACGCGACCGAGCAGACGGTGTCCTGGGCCCAGAGCGCGGGCGCCATCATCTCCACCACCCGCGACCTCAACACCTTCTACTCCGCGCTGGCCGGCGGAAAGCTCACCTCGGCCGCCCGGCTGGCGGACATGGAGCGCTTCACCCGCGTCAACTCCAACACCTCCTACGGCCTGGGGCTGCGCCGCCGCGACCTGTCCTGCGGGATCTCGGTGTACGGCCACACGGGCGCCGTGCAGGGCTACTACACGTACGCCTTCACCACCAAGGACGGCAAGCGCAGCCTCACCGCCGTCGCCAACGCCTCCAACAGCTCCGCCGTGCTCAACACGCTCGCTCAGACGCTGGAGCCGGCCTTCTGCGGCAAGCAGCGCTCCGCGCGGCGCGTCGACACGCCGCTGGAGCGGGAGGACGTGGCCCCGGCCGCGCCGCGCGAGCAGTAGCGCCGACGCAGGCGGGGAACCTCGCGCCCGGGCCGGACGTTCAACCGGCGACTCCCCCACCGGGCGCGCTGTTCGGCCCCTGACCTCGTAGAGGCGGCGAGATGAGCGAGCTGGTCCCCGGGGGCAACCTGCCCCTCCCGGGCGGCGCGCTGACGCTCCGGGTGCCCGGCCCCTTCGACCTGTCCGCCCTGATCACCGACGAGAGCGGGAGGGTCGGCGGCGACGCCGACTTCGTCTTCTACAACCAGCCGGACGCGCCCGGCGTCCGGCTGCGCGGCGACACGCTGACCGTCGAGCCGGCCCTGCTGCGGTCCGGTGCCGTGCGGGTCACCGTCACGGTCACCGCCGCCGAACCCGGCACCCCGCTCGGGGCGCTGCCCGCCGCCACCCTGGACGTCACCGACCGTCTCGGGCGCCCGGTGGCCCGCTTCGCCCCGCCCCGGCCGCGGGCGGAGACCCTGCTGTTGCTCGCCGAGATATACCGCCGGGGCACCGGCTGGAAGCTGCGCGCGGTCGGCCAGGGGTACGCGGACGGACTCGCGGGGCTGGCCCGGGACTACGGAGTGGACGTCGTCGAGGACGAGCAGCCGCAGCGCCCGGCCGGTTTCCGCGCCACCATCCCGCCGCAGCGCACGGCGACCGCGCCGGGCCGCCCCTCGGCCGCCCCCCACCTGGAGCCCGACGGCCCCCTGGGCCTGGTCAACTCCGCCCGCGCCCGGGCCGGCCGCCCGCCGGTGGTCCCGGAACCCCGGCTGGTCACGGCGGCCCGCGCCCACGCCACCGCGATGGCCGAGGCCGGCCGGCTGACCACCGAGAGCGGCGACGGCGTCTCCGTGCACCAGCTGATCAGTCGCACGGGCTTCGCCTACGTCACGGTCGGCGAACACCTCGTCTCCGGTCCCCGCACCCCCGCCGAGTTCGTCGACCACTGCCTGGCCACCGAGGACGCCCGGCGCACCCTGCTCGACCCGGCCTTCACCCACGCCGGCCTCGCCCACGCCCGCGGCCCACGGGACGGGGACACCTACTGGACCGCGCTGTGGGCCAGGCCCCTCACCGAGGCCGAGCTGTCCCGCACCCGGGCGGAGGTCGTCGAACTCACCAACCGGGAGCGCGTCCGGGCCGGGCTCCGGCCGCTCGCGGAGGATCCGCAGCTGGCGTTCGCCGCCCAGGCGTACAGCACCGACATGGCGACCCGCGACTTCTACTCGCACACCTCCCCCGAGGGCACCCAGCCCTGGGACCGGGCCGCCGCCGCGGGCTCCCGGCGGCGCACCATCGGCGAGAACATCGCCTGCGGCCAGCGTTCCGCCGCCGAGGTGGTGGACGGCTGGATGAACAGCCCCGGGCACCGGGCCAACATCCTCAAACCGGAGTTCACCCACATCGGCACCGGCTTCGCCGGCGGCGGCCGGGCGGCCACCTACTGGACCCAGTTGTTCGGTGCCTGAACCGGTACCTTCCCCGATCTTGGCGGAACGCATTCCTCCGGGACACCATGCCCCGCATGAAGGGTGATCTTTTTTCCACGGAGCACATGGTCGCGGCGGCTGTCGAGCCGGGCATGACGATCGAGAACGCGAAATGCGTCAAGTACGCGGTGAACGGCGAGATGTACGCCCGGCAGGGGGCGATGATCGCGCACCGCGGCAATCTGCGGTTCGAGCGCAAGGGCCAGGGCGTGGGCGGCATGCTCAAGCGCGCCGTCACCGGTGAGGGGCTGCCGCTGATGTCCGTACTGGGCCAGGGCGAGGCCTGGTTCGCGCACGAGGCGCAGAACTGCTTCATCGTCGAGGTGGAGCCCGGCGACCAGTTCACGGTCAACGGCCGCAACGTCCTGTGCTTCGACGCGTCCCTGTCCTATGAGATCAGGACCGTGAAGGGGTCCGGCATAGCCGGCGGCGGCCTGTTCAACAGCGTGTTCTCCGGGTACGGCAAGCTCGGACTGATCTGCGAGGGCAACCCGCTGGTGATCCCCGTCTCACCGCAGTCCCCGGTCTACGTCGACACCGATGCGGTGGTGGGCTGGACCGCGCACCTGGAGACCTCTCTGCACCGCTCGCAGTCCATCGGGTCGATGCTGCGCGGCGGTTCGGGAGAAGCGGTCCAGCTGATGCTCCAGGGCGAGGGCTACGTCGTGGTCCGGCCGAGCGAGGCGACCCCGCAGAAGGCCCAGCAGCACTGACGGCGGGCGCCGTGGGCCCCGCCCCCACGACGGCCCCGGCGGCCCTGCCGGGGGTGGGGCGCCGGGGCCCGTCCGGTCCGGGTTGACCAGAGACGTCCGTCCGGGTCAGGGTGCCGAAGGCGCGGACTTCCGCCCCCGCGCCGGAAGGGTGAACCGCCTTGATCGGCATCTCGGACATCGAAGCCGCCGCCCAGCAGATCGCCGGGCACGTCGTCCGCACTCCCACGGTCTCCAGCCCCGGTCTGTCGGAGCTGCTCGGCGCCCCCGTCACGGCCAAGCTGGAACTCCTCCAGCGCACCGGCTCGTTCAAGGCGCGCGGCGCCACGGCGAAGCTGCTGTCCCTGAGCGCGGCCGAGCGGGCGGCCGGCGTGGTCGCCGTCAGCGGCGGCAACCACGGCATCGCGCTCGCGGTGATGGCGGCGGCGCTGCATGTGAAGGCGACCGTGGTCATGCCCCGTACGGCCCCGGCCCGCTCGATCGCGCTGGTCGAGGCCGCCGGGGCGGCGGTGCGGCTGACCGACGGGATGGACTCGGCGTTCGAGCTGGTGAACGTGTTGCGCGACGAAGGGCTCACCCTGGTCCACCCGTTCGACGATCCGGTCGTGATCGCCGGACAGGGCACGCTGGGCCTGGAGTTCGCCGAGGACGCGGACGACCTCACGGATGTGCTCGTCAGCATCGGCGGCGGGGGCCTGATCGCGGGTGTGGCGGTGGCGCTGCGGGCCCGGCGCCCCGGCCTGCGGGTGTGGGGTGTGGAGACGCGGGGTGCACAGGCGATGTCCGAGGCCCTGGCAGCGGGCGGTCCACTGCCGGTGCGGGGGGCTTCCATCGTGACGACGCTCAGCGCGCCGGCCGTGTCCCGGCTGACCTACGAGCATGCGGCGGCGCTGGTGGAGGAGGTCCTGGTGGTCGCGGACCGGGAGGCCGTCCGGGGCAGCCTGGAGTTCGCCGAGCACGCCAAGGTGTGGACCGAGCCGGCCGCCGGGTGTCTGCTGCCGGCCGCCCGGCAGGTGCTGGAGCGGGTCGGGGACAGGGCGCGGATCGGCCTCGTGGTGTGCGGGGGCAATGTGACGCACCGGGAGATCGCCGAGTGGACGGAGCGTTTCGGGCTGGACTGACGAGCGCCTCGAACCCGGGCTTTTACCGTCGGTTACCCGCAGGTCGAGGCTCGGACATGCGCCGTTTTCCCAAAGTGGACCGCAGGTGCCACCGGTTGAATAAAAGGCAAGACCCGCCCCGGAGTTGCAGATCCTTTGAACAAACCGGGGCGCGTCCCCCGTACTTCTGCACAAGACGAGGCAGGAGTTCCGACGAGGGATGACGATGGTCAAGGCGCATGTCTCCGCACAAGAGTTGGTCGCCGGAAGGTACCGGCTCCTCGAAGTCGCCGACCGCGAGCCGAACCGCATCACCTGGTACGCGGAGGACGTACAGGCCGAGCGACCGCGACTGGTGACCCAGATCGCGCTCCCGGAGCCACCGAACGCGGACACCGTGCGCCGGACCACCGCCCGCATACTGCGCTCCTCCGAGGTCATGAGCGCGCTGCGGCCGGGCCGGGTGGCCATGGTGATCGACGCCTTCGAGGAGGCCGGCGTGCTCTGGACCGTCACGGAGCTGATCGACGGCACGCCGCTCAGTGAACTCCTGGCCCGGGAACCCACGTTCGACTACGCGCGGGCCGCCCGGGTCGGCCTGGAGGTGCTCGACGTGCTGGATGCCGCCCACGGCGACGGCTACACCCACGGGGAGCTCAGTCCCGGCCAGATCTTCGTCCGTGACAAGGGCCCGGTGGTGATCACAGGATTCGGTCTCGCGGGCGCGACGCTGGCCCCGAGGGTGACCGCACCGTCGTACGCCTCCCCGGAGCAGGCCCGCGACGAGCGCATCGGGCCGGCCGCCGACCTGTGGGCGCTCGGCGCGATCCTGTACACGATGGTCGAGGGGCGGCCGCCGTTCCGGGACCGCGGTCGCGCCGACGCGACCCTGAAAGGAGTGGACCGGCTGCCGCTGCGCACCCCGCTGCGGGCCGGTCCGCTGACCCAGGTGATCCAGGGACTGCTCCGGAAGAGCTCCCGGGAGCGGCTGAGCCGTCCGGTGGTCCGCGACGCGCTGACACGTGTCCTCGACGAGGACCCCGACACGATGCCGCAGCCGGCCCCGGTGCCGCGGCTGCGCGGCGCCTATGTGGCGGCCCGGGCCTCCGGATGGAGCAGGGCCACCATGATCGGCGGGACCGCGCTGGCCGTGGTGACCGTGTCGGTGGCGGTGCTGGCCGCGACCCAGGGCCTGCCGGGCACCTCCTCGGCGGGGTCGGCGTCCAGCGCCTCGGCCACGGCCTCCGGGCCGCGCAACCGCACGGACGGCAAGAGCCCGAGCACCTCCCCCTCCTCCTCGCCCCCGCCCTCCTCCTCGCCCTCCGCCTCGAAGGGCTCGGCGCCGCCCGCCGGCGCGTCACCCGCCGCCTCGGCAACGGCCGGCGCGCTCCCGGCCGGCTTCCGGCGCTACACCGCCCCTGAGGGCTTCTCGGTGGCGCTCCCCACGGGCTGGAAGCGTCTGGACACCGCGCGGGTGAAGGATGTCGCCTACCGCGTCACCTTCGGCCCGGGAGGCGACGATCCGCGCACCCTCGCGGTGACCTACAGCACCCAGGCGGGTCCCGACCCGGTCGCCGTCTGGCGGGACGACGTCGAACCCCAGCTGGAGAAGGAGGCCGGGTACCGGCGGATCGGCCAGATCACGGCAACCACCTACCAGGGCCGAAAAGGGGCGGACATGGAGTGGCTGTCGGGCACCGGCGCCGACCGGGTGCGCACCTTCGGGCGCGGCTTCCTGCTCGGCGGCGGCCGCAGCTTCTCCCTGCGCATCACCGCACCCGCCACGGCCTGGGACGATCCCGCGGACGCACTGGCGAGGAAGACGTTCCTGGCCACGTTCCGGGTCTAGAAGGCGTCCCCGTCGCGCCCGGGACGGGCCGTTTTCACCGCGGTCTGCTGGGGACCCGCACCGTATGGTGCAAATCGGATACACGATGATGACCGAGCAGGCCGGTCCGCGTGATCTCGTGGATCATGTGGTGCGGGCCGAGGAGGCGGGCTTCGACTTCTCGGTGGCGTCGGACCACTATTTCCCGTGGCTGCGCTCACAGGGGCACGCCCCCTATGTGTGGAGCGTCCTCGGCGCCGCCGCCCAGGCCACCTCGCGGATCCCGCTGATGACCTACGTCACCTGCCCCACGATCCGCTACCACCCCGCGATCGTGGCCCAGAAGGCGGCGACCGTGCAGCTGCTCTCCGAGGGCCGGTTCCGGCTCGGGCTGGGCGCGGGCGAGAACCTCAACGAGCACGTCGTGGGCGGCGGCTGGCCGTCGGTGGACGTACGGCACGAGATGCTGGAAGAGGCGGTGGAGATCATCAGGGCGCTGTTCGCGGGCGGCCATGTCAACCACCACGGCACCCACTTCGACGTGGAGTCCGCCCGCCTGTGGGACCTCCCGGACGAACCGCCGCCGATCGGCATCGCGGTCTCCGGCGAGCAGTCCTGCAGGCTCGCCGGGAAACTGGCCGACCTGGTCATCGCGACCGAACCGAAGGCCTCGCTCCTGGACGCCTTCGACCGGCACGGCGGAGCGGGCAAGCCACGCGTCGGCCAGCTGCCGGTGTGCTGGGACCCCGACCGCGACACGGCGGTGAAGCGGGCCCATGCCCAGTTCCGCTGGTTCGGCAGCGGCTGGAAGGTCAACTCCGAACTGCCGCAGCCCGACTCCTTCGAGTCCGCGACCCAGTTCGTCACCCAGGACGACGTGGCCGCCTCCATCCCCTGCGGGGACGACCCGGACGACTTCGTCGAGGCCGTACGGCCCTACGCTCAGGCCGGGTTCGGGGAGATCGCCCTGGTGCAGATCGGCGGCGAGTCGCAGCCGGAGTTCCTGGACTGGTCCCGCAAGACGCTGCTGCCCGCCCTGCGCGACGCGTTCGGCTGATCCCGGCCGGTCGCCGGCCCCCCGGCCGACGGGTCGATAGGCTGCCGGACTGTACGTATGCAGTCCGGCAACCTTCAGGAGCGTCCTCCGTGACCCTGGCGATCGACCCGTCCGCGACGTCCGGCGCGTCCCCGGCACCCCTTTCCGACCTCGTGGCCCGGGACGCGCGCGAGTTCGGCGCCTACGTGCGCACGGGAAGCTGGACGTTCGGGCTGATGGTGGCGCGCAGTGTGCGGCCGGGCGGGCAGGGCGCGGAGGGGACGCCGAAGATCTCGGCGAAGGAGTTCGCCGAGCTGGCCGGCTGCTCCTCGGAACGCGTGATGCGGTACTACAAGGCCTGGGACCGGGCCGCCGACGACGGTCTGGTGCCGCACTTCGAGGCACTCGCCCCGGGCCAGGAGGTCGAACTCCCCGACTCCGACGTGTGGCTGGACTACTACGTCTCCCGCAACAGCGCCACCTCGGAGCGCGGCACCGCCATCGCCGCGGCCGCCGAGGCGGAGGGCATCCGCCCCACCAAGGCCCTGGAGGTGGCCGAGAACCCCACCGCGCTGCGCGCCGCGATCCTCGCCGACCCCTCCACGGCGCGCGCCGCCCGTTCCGCGCTCCTGGACCGCATCAAGGAGGACCCGGACCTCGGGACCGTGCTGGCCCGGGACGTGGTCCGCACCGACGACCTGAAGAAGGCCGTCGCCACCGAGAGCCGCTCCGCCGACCGTATCGGCTACGTCCGGCAGATCGCCGAGTCCGGCCGGATCAGGACCCCGGCCGGGCAGACCCTCGACGCGCCGGCCGAGCTGCGCCAGGAGGCCGAGCGCCACCTGTCCCTCCTCGACGAACTGGACGAGGACGAGGACACCGGCGAGTGGGCGACCGAGGCCTACGACACGATGAAGAACCTGATCGTCGAGGCGGTCGAGGCCGATCCCGGCCTGCGCGTCCAGGAGCGGCGCACCAGGTTCTACAGCAGCCTGCAGAAGGCGACCAGGGCGTTCGAGGAGCTGACCTTCGACGACGCCCAGGACTTCTACGAGGACGACATGCTCCAGCGCCTGGAGGAACTCCAGCAGGCCATCGGCTCCTGCCTGGCCGCGCTGCGCGGTGCGAAGGGCAATTCCGCCTCGGATTGAGCGTTTTTCCTGTGAGAGGGGTACTAGAGGGCACCAAGCCGATCGTTCTCGGAGGCCTCTCGCGTGAACCCCATCGTGCACAGGACCCTGGTGGTACAGCTCCGGACGGAGGGGACGGGCCGCTGTCCCGTCCTCGCCCATCTCTCCTACGACGCCGGTGACCCGTTCGCCGTCACCGCGGTGTTCACCCTGGACGGCCGGGTGCTCGCCCGGTGGCGGCTGGACCGCGAAATGCTGAACGACGGCCTGCGGGAGCCGGTCGGGGTCGGGGACATCCGGCTGCGTCCCGAGCGGCAGGGGCGCTGGAGGGAAGTGCGGATGGAGTTCCTCGGCGATCCGCTGCCCGGCGGCGAGCGCCACCACGCGGTGGTCTTCGTGTGGGCACCCGCCCTGGCCGCGTTCCTGAGCGACACGTTCCTGGCGGTGCCGCCCGGCCGCGAAGAGGTACGGGTGGACGACGTACTCGCGGAGATCCTCGCCACCGGCTGAGTAGCCGTACTCATGTGACTCCCGGGCGGCGCGGCCACGATGGGACGCCCACGACGAGGAGTCCGCCATGACCGCAGTGCACCCCGCCCCGCGACCCGCCCCGCAGCACGTGCCTCGCCGTGTGCCACCCGTCCTGTTCGCCGGGGTCGTGGTGGCGGGCACGGTTGTCTCGGCCTGGGGCGCACGGGACCGCACGACGTGGTTCCTGGAGACGGTGTGGGTGCTCGTCGGCCTCCCGCTGGCGGTGCTGACCTGGCGCCGCTTCCCGTTGACGGGTCTGCTGGCCGGGCTGCTCACGGCGCACGCCCTGGTGCTCGCCGTCGGCGGCCACTACACCTACGCCGAGGTCCCGGTCGGCGACTGGGTGCGGGACACCTTCGGCCTGGACCGCAACCCGTACGACCGCTTCGGCCACCTCATGCAGGGGTTCGTGCCGGCGGTGCTGGTCCGGGAGCTGCTCAGCCGTACCTCCCCGCTGCGCGGAAGCCGGTGGCTGGCGCCGCTCACGGTGTGCGCGTGCCTCGCGTTCAGTGCCTGCTTCGAGCTGCTGGAGTGGCTGGCGGCCGAGATCGGCGGCCACGGCGCGGACGCCTTCCTCGCCACACAGGGCGATGTCTGGGACACCCAGTGGGACATGTTCTGCGCGCTGATCGGGGCCACGCTGTCGGTGCTGCTGCTCAGCCGGGTGCACGACCGGCAGCTGCGGAGCCTGGAGGCGGCTCAGCGGGCGCTGTGACGGCGCCGCGCCCACAGCGGCACGGCGTACCAGCACAGCAGGTACCAGACGAGCACGGCGGCGACCACCCAGGTGACATACCCACCGCTGGTGGCCACCCGGAGGATGAGCACCAGGGACGCCGTCATGGTGGCCAGCAGCAGGAACAGCCCGATCGAGGTGAGCCGGGAGGCGAGGCGGACCGCCTCCGGCTTGACCCTGCGGCCGGAGACCAGCCGGTGCAGGGAGACCGGACCGATGAGGGCGCCGGTCGCCGATGCGCCGAGGACGACGGTGACGATGTAGATGGTCTTGTCCACGTGGGACAGGTGGGCGTACTTCTGCTGGAAGACCACGGTGAGCAGGAAGCCGAAGAGGATCTGGACACCGGTCTGGGCGACCCGCACCTCCTGGATCAGGTCGGTCCACATCCGGTCGGCGCGCTCGTCCTCCGTCTCGTGGCGCCCTCTCCGCGTCTCCTCGTCCGTCATGGGGAGCGTGTAACCCTCCGCCGGTTCGTTCAAACGGCCGAGGCCGGGAGCCGCGCGGCGGCCGCTCCCGGCCCCGCGGGCCCTACCAGCGGCTCTCCACCTGGTCCTTGATACGGCGGTCGTACAGCTCCCGGATCGCGGTGACCGTGTCCGCGGGCAGCGGCGGCAGCTTGGCGGCGGCCGCGTTGGCGCGGGCCTGCTCCGGGTTGCGGGCACCGGGGATCACCGTGGTCACGCCGGGCTGCTCGATGATCCAGCGCAGGGCGAGCTGGGCCGGGGAGTAGCCCTCGGGGGCGAGGGCGGCGAACTCGGCGGCGGCCTCCACGCCCGTCGCGTAGTCCACGCCGGAGAAGGTCTCGCCCTGGTCGAAGGCCTCGCCGTGCCGGTTGTAGGTGCGGTGGTCGTCGGCCGCGAAGACGGTGTCCTTGGTGTACTTGCCGGACAGCAGACCGGAGGCGAGCGGCACCCGCGCGATGATGCCGACACCGGCCTCCCGGGCGGCCGGCAGGACCTCGCGCAGGGGCTTCATGCGGAACGGGTTGAGGATGATCTGCACACTGGCCACGCCCGGACGGGCGATCGCGGTGAGCGCCTCGGCGCAGGTCTCGACGCTGACCCCGTAGGCCGCGACACGCTCCTCCTCGACCAGGGTGTCGAGGGCGTCGAACACCTCGTCGGTGGAGTACACCGGGGTGGGCGGGCAGTGCAGCTGGACCAGGTCGAGCCGGTCGACGCCGAGGTTGCGGCGCGACCGGTCGTTCCACGCGCGGAAGTTGTCCAGGACGTAGTTCTGCGGGATCTGGTCGACCCGGCGGCCCATCTTGGTGGCCACCAGGACGTGCAGGTCCTGCCTGCTGCGCAGGAAGGTCGCGATGGTCTGCTCGCTGCGGCCGTCGCCGTACACGTCGGCGGTGTCGAAGAAGGTCACCCCGGACTCGGCCGCCGTCTCCAGGACGGCCAGCGCCTCCTTGTCGTCCACCTCGCCCCAGTCGGCACCGAGCTGCCATGTGCCGAGGCCGACGACCGATGCCCACTGTCCCGACCTGTCGATTACACGTTCGTCCATGGCGACAGTCTGTCATCCGCCGCCGACAACGGTGTCACGGGCCGAGCACCGGCGCCGGGCTATGGCGTCAGCTGTGCCTGGACCGCCGGGCCGTAGCGGTCGGCCAGGTCGGCGATCGTGTTCTCGCGCAGGCGTGGGCCGCGGGCGATGCCGTACATGACGCCCAGGCCGATGAGCTGGGCGACGGCCAGTTCGGCGCGCAGGCCGGGGTCGGGGCCGGTCAGCCTGGCGGCGAGGGCGTCGACCACGTGGGCGCGGAAGTTGGCGCGCAGCACGTCGCCCTGGTCCCCGTGCAGGGGGGCGAAGACGATCCGGAGCAGGGGGTCGGCGCCCCGGTCGCGCTGGCTCTCCAGGACGTGCCGGACCATGTGCCGGCCGAGTTCCTCCAGGGGTGCGGCGAGGAGGGCGTCCGCGTCCGCGTCGAAGGACATCACGCGGGCGAAGAGGCGCTCCTTGTTGCCGAAGTACTTGAGGACCAGCGGTGCGCTGACCCCGGCGCGTTCGGCGACGTCCTTGAGGGTGATGTCGGCGTGCGCGTGCCGGGCGAGGAGGTGGCGGGCGGCCTTGAGGATGGCCGCCTTGGTGGCCGCCGCGTCCCGGCGGGCGGGCACGGCCGGGGCACCGGGCCGACTGCTCACGGCGCTCACGCTCCCTCCAGCGCGCCGCCGCGGGTGCCCTCGGCCTGGCGCCCGGCGGACAGGTCGGCGGTGGACGTGCCGCTGCCGCTGTCCCGGGCCCTGTCGCCGGGGATGGAGAGGGCCGCGGCGCTGGCCGCCAGGGCGACGGCGCAGGCCATCGCGAAGGCCAGCAGGTAACCGTGCAGGGTGGGGACCGGGGCACCGCCGACGAGGCTGGTGTGATGGGTGAGGACGGCGGCCACGGCGGCGCTCGAGGTGGCCTGCCCGATGGTGCGCATCAGGACGTTGACGCCGTTGGCGGAGGCGGTCTGGCTCGCCGGGACGGCCCGCAGGATGAGGGTGGGCAGGGCCGAGTAGGCCAGGGTGGTGCCGGTGGCGACGACGGTGGCGCCCAGGATGATCATCCAGAGGTCGCGGCTGTCGGCGATGCGCAGCACGTAGCCGCAGGCGATGACGGCGGCGCCGAGGGCGAGGGTGACGCGCGGGCCGCGGGCGGCGGAGATCCGTGCGGAGACCGGGGAGAACAGCAGCATGGTGACGCCACCGGGGAGCAGACACAGGCCGGTGGCCACGATCGACAGGCCGAGGCCGTATCCGGTGGCCTTGGGCGCCTGCACCAGTTGGGCGGTGACCAGGGAGTTGGCGTAGAAGGCGAATCCGGTGAGCAGGGCGGCGACATGGGACAGGCCGACCCGGGGCCGCGCCACCAGGTGCAGGTCGACCAGCGGTCGCTCGGTGCGCAGTTGCTGCCACCACCACAGGGCCAGCACCAGGACGGCGGCGGCGAACAGGCCCAGCACCCGCGGGCTGCCCCAGCCCCACTGGCCGCCCTGGGAGACGCCGAGCAGCAGACAGGTCAGGGCGACGGCCAGCCCGAGCGCGCCGAGCACGTCGAACCGGCCGGGTTCGCGCACCGGGGACTCCCGGACCGCCCACCACACCGCGGCCACGCCGAGCGCGCCGAGGAGGCTGGTGAGCCAGAACATGGTGTGCCAGTCGTAGTACTGCACCACCAGCGCGGCCAGTGGCAGGCCCAGCGCGGCGCCGATGCCGACCGTCGAGCTCATCAGCGCGACCGCCGATCCCCGCCGCTCGGGCGGCAGTTCGTCGCGCAGGATGCTGATCGACAGCGGTACGACGGAGGCGGCGGCACCCTGCAGGGCGCGGGCGGCGATGAGCACGGCGATGTCCGAGGACAGGGCGCACATGACGGAGCCCACGGTCATCAGGGCGAGGGCCCCGGTGAGGACCCGCCGCTTGCCGTACATGTCGCCGGCCCGGCCGAGCACGGGGGTGAGGACGGCCCCGGAGAGCAGGGTCGCGGTGACCGTCCAGGAGACGGCGCCGGCCGAGGAGTGGGTGAGCCGGGGCAGGTCCGGCAGGAGCGGGACGACCACCGTCTGCATGACGGCCATCAGGATCCCGCCGAAGGCCAGGACCGGGATCGTCAGCCGCCGCCGCAGCGGGGGCGGTGCGGCGGACGACTCCGACGGACCGGCTGTGGGGACGGGCTGGTCCATCGGCACTCCTGCGGGCGACGCGACGTGACAGGTGAATATGAATTCACCCTATCGGGTGAATGGTTTTTCACCTACGCAGGCCCGGGACCGTCCGGCTGCTACGACCGCGTGTACAGGGCGCGCGCGGCCCGTGGTCCGAGCCACCGCTTGAACCGGCGCAGCACCTCCAGCCGCCCGGCCGCCCTGTCGAGGCCGTAGTAGAGCTGCGGGGGCACGTAGGGCAGCAGTGGTGAGTGGCGCTGGCCGAGCAGGGCGAACATGCGGTGCGGGGGCAGGCCGATGTAGCGGGGCAGGTTCTCGTACCACTGGGCGCTCAGCCGGGCGGCACTCTGGGCGGAGAGCAGTTCGGAGCGGCGCTGCCGCTCGTAGGCGGCGAGGGCCTGCGGCACGGCACCGTGCTCGCGCAGGGCGCCGGCGAGGCACATCGCGTCCTCCAGGGCGAGGGTGGTGCCGGCGCCGATGGAGTAGTGGGTGGTGTGGGCGGCGTCGCCGAGCAGGACCAGGTTGCCGTGGTACCAGCTGCGGTTGGTGACGGTGCGGAAGGCGGGCCAGGCGGCGGCGGAGCCGCCGATCAGCGGACAGCCGTCCAGGACTCCGGCGAACAGCTTCTCCAGCAGGGCCAGTTGACCTGTCTCGTCCATCGCGTCCAGACCCAGGCCGACCAGGGTCTCGGGGGCGCACTCGATGACGCAGGTGCTGTGCTCGGCGTCGTACGGGTAGCCGTAGCACCAGACCCAGCCGTGGGCGGTCTCGGCGAAGGCGAAGGTGAAGGAGTCGAAGACCCGGGTGGTGCCGAGCCAGACGTAGGGGTTGCGGCCCTCGGTGGCCCGGGTCCCGAAGTGGTCGGCGTGCCGGGTGCGCAGGGCGCTGTGGATGCCGTCGGCGGCGACCACCAGGTCGGCGTCGGGGAGGTTCTCGGGCGTGATCTCCGCCTCGAACTCCAGCCGTACTCCGAGCGAGCGGGCGCGGTCGGCGAGGATCTCCAGCATCCGGTGGCGGCCGATGCCGTGACCCAGGTCGCCGGGCTGCCGGGCGATCCGTTCGCCGACGTGGGCGACGCCCTGGTTCCAGCGCACCGAGCTCTCCTCGATCGCGCGCGCCGACTCGGGGTCGTGCGCGTGCAGCCGGTCGAGCAGGGCGCGCCAGTACGTGACGCCCCAGCCGTAGGTCGAGCCCTCGGGGTTCCGTTCATGGACGGTGATGTCATGGGCCGGGTTTTGCCGCTTGAGCAGGATCGCGAGATACAGGCCCGCGGGCCCGCCTCCGACGCAGTCGACCTTCACGCACACACCCCTGGGATTCACCGAACGTGGCCAATTGGCACCGCAGGGTAGCAGCGCGCCCGGCGTCCGGCCGGGTTTGCGAATCGCGCCAGATTGACGCCGTGAGCCACGCCACCCGGACGGCGGACCGCCGCCAAAGATCGACGGGAACCGCCCCGCCCGAGCAAGGAATTCGCCGTTCCGGAATCGCCGATCCCTCCACTCCGGCAAGATCATCTTCGTTAAATCTTGTATGACATGTAGTCAATTGTCCTGATCGTGGCCAACCCGATCCGGGCGATTTCCCCCGCCGGGAAACCGGCGGATAGGCATACGGAGTCATCACCCGCACCCACCACAGGAGGCGTCCGTATGCCCGGACTCACCCGCCGTCGCGCACTCACCGCAGGGGCCCTGCTGGCCACCGCCGCCGGTACCCAGACACTCCTCGCGCCCGGCGCACCGGCCGCATCCCACTCGCACGGGGGACCCCTCGAACCCTTCGACGAGATCTACAAGGGCCGCCGCATACAAGGCCGTCCGGGCGCCATGGGCGGCGGCATGGGCGGTATGGGCGGCGGTATGGGTGGCGGCCGTCGCCACGGTCACGGCGGCGGATACGCGGTGTTCGTGGACGGGGTGGAGCTGCACGTGATGCGGAACGCCGACGGCAGCTGGATCAGCGTGGTCAGTCACTACGACCCGGTCGCCACTCCGCGCGCCGCCGCCCGCGCGGCGGTCGACGAGCTGCAGGGCGCCGCGTTGCTGCCCTTCCCCGCCAACTGACCGCCCCCCGCACAGAATTCCGGAGCCCCGAGCCACATGACCGTACGCAAGAACCAGGCCGCCCTGACCGCCGACGAGAAGCGGCGGTTCGTCGCCGCCGTCATCGAGCTGAAGCGCAGCGGGCGTTACGACGACTACGTGCGCACGCACAACGCCTTCATCATGTCCGACACCGACGACTCCGAGCGCACGGGCCACCGTTCGCCGTCGTTCCTGCCCTGGCACCGCAGATTCCTGCTCGACTTCGAGCGGGCCCTCCAGTCGGTGGACCCCTCGGTGGCGCTCCCCTACTGGGACTGGAGCGCCGACCGGACCGTCCGCTCCTCGCTGTGGGCGCCGGACTTCCTGGGCGGTACCGGACGCGCCTCCGACGGGCGGGTGACGGACGGCCCGTTCGCCGCGTCCGCCGGCAACTGGCCGATCAACGTGCGGGTGGACGCCCGTACTTATCTGCGCAGGTCGCTCGGGGCCGGCGTGCGCGAGCTGCCCACCCGGGCCGAGGTCGACTCGGTGCTGTCCATCGCGACCTACGACATGGCTCCCTGGAACAGCGCCTCGGACGGCTTCCGGAACCACCTGGAGGGCTGGCGCGGGGTCAACCTGCACAACCGGGTCCACGTCTGGGTCGGCGGCCAGATGGCCACCGGTGTCTCCCCCAACGACCCGGTGTTCTGGCTGCACCACGCCTTCGTCGACAAACTGTGGGCCGAGTGGCAGCGCCGGCATCCGCAGGCGGCGTACGTCCCGGGTGGCGGCACACCGGACGTGGTGGACCTGGACGAGACCATGAAGCCGTGGAACGACGTGCGTCCTGCCGATCTGCTCGACCACACGCGGTTCTACACGTTCGACACCGCCGCGGCCTGACCCGGCGGCCCGATCAGGCGTCCGCGGTACGGCACTCCGGGTGGCCCCAGCCCTGCGCGTTCTTGGCGATGGGCTCGCCGGCCGCGTAGGAACGCCCGCACAGGCAGCGGCCGGGGAACTTCGCCTTGATCGTGCGGGCGCCGGCGGCGGACCCGGCCGTCTTCTTGCGCGGGGCCGCCTTGCGGCGCGGGGCCGCGGCGGAGGCGGCGGGCGTCGGGGACGGCGGCGGCACCGGGGAGCCGAGGGCGCTGCCCGCGGCCTCCTGGACCGTGGCCGCCTGGCTGGCCGCGCGGTCGGCGAAGTCGTTGAGCGGGTCGCCGTCGACCTGGTGGGCGGGGACGTAGCGGAAGTCGACCGTGCGGCCGTCGAGGAGTTCGTCGATGCGGACGACCAGGTCCTGGTTGGCGACCGGCTTGCCGGCGGAGGTCTTCCAGCCGTTGCGCTTCCAGCCGGGCAGCCAGGTGGTGACCGCCTTCATGGCGTACTGCGAGTCCATCCGGACTTCCAGCGGCACGTCCGGTTCCACGGCCGTGAGCAGCCGTTCCAGGGCGGTCAGTTCGGCGACGTTGTTGGTGGCCCTGCCGAGCGGTCCCGCCTCCCAGCGGGCCGGGGTCGCCGCGTCGTCGGACACCACCCAGGCCCAGCCGGCCGGTCCTGGGTTTCCCTTAGAAGCCCCGTCGCACGCGGCCACCACTCGTTCACGCATGGCCCCGATCATGCCACGGCCCGCCGGACCGGCCGGCCGTGGCCCGGTGTGCGCGCTGCTCAGTCGTCCTTGAGTGACGGGAGTTCGCCCTCGGTGGTGTTGATGTCGATCACCGAGAAGCCGGCGCCCTGCGGATCGCTGAGCGCCGCGAACCGGCCGAAGGGCATGCTCAGCGGACCGAAGCGGAGCACCCCGCCGAGCTCGGTGGCCCTGGCGACGGCCTCGTCGCAGTCTGCGACGGTGAAGTACACGTTCACGTACGACGGCACCTCGGGCGGGAACTCGTCGCCCATCCGCATCCGCCCGAGGACGGTGTTCCCGTCCACGTCGAACATCCGGAAGTCGACCTTGTCGTCCTCGATCCGCCTGGCCGTGTAGGGGAAGACGGCGGTGAGGAAGGGGTCGGTCCTCTCGGGCTCGCGGGTGAAGACCTCCGCCCAGCAGTAGGCGCCGGGCACGGCCGTGGCCTCGAAGCCCTCGTGGTCACCGCCCTGCCAGATGCCGAACACCGCGCCGCCGGGTTCCCGGGCCAGGCACATCGTGCCCGCCTCGCCGACCCGCAGCGGCTCCATCAGCACCTCGCCACCGTGCTCCCGGATCCGCGCGGCGGCGGCCACGGCGTCCGGTGAGGCGAAGTACAGGCACCACTGCGGCTGGCCCTCCTGACCGGGCATGGGCGGTACGACGGCGGCGACGGCCTTGCCGTCCGCGTAGGCCTGGGTGTAGCCGCCGTGCTCCGACGACGACTCGCCGAAGGTCCACCCGAGGACGGCGCCGTAGAAACTCTTGGCCCCCTCCAGGTCGCCGAACATCGCGTCGGCCCAGCAAGGGGTGCCTTCAGCTTGTACCGCCATGGCCACGGCCCTTCCGATCGTGCCGGATTGTCCCGGCTCCTCACGCTAGCCATCCGACGGTCCGCCCGCGCGCCGAACCGCGGGCTCCGGCGGACACTGGGAGGGACGGCGGACCGGGACGGCCGACCGGGACGGAGAGCGCGGCCGGGCCGGGAAGGGTGGCGGGGTTCGGCGGACGGGGTGCGGTATGACGGACATGATGCGGGCGTGGTCGGTGGTGCGGCCCGGGCCGGTCGAGGCGGATCCGCTGCGGCTCGTCGAACGGCCGGTGCCGGTGCCCGGTCCGGACGAGCTGCTGGTCCGGGTGCGGGCCTGCGGGGTGTGCCGCACCGACCTGCACGTCACGGAGGGCGATCTGCCGGTGCGCAGGCCCGGGGTGACGCCGGGGCACGAGGTGGTCGGCGAGGTGGCGGGCCTGGGCTCCGGGGTGGCCGACTTCACCGTCGGCGACCGGGTCGGGGTGGCCTGGCTGCGGCGCACGGACGGGGAGTGCGCGTACTGCCTGCGGGGCGCCGAGAACCTGTGCCCGCGCTCGCGGTACACCGGCTGGGACGCCGACGGCGGGTACGCGCAGTACACGACGGTACCGGCGGGGTTCGCGTACCGGCTGTCCGGGACCCTGGACGACGTGGCGCTCGCGCCGCTGCTGTGCGCGGGGATCATCGGCTACCGCGCGCTGCGCCGGGCCTCGCTCCCTCCGGGCGGCCGGCTCGGCCTCTACGGCTTCGGCGGCAGCGCCCATCTGTGCGCCCAGCTGGCGGTGGCGCAGGGCGCGCGGGTGCATGTGGTCACCCGGGGTGCCGAGGCCCGGCGACTGGCCCTGGCGCTGGGCGCGGCCTCGGCCCGGGACCTCGCCGAGCCGCCGCCCGAGCCGCTGGACAGCGCCGTCCTGTTCGCTCCCGTCGGCGATCTCGTGCCGGTCGCGCTGCGCGCCCTGGACCGGGGCGGCGTGCTGGCGGTCGCGGGCATCCACCTCAGCGACGTGCCGCCGCTGAACTACGAGCGTGAGCTGTTCTACGAGCGGGAGCTGCGCAGCGTCACCTCCAACACCCGGTCCGACGGACGGGAGTTCCTGGACCTCGCCGAGCGGCACCGGATCCGCGCCACCACGCACACCTACCCGCTGTCCGAGGCTCCGCGGGCGCTGCGGGACCTGAAGGCCGGGCGCTTCGACGGGGCCGCGGTGCTGGTGGACGACCTTTCCTGAGTCCAACCCCAGCCCGGCCAGGGCACGAGAGCGGGCCACCGGCGCATGATCGACGAACGCAACCTTTTCCGCCCCGGCCTCCAGGTTTGCGCAACCACAGCCCGCAGCCGCCCCTTTCACGCCGTACCCGTAGATCACCACGGCTGTTTGGCTAGGCCGTGCGCACCACCACCTCGCACACCACCGACCCTTCGGGTCACCGTCGTTCAGCTCTCTGCTGGAGGGAATGTGTCCACACCGGACAGCGTCATCGGTTCCGCCGTCGACGAGCCCGAGCCGGATCCGACCACCGACGGGCAGCTCACCAGTCTGAGCACCCGGGCGGCACGCCAGCTCGCCACGACCACCAAGTCAGAGCCGCAGATGCAGGCCATCACCTCGCGGTGGCTGCTGAAGACACTGCCGTGGGTGGACGTCAAGGGCGGCACCTACCGGGTGAACCGGCGCCTGCAACTGCGCACCGGGCGCGGTCGGGTGAGCTTCGAGCAGAACGGCGGGGACGACATCCGGGTCATCCCGGGGACCCTCACCGAACTGCCCATCCTGCGCGGCTACGACAACCCCGACGTGCTGGCCGAGCTCGCCGCCCGCTTCCAGCCCCGCGAAGTGCGCGCCGGGCAGCTGCTGTTCGAGGCCGGACAGCCGGTCACCGAAACGTACCTGGTGGTGCACGGGCGGTTCACCAGGTACGCGGCCGGCAAGTACGGCGACGAGGAGGTCGTCGGGGTCGTCACCGACGGCGACCAGATGGGCGACGAGGCGGTCGGCCAGACCGACCCGCTCTGGCTCACCTCGGTCCGCGCGGAGACCGCGGGGGTGGTGCTGGCGCTGCCCTGGGCGGTCGCCGAGGAGATCATGGACCGGGAGCCGTCGCTGGGCGCCCACCTCCGGGCGTTCGTCGACCGGCAGCGGCTGCCGATGAACCGCAAGGGCGAGGCCGAGGTGCCGGTGCAGGCGGGCCACGTCGGTGAGGAGACCCTGCGCGGCGGCTTCGTGGACTACGACCTGACGCCGCGCGAGTACGAACTGTCGCTGACCCAGACGGTGCTGCGGGTGCACTCCCGGGTGGCCGACCTCTACAACCACCCGATGGACCAGACCCAGCAGCAGCTGCGCCTGACCGTCGAGGAGATCCGCGAGCGCCAGGAATGGGAGCTGGTCAACAACCGCGAGTTCGGGCTGCTGCACAACATCGACTACGGGCAGCGGATCAGCTCCTTCACCGGGCCGCCGACCCCGGACGACATGGACGAGCTGATCTCCATGCGCCGCAAGACCAAGGTGATCCTGGCCCATCCGAAGGCGATCGCGGCCTTCTTCCGGCAGTGCAACCGGCGCGGCCTGGTACCGCCCAGCGTGAACATCGACGGGCACGAGATCCCGGCCTGGCGCGGGGTCCCGATCTACCCGTGCAGCAAGATCCCGATCAGCGACGACCACACCAGCAGCATCATCGCGCTGCGCACCGGCGAGGCCGACCAGGGGGTCATCGGCCTCTACCAGACCGGTATCCCCGAGGAGTTCCAGCCCGGCCTGAACGTCCGCTTCATGGGCATCAACGAGCAGGCCGTCGTCAACTACCTGGTCACCGCCTACTACTCGATGGCCATCCTCGTCCCCGACGCGGCCGGGATCCTGGAGAACGTCCAGCTCGGCCGCACCGCCGACTGACGGCCCGGAGCACAGCCATGAGCACAGCCACCACGTCCTACGCCCTGCCCGGCCCGCCGAACCTCGCGCGGAGTCTGCGCCCGGGCCGGCGCACCGGGGCGGTCCCCGGACTCCACTACCGGCCCGCCGTGCCCGCCGACCCGGAGAAGGCCGCCGAGCTCGACCGGCGCCTGGAGGCCTGGGCCCGGGAACTCGACCTGTTCCCCGAGGCCTGGAAGGGGGACTTCTCCGGCTTCCAGTTCGGCCGGGCCGTCGTCCTCCAGCATCCGGGCGGTCTCGACCTGGACCGCCTCACCGCCGCCGGCAAGCTGCTGCTGGCCGAGAACATCGTGGACTCCTGTTACTGCGAGGAGGACGAAGGGCGCGGCGGATCCAGGCGCGGGCTCGGCGGTCCGCTGATCATCGCCCAGTCGGCGCTCGACCCCTACCACGGCATCCCCGAGCTGGAGGAGGAGTGGCGCGCGGGCATCGCGGCCGACGGCCCGCTGCGCTCCTACCACTTCGCCCTCGCGGACTTCGCCGCCTTCGCCACCCCGAGCCAGACCGACCGGTTCGTCCACGACATCGCCCGGCTGCACCTCGGGTACCTCGGGGAGGCCGCCTGGATGGAGACCGGGTACATGCCGCGGGTCTGGGAGTACCTGGTGATGCGGCAGTTCAACAACTTCCGGCCCTGTCTGTCGATCGTCGACGCGGTGGACGGCTACGAACTGCCCGAGCAGCTCTACGCCCGCCCGGAGATCCAGCGGATCACGGCGCTCGCCTGCAACGCCACCACGATCGTCAACGACCTGTACTCCTTCACCAAGGAGCTGGCGAGCGACCCGGACCACCTCAATCTGCCCCAGGTGGTGGCGGCCAACGACCGGTGCGGGCTGAAGGCGGCCTATCTGAAGTCGGTCGGCATCCACAACCGGATCATGGAGGCCTTCGAGGCGGAGTCGGCCGCCCTGTCCGCGGGATCGCCGCTGGTCGCGCGCTACGCCGAGGGACTGGCCGCCTGGGTCTCCGGCAACCACGAGTGGCACGCCACCAACACCAACCGCTACCACCTGCCCGACTACTGGTAGCACCGAGCCACCTTCGAAGAACCGATACACCGTCAGAGACACGTCGAGGAGAACCTGTTGACCACCGCCCCTGTCACTCGGAAGACCACCACGTCAGCCCCGGTGCCGACGCAGTCCAGGTACCAGAACAGCGTCGCGGAGTACTGGAACGCCGAGGAGAACCCGGTCAACCTCGAACTCGGAAAGATCGACGACCTGTACCACCACCACTACGGCATCGGTGAGGCCGACTGGTCGGTGCTCGACGAGCCCGACCCCGAGTTGCGCAAGGAGCGCGTCACCAGCGAGCTGCACCGCCTGGAGCACGCCCAGGCCGAGCTGCTGGCCGGCCATCTCGGCGCCCTCACCCCCGCCGACCGGGTCTTCGACGCCGGCTGTGGCCGGGGCGGCGGCAGCATCGTGGCGAACCTCCGCTACGGCTGCCACTCCGACGGCGTCACCATCTCAGCGAAGCAGGCGGACTTCGCCAACGCGATGGCCCGCAAGCGGGGGGTCGGCGACAAGGTCCGCTACCACCACCGGAACATGCTGGACACCGGCTTCGAGACGGGCGCGTACGCGGCGTCGTGGAACAACGAGTCGACGATGTACGTCGAGCTGGAGCTGCTGTTCGCCGAGCACGCCCGGCTGCTGCGCCGCGGCGGACGCTACGTGACGATCACCGGCTGCTACAACGACACCTATGGCCGGGCCTCCCGTGAGGTGTCGCTGATCAACGCGCACTACATCTGCGACATCCACCCGAGGTCGGAGTATTTCCGGGCGATGGCCAAGAACCGGCTGGTCCCCGTCCACGTGGAGGACCTCACCCAGGCGACGATCCCGTACTGGGAACTGCGCAAGCAGGCCGATCACCTGGTCACGGGCATCGAGGACGCGTTCCTCGACGCGTACAAGAACGGCAGCTTCCAGTATCTGCTGATCGCGGCCGACCGGGTCTGACCGTGGTGGGGACGGGGGCGGTGTCCACGGACACCGCCCCCGTCCCCGTGCGGGTCACTCCCCCGCGTACGCCTTGCGCAGCGCGGCGATGTCGAGCTTGCCCATGGCGTACATCGCCCGGGTGGTGCGCGCCGCCTTCTCCGGGTCCGGGTCGCCGATCATCTCGATCAGCCCCTCCGGGACGACCTGCCAGGACACTCCGTACCTGTCCTTGAGCCAGCCGCACGGGCCGGGCTCGCCGCCGTTCTCCGTGAGCTTCGCCCAGTAGTGGTCGACCTCCTCCTGGCCGTCGCAGTAGATCTGGAAGGAGATCGCCTCGTTGAACGTGAACTGGGGGCCGCCGTTGAGCGCGACGAACCGGTGCCCGTTGGCCGTGAAGTCGACGGCGATCACCGAGCCCGCGGGCCCCGGCCCGGCCTCGGTGTAGCGGCCGACCCGGCCGATGCTGGAGTTCTTGAAGATCGACACGTAGTAGTGGGCGGCTTCCTCGGCCTGGCCGTCGAACCAGAGACACGTGGTGAATCCGTCGGTGGTCATGGGCACCTCCTGGAGCGTGGAACGCGGTCATGTGTACCGACCGCCGCACGCCGGAAAACTCATCGGCCGTGCCGCGATCCGCGCGGGACGGGGGCAGAACCGCGGTCAGGCGGCCAGGCACATGCCCCGGTGGCTGTTCGACGCGGCCCGCCGCCGGGTGAACTCCGTCTGCACCAGGGTGAGCAGACCCCCGAGGTCGAGGCCGAGCGCCCGGGCGGCGGCCCCGAGCACCTCCGAGGAGGCCTCCTTGCGGCCGCGCTCGATCTCGGAGAGGTACGGCAGGGAGATCCGGGCCGTCTCGGCGACCTCCTTGAGGGTGCGCTCCTGGGCCAGCCGCTCCTGGCGCAGCACGTCTCCGAGGAGGTCGCGCCAGAGCGGCTCCCTGGGCTCGGGGGCCGGCTCCGGCTCCTGCGGGCGCAGCGGGATGACACGGGCGTGGTTCTGCGATGGGCTGGTCACCCCCTCACCCTAAAAGCAGTGGCGCGTGGAAGGCAGGGATCGGCATTCTGCCCTGCGTGGACGCACGGGAATTGCGGGCGGGTGATCCGCGGTTGCGGGACATCTTCGACCAGGACGCCGAGCGGTACGACCGGGCGCGGCCCCGATATCCCGCCTCCCTGACCGAGCGGCTGATCCGGGCGACGGGGGCCGCGCCGGGGATGCGGACCCTGGAGATCGCCCCGGGCACCGGGCAGCTCACCGTCGATCTGGCCGGCTCCGGATGTGCGATCACCGCCGTGGAGGTCGGTCCGCGCATGGCAGCGGCGGCCCGCCGACGGCTGGCGGCCTTCGCGGACGTGGAGGTGGTGGTCGCGGCCTTCGAAGAGTGGGAGCCGCCGGCGGAGCCCTTCGACGCTGCGGTCTGCGCGACCGCCTTCCACTGGATCGACCCGGCCGTGCGGCTGCCGAAGACGGCCGGGGTGCTGCGCCCCGGCGGAGTGCTCGCTGTCATCGCCACCCACCACGTGGCGGGCGGCACCGAGGACTTCTTCGCCGAGGTCCAGGAATGTTACGAACGCTGGGATCCGGCCACTCCGCCCGGGTTGCGCCCGACCCGTGAGTCCGACCTCGCGACCGACACGGGAGAGTTCACCGGCTCCCCGTACTTCACCGACGTCACCGTGCACGGTCACGCCCAGGAGATCACGTACACCGCCGACCGGTACCTGGACGTGCTCCTGACCTACTCGAACCATCGCGCGCTCCCCGAGGCCGCGCGGAACGGGCTGCTGGCGGACATCCGGGAGCTGATCGAGTCGCGGTACGACGGTGTCGTCACCAAGCGGTACTGGCACGAGCTGATCACCGCGGTGCGCGTCGTGGGGTGAGCGTCGGCGCCACGGACACCACCGGATGTTTTCCGCCAGTCGTGGGAACAGGGTGCATGCGTCGCGTCACCCGGGGTACCCGATCGGCGAGAGACGCATGGCACGTCCGATTCCGGGTATCCGGGCGAGGACAAAAGCAGGTCAGGGCCGGTGCGACGCAGTCGAACCGGCAGCCGTGGCATCTTGACTCACGTGGGAGAGGGAATGAACACCGCCGGGATCCGGTCGGAAGCAGTGGACACCGCTCAGCCCGTCGAGGCGTGGACGGACGCAGCCCTGCCGGGAATCGAGGACCCGAAGAGTGTCGCGCCCCGCGACGCGCGGGGGCTTTCCCGCCAGTTCTTCCAGCGGCTCGGCGAGCTGGAGGAGGGTACGCCCGAGTACCAGTACGCCCGCAACACGCTCATCGAGATGAACATGTCGCTCGTCAGGTTCGCGGCCGGCCGGTTCCGCAACCGGGGCGACGACATGGAGGACATCGTCCAGACCGGGATGATCGGCCTGATCAAGGCCATCGACCGGTTCGAGCTGTCGCGGGAGGTCGAGTTCACCTCCTTCGCGTTGCCGTACATCGTGGGCGAGATCAAGCGGTTCTTCCGCGACACCACCTGGGCGGTGCACGTACCGCGGCGGCTCCAGGAACTGCGCGTGGAGCTGGCCAAGGCCCGTGAGGAACTCTCCAGCCGGCTGGACCGGGACCCGACGGTCGCCGAGCTGGCCACGCTGATGAACCTGTCCGAGGAGGAGGTGGTCGAGGGCCAGCTGGCCTCCAACGGCTACAACTCCTCCTCCCTGGACGCCGCCCTCACCGGGGACGGCCCGGAGGACGGCGAGGCGGTGCTGGCCGACTTCATCGGTGTCGAGGAGCACGGGCTGACGCTCGTCGAGGACTTCCAGTCGCTGGCCCCGCTCATGGCCGAGCTGAGCGACCGGGACCGGGAGATCATCCACCTGAGGTTCGTCGAGGAGGCCACCCAGGCGGAGATCGGCGAGCGGCTCGGCTGCTCCCAGATGCATGTCTCCCGCCTGATCAAGCGGATCATCACCCGCCTGCGCCAGGGGATGCTGGGCGAACTCGGCTGCGCCTGAGGGCGGGGTTCCCGGGCGCTGCCCCGCACCGGCGCGTCGGGCGGCGCCCGCGGTGGTCCTTCAGTTCACGGTTCGGCTCAGGGCGGCGTTCAGCCGGGGAAACGCACCACGGCACGCACCCGCTTGCCGACCGGCACCAGCTCGGCGGTGACCTCGCTGGCCACGGCGTGCACGATCTCCAGGCCGTGACGGCCGATCCGCTCGGGATCCTTGGGGAAGCGCCGGGGCAGGGCGTCGCTGCTGTCGTAGACACAGACCTGGACCGCCCTGTCCGTGCCCTCCAGTTCCAGGATGTACGGGCCGTTGCTGTGCCGGTCGGCGTTGGTGATCAGCTCGCTGACCACGAGGAGCAGCTCGCCGTCGACCCTGGGATCGATCGTCGCGCACCACTCCGTCCTGAGCTGCTCCAGGAAACGGGCTGCGAAATCCCGCGCCTCGGCGATGCATCCCGGCTCACCGGTGTAGTGCGCGGACCGCCGCAGCGGTTCCACGGGTACGTCGAAGCCAGTCGATATCACTGCCCCGCCCAGGTGTTCGATCATGCGTTTCTCTCTCGGAGGCCGGCCCCGCCGGTCGCTGTTACCACCATGCTCGTACCCCGAGTGTGCCCCCGCAGTCCACCGGAACGTTCGCCGACCGCGCACAAACGGCGTCACGCCGGTCACACGGCCGGGAACCGGCGAGTCAGGACGCCGGGGCCGCGGGGGACACCGCGGACTCGGGGCCGGGGGACGGCGGGGAGGCCGGGGACTCGGAGGCCGGTGCCTCGGACTTCGGGGACTGCGGTGACGGCGGTCCGGACCGCGGGGACTGCGGCTCCTGCGACTTCGACGACGGCGACTCGCTCTTGGACGACTCGCTCTTGGGCGACTCGCTCTTCGGCGACTCCGACGTGTGGGAGTGCGACGAGGACGGCGGCTTCGACCCGGGCGGCTGCGACGACGGGGCGTTCGGCGAGGACTGGTTCGACGCCGGGGGGTTCGAGCCGCCGCCCGGGCTGGCCGGGGTCGAGGGACCGGGGGAGGCGGGCGGGTTCATGGGGTTGGGGTGAGCCGGGGGCTTCGCCGGGCGGTCGTGCTGTCCGGTGTGGTCGCCCCGGTGGCGGTCGAACCAGTCGTGGTGCTCGTGGTCGAAGAGCACGAAGACGTCGACGACCCGTGCGGCGGGAGCGACGGCGACCACGTCCCCCGGCCGGTACCCGGGCCACGCGGCGCCCACGGTCCGCGGCGCGGTCCGCTGCGCGACCGGCGGGGTCAGCGGGTTTCCGCAGGCGCAGCGCACCCGGGGCACGCCGTGCGCGTCGACCAGGACCGCGGTGCCCGCCTGCAGGACGGCCTGGTAGGTGGTGGCGCCGCCGTCGCGGTAGCCGTGGCCGGTGACCCGGGTGTCCGCGCGCAGCTGCACGGGAGTGAGGGAGCGCAGATAAGCCGGGACGCCGGCCGGCTGGACGCCGACCTGCGCGGCGAACACCTTGTTGCGCGGGGGCGAGGCCTGGAAGTACCTGATCTGCTGCTCGACGTCGCAGCTGCTGCTGTTCTTGGTGCCGCTGTAGAGGCCGGGGGCGCCGCCGTCCACCCCGCGCACCTCGTTCGCGGGGGCCGTCGCCGCGCCCGACGCAGCCGGGGCGGCGGAGGCGCTGACGGTCTTCGTGGCGGTGGACCGGGTGAACGGGTCCTGGCCGGAGCTGTTGGCGGACTGCAGGAACACCTCGCCCGGTCTGCCGGACCCCGCCGTGCGGGTGAGGACCACGGCCAGGGCCGCGACGACCACGACGGCGGTGGTGAGCATCGCGATCCGGGGCGCGGACCGCCACCACGCCCCGGGCGGCCCGCCGCCCCGGCCGTCGCCCGGACCACCGCCGTGGCTGTCGCCGGGACCGCCGCCATGGCGGTCGCCCCGCCCGCCGCCGGGACCGCCGCCGTGGCCCGCGTCGCCCTCCGGCGGCTGGGGCGGGGGTCCGGCGGGTGGCCTGGAGGGCCCGGACAGCGGGCCGGAAGGTGGCCCCGTGGGGCGGCCGGACGACGGCGGTTCGACACTCACGCGCTCATCTCCCGTGGCAGTGAACCGAGCAAAGCGCACCGCAGCAAGCGGCATTCACGAAAAATGCCCCATATGAGGAGCAATGAGCCCAATGTGCGCCGGTCCCGTGCCGTCCGCAAGCCGACGCGAACGGCCCACCCGGAGGGCGGGGCGACCGCGTGTTGCCTAGCGTGACGGTGTGAGCCCCCGCATCGTCCGCGACCGGCCGGTGGCCGCGCCGGCCCGCCGCGGTGTGGTTCGGCACGGCTGGCCCCCGGCCCTGGCCGTGGTCCTGGCCGCCCTGCTCGGCATGGCCGTGGTGGCCGCCGGGGGACTGTGGGCGGCCGGCGCGACGGACCTGCCCGGGGACGCGTTCGCGCCGGTGGTGTGCGCGACCGTGGTGACGGCCGTCGGCGGCACCGTGGAGCTGTCCGGGAACGCGGGCGCGCTGGCCCGGACCAACGCCGGGCTGACCGTCGTACCGCTGTCCGTGACGCTGGTCGGGGCGCTGGTCGTCGCCGGGGGTTTCCTGCGGCCGTTGCGGCACCGCGCCGTGGCCGCGGCCGGGGAGCTGGCCGGGTGGGCGGCCCGGATCGGGGTGCTGTGGCTGCTCGGGCTGGTCGGCCTCGCCCTCGGCGCCCGCCACACCTTCGCGGTCGACGTGGGCGACGGGACGCTCAGCGACCTCACCGGGCTGCTGGACACGGCACCGCGGGTGGGGTTCACCACGGACGTGCCGCTGACGGCCGGGTACGGACTGCTGTGGCTCGCCGGAATCCTGGTGCTGGCGCTGCTGGTCGCACCCGGGGCGCCGCTGCCCGGACGGCTGCTGCGCTTCCAGGCGTCGGTGCGCCCCGCCGCGTATGCCATGGTCGTGCTGGTGCTGGCGTACGTGGCGCTGGCTCTGCTGGTCGCGGTGGTCGCGATGATCACGCGCGGGCACGCCAGGGGGACCCTCGCCGTGATCCTGCTCGGGCTGCCCAACCTGGCCTGGACGGCCCTCACCCTGGGTCTCGGCGTCACCTGGGACGGCAGGGTCGAAGGCCCGTTCGGGCTGCCGGTGCCGCGGGTGCTCGCCGAGGTGCTGCGCACCCCGGACGTCTCGGCCCTGAACCTGCGCACCGTCGCCGCACACGACGGCCGCTGGTGGTGGCTGGCCGTGATCGCCGCGGTGCTGCTGCTCGCGGTGGCCTTCCTGATGGCGGCCCGCTCCCCCGCCCGGATCCGCGCCTGGCAGCACGCCGTGCACCTGGGGGTCGCCCTGGCCCTGACGATGCTGACGCTCTGTCTGGCCGGACGGGTCAGGGCGCACTACGGTCTGTCCCTGCTCGGCATCGGCGACGTGGGCGGCAACCTGTCCGGTGAGCTGCTGCTGAGGCCGAGGCTGTGGTCGGCGGTGGGCCTGGGCGCGCTGTGGGGGCTGATCGCCGGGTTCCTGGGGGCCTGGCCGGCCCGCGCCGTGCCCCGGCGGGGCGAGGTGGCGGCCCGCAGGCCCTGAGGCGGCCGACCGCGGTCAGCGGTCGCCGTCGCGGCTGACCACCCGGGTCGCGTCGTGCCGGGGGACGGCCTCGCCCGGCACGGACCGGTCGGTGACGTACGTGGCGAGCCGCCGTCCGTCGCCGTACAGCCAGCGCCCCTCCCCCGGGTCGTACAGCCACATGGACTCCCCGTCGACCACCACCCCGATGCGCACCCCCTGGGTGCGGCTTCGGAACGACTCCCCGTCGAGGCCGTCGGCCAGCGCCTCGACGGCGGCCCGGTAGTCGGCGAGGGCCCGTGCCGCGCGGTCCAGCAGGGGACGCGGGTCGGCGGCCGCGTCGGGCGGCCCGCCGGGCAGGGGCGGGTCCTGGGGCACGGCGACGAGGTACCGGCCGTCGACCCAGGCGGCCCAGCCGTTGGCACAGCTGATGTGGGCCCAGTCGCCGCGCCGTTCCACGAGCCGGACCGGCAGCAGCGGGTCGAGGGGGAAGGTGGGCCGGCCCGGGTCGGGGGCCTCCCAGGCGGCCATGCCGTCGGCCGGCACCACATGGGTGGGCCTGAACGCCGGTGCGGTGGTCATCGTGTCGCCTACTTCCCCATCACGGCGGGTTCGTGCCGGCGCAGCAGCCGGGCCAGCACCCAGCCGAAGACGGCCGACAGCACCAGCAGCATGACCATGTTGCGCAGCCAGACGTGCGCCGAGTGCCGGAAGTACGGATCGGCGGTGAGGGTGCCCGGCATGATGCGGTGCAGTTCGACGGTGCCCGCCATGGCGCCCAGCGCCCACCGGGAGGGCACCAGCCAGGCCAGCTGTTCGAGGCCGGGTACGCCGTGCAGTTTCAGCAGGGTGCCGCAGAAGACCACCTGGACGACGGTGAGCAGCACCAGCAGCGGCATCGTCACCTCCTCCTTGCGGACCAGGGCGGAGACCAGCAGACCGAGCATCATCGCGGTGAAGGAGAGCACCGCCACGGCGACGGTGATCTCCAGCAGGGGCGGCATCAGCACGCCCTCGCCGCCGGGCGCGTTCAGGTCGACGCCGGCCAGGCCCACCTGGGTGAGCACGATCGCCTGGAGCACGGTGATGGTGCCGAGAACGACGACCTTCGACATCACGTACGCGGACCTGGGCAGGCCGACGGCTCTCTCCCGCTGGTAGATGACCCGTTCCTTGACCAGCTCGCGCACCGCGTTCGCGGCGCCGGTCAGCACTCCGCCCACGCACAGGGTGAGCAGCGCGTTGGTGGCGGTGTCGAAGGTGAGTCGGTTCCCGGCGACGGCCCGGGCCATCGCGCCCATCACGAACGGCAGCCCGATCATGATGGCGAGGAAGGTCCGGTCGGCGAGAAGCGCGGCCGTGTACCGCCGCACCAGGGTGGAGAACTGGGCGCCCCAGCTGCGCGGCCGGGGCGGCGGGGCCGTGGCCGTCGGCCCGGTGCGCGGCACCACCGGCTGGGCGCTGGAGTTCACGACGTACTTCCGGTGGTACGACGAGGCGCGGTACTCCTGCGCCCAGTCCCGGCCGGTGTCGCGTTCGAACGCCTCGAAGGCCTCGGGCCACTCGTCGAACGCGAAGAAGCCGAGGGCCTCGCCCGGCGGTCCGAAGTAGGCGGTCCGCCCGCCCGGCGCGAGGACCAGCAGCCGGTCGCAGACGTCGAGGCTGAGCACGCTGTGGGTGACCACGATGACGGTACGGCCGTCGTCGGCCAGGCCGCGCAGCGTGTTCATGACCGAGCGGTCCATGCCGGGGTCGAGCCCGGAGGTCGGTTCGTCGAGGAAGAGCAGGGACGGTTTCGTGAGCAGTTCCAGGGCTACGCTGACCCGCTTGCGCTGCCCGCCGGAGAGGCTGTGCACGGGCTGGTCGGCGCGCTGTTCGAGGCCGAGTTCCCGGATGACCTCGTCGACCCGGTGGCGGCGCTCGGTCTTCGCGGTGTCCTCGGGGAAGCGCAGTTCGGCGGCGTAGCCGAGGGCGCCGCGCACGGTCAGCTGGACGTGCAGGATGTCGTCCTGCGGGACCAGGCCGATGCGCTGGCGCAGCTCGGCGTAGTCGCGGTAGAGGTCGCGGCCGTCGTAGAGGACGGTGCCGTGTTCGGCGGGGCGCTGGCCGGTGAGGGCGCCGAGCAGGGTGGACTTGCCGGCACCGCTGGGTCCGACCACGGCGAGCAGGCACTTCTCCCCCACCGGGAAGGAGACGTGGTCCAGCAGGACCTTGCGGCCGCGGTCGACGGCGACGGTGAGTTCCTGTACGTCCAGGGAGACCTCGCCGGTGTCGACGTACTCCTGGAGCTGACCGTCGACCAGGCAGAAGGCCGAGTGGCCGACGCCGACGACGTCGCGGGGGCCGAGCGGCGCACGGGTGACCGCGCGGCCGTTGAGGTAGGTGCCGTTGTGGCTGTCGAGGTCGACGATCTCGTAGCCGCCGTCGGGGTGGGCGCGCAGTTCGGCGTGGTGGCGGGAGACGACGAGGTCGTCCACGACCACGTCGTTGTCCGGGGCGCGGCCGATGCGGACGCTGCGGGCACGCAGCGGCCGTACCGAGGAGGGCTGCCGGAAGGTGCCGGTACGGCTGGGCGTCGAGACGGCGAAGGGGCGGTCCGGTGCGGGCGGGGCGCGGCCGACGAGGACGCCGCTCGGGCCGCCGGCGGCGCTGCCGAAGCCGATGACCGTGCCGGGGCCCACCTCCCATTCCCGGATGCGGCGGCCGTCGGCGTAGGTGCCGTTGGTGCTGTTCTCGTCCGCCAGCGTCCAGTGGCCGTCAGCGGGCCGCAGCACCGCGTGATGCCAGGAGACCCGGGTGTCGTCGATGCAGATGTCGCTCAACGGGTCGCGCCCGACGTGGTAGTCACGGCCCGGGCTCATCACCGTGGAGCCCGTGTCGGTCTCCAGGACGAGTTCGGGCGCAGTCGAGGCGACCGGCCACTCCGCCATGGCCAGAATTCTACCGATCCGGTCACCGGTGTGCCCGGTCGTGGCCGCCGGGCGGGGGCACGGGGTGTCAGGCGACGGGGACGACGAGTGCGGGGATGGTGCGCTGCATGCGGAGGGCGTCGACGGATTCGGCGAGCAGTTCGTACTCGGTGGTCTCGTCCTGGACGGCGATCCGCACCAGCCGGCCGTCGGCCAGTTCGTCGGCGACGAGTTCCTGCCGGACGACGTCGGCGCACCAGGCGCGGAGCAGGCCGGGCACGTCGGGGACGGTCCCGGCGACCGGGACCAGCGAACCGTGGGGGTACCGGGGGTTCTCGGGTAACGGATCCAGCCGCTCGGCGATCCAGGAGGCCCGGTCCCGTAACCACCACAACGCCAGGGCCAGGGTCGGCGCACGGTAGGTGCCGAGGGGAACGCCGATGCGCTGCCCTCCGCAGACACCGTATGCCGTCACATGGCACAGGAATTCGTCGTGCACGATCACTCCCCCGTAGCTCGCCCGGTGTGCCGTCGCGGGCAGGTTCCGTGCGGCTCCTGTGCGGTGAAGTGCTCCTGACATTCGAGTATGTTCACTTTCGAAACACTGTCACCATGCCTTTTTGGCCAGTCTCTTGGCATATTCGCCCTGCGAATTGGCCGAAATGCACGTGCTGTACCGCGTCGCCTGCGAGACCTGAGGGATGGCCGCCCTGGAGGGGAAAGGTTCCGCCCCGGTGGCCGGTTCTGACGTGTCCGCCCCCGAAAGCCGAGGGGGGACGCGCGGGCGCGTCCCCCCTCGGCGACGGCTCAGCGGCCGACGGCCACGTCCGTCACCGGCTGACGATCGCGTCGATCCGGGCCAGCTCCTCCGCCTCGAAGTCGAGGTTGCCGATGGCCCCGACGCAGTCCTCGACCTGCTGCGGGCTGCTGGCGCCGATCAGCGCGGAGGTGACCCGGCCGCCGCGCAGCACCCAGGACAGGGCGAGCTGGGCCAGGGTCTGGCCGCGGTCCTTGGCGATCTCGTCGAGGGCGCGCAGCCGGCCCACCAGGTCCTCGGTGACCGCGTCCGAGTTCAGGAACGGGCTGTCGCTCGCGGCCCGGGAGCCCTCGGGGATGCCGTCCAGGTAGCGGCCGGTGAGCAGCCCCTGCTCCAGCGGGGAGAAGACGATGGAGCCGACCCGGAGCTCGTCGAGCGCGTCGAGGACGCCCTCGGTCTCCGGGCGCCGGTCGAGCATCGAGTAGCGCGGCTGGTGGATGAGGAGCGGGGTGCCGAGATCGCCGAGGATCCGGGCGGCCTCCCGCGTCTGCTCCGCCGAGTAGTTGGAGATGCCGACGTACAGCGCCTTGCCCTGCTGGACCGCCGAGTGCAGGGCGCCCATCGTCTCCTCCAGGGGAGTCTCCGGGTCCGGGCGGTGCGAGTAGAAGATGTCGACGTACTCCAGGCCCATCCGGGTCAGCGACTGGTCCAGCGAGGACAGCAGGTACTTGCGCGAACCCCACTCGCCGTACGGCCCCGGCCACATCAGGTAGCCGGCCTTGGTGGAGATGACCAGCTCGTCGCGGTACCCGGCGAAGTCCGCCCGGAGCGCCTCGCCGAACGCGGACTCGGCGGCACCGGGCGGCGGGCCGTAGTTGTTGGCCAGGTCGAAGTGGGTGATGCCGAGGTCGAAGGCGCGGCGCAGGATGGCGCGCTGGGTCGTCACGGGCCGGTCGGGCCCGAAGTTGTGCCACAGGCCGAGCGACAGCGCGGGGAGCTTGAGGCCGCTGCGGCCGCTGCGGCGGTACGGCATGTCGGCGTAGCGGTCGGGGTGTGGGGTGTACAACGCGACTCCAGAGGGGTTGGCACACGAGCTACCGATGCCACTCTTTCCCGAGCCGCGGGCAGCGGTCCAACAGAAGAATCCGATGGAATTGTGCGGTTAGGCTTCTCAATCATGGAACTGCGCCACCTCCAGCACTTCGTCGCGGTCGCCGAGGACCAGCACTTCACCCGGGCCGCGGAGCGGCTGATGGTGTCCCAGTCGGGGCTGTCCGCGTCCATCCGGGCCCTGGAGCGGGAACTGCGGGCGCCGCTGTTCGTGCGGACGACCCGCCGGGTGACGCTGACGGAGGCGGGCCGGGCGCTGCTGGGTGAGGCGGAACGCGTCCTCGCCCAGGTGCGGTCGGCGCACGAGGCGGTGGCCGCCGTGCAGGGCGTGCTGCGCGGGACGCTGGCGCTGGGCACCGAGCAGTGCATCGCCGGGGTGCACGTGGCGGGGCTGCTCGCCGCGTTCCGGCGCCGGCACCCGGACGTCGAGATCCGGCTGCGGCAGGCGGGCTCCGGCGCGCTGGCCGAGGAGGTGGCGGCCGGCCGGCTCGACCTGGCCTTCGCCTACCGCACCCAGGACGACACCGACCAGCTGCGCTCGGTGGCCCTCACCGGCGAGCCGATGACCGTGCTGTGCCATCCCAGCCACCGGCTGGCCACCGCGGGCGTGGCGGTGGCCCCCCAGGACCTCGACGGGGAGGTGTTCGTCGACTTCCACCCCGACTGGGGCCCGCGCCGCACCACCGACGCGGCCTTCGCCGCGGCGGGCGTGCGGCGTACGGTCGCCCTGGAGGTCAACGACGTGCACAGCCTCCTCGACCTGGTCGACGAGAACCTCGGCATCGCCGTCGTACCCCGCCACTTCCGGCACAAGCGGCCGGCGCTCACCGCGCTCGCGCTCAAGGGCACGGACGAGACGGCGTACGAGACGGTCGCCCTGCTGCCGCCGCCGACGGCCACCAGCCCGGCGGCCCGGGCCCTGATCACCCTCCTCGAAACCGGTTGACCGATTCCGGACGCAGGACGACCGGTGATGCGCGATCGTGGTCGTATGCATGCAAGGGACATCCTCATCGACGGCTTCGGCCGCATCCAGGAAGAAGTCCATGCCGCCCTCGACGGCCTCGATCCCGACCTGCTCAACAGGCGCCCGGCCGCCGGCGCCAACTCCGTCACCTGGCTGGTCTGGCACCTCACCCGGGTGCAGGACGACCACGTGGCCGACGCCTTCGGCCTGGAGCAGGTGTGGACGGCCCAGGGCTGGGCGAAGCGCTTCGGCCTCGACCTGCCGGTCCGGGACCACGGCTACGGCCACACCGCCGCGCAGGTCGCGAAGGTCACCGTGGACTCCGGTGACCTGCTGACCGGCTATCACGACGCGGTGCACGAGCAGACCCTCGGGGCCCTGCGCGGGCTTGCCGCCAAGGATCTCGAACGCGTCGTGGACGAGCGCTGGGATCCGCCGGTCACGTTGGGCGTACGGCTGGTGAGCGTCCTGGCCGACGACCTGCAGCACGTCGGGCAGGCCGCCTACCTGCGGGGACTGCTTCAGAGCGCGGAGGCGTAACCCGGCAGGACGACGTCCTCGATGAGGGCCCTGCGCTCGTCGAACGGGATGAACGCGCTCTTCACGGCGTTCAGGGTGACCGCGCGCAGGTCCTCGACGGTCCAGCCGGCCTGCTCGACCAGCAGGGTCATCTCGCGGGTCATCGTCGTGCCCGAGACCAGCCGGTTGTCGGTGTTGAGGGTGACCCGGAAGCCCAGCTCCTTCAGCATGCTGATCGGGTGCTCGGCGATGGAGCTGGCGCAGCCGGTCTGGAGGTTGGAGGTGGGGCACATCTCCAGGGCGATCCGGCGATCGCGCACCCAGCCGGCGAGGCGGCCGAGCTTGCCGTCCACGATGTCCTCGGTGATCCGCACCCCGTGCCCGATGCGCTGGGCGCCGCAGGTCTGGACCGCCTGGTGGATGCTGGGCAGCCCGTAGGCCTCGCCGGCGTGGATGGTGAACGGCACGCTCTCGCCGCGCAGCAGTTCGAAGGCGTCCAGGTGGTCGGCGGCCGGGAAGCCGTCCTCGGCACCGGCGATGTCGAAACCGACGACACCGGCGTCCCGGAAGGCGACGGCCAGTTCGGCGGCCTCCCGGACCCGGTCGAACATCCGCATGCCGCAGAGCAGGGTGCCGACGCGCACCGGCGTGCCGGCGGCGGCGGCCTTGGCCATGCCCGCGGCGAGCCCCTCCTGCACGGCCGCCACGACCTCGCCCATCGAGAGCCCGCCCCGGACGTTCAGCTCGGGGGCGTAGCGCACCTCGCCGTACACGACGCCGTCGGCGGCGAGGTCGAGGACGTACTCCTCGGCGACGCGCTGCAGCCCCTCCCGGGTCTGCAGCACGGCGAGGGTGTGCTCGAAGGTGGCTATGTAGCGGACCAGGTCACCGGAGTCGGCGGCCTCGACGTACCAGGCCGCCAGCTCGTCGGGGTCGGTGGTGGGCAGGGTGTGGCCGACCTCGGCGGCGAGGTCGACGAGGGTGGCGGGGCGCAGGCCGCCGTCGAGGTGGTCGTGCAGGACGGCCTTCGGGAGGCGGCGGATCACATCTGCGTCTACGCGCGTAGCGGTCATGGTGGGCTGTCCTCGGCAGGTGGTTGGAAGTGATCGGTCAGACGGCGGGCTGGAGCAGGTCCCAGCGGTTTCCGTACAGGTCCTGGAAGACGGCGACGGTTCCGTACGGCTCGTGCCGCGGCTGCTCCAGGAAGGTCACACCGGCGGCGGTCATCCGGGCGTGGTCGCGGGCGAAGTCGTCGGTGTGCAGGAAGAACCCGACGCGCCCGCCGGTCTGGTCGCCGACCCGGGCCCGCTGGCCGTCGTCCTTGGCGCGGGCGAGCAGCAGTCCGGTGCCCCCGCCCTCCGCTCCGGGTTCCACGACGACCCAGCGGGAGCCGTCCGGGCGGGGCGCGTCCTCGACGAGCCGGAATCCGAGGGCCTCGGTGTAGAAGCGGATCGCCTCGTCGTAGTCGCCGACGACGAGGGTGACCAGGGCGACGCGTCGCATGGGGGCCTTTCGGGTGGGGCGGTTAGCGGGAGAGGTTATACGTAAAACTTCACCGCCGCCACCCAGGGCCTCTCCGGGGGCGCCTCCCGGCGGACTACTTCCCCGCTTCCCCTTGCGCGACCTCGACGCGGTGGTGGAAGTCGACCATGCCGGTCACCGACGCGACGCACGACAGGCCGGCACTGGCCGCCAGGAGCAGCGCGATCCATGCCCCGGCCCGGCGCTCCCTGCGCGGCGCCGCCAGCAGCGCGTGCACCCGGCGCGGCACCGGCCCCGAGGCGACCCCGGGGACGAACGCCGGCCGCTCGACGCCGCCCTCACCCTGTCCCGCCAGCGCGGCCCGGGCGATCGCGCGGGCCGTCAGCCGCCGGTCACCCACCGCACGGGCCGCGGCCTCGTCGGCCACCCGCTCCACGGCCAGCCGGATGACGTCCCGGACCCGGCGCAGCGCCGGGTGACAGTGCGCGGCGAACTCGGCCGCGGCGAGGAAGTAGTGGTGGCCGCCCGCGTTGTGCGCCCGCTCGTGCGCGAACAGCGCCTCCCGCTCGCCCCCGTCGAGGGTGCGCAGCATCCCCGTGGTGACGACGATCCGGTGCGGCCGGCCGGGCAGCGCGTACGCGTCGGGACACGGCGAGTCCACCACGCACAGGTCACCCGCGGCCGGTCCCGCCCCCGCCTCGGTACGGGCCGTGCGGAAGGCACGCGTCTGCCGGAGCGCCGACCGTACGAGGGTCCAGACGAACACGGCCAGAGCACCGACCGACAGCGCGGCCAGCGGCAGGACGAAGCGGTCGGAGGCGGTGTGCAACGGCCGGATCAGCTCGCCGAGCGAGGCGAAGAACGGCAGTCTGAGCAGCCCGGTGAGGACGAACGCGCCGAGCGCGGCGAGCGCGCAGCCCGCTAGGGCGACGGCCGAGACGGCGACCGCCCACAGCGCGACGGCGGGCGCGAGCCTTTCGAGGGCCCGCCGGGACAGCGCCGGCAGGGCGAACGGCACCAGCAGGGGGAGGATCAGCAGGGCGATCACGTGGCACCGGACTGCTCGTCGGCTTCGAGGAGCGTGCGCAGGACGCGCTCGTCGTCGGGGCTGAGCTGGGCGACGAAGCGGGCGAGCACGGTCTCGCGGTCGCCGTCGCGGTCGAGTTCGCTGTGCATCCGTCGCGCGGTGAGACCCTGGGCGTCCTGGACGGGGACGTAGGCGTAGCCGCGGCCCCGGCGGTGCCGGTCGACCACGCCCTTGTCGTGGAGCCGGGTGAGGATGGTCGTCACGGTGGTGCGGGCCAGGTCCGTGCCGAGGCTGCGCTGCACCTCGCCGGGGGTCTGGGGGGCGCCGGCCGCCCACAGGGCCGCCATGACGCTCGCCTCGAGTTCGCCGGCGGGCCGGCGTTCGTCCTTCCCGTCGGCCATGGAAGGCTCCTCACCCCTTCTTCGTCCTCGGTCCGGCAGATCGTCTACGCCAGTGTAGTCAGCCGGGCCCGGTCACGCCCATGACTTCGTCGCGCGGGTGGGGCCGGAGTCAGGGACCGGTGTGCAGCGCGTTCAGGCGGGCCAGCTCCTCGTCGGTGAGCCGGACGGCGCCCGCCGCGACGTTCTCGGCCAGGTGGTCCGGGTTGCCGGTGCCGGGGATGGCGAGCACGTGCGGGCCCTGGTGCAGGGTCCAGGCGAGGCGGATCTGGGCAGGGGTGGCGTGGTGCGCCCGGGCGACGGCGAGGACCTCGTCGTCGTGGTCCTGGGTGGCGCCGTGCGGCCCGGCGTCGCCCGCGACGGCGAAGAACGGAACGAAGGCGATGCCGCGTTCGCCGCAGCTGAGGACCACTTCGTCGGTGGCCGGGTTCGTGCTGTCGAGTCCCCAGCGGTTCTGCACGCACACCACGGGCGCGATGGCGAGCGCCTCGTCGAGGTGGCGCGGTTCGACGTCGGAGACGCCGAGGTGCCGGACCAGTCCGGCCTCGCGCAGTTCGGCGAGGGCACCGAAGTGCTCGCTGATCGACTCCTGCCCCGTCCGGCGCAGGTTGACGACGTCGAGGTGGTCGCGGCCGAGCTGGCGCAGGTTCTCCTCGACGTGCCCGCGCAACTGGTCGGGGCGGGCCGGCTCGGCCCAGTTCCCGCAGTGGTCGCGGAACGGACCGACCTTGGTGACGATGACGAGGTCGTCCGGGTACGGGGCAAGGGCGGTGTTGATGAGTTCGTTGGCGGAGCGCAGGGCGGAGAAGTAGAAGGCCGCCGTGTCGATGTGGTTCACGCCGAGCTCGACGGCCCTGCGCAGCACGGCGATCGAGCGGGTGCGGTCGCTCGGGACGCCGTGGTGGAACGCGGCGCTGCCCGTCAGCCGCATCGCGCCGAAGCCGAGGCGGCGGACGGGCAGGTCGCCGAGTTCCCAGGTGCCGGAGGCGGCCGCGGTGATCGTTTCGGAGGTCATCGACGGAGTCTGGCACATCACCCGCACGCCGGTCCTGGCAATGGTGAGCAAGGTCGGACGGCGAGCAGGGTCGGGTCGGCCGGTGGGCTCGCGGCAAGGGGCGCGGGTCGGCGTGCCTGCGGCGCGGCGGACGGAAGCGGAAGAATCCTGTTCATGACCGTTGCCGTACATCCGCTCGTCGCCCGCGCCCGCGAACTCGCCGACGGCCTCCTGGCGCCCGCCGCCGAGCGCGTCGACCAGGAAGGTGTCCCCCTCGGGCACATCGCGGCGATCAAGCGCTCGGGGCTGCTGGGGGTGGCCGCGCCGGTGGCCTACGGCGGCTCGGCGGCGCCCGCGGCGGTCGTACGGGAGACGGCCGAGATCCTGGCCGGGGCGTGCTGCTCGACCTGGTTCGTGCAGACGCAGCATCACACGCCGGTACGGACCCTGGTCACGTCCGCGCTCCCGGTGCGGGAGCGGCTGCTGGGTCCGCTGGCGCGCGGTGAGCTGCTGTCCGGGGTGGCGTACGCGCACCTGCGCTCGTACCCGCGGGTCCCGGTGCGGGTCCGGGCCGAGGCGGGTGGCCGGCGCTTCCACGGCACCGTGCCCTGGTACACGGGCTGGGGCCTGAACGACGTGCTGCTGCTCGCCGGCGTGACCGAGGACGACGAGGCGCTGTTCGCGTTCGTCGAGGCGCGGGAGCAACCGGGGCTGCGGGCGTCGGAGCCGATGCGGCTGGCGGCGCTGACCGCGGCCCGGACGGTCTCCCTGGACCTGGACGGCCTGTGGGTGCCGGAGGAGTCGGTGGCACTGCGGACGCCGTACGAGGACTGGGCGGCGGCGGACCGCCCGAAGACCCGCAACGCCAACCCGGCGGTCTTCGGGATCACCCGGGCGGCCCTCGCGCTGGTCGAGGAGGCGTACGCCGCTCCCCTGCGGGTCCGCCTCGAAGAGGTGCGCCGCCGGGCCTACGCGCTCGCCGACCATCCGGTGCCGCAGGAGCACACCGGCGAACGCCTCGCGCTGCGGGCCGAGGCGTTCACGCTGATGCGCACGGCGACGGCGGCGGCCGTGGTGGCGGGCGGCGGCCGGGCGACGGCCCTGGACAGCCGCGCCCAACGGCTGGCGCGGGAGGCGCTGTTCCTGCTGGTCCAGGGCCAGACGGCAGAGTCGCGCGCGGCGCACCTGGGGAAGCTGGCGGAGCAACCCGGCTGACCTCCGGCACCGCGGTCGTCCGCCCGCGCCTGCGTGCGGTTCCTCCCTCAGCCCCGGAGCCGGGACATCGCCGGGTCGAACAACGGCTCCTCGGCCACCACCGCCGCCACGCGCTGGTCGAAGTACCCGATCCGCACCGCCGTCCCGGGTACCGCAAGCTCCGCGGGCAGCCACGCGTAGGCGATCCCCTTGCCGACCGTGTAGCCGTAGGCGGCGCTGGTGACATGGCCGACGGCGCGATCCCCGTCGTAGACCGGCTCCTTGCCCATGACCACGGCCCGCGGGTCGTCGACGGTGAGGCAGGTCAGCTTCCGCCGGACGTCCGCCGCGCGCCGCTCCAGCGCGGCCTTGCCGACGAAGTCGCCCTTGTCGAGCCGGACGGCGAAACCGACGCCGGCCTCGTAGGGGTCGTGCTCGAAGGTCATGTCGGTGCCGAAGGAGCGGTAACCCTTCTCCAGGCGGAGGCTGTTGAAGGCGCCGCGCCCCGCGATGATCCCGCCGAGCGGCCGGGCCGCGGCCCACAGGGTGTCCCAGAGTTTCTGTCCCTGGTCGGCGGTGGTGTACAGCTCCCAGCCGAGTTCGCCGACGTACGACAGGCGCATCGCGGTGACCGGCACCGAGCCGATGTGGGCGCGCTTGGCGCGGAAGTACTTGAGGCCGTCGCCCGAGAAGTCCTCGTCGGTGAGGGGCTGGAGGACCTGGCGGGCGAGCGGGCCCCACAGGCCGATGCAGCAGGTGCCGGGGGTGATGTCGCGGACCTGGACCCGGCCGTCCGCCGGGAGGTGGCGGGTGAACCAGTCGAGGTCGAGGTTGCCGTTGGCGCCGACCTGGAAGAGGTCGCGGCCGAGGCGGGCCACGGTGATGTCGCTGCGGATGCCGCCGTCGTGGTCGAGCAGCAGGGTGTACGTGACCGAGCCGACGGACTTGGCGACCTTGCCGGTGACCAGACCCTCGAGGAAGTCGGCGGCGCCCGGACCGGTGACCTCCAGGCGTTTGAGGGCCGTCATGTCGTACATCGCGACGGTCTCGCGGGTGACCTGCGCCTCGGCGCCGACGATCGGCGACCAGTAGCGGGCCGCCCAGTCGTTGGGGGTGGGGATCGAACGGCCTTCGAGCAGGCCGGCGTTCGCCTCGTACCACTGGGGGCGCTCCCAGCCGTTCGCCTCCAGGAAGAACGCGCCGTGTTCCTGCTGGCGGGCGTGGAAGGGGCTGGTGCGGATCGGGCGCGGCTTCCCGCTCGGCTGGAGGGGATGGAGGATGTCGTACACCTCGGCGAAGTTCTGGCAGCCGCGGGCCAGGACGTACTCGGGGGCCAGTTGGTGCGGCTCGAAGCGGTTGACGTCGCACTCGTGCAGGTCGAACGAGGAGCAGTGACCGTCGACCAGCCATTCGGCGACCGCGCGTCCGACGCCCGCGGAGTGGGTGACCCAGACGGCCTCGGCCACCCAGAAGCCCTTGACGTCCGGGGACTCGCCGAGCAGCGGGTAGCCGTCGGTGGTGAAGGAGAACAGGCCGTTGATGCCCTCCTCGACCTTGGCCTCGCGGGTGGCGGGCAGGAGGGACTGCGTCTCGGTCCAGGCGTCCGCGAAGTCGTCCTCGGTGAACTTGAGGACCGAGGGCATCCGGTCGGCCTCGTCGACGGAGAGGATGTCGTCGGCGGAGATCGGCATCGGGCGGTGGCCGTAGGAGCCGATGCCGATGGCGTCGAAGCGGTCGCGGTAGTAGAGGTCGGCGTCCTGGTGGCGCAGGATGGGTCGGACGGCCTCCTCGGTCTGGCCGGCCAGGGCGGGCACCGGACCGGTCCAGGCGAGCTGGTGGGCGAGCGGCGTGAGCGGCAGGTTCATGCCGACCATGCGGGCGATCCGCGGGCCCCAGATGCCGGCGCAGCAGACGACGATGTCGGCGGGGATCTCGCCCCGGTCGGTCACCACGGCGGTGACGGCGCCTTCGTTCTGCCGTACCTCGAGGACCTCGTGGCGGGCCAGGAAGCGCACGCCGCGTCCGGTGGCCCGGCGGATCTGGGCCTCGACGGCGAGGACGGCCTTGGCGAGGCCGTCGGTGGGGACGAGGAGGCCGCCGAGGACCCGGTCGCGGTCGACCAGCGGGTGCTGCGCCACGCACTCGTCCGGGTCGAGCAGGCGGGCCTCGATGCCCCAGGCGGTGATCCAGCCGTGCCGGCGGTGGAGTTCGGCGAGCCGCTCGGGGCTGGTGGCCACTTCGAGGCCGCCGACCTGGAGGAAGCAGGGCTCGCCGTCGACGTCGAGGGAGCAGAACTTCTCGACGGTGTAGCGCGCCAGTTCCGTCATCGTCTTCGAGGGGTTCGTCTGGAAGACCAGGCCCGGCGCGTGCGAGGAGGAACCCCCGGTCGCCGGCAGGGGGCCCTGGTCGACCACGGTCACCTCGGTCCAGCCGCGTGCGGAGATCTCGTCCGCGAGGGCGGCCCCCACGACGCCCGCTCCGATGATGACCACTCGGGGTCCCGCCATCGCCCAACCTCCGAACTTGAGACCGGTGCAGTTGCTCTTTACGCAACATGATTCAGGCTGCGCAACTCAATGTGCCCGTCGCCGAGGAGGGGTGTCAAGGGGGCGGTGACGTCCGGGAACGGTCGTGACGGCGGCCCGGAAAAGGGCAGCGCCCGGCGGGCGGCGCGCACAGCCGCGCACCGCCCGCCGGGCGTCCTGGACCAGTTCGTCGGCGACCCGGGCTACTTCAGCCAGGCCTTGACCTTGTCGGGGTTGGCGTCGACCCACTTCTTCGCCGCCGCGTCGTCCGACAGCTTGTCCACGGCGATGTACTTGGCCACGGTGTTCTGGTCGTCGTTGGTCCAGTGGAAGTTCTTCACGAGCTTGTAGGCGGGACTGCCCGACTTGGCGAAGCCCGCACTGACGATCTTGTCCAGGTCGTAGACGGGGTAGTCGCAGGCGACCTTCGCCGCGTCGGCGTCGCAACCCGTCGTGTACTTCGGCAGGTTCACCTTCACCAGCGGCACCTCGGACAGGAACCACTGCGGCTCGTAGAAGTAGCCGATCAGCCACTGCTTGTTCTTCTCGGCCGTCCGGTAGGCCTGGATGAGCGCGGTCTCGCTGCCCGCGTACACCACCTTGAAGTCCAGCTTCAGATTCGTCACCAGGGCGGCGTCGTTGGTCACGTAGGAGGGGTCGCCGTCGAGCAGCTGCCCCTTGCCGCCCGACTCGGACGTCTTGAAGTTCGCGGCGTACTTGTTCAGGTTCTTCCAGTCGGTGATGTCGGGGTGCGCCTTGGCCAGCCACGGCGGGACGTACCAGCCGATGATGCCCTTGTTGCCGGTGGAGCCGGCCTCGACGGCCGTCTTCTGCCCGGTGATGTACTTCTTCTTCAGGTCGTCGTGGCCCCAGTTCTCCAGGACCGCGTCCACCTCACCGGTCCCGAAGCCCTGCCAGGCGATCTCCTCCTTGAGGTCCTTCTTCTTGACGGTGCAGCCGAGGTCGTGCTGCGCGACGTAGGCGACGACCGCCGCGTCCGCCTCGTAGCCGACCCAGGGGTTGACGGCCAGGTTGAAGGTGCCGCACTTGCCGCCCGACGACGTCGAGCCGGCCGAGCTGCTGTCGCCGACCTTCGCGCCGCCGCAGGCCGTGAGGGTGAGTCCGAGGACGGCCAGGCCGGCCGCGCCGGCTCGCCAGTGTTGTGCCATGGTGTAGTGCTCCTTATGCCCGGGCGCGTCGTGCCGCAGCCTGAGTGATCCGGTCGAACATGACTCCGAGCAGTACGATGGCGAGCCCCGCCGCCAGCCCCTTGCCGTACAGCTCACCCTGCGAGAAACCGGCCACGACGTCGTAGCCGAGGGCGCCCGCCCCCACCAGGCCGCCCACCACAACCATCGACAGCACGTAGATGAGGCCCTGGTTGGTCGCGAGGGTCAGGGCGCCGCGTGCCATCGGCAGCTGGACCTTGGTGATGATCTGCCAGGTGTCGCACCCGGCCGAGGTGGCCGCCTCCACGGTGGACTCCGGGACGTTCCGCACGCCGTCCGCGATGATCTTGATGGCGACGGGTGCCGCGTAGACGACGGCCGCGACGATCGCCGTGAAGCGGGTGGCGCCGAAGAGCGCCAGGAACGGCACCAGGTAGACGAACGGCGGCATGACCTGGGCGGCGTCCAGGGTGGGCCGGATCAGCCGGTCGACCAGGGCGCTGCGGCCCATCCACACGCCGAAGACCGCGCCGAGCAGCATCACCAGGACGGTGGCCACGGCGGTCGAGGCGAGCGTGGTCATGCTGTCCGACCACAGCCCCGTGCCGACCAGCAGCCCCACGCACACCGCGGCCGTCAGCGCCGCCCAGCGGCCGCCGAGCAGCGCCCCGAGCGCGACGAGGACGGCGCCGACCAGCCACCACGGGGAGTCGGTGAGCAGCGTCTGGAAGGGGTTGAGCAGCCCGTTGGTGAGGGTGTCGCGCAGCGCGTTGGTCAGGCCGGAGACATGGTCCTGGAGCCAGCCGGTCGTGGTGTCGGCGGCGCTCGCGATGTGACTGCCGACGGCGCCGTCACCGGGGAATTCGGCCGCCCAGACGTAGGTGTGGGAGAGGTAGACCAGGACGAGGGCCGCGATCCCGCCCGCCCCCAGCAGCGGGCGGCGCCACCTGAGGAAGCGGTCGCCGCCGGTGCGGCGGGCCTCGGTGCGGGCGGCGGCGGCCGTGGTGACCCGGTCCAGCACGATCGCCATGACGACGATGGCGAGCCCGGCGTTGAACGCGGTGCCGACGTCGAGGGACTGCAGGGCCTGCACGACGGTCTTGCCGAGTCCCGGCGCGTCGATCAGGGCCGCGATGGTCACCATGGCCAGGGCGGCCATGATGGTCTGGTTGACCCCCATCACCACGGTGCGCTTCGACATCGGCAGCAGCACCTTCACCAGTTGCTGGGTGCGGGTGGTGCCGAGCGAGTCGGCCGCCTCGACGGTGGTCTCGGGGACGGACCGGATGGCGTGCGCGGTGATGCGGATGGCGGGCGGCGCCGCGTAGATCACGGTGGTGATCACGGCGGACGCCCCGCCGATGAGGAAGATCAGGGTCAGTGGGGCGAGGTAGACGAAGGTCGGCATCGTCTGCATGAAGTCCAGGAACGGGGTCATGATCCGGTTGAACCGGTCGGAGAGCCCGGCCCAGACGCCCAGCGGGATGCCGATGAGCAGGGCGACGAGGACCGCCGACAGGGTCAGCGCCAGGGTGTCCATGCTCTCCTGCCACAGGCCCTGCAGCCCGAAGAAGGTGAACCCGGCCACGGCCAGCAGCGCGACCCGCCAGTTCCCGACGGCCCAGGAGGCGTAGCCGGCGAGTCCGACCACTCCCAGCCAGCCGATCTGCGGGACCGGGCGGGAGCCGGTGGGCTGGGAGATCAGCGACTGGACGAAGGTGACCAGGTTGTCGATGACGAGGCGGATCTCGTTGAAGAAGTAGAGGAAGACCGGGTTGGAGTTGCGGTGGGCGCCGATGCTGTCGTTGACGTCGTTGAGCCGGCGGTGCAGACCGGTGAGGTCGGCGGCGGCCAGGGTCAGCGTCTGCCGCCCGCGGAACACGGCGAAGAGCAGCAGCCACACCACGAGGATCGCCGCCACCACCAGGGGGCGGCTGACCCTCTGCCGTATCGAGGCGACCGGCGCGGTCGCGTCGGCGACGGCGGCCATCAGGCGCCCCCGTCCTGCCCGGCGACGACGGACAGGATCTCCTCGTCGCCCACGATGCCGAGCAGCTTGCCGTGCTCGACGACCTTGACCGGCTTCTCGGCGGCGAGCACCGCCCGGGTGGCCTCGCGCACCACGACGTCCGGTCCCAGCTCGGGGCCGTCCAGGGCGTCGCCGGGCTCGGCGGGCCGCATGATCCAGCGCAGGGTGAGGACGTCACCGCGTGGCACGTCCTTCACGAAGTCCCGTACGTAGTCGTCGGCGGGTGCGCCCACCAGTTCGTCGCCGGTGCCGCACTGGACCATCTTGCCGTCCCGCATGATCAGGATGCGGTCGCCCAGCTTGAGGGCCTCGGCGAGGTCGTGGGTGATGAACACCATGGTCTTGCCGACCTCGTGGTGCAGGCGGATGACCTCGCTCTGCATGTCCCGGCGGATGAGCGGGTCGAGCGCGGAGAACGGCTCGTCGAAGAAGAGCACGTCCGGGTCGCCGGCCAGGGCGCGGGCGAGGCCGACGCGCTGCTGCATACCGCCGGAGAGCTGGTCGGGGTAGGAGTTCTCATAACCCGCCAGGCCCACGAGTTCGACCGTCTCCAGGGCCCGCTTCATCCGTTCGGCCCTGCTCATGCCCCGGATCTCCAGGCCGAAGGCCACGTTGTCCACGACCTTGCGGTGCGGCAGCAGACCGAAGTGCTGGAAGACCATGGAGAACTTGCTGCGCCGCAGCTCGCGCAGGCGCCGGGCGTCGGCGCCCCGGATGTCCTCGCCCTCGAAGACGACCTCGCCCGCGGTGGGTTCGATCAGCCGGGTCAGACATCGCACCAGGGTGGACTTGCCGGACCCGGACAGGCCCATCACGACGAAGACCTCGCCGTTCGACACCTCGAAGTTCACGTCCCGGACGGCGGCGGTACAGCCGGTGCGGTCCATGAGTTCGCGGCGGGTGAGGCCGCACAACTCCTCGGAGCCCGGGACCTCGTCGGCCTTCGGACCGAACACCTTCCACAGCCGGCGCACGGAGATGACCGGGGTGCGATCCCCGGGGTCCTGGGACGTGCCGCGCCGCTGCGACACCTCGGTCTGGGCTGGGGTCATGATCGGCCTCTTTTCGGCGTCAGCCGCGGAACCAGTGCTGCGGCCGGGGTTGGATGTTCTGCCAGACATGCTTGGGCTCCCGGTACTCGTCCAGGCCGGTCGGTCCCAGCTCACGGCCCACGCCCGAATGCCCGAACCCACCCCACTCCGCCTGCGGCACGTAGGGGTGGTAGTCGTTGATCCACACGGTGCCGTGGCGCAGTCGCCGGGCGACCCGCTGGGCCTTGCCCGCGTCCTGGGTCCAGACGGCTCCGGCGAGGCCGTACTCCGTGTCGTTGGCGATGCGCACGGCGTCGTCCTCGTCGTGGAAACGCTCGACAGTGAGCACCGGCCCGAAGGACTCCTCGTGCACCACCCGCATGTCCTGCCGGCACTCGTCGAGAACGGTGGGCGGGTAGTAGTGCCCGCCCGCGAGCGCGGGGTCGTCGGGTCGGGCGCCCCCGCAGCGCAGTACGGCGCCCTCGGCGAGACCGGCGGCCACGTACGCCTCGACCTTCTCGCGGTGCTGTGCGGAGATCAGCGCCCCGGTCTCGGCCTCGGGGTCGAAGGGGCCGCCGAGACGGATCAGCCGGGCCCGGCGCACGACCTCGTCGACGAAGGCGTCGTGGATCGAGTCCTCGACGATCAGCCGGGCGCCGGCCGAGCAGACCTGGCCGGAGTGCAGGAAGACGGCGGTGAGCGCGAAGTCCACGGCGGTGTCGAAGTCGGCGTCGGCGAAGACCACGTTCGGGTTCTTGCCGCCGAGTTCGAGGGCGACCTTCTTCACGGTGGCGGCGGCGGTGGCCATGAGGCGCCGGCCGGTGTCCAGTCCGCCGGTGAAGGACACCATGTCGACGCCGGGGTGCTCGGCCAGCGGTGCGCCGGCTTCGGGCCCGGCGCCCAGGACGAGGTTGGCGGCGCCGGCCGGGAGGCCCGCCTCCGCCAGTGCCCTCATCAGCAGGATCGAGGTGGAGGGGGTGAGCTCGCTCGGCTTGAGGACGATCGTGTTGCCCGCGAGCAGGGCCGGGGCGACCTTCCAGGAGGCCTGCAACAGCGGGTAGTTCCACGGGGTGATCAGTGCGCAGACGCCGACGGGTTCGTAGGTGACCCGGCTGAGCGCGTCGTCCCGGCCGGTGTCGACCACCCGGCCGGCGTCCGTCCCGGCGATGCCACCGTAGTAGCGGAAGCAGGAGACGACGTCGGCGATGTCGTACTCGCTCTCCACCAGGCGCTTGCCGGTGTCCAGGGACTCGGCGCGGGCGAACTCCTTCGCGTCGCGCTCGATGACGCCCGCGGTGCGCAGCAGCAGGGCACCGCGCTCCCGCTCGGCGGTGCGCGGCCAGGGTCCCTCGTCGAAAGCGCGCCGGGCGGCGGTGATCGCGGCCTCGGTGTCGGGGCGGGTGGCCTCCGAGACCGTGGCGACGAGGGTGCCGTCCGCCGGGCAGCGGATCTCCCGGCGGCCGCCGGCCACCGCGCCGCGCCATTCACCGTCCACGTACAGATCTGCCACGGCCGCGCCCTTCGAGCCCGAACTTCGCGTTGCGTATTGCGCATTGGATTGCTTGTGGTGGAACACCCTGGCCGAACAGGCTGACGAACGTCAAGGGGTCCGCGTATCCCGATTCGGCCGCGAAAGGGGCACGCCGCCGCACGGCCGCACGGCGGCGCCCAGCGGCTACCCGGCCTGCTTCTGGGCGTCGCGGTGCCGGTAGTACGCGGCCTTCGACGGCGCGAGCGGCTCCTTGCCGAGGATCAGGTCGGCCGCCTTCTCGGCGATCATCATCACCGGGGCGTAGATGTTGCCGTTGGTGACGTAGGGCATCACCGAGGCGTCCACCACCCGCAGTCCGTCCACGCCGTGCACCCGCATGCTCGTCGGGTCGACGACGGACATCTCGTCGGTGCCCATCTTGCACGTGCAGGACGGATGCAGCGCCGTCTCGCCGTCCTTGGCGACCCAGGCGAGGATCTCCTCGTCGGTCGCCACGGACGGGCCGGGTGAGATCTCGCCGCCGTTGTAGGGGGCGAGGGCGGGCTGGTTGAGGAGGTGGCGGGCGACCCGGACCGCCTCGACCCACTCGCGGCGGTCCTGCTCGGTGGAGAGGTAGTTGAAGCGCAGCGCCGGGTGTTCGCGCGGGTCCCTGCTCCTGATCTTCACCGAGCCGAGGGCGTCGGAGTACATGGGTCCGACGTGGACCTGGTAGCCGTGACCGCCGGCCGGCACCGAGCCGTCGTAGCGGACCGCGATGGGCAGGAAGTGGAACATCAGGTTGGGGTAGTCCACGTCGTCGTTGCTGCGGCAGAAGCCGCCGGCCTCGAAGTGGTTGGTGGCGGCCGGCCCCTTGCGGAAGAGCCACTGCAGGCCGATGAGGGGGGCGCGCCACTTCGCCAGGTACGGCTGGACGGAGACGGGCTGCTTGCAGGCGTACTGGATGTACACCTCCAGGTGGTCCTGGAGGTTCTCGCCGACGCCCGGCAGGTCGTGCACGACGTCGATGCCGAGGGCGCGCAGCTCCTTCGCGTTGCCGATGCCGGAGAGCTGGAGCAACTGCGGGGAGTTGATGGCGCCGCCGCAGAGGACGACCTCCCTGGCGTGGACCTGCTGGAGGGGGCCCCTGCCGCGCCGGTACTCGACACCGACGGCCTTCTTGTCCTCGAAGAGGACGCGGGTGACCAGGGCGCGGGTCCGCACGGTGAGGTTGGGGCGCTTCCGGGCGGGCTTGAGGTACGCCTTGGACGCCGACAGGCGCCGGCCGCGGTGGACGTTGCGGTCGAACTTGGCGAAGCCCTCCTGCCGGTAGCCGTTGACGTCGTCGGTGGGCGCGTACCCCGCCTCCTCGGTGGCCTTCAGGAAGGCGGTGAAGAGCGGGTTGGTGGCCGGGCCGCGCTCCAGCACCAGCGGGCCGTCGTGGCCGCGGAACTCGTCGTCCGGGTCGGCGGCCAGGCAGTTCTCCATCCGGCGGAAGTACGGCAGGCAGTGGGCGTAGTCCCAGGTCTCCATGCCGGGGTCGGCGGCCCAGCGCTCGTAGTCCATGGGGTTTCCGCGCTGGAAGATCATGCCGTTGATGCTGCTGGAGCCGCCCAGCACCTTGCCGCGTGCGTGGTAGACCCGGCGGCCGCCCATGTGGGGCTCCGGCTCGGACTCGTACTTCCAGTCGTAGAAGCGGCTGCCGATGGGGTAGGTCAGCGCGGCGGGCATGTGGATGAACACGTCCCACGGGTAGTCGGGCCGGCCCGCCTCCAGGACGAGCACCCGATTGCCGGGGTCGGCCGAGAGCCGGTTGGCCAGCGCGCTGCCGGCCGAGCCGCCGCCGACGATGACGAAGTCGTACTGCAAGGGAGCCATGGTGCCTCGTCTCGCTCGCGCCGTCGATGTGCGCGGCATGCTAGTACGGGTAGCGCTATACGCACTAGGTTGCGAACAACGCAACTTGTAAGATCTTTGTTCACATCGCGTTACTTGGAACGTGTTGTTTACTGCGCGTATAGTTTCGCCATGAGCAACTACAGTCCGGATACCGAATCGAACGGCTCATCTTCTGGGGGCGTGCAGTCCGTGGACCGCGCCATCAGCGTCCTGGAGATCCTGGCTCAGCGCGGTGAGGCGGGTGTGAGCGAGGTGGCGGCCGAGATCGATGTTCACAAGTCGACCGCGTTCCGCCTGCTCGGCGCCCTGGAGGCGCGCGGCCTGGTGGAGCAGGCGGGCGAGCGCGGCAAGTACGCGCTCGGCTTCGGCATCGTACGCCTGGCGGGGGCCGTCACGGGCCGTATCGACGTCACCCAGCAGGGCCGGCAGGTGTGTGAGCGGCTGGCCGAGGAGATCGGCGAGACGGTCAACCTCGCGGTGATGCAGGAGCACTACGCGATCAACCTGTACCAGGTGCGGGGTACGGCCGCGGTCAGCGCGCACAACTGGGTCGGCCAGCTCACCCCGCTGCACGCCACCTCCAGCGGCAAGATCATGCTGGCCCACCTGCCCGCCAAGGAGCGGGCCGCGCTGGTCTCGGAGGCCGGGCTGAAGAAGGTGACCCCGCACACCATCTCCTCGAAGGTGAAGCTGGAGAAGAACCTCGCCGAGGCCCGGGAGCGCGGTTACGCCTGGACGCTGGAGGAGCTGGAGATCGGGCTGCACGCGATGGCCGCGCCGATCCGGGACCGTGAGGGCCGGGTCATCGCGTCCATCAGCGCATCCGGGCCGTCCTACCGGTTCACCGAGGAGCGGATGCACGAGCTGGCCCCGGTGCTGGTCAAGGGTGCGGAGGAGATCAGTTACCGCATGGGGTACCTGGGCTGAGCGCCCGCAGGACGACCGCCGCAGGGCCCGCGTTCAGCTCCTCGCGCGGGCCGCGGGCGTCACCGCGGCGCCGTGCCGAGCCGCTCGTGCACCCAGTCGTGGAACGCGCCGATGTGGTGCTCGCTGGGGACCAGCACACCTCCCTTGGCGTACAGCCGTGAGCCCATGCCGGGCTGGGTCCGTTCGCAGGCGTCGAAGTCCTGGCGGTTGACCCGGTCGAAGAGCTCCACCGACCGGCTGACGTCCTTGCCGCTCGCCACGACGTGCGGGAGATAGAGCCAGTCGCACTCCACGACCGTCCGGTCGACGGCGACCGGGTACATCCGGTGGAAGATCACGTGGTCGGGCACGAGGTTGATGAACACCTGCGGTTTGACGGTGATCGCGTAGTAGCGCCGGTCCTGGTCCTCGGAGACGCCGGGGATGCGGTCGAGTCCCTCGGAGCCGTCCACGGTGAACCCCTGGATGTCCGTGCCGAACTCGGCGCCGTGGCCGACGTAGTACTGCGCCGCGTAGCCGTCGGCGAACTCGGGCAGCACCTCGGTGAGTTCGGGGTGGATGGTGGCGCAGTGGTAGCACTCCATGAAGTTCTCGATGATGAGCTTCCAGTTGGCCCGCACGTCGTAGACGATCCGCCGGCCCACCGACAGGTTGTCGATGTCGTAGCGCTCGATCGACGCGACGTCGCCGAGGCGCTCGACGACGGCCCCGATCACGTCCTCCTCGAAGGCGGGCGGATCCTCCGCGAGGCACACCCACACATAGCCGAGCCATTCCCGCACCGCCACCGGGACCAGGCCGTACTCGGTGCGGCCGACGTCGGGCATCTTGGTGAGGTTGGGAGCCGCTACCAGCTTGCCGTCCAGGTCGTAGGTCCAGGCGTGGTACGGGCACTGGAAGGCGCGCCTGACCTCGCCGGACTCCTCGGTGCAGACGCGGGCCCCGCGGTGCCGGCAGACGTTGAACCAGGCGCGGACCGAGCGGTCCCTGGACCGGGTGACGAGGATGGACTCGCGGCCCACGTCGACGGTGCGGAAGGCGCCGGGCTTCGGCAGGTCCGCGGCGCGGGCGACGCAGAACCACATCCTCTCGAAGATGCGCTCCTGCTCCTGGGCGAAGATCCCGGGATCCGTGTAGGCGGAACCGGGGAGGGTGGCGATCAGGCTGTCCGGCAGGCTGGTCGAGGTCACGGTGAACTCCTCGGAGAACGTCGCGGATCGATGGGGTGGCGCGGTCGCCGGGTCAGGACGCGGCGGTGCCGAACTGCTTGCGGGCGCGGGTGAAGAGCCGCGGCTGGTTCATGCCGAGCACGGCGACCGGACGGCCCGCCCGCCGGTAGACGGCGAGGAAACTGCGGTCGTCGGTGGAGCCCTCCTCGACCGTCACGCTGTCGGCTCCGGCGGCGTGCCCGACGAACTGGATCTTCACGCCGTACTGGTCGGACCAGAAGTACGGGGGCCTGGGCGTCCCCGGATCGGTCGCGCCGTGGGCGAGCAGCGCGGCGACGGCCGCGGCCGGCCGTTCGAGTGCGCCGGTCCAGTGCTCGACCCTGCGGTGGCCGCCGGTACCCGGGTCGTACCAGTTGGCGCAGTCACCGACCGCGACCACCCCGGCCAGGCTGGTGCGCCCGTCGGCGCCGCACTTCACGCCGTTGTCGAGCGTGACGCCGGAGCCTTCGAGCCAGTCGACACAGGGGCGTGCGCCGACTCCGACGACGACGGTGTCGGCGGGCACGCTGCGCCCGTCCTCCAGCAGGACGGACTCCACCCGGTGCTCGCCGCCGAGCCCTTTGACGCCCACCCCGCACAGCAGCCGCACGCCGTGGTCCGCGTGCAGGGCGGAGACGACCGCGCCCATGACCGGTCCGAGCGGTCCGGCCAGCGGGGTCGGCGCAGCCTCGACCACGGTGACGTCAAGGCCGAGGGCGTACGCGGTGGAGGCGACCTCGGCGCCGACGAAGCCGCCGCCGATCACCACGAGACGGCCGCCCCGGGCGAGGTCGGCGCGCAGCGCGCGGGCGTCGTCGAGGGTACGCAGCGCATGGACCCCGGCGAGGCCGTCGGTGCCCGGCAGGGTGCGGGCACTCGCGCCGGTCGCGACGACCACGCCGTCGGCGCGGACCTCCCGGCCGTCGGCGAGCCCGATCGTCCGGGTGCTGCGGTCCAGGCCGGTGGCGCGGGTCCCGAGCAGCCACTCGGCGCCCAGGTCCTCGTCGTCCCGCTCCAGCGCCAGGTCCGCCTCGCCGACGGTGCCGGCCAGGAACTCCTTGGACAACGGCGGCCGGTCGTAAGGACGGTGGGGTTCGTCGCCGATCACGACCAGCCGGCCGTCGTACCCCCGCTGCCGCAGCGAGCGCGCGGCCGACAGTCCGGCCAGCGAGGCGCCGACCACGGCCACGGTCCTCACGCGGCTCCTCCGGCCAGGCGGGCGCTGACGCAGGGCGGCAGGTTGGGCGCGTCGGTGGACAGCCGGACGTGGATCATTCCGTCCTCCACCACGATCTCGTGGGTGCGGACGGGGAGTCTGGCCGGGGGCGCGTCGACGGCACCGGTGCGCAGGTCGAACGTCGAGGCGTGCAGGGGGCATTCCACCTCGCAGCCCTCCAGCCAGCCGTCGGCGAGCGAGGCGTCCTGGTGGGTGCAGGTGTCGTCGATGGCGAAGAGTTCGCCGTCGTCGGTGTGGAAGACCGACACGGGCGGGTCGATGTCGAGCCGGTGGGCCTCGCCTCGCGGCAGATCCTCGAGACGGCACGCGGGAATCATCATGACACCTCGGTGCGTATAGCGAAACGGATTGCGATGAGCGCAACGCCAGTGTGGGGGCGGCTCCGAAGCGTTGTCAAGGAGTTCACGCGCCGGTCCCCGCGGGCCGCCGGCACGTTGCCCAGGGCTCGCCGAAGCACCCGGAATACCCATCTGAGCTGGGCAGACGATGGCGCCTTCGGAGACGGCGACGGCCCCGCCCGATGCCGCCCGAGGGGGCCGTCACCGAGGCAGGACCGTGCTGTGCCGTGCTGTGGGGTGCTGTGTTGTGGCGGGAGCGGTCAGCCGCCGCCGTCCGTCACAGGAGAACCACCGAGCGCAGGACGTCCCCGTGGTGCATGCGCTCGAAGGCCTTCTCCACCTCGTTCAGGGCGATGGTCTCGGTGACGAAGGCGTCCAGGTCGAGACGGCCCTGGAGGTACAGGTCGATGAGCATGGGGAAGTCACGGGAGGGCAGGCAGTCGCCGTACCAGGACGACTTCAGCGCCCCGCCCCGGCCGAAGACGTCCAGCAGGGGCAGTTCCAGCTTCATCTCCGGGGTGGGCACACCGACGAGCACCACGGTTCCGGCCAGGTCGCGGGCGTAGAAGGCCTGCTGGTAGGTCTCCGGCCGGCCCACCGCCTCGATCACGACGTCCGCACCGAAGCCGCCGGTCAGTTCGCGCACCGCCGCGACCGCGTCGGCCTCCTTGGAGTTGACCGTGTGGGTCGCGCCGAGTCCCCGCGCCGTCTCCAGCTTGCGGTCGTCGACATCCACCGCGATCACCCTCGCCGCGCCGGCCAGGTGCGAGCCGAGCACCGCCGCCGCGCCCACGCCACCGCAGCCGATCACCGCGACGCTGTCCCCGCGTCCGACGCCGCCGGTGTTGAGGGCGGCGCCGATGCCCGCCATCACCCCGCAGCCCAGCAGGCCGGCGACGGCCGGGGAGGCGGCGCGGTCGACCTTGGTGCACTGTCCGGCCGCCACCAGGGTCTTCTCGGCGAAGGCTCCGATCCCGAGGGCGGGCGCCAGCTCGGTGCCGTCGGCGAGCGTCATCTTCTGCTTCGCGTTGTGGGTGTCGAAGCAGTACCACGGCCGCCCGCGCAGACAGGCCCGACACTGGCCGCACACGGCACGCCAGTTGAGGATGACGAAGTCACCGGGCGCGACGTCGGTGACGCCGTCGCCGACCGCCTCCACGACCCCCGCGGCCTCGTGTCCCAGCAGGAAGGGGAAGTCGTCGCCGATCCCGCCCTCGCGGTAGTGCAGGTCGGTATGACAGACGCCGCACGCCTCGACCCTGACCAGCGCCTCCCCCGGACCCGGATCGGGCACGACGATGGCCTCCAGGCTGACAGGGGCGCCCTTGCCCCGCGCGACGACACCACGGACCTGCTGGGACATGGCCACTCCTCGGCTCACTGAGCTGGCGAGACGCCACCGGAACACGTGTTGCCTATCACGGCACGCATCTCGCGGTTCGCAACACAGCATCGCGGAGCCCGGGGCGCCGGTCAAGAATCCGTCGCGGCACCCGGATCCGAGAACGACTGCCGCCGGGTCACCGGGCCGGCCATGGCGGCCGTGCCGGTGACCCGGCGGCAGTCGTGCCGGGCTCAGCCGAGCGGGTCAGTCCTCGTCCGGGGCGCGGACCACCACCAGGAACGCGTCCGTCTTCAGGTCCATCACCACCGTCGCCGGTTCACCCTCGGCCCGGCGCTTCGCCGCGTACTCCTCGGCCGGCCACGAACCCCGGGGAGACCCCGCGGGAAATCGCTCCAAAACCATCGCACCCATGACGGCCCGTCACCTCCTGAGTCGCTGTCCGCCGTACCGTTCGGCTGCCCCGCATCAACGCGGACATGCCCGAAACGCCGGACACCGTTCACCGAAGCGCGGGCGCACCCGCCGGAGCGGGCCACCGGCCTCACACAGCCACCAGAGCTACACATAAGGAAGAAATAAGAGCAGAATACTCCTAGGCGGCGCATACCGCGCGCACCGGGCGCGGTTCGGCCTGCAAGTCAAAGGAGACGAGTCATGGCCAACGTCTCGCACGGCAGAAGTGACATGACCAGCCACCCCGATGTCTTCGAAATGCGGGAACGCTACGCCCGCATGCTCGGCGGCCGTGATGTGGCGCTCGTGGACGGACCGGTGTTCCTGCTCGGTCTGTACTGCGCGGCGTCCCCGTGGATCGTCCACTACGCGGCCAGTCAACCCGCGCTCATGACCCACAACCTGATCATGGGCATAGCGATAGGCCTGCTGGCCCTCGGCTTCACCCGGGCCCCGGAACGCATGTACGGCCTCAGCTGGGCCATGTGCGCCATGGGCATCTGGATGATCATCGCGCCCTGGATCGTCGGCAGCGGCCCGGACGCGGGCGTCATCATCAACAACATCGTCATCGGCGGGCTCGCCCTCTGCCTCGGACTGCTGTGCGCCATGACGACGGCCAGGCGAGCGCCCATGACCTAGGCACACCGAGCGCCTCCTGAAGGGAGGACACGGGGCCGGCCCGGCGCTTCGGACCGGCCCCGTCACCGGCCTAGAAGGCTCGTGACGTACCCCGGACGTCCGCCCGGTCCGGCGCCGCGAAGGAGATCCACACGTCCGGCGGCAGCTCCGGGCGCCCCGGCACCGGGCGGGTCTCCTCCGTCCAGGCGTCGCCCGCGGCCGTGGCCGCGACCCGGCGCCAGAAGGCGACCGCGCCGGGGTTCTCGTACTGGAACGCGATCTCCCAGCGGCCCGGGTGCCGGGCGAGGACCTCGCGGACGGCACGCGACCCGACACCCGAGCGGCGCACGCCGCGCGCCACGAAGAAGCTGTTGAGCACCCGCAGGGGCGCGTCGGTTCCCCGGACGAACGCGAAGCCGACGGGGTGGCCGCCCAGGACGAACAGATAGGGCGCCCAGCCGGGCGCGGCGAAGGCGTCCTCGACGCGCTCGCTGCGGAAGGTGCCGTCGGGACTGGGCAGGATCCCGCGGAACTCGGACAGGTCGTGGCGGAACATCAGCCACAGCCGCTCGACGACGGGGCGGTCCTCCGTGCGGGCCTCGCGGACGACGAGGTCCGCCCTCTCGGTGTTCTCGGTGTCAGACATGAAAAAAGCCTCACCCGGCGGGAGTTGCTACCGCAGGGCGAGGCTGACGTCGTACGACGGAGACTACACCACGGCCGGTTCCCCGGGTGCCAGGTACTCCTCGCTCACCTCCCGCGGGCCGAACGGCCACACCTTCTCGAAGCGCGCCCACAGCACGAACGCCACACAGCCGAGGGCGAGCCAGGCCAGGGACCACTCGATGGGGTGGCGGCCCGGGGAGTTCTTGTCGGCGTAGCCGTAGATCACGCACCAGCCGGCGAAGGCGACGATGCTGGGCACGGGGTAGAGCCACATGCGGTACGGCCGCTTCAGGGCCGGCTGCCTGCGGCGCAACACCGTGAGCGCCACGATCTGCGCCAGCGCCTGGACGATCACCATCACCGTGGTGAGCAGCTGGATCAGCGTGGCGAGGTCGGTGTGGCGGCCGATCAGGAAGCCGATGGCGGTGATCACGCCCATGGTCGCGAGGCCCAGGGTCGGGAAGCGGTGCCGGGGGTGCAGCTTCTCGTAGGGCCGGAAGAAGACGCGGTCGCGGGCCGCGTCGTAGGGCACCCGGGAGCCGCCGAGCAGACCGGTGAAGACCGAGGCGAAGGCCGTGACCAGGATCAGCACGGTCACGGTGTCGGCGGCCCCCTTGCCCCAGGTCTTCTCCAGGACCGCCGAGGCCACGGAGGTCGACGCGATGTCCGCCGGGTGCGTCATGCGGTGCCAGTCGATGACGCCGAGGGTGCCGATCTGGAGCAGCAGGTAGATCGCCATGATGCCGAGGATCGAGAAGAGGATGGAGCGCGGCAGGATCCGGCCGGGGTCCTTGATCTCGGCGCCCATGTAGGCGGTGGTGTTGTAGCCGAGGTAGTCGTAGATGCCGATGGTCAGGCCCGCGGCGAAGCCGAGCCAGAAGTGGTCGCTCGTCAGGTCGAAGGCGCGCGCCGGGTAGGTGAAGGCCAGGTGCGGGCTGAAGTCGGAGGCCGCGGCGACGATCACCAGCAGCACCGAGGCGATCATCACCGTCCACATCACGGCCGTGATCCGGGCGATGTGCTCGATGCCCCGCCAGAGCAGGAGCACCACCAGGGCGATGACACCGAGCCCGACCAGGTCGCCGGAGGTCTGGCCCAGGCCGGGGGCGAGGTACCCCAGGTACTGGACGAAGCCGACCACGCCGGTGGACATGATCAGCGGGATGAAGAGCATCGCCGTCCACACGAACAGGAACGGCACGAGGCGTCCGGTGCGGTACTGGAAGGCCTGGCGCAGATAGACGTAGCTGCCGCCGGAGCCGGGCATCGCGGCGCCCAGCTCGGCCCAGACCAGGCCGTCGCAGAGCGCGAGCAGCGCGCCCGCGACGAAGCCGATCACGGCCTGCGGGCCGCCGAACGCGGTGACCATGAGCGGGATGGTCACGAACGGGCCGATGCCGCACATCTGGCTCATGTTGATGGCGGTGGCCTGGAAGAGACCCACGCGGCGCACGAAGCCGCCTTCGGGTGGTGCGCTGCGGAGGTCGTCGGGAGTGGCGGGACGGCCGGGACTACCGGACATGGCGGGGCTCCTGAGGCGAGGAGGAGGGAACGTCGGCCGAGGAGGCGGGATGGCCGATAAAGTTAAGGAGCCTTACTAGATGCGTCAAGTATGCGCCGGGAATCGGTGAGAATGATGCGATGGCCGCCCGTGACGTCGTAGAGCAGCAGGACCAGCCCTGGAGCCGGCAGCGACTGCGCAGCACCAACGAGCGGCTGCTGCTGGCCCGGCTGCGCGCGCTGGGGTCCGCCTCCCGCGCCCAACTCGCCCGTGAGACCGGCCTGTCGAAGCCGACCGTGTCCAGTGCCCTGGCCGCGCTCGCGGCGGCGGGCCTGGTCCGCGAGGTCGGCACCCGCGCCCCGGAGCGGGGCCGCACCGCCGTGCTGTACGCGCCCGACCCGGCGGCGGGGCACGTCCTCGGCGTCGACGTGGGCCGGGGCTGGCTGCGGGTGGCGGTCGCCGACCTCGACGGCACCCTGGCCGCCCGCTCGGACGTGCGCAACCGGGCCCGCGGCTCGGCCGCCATGGCCGACCTGCTGGTCACCACGGCACGGCGGGCCGTGGCCGACTCGGGGGTCGACCCGGCCGAGGTGGTGCACGGGGTGGTGGGCACGCCGGGCGTGTACGACGAGCGGCAGCGGCGGGTGCGGTACGCGATGCATCTGCCCGGGTGGGGCCGCGCCGGGCTGTTCGACCGGATGCGCGAGGAGCTGGGCGTCCCGCTGGAGGTGCACAACGACGCCAACCTGGCGGCGCTCGGCGAGTACACGTACGGCGTCGGGGCGGGCAGCCGGCTGTTCGCGTACATCATGATCGGCACCGGCCTGGGCATGGGGGTGGTCAGTGAGGGACGGCTGTTCACCGGGGCGCACGGGCTCGCCGGGGAGATAGGGTTCCTGCCCTGGCCCGGGCAGCCCGAGCCGGAGCGGCTGGAGGACGCGGTGTCGGGGGAGGCCGTGGTCGGCGCGGCGCGGCGGTTCGGGATGAGCGGGCAGCTCACCGCGAAGTCCGTGTTCGACGCGGCACGGCAGGGCGACCCGGCCGCGGTGCGGGCGGTACGGCTCGAAGGCGAGCGGATCGCGCACACGGTGGCGGCGGCCGCGGCCGTGCTCGATCCCGACCTGGTGGTGCTGGGCGGCGGCGTCGGGCACAGCGTCGACCTGCTGCTGCGTCCCGTGCGCGAGCATCTGCGCGCGCTCACCCCGCTGCGCCCGAAGCTCGTGCCCGGCCGACTCGGCGAGGACGCGGTGCTGCTCGGGGCCGTGGCCACCGCGCTGGGCACCGCCCGTGACCTGGTCTTCGAGCGCCGGTCGGCGGCGTCCTGAATCCGACGGCGGCAACGCGCGCGACGGCGCCGATGATTGACACCCCCTCCTCGGGACCCTAGCTTGAGCCGAGTTAGTAAAGTTTCCTAACTTTACGAGCCTGGAGACCGCCGTGTTCCCTCGCCCCGCCCCCGGACGCCGCCTCGCCACCGCCGCCGTGGCCCTGGGCCTGCTCTGCTCACTCAACACGAGCGCGTGGGCGGGCGCCAGGAACCCGGCCGGTGCCACCGCCCACTCCCCCACGTACGGCCACCCGCGGACCACTCGGGTGCCGTCCGCCGCCGGATCCGAGACCCCGCTGTCCGGCTACGCGATCCGGTCGACGGCCGAGGTGGGCGACTCCGCGGCGGCGGTCTCCTCCCCCGGCTACCCGACGACGGGCTGGTACCCGGCGGGCCCGCGCTCCACGGTCCTGGCCGCGCTGCTCGCCGACGGCGTCTACGACGACCCGTTCGTCTCCACCCGTCTCCAGAAGATCCCCAAGACGCCCTTCCAGGTCCCCTGGTGGTTCCGCAGCGACTTCACGGTGACGGACCCCTCGCACCGCACCTATCTGGACTTCAGCGGGGTGATCTCGGCGGCCGACGTGTACGTCAACGGCCACCGGGTCGCCACGACCGACGAGGTCACCGGTGCCTACACCCGCCACGAACTGGACGTCACCTCCCTGGTGACGGCGGGCACGAACACGGTCGCCTTCCGCGTCCAGCCCAACGACCCGAACAAGAACCTCACCATGGGCTGGCTCGACTGGCTCCAGCCGCCGCCCGACCAGAACATGGGCATCGTCCGTGACGTGCTGGTCCGGCGCGGCGGTCCGGTCGCCCTGCGCGACGCCCACGTGGTGACGAAACTGGCGGTGCCGTCCCTCGCGACGGCCGACCTGACGGTGAAGGCGCAGGCTCGCAACGACTCCGACGCACCGGTCACCGCCGAGGTCTCCGGCACGGTCGCCGGTGTGGCCCTCTCCAGGTCGGTCACGCTCGCCGCGCACGAGACCAGGACCGTCACCTTCACCCCGGCGGACACCCCGGAACTGCACCTGGCCTCCCCCAAGGTGTGGTGGCCCGCGGGAATGGGCGGCCAGCCGCTGTACGACCTCGCTCTCACCGCCTCCGTCGCCGGCACGGTCTCGGACACCACACACGAGACCTTCGGCATCCGGGACGTGCGGGCCCCGCTGAACTCCGACGGCGCCCGCCAGTACTCGATCAACGGCCGCCGGCTGCTGATCAAGGGCGGCGGCTGGTCACCGGACGAGTTCCTGCGCTGGGACGACACCTACACCGAGGACCGCCTCAGGTACGCCCTCGACCTGGGCCTCAACGCCATCCGGCTGGAAGGCCACATCGAGCCCGACGAGTTCTTCGACCTCGCCGACCGCCTCGGCGTCCTCACCCTGCCCGGCTGGGAGTGCTGCGACAAGTGGGAGGGGCAGACCAACCCCGGCGAGAGCGGCGAGAAGTGGACCGCCGCCGACTACTCGGTCGCCCAGGCCTCGATGGCCGCCGAGGCCGCCCGGCTGCTCGACCACCCGAGCGTGATCTCCTTCCTGATCGGCAGCGACGCCGCGCCCGACGCGAAGACCGAGAAGAACTATCTGGACGCCCTGGGCGGCGCCGACTGGCCCGTCCCGGTGGTCCCCGCCGCCTCCGACAAATCCGCACCGCAGCTGGGCAGTTCGGGCATGAAGATGACCGGCCCCTACGACTGGGTCCCGCCGTCCTACTGGTACGCCAAGCGGGAGGGCGGCGCCGCCGGCTTCAACTCCGAGACCAGCGCCGGCCCGGACATCCCGACCCTGGACACCCTGCGCCGCATGATGACCCCGGCCGAACTCGACACCCTCTGGAAGAATCCGGACGCCAAGCAGTACCACCGCTCGCCGTCCTCGACCTTCGGCACCCTGAAGGTCTACGACACGGCCCTCACCGGCCGTTACGGCGCTCCGAAGAGCCTCGCCGACTACGTGCGCAAGGCCCAGCTCGCCCAGTACGAGAACGTCCGCGCCCAGTACGAGGCCTACGAGCGCAACCAGACCGACGCCTCCAAGCCGTCGACCGGTGTGATCTACTGGATGTTCAACAGCGGCTGGACGTCCCTGCACTGGCAGCTGATGGACCGTTACCTCGACCAGGGCGGCGCCTACTTCGGCGCGAAGAAGGCCAACGAACCCCTGCACGTGCAGTACTCCTACGACGACCGCTCGGTGGTCGTGGTGAACAACCGGCACGCGTCGGCGTCGGGCCTCACCGCACGGGCGACCCTGTTCGATCCGGACGGCACCCAGAAGTACGACCGGACCGTCACCGGTGTCACGGTCCAGGGCGACGGCGCGCACAGCACCGCGCTCACCCTGCCGGAGTCGGTGAGCGGACTGTCCTCCACCTATCTGGCGCGGCTGGTCCTCACGGACGCCGGCGGCAAGGAGGTCAGCCGCAACGTCTACTGGCTCTCCACCAAGGCCGACACCCTCGACTGGGCGAAGACCGACTGGTGGCACACGCCGACGACGAGCCACGCCGACCTGACCGGGCTGTCCTCGATGACCCAGGTGCCGGTGACGGCGACGGCGTCGACGACCGAGGCGGACGGCACGTCCACCACCACGGTCACCATCCGCGACGCGGGCACGGGAAGCACCCCGTCCCTGCTGACGGACGTCCATCTGGTCGACGCGAACGGCAGGCCCGTGCTGCCGGTCCGGTGGTCGGACAACGAGGTCACCCTGTGGCCGGGCGAGTCGGCGACCCTGACGGCCACCTACCGGACCGCCGATCTGCACGGCTCGGCCCCCCAGGTGCGGGTCTCCGGCTGGAACGCGGTGGAGCGGACGGTTCCGGCGGGCGCGCCGGAACCGTCCGCCGCGCTCAGCTCACGTTGAGCGCGGTGTCGTCGATGACGAAGGACGTCTGGAGGGTCGAGCCCTCGACACCGGTGAACTTGATGGTGGCCGTGGTGCCGGCCAGGGAGGAGACGTCGAAGCTCTTGAGGACGTATCCGGAGGCCGCGTCGAGGTTGGAGTACGTGGCCAGGGTGGTCGATCCGGCCGTGACCGTCAGTTTGTCGTAGGCCGTGCTCGTGGTGGTCTCCGCGGTGTCCACGTGCAGATAGAAGCTGAGCGTCGCGGAGCAGCCGGACGGAATGGTCACCGACTGGGACAGCGTGTCGGTGTGGGCGGAACCGTAGCCGTCGAGCCAGGCCTTGTAGGAGCCGGTCCGGGCCGCCTCACTGCTGGAGTTGGTGATGACCCCGCTGCCGGCGGTCCAGGTGGTGTTGCCGGACTCGAAGCCAGGGTTGCCGAGGAGCTGGGCGGAGGTGCAGGTGCCACCACCACCGCCGCCGCCTCCGCCACCACCGCCGCTGCCGCCGCTCGCGCCGGCCAGCCAGGCGGTGGCGTTCAGGGCGAGCGCCGCGTTGGTGGCGCCGGAGTCGTTCCAGCCGTCGTACAGCTTGTTGCCGGACT
>NZ_JBVHFU010000019.1:0-139270 GCF_055562175.1 Streptomyces sp. NPDC020958 | reverse complement strand
GGGGGCCCCGGCGGCGGCGCCCCGCCCCCCCCCGCGCCCCCCCCCCCCCCCCCCCGCCGGGGGGGCGGGGGGGGGGGGGCGCGGGGGGCGGGGGGGGGGCCCCCCCCCCACGGCTGCACGCGCTTCGGCCGACCACCAGAAAACCGTTTGATTTCGAGCACGCACCGGCGCGAACCTTTCACGGCTTGTCACCGCCTTCCGACCCGATTCCCCCCTCCCCGTCACGAGCCGCTGGGACGTCACCGCTCATGCAGATTCAAGATCTTCCGTATGCCGATCCGGGTGTGCCGGACGCACGCTCGGGTCCCCGGTTCCTGTGGTGGCTGGGGCGGAACCAGCTGGGCGGCCAGCTCAAGGCACTGGCCTGGGGGCTGCTGCACTTCGTGTCCGTCTCCCTGCTGCCGTTCTGTGTGGGCTCCGCCGTCCAGGCCGTCGTCGACCGCTCCGGCAGCAGGCTGGCGCTGACCGGCGGTCTGCTGCTGCTGTGCGGTACGGCGATCGCGGTGGGCGACACCTTCCTGCACCGGACCGCCGTCACCAACTGGATCACCGCGGCCGCCCGCGTGCAGCAACTGCTCGCCCGCAAGGCCGCCGACCTCGGCTCCGCGCTGACCCGGCGGGTGGCGGCCGGCGAGGTGGTGGCCGTCTCCACCGCCGACGTGGAGCGGATCGGCTGGTTCGTGGAGGCCGTCTCCCGCTTCACCGCGGCCGCGGTGACCGTCGTCGCGGTCGCAGTGGGCCTGCTCCTCTACCAGCCCGCCCTCGGCTGGGTCGTCGCCGTCGGCCTGCCCCTGGTCGCGCTGGCCGTGCTGCCGCTGCTGCCCCGGGCCACCCGGCGCGCGGACGTCCAGCGCACCAAGGCCGGCCGCGCCACCGAACTGGCCTCGGACACCGTCGCCGGACTGCGCGTGCTGCGCGGCATCGGCGGCGAGGACCTCTTCCTGGACCGCTATCGCCGCGCCTCCCAGGAGGTACGGCGGGCCGCCGTACACAGCGCCCGGATGTGGGCGCTGATCTCCGCGATCCAGGTGCTGGTGCCCGGACTGCTGCTGATCGTCGTCGTCTGGCACGGCGTCCAGCTCGCCCGTCAGGGCCGCGTCACGGTCGGCGAACTGGTCACCGTCTACAGCGCGGTCATGATCCTCAATTATCCGTTGCAGCACTTCACCGAGATCGCGATGGCCTACTCCTTCTCGCGCCCCGCGGCGAAACGCGCCGCGCGGGTGCTCCGTCTGGAACGGGCCACCGACATCGGCGGCTCCCGCGCGGACGCGGTGCCGGACGGCGACCTGTACGACCCCGCCACCGGTCTGCTGGCCCCCGCGGGCCGCCTGACCGCGGTGGTCTGCGGCGACCCCGACGCGGCCGGGCGGCTCGCCGAGCGGCTGGGCGGCCACCCGGCCGAGCCCGGCGCCTCCGTGCTGCTCGGCGGCGTACCGCTCGACGAGCTGTCCCTGGCGGCGGCCCGTACCGCGGTGCTCGTCCAGGACAAGGACCCCGTACTGCTGTCCGGTTCGCTGCGCGAGCTGCTCGACGTGCCGGCCTCCGGTGCGGTGCGGGCCGAGGACGCGCTGGCCGCCGCCCAGTGCGCGGACGTGCTGGACGCCCTGGTCCAGGGCTCGCTGGACGTCACCGACCCGCTGGACGCCCGGATCACCGAGCGCGGGCGGTCCCTGTCGGGCGGGCAGCGCCAGCGGCTCGCGCTGGCCCGGTCACTGCTCACCGACCCCGAGGTGCTGGTCCTGGACGAGCCCACCTCCGCCGTCGACTCGCACACCGAGGCACGGATCGCGGAGGGCATCCGCGAGGTGCGGTCCGGCCGCACCACGGTGGTGTTCACCTCCTCACCGCTGCTGCTCGACCGGGCCGACCGGGTGGTCCTCGTCCACGAGGGCGAGGTCACGGCGGTCGGCGTGCACCGCGAACTGCTGCACGCCGAGCCCCGGTACCGGGCCGTGGTGACCCGGGAGACCGACGAGGAAGCGGCCCTGTGCGGCGCGCCGGAAGAGATCGAGGAGAGCGCATGATCGGCGTCGCACCACCGGCCTACGACCCGGCTGCCCCGACGACGGCCGCCACCCTGCCCGTCGGCGCCGCCGCGACGGTACGCGCCTACGTGGCCGAGCTGTTCCGCAGGCACCGCCGGGCCTTCACCCTCCTCGTCGCGGTCAACGCGGTGGCCGTGATCGCCTCCATGGTCGGCCCCTACCTGCTCGGCGCACTCGTCCAGCGGGTCTCCGACGGGGCCCGGGAGCTCCATCTGGGCCTGACCATAGGCCTGTTCGTGCTCGCGCTCGCCGTCCAGGCCGTGTTCGTGCGCGAGGTGCGGCTGCGCGGAGCCGTGCTCGGTGAGCGGATGCTGGCCGATCTGCGCGAGGACTTCCTGGTCCGCTCGGTCGCACTGCCGCCGGGCGTCCTGGAACGGGCGGGCACGGGCGACCTGCTGTCCCGGATCACCACCGACATCGACCGGCTGGCCAACGCCATGCGGGAGGCCGTGCCGCAGCTGTCGATCGGCGTGGTCTGGGTCGTGCTGCTGCTCGGCGGGCTGGCCGTCACGGCACCCCCGCTGGCCGCGAGCGTGCTGCTGGCCGTGCCGCTGCTGGTGGTCGTCTGCCGCTGGTACTTCAAGCGGGCCCCGGCCGGCTACCGCTCCGAGGCAGCCGGCTACGCGGCCGTGGCCGCCGCCCTCGCGGAGTCCGTGGACGCCGGGCGCACCGTCGAGGCGCACCGCCTCGGCGCCCGGCGCACCGCCCTGTCCGAACGCCGGATCACCGAGTGGACGGCGTGGGAGCGGTACACCCTGTGGCTGCGGTCGGTGCTGTTCCCCGCGGTCAACGCCACCCACACCACGGTCCTCGGCTCGGTACTGCTGCTCGGTGGCTTCTTCGTGCTGAGGGGCTGGATCGACATCGGCCAGCTGACGACGGGCGCGCTCATCGCCCAGATGCTCGTCGAGCCGGTGAACCTGATCCTGCGCTGGTACGACGAGGTCCAGGTGGCCCAGGTGTCGCTGGCCCGGCTGGTCGGGGTTCGGGACATCGAACCGGACGCCGGTGACGGTGCGCTGGCTCCCGAGGGCCGCGAGGTGCTCGCGGACGGCGTCCGCTTCGGCTACCTGCCGGGCGTCGACGTGCTGCGCGAGGTCTCCCTGGCGGTCGCCCCCGGTACCCGGCTGGCCCTGGTCGGCCCTTCGGGTGCGGGGAAGTCCACCCTGGGCCGGCTGCTGGCCGGGATCTACGCGCCCCGCGACGGCCGGGTCACCCTGGGCGGCGCGGAGCTGTCCCGGATGACCGCCGAACGGGTCCGGTCCCATGTGGCCCTCGTCAACCAGGAGCACCACGTCTTCGTGGGCTCCCTGCGCGACAACCTGCTGCTCGCCCGGACCGACGCCGAGGACGCCGAGCTGTGGGCGGCCCTGGGCGCGGTCGACGCGGACGACTGGGCGCGGGCCCTGGAGGACGGTCTGGACACCGAGGTGGGCTCCGGCGGGGTGGGGCTGACCCCGGCGCAGGCCCAGCAGATCGCGCTGGCCCGGCTGGTGCTGGCCGACCCGCACACGCTGGTGCTGGACGAGGCGACCTCGCTCCTGGATCCGCGCGCGGCCCGCCACCTGGAGCGGTCCCTGGCCCGCGTCCTGGACGGCCGCACCGTGGTCGCCATCGCCCACCGGCTGCACACCGCCCACGACGCGGACGTCATCGCCGTGGTGGAGAGCGGCCGGATCAGCGAGCTGGGCAGCCATGACGAGCTGGTGGCGGCCGACGGCGCCTACGCGGCGCTGTGGCGGTCGTGGCACGGCTGACCGGCCGTGCCACGTGGGTCGTGCGGCGGCGGGTGTCACGGAGGCGGTGCGGCGGCGGGTTTCACAGGGCCGGCGGCGGCGCGGGCAGCCGCGGCCCGACAGGGGTGCGCCGGGTCCCCGCACGAGGTGCGTCGCAGGTCGGGCCCCGTGCCGTTGCGCGGGTGCGAGCAGGGGTGGAAGGCTGGAGAGCGGCACCGGTTCGGGGACCGACCGGGAACCGCGGGGTCCACTCCCTGCGGGACCCGCGCCGAGCGTGCCGGCGGCCCGCCCCGCGGACCGTGTCCTCACTGCCTGGAGGTAGCCGTGACCACCGCCGACGGATGGGGGGACGACGTCTACCAGCCCGACGAGTCCGAGATCCGGGAGGACTCGGGTGTCCTCGACGTCGAGGACACCCTGGACTTCGACGGCGTCACCGACCCTCTCGACCGCGGCTGGTCCCCGCCCGAGCGGCCGTGGGCGGTGGAGCACACCGGGGTGACCGCGGCCGAACGCCGCCGGGGCGAGACCCTGGACCAGCGGCTGTCCGAGGAGCTGCCCGATCCCGCCGCCCCGGACGGCGACGGCATCGGCGACTGCGCCGGCACGGACGGCGAGCTGCTGGACAACGAGGTCGGCGACCTGCGCTCCGGCCGGCTCGTCGCCCCGAACGAGGGGGTGCACGAGGACGACGAGAACGGTTTGGTCGCCAGCGATGTCGGCATCGACGGCGCCGGAGCCTCCGCCGAGGAGGCCGCGATGCACATCGTCGACGAGGACTCCGCCTACGGCTGAACCCGAGGAGCCGCCATGCAGCAGGACAAGCACCCCGACTACCACCCGGTGGTCTTCCGCGACCGCGCCGCCGGATACGCCTTCCTGACGCGGTCCACGGCCACCAGCGACCAGACCATCGAGTGGGACGACGGCCAGAGCTACCCGGTGGTCGACGTGGAGATCTCCTCCGAGAGCCATCCCTTCTACACCGGCAAGGCCCGCACGGTGGACACCGAGGGCCGCGTCGCCGCGTTCGAGCGCCGTTACGGGGGTGGCTCCGGGGGGACCGGCTGACGGCGGGGTCAGATCACGTTGAGGGCGGCGGCGGCGCCTATGCCGCCGAGCACCATGAACACCGGCATGAGCACCCTCAGCTCGACCCAGCTGCCCGCGCGGAACCGCATCACCTTCGGCGGGCCCAGCGGGTACCAGCGCTTGCGGCCGATCGGGATGGGCCACAGGATCGGGCAGCCCGAGACGGTCAGCGCGTCCCCGATGTCGTGCACCAGCGCGCCCAGCACCACCGGCAGTCCCAGCCACAGGTAGTCCTGGCCGGGCCGGGTGAACAGCCAGTCCGAGCCGTTGCCCGCCTTGTCCAGGATGCCCGCGAGGATCCAGGCGCTGGTAGCCGCCAGCAACCACACCAGCACATCGCTGCTGGAGCCGCGGGCGGCCCGCCACAGCAGACCCTCGATCGCCAGCACCATGTGCAGGAAGAGGACCGCCAGCACCGCCCAGCGCCCGCCGAAGATCGCGGCGGCCGAGCAGCCGCCGCCGATCAGGACCGCCCACACCCAGGTGTGCGTCAGGGTGCGGTGGCCGCCGGAGCGGCGCGCGTCGCCCGGCTTGCGGGTGGCCTTGTAGACCGCGTAGGACAGCCTGTCGACGATCTCGCAGATCCAGCGGGACAGCGGTCCGAAGGCCCGTGAGATGGTGGCGGCCTTGTGGTCGAGGTCGGGGGCGAGCGCGGCGCCGGCGCAGATCAGCGCCCCGACCAGCAGCACCGGCCAGGGCATCGGGTGCCCGGTCGCGGCGGCCGCCGCTCCGACGCCGAGCCAGGCGGCGGCTCCCGACAGTGAGTGTGCTGGTCCCATCATGGCCGTGGCCCGCCCCATTCCTCGTGTACCGCTGTCCAGTTGACCGGGTGCGATGACGCTCCGTCGGCGACACAGCGTAGCGTTCATGATCTTCGTGCTCGAAGCCGATTCCCCCCTCGGCGGCCGGGCCAGGCAAGATGGGTCCGTGACCCTCATCGATCGACTGCCGCCGACCGCCGACCCCGACGCCCTGTACGAAGCCTTCGAGGCGTGGGCCGAGGAGCGTGGGCTCACGCTCTACCCCCACCAGGAGGAGGCGCTGATCGAGGCGGTCTCCGGGGCGAACGTGATCGTCTCGACGCCGACCGGCTCCGGCAAGAGCATGATCGCCGCGGGTGCGCACTTCGCCGCGCTGGCCCGGGACGAGGTCACCTTCTACACGGCCCCGATCAAGGCACTGGTGTCGGAGAAGTTCTTCGAGCTGTGCAAGATCTTCGGCACCGAGAACGTCGGCATGCTCACGGGCGACGCCTCCGTGAACTCGGACGCGCCCGTGATCTGCTGCACCGCCGAGGTGCTCGCCTCCATCGCCCTGCGCGACGGGAAGCAGGCGGACATCGGCCAGGTCGTCATGGACGAGTTCCACTTCTACGCCGAGGGCGACCGCGGCTGGGCCTGGCAGATCCCGCTCCTCGAACTGCCCCAGGCGCAGTTCATCCTCATGTCCGCCACCCTCGGCGACGTCTCCTTCTTCGAGAAGGACCTCACCCGCCGCACCGGCCGCCCCACCGCGGTGGTCCGCTCGGCGACCCGACCGGTGCCGCTCTCCTACGAGTACCAGCTCACCCCGCTGACGGAAACGCTCACCGAGCTCCTGGAGAGCAAGCAGGCGCCGGTGTACATCGTGCACTTCACGCAGGCGCAGGCGGTGGAGCGGGCACAGGCGCTGATGAGCATCAACATGTGCTCGAAGGAGGAGAAGGAGCAGATCGCCGAGCTGATCGGGAACTTCCGCTTCACCACCAAGTTCGGCCGCAACCTCTCCCGTTACGTCCGCCACGGCATCGGTGTGCACCACGCCGGCATGCTCCCCAAGTACCGGCGCCTGGTGGAGAAGCTCGCGCAGGCCGGTCTGCTGAAGGTCATCTGCGGCACCGACACGCTGGGCGTGGGCGTCAATGTGCCCATCCGCACGGTCCTGTTCACCGCCCTCACCAAGTACGACGGCAACCGGGTGCGCACGCTGCGCGCGCGTGAGTTCCACCAGATCGCGGGCCGGGCGGGACGGGCGGGGTTCGACACGGCCGGTCTCGTGGTCGCGCAGGCACCCGAGCACGTCATCGAGAACGAGAAGGCGCTGGCGAAGGCCGGCGACGACCCGAAGAAGCGACGCAAGGTGGTGCGCAAGAAGGCGCCTGAGGGCTTCGTCGGCTGGACGGAGAACACGTTCGAGAAGCTGATCGCTTCCGAGCCGGAGCCGTTGACGTCCCGTTTCCGGGTGACGCACACGATGCTGCTGTCGGTGATCGCCCGGCCGGGCAACGCCTTCGAGGCGATGCGCCATCTGCTGGAGGACAACCACGAGCCGCGCAAGCAGCAGCTGCGGCACATCCGCCGGGCGATCGCGATCTACCGTTCGCTGGTGGACGGCGGGATCGTCGAGAAGCTCGAGACGCCGGACGCCACCGGCCGCATCGTCCGCCTCACGGTCGACCTCCAGCAGGACTTCGCGCTCAACCAGCCGCTGTCCACGTTCGCGCTCGCCGCCTTCGAACTGCTTGATCCCGAGTCGCCCTCCTACGCCCTCGACATGGTCTCCGTCGTCGAGTCCACGCTGGACGACCCGCGGCAGATCCTGGTCGCGCAACTGAACAAGGCGAAGGGCGAGGCGGTGGCCGCCATGAAGGCGGACGGCGTCGAGTACGAGGAGCGCATGGAGCGCCTCCAGGACGTCAGCTACCCGAAGCCCCTGGAGGAGCTGCTCTTCCACGCGTACAACACCTACCGCAAGAGCCACCCCTGGGTCGGCGACCATCCGCTGTCGCCGAAGTCGGTCATCCGTGACATGTACGAACGAGCGATGTCCTTCACGGAGTTGGTGTCCTTCTACGAGCTGGCCCGCACCGAGGGCATCGTGCTGCGCTACCTCGCGAGCGCCTACAAGGCCCTCGACCACAACATCCCGGACGACCTGAAGTCCGAGGACCTGCAGGACCTGATCGAGTGGCTGGGCGAGATGGTCCGCCAGGTCGACTCCAGCCTGCTGGACGAGTGGGAGCAGCTCGCCAACCCGGAGGAGATGACCGCCGAGGAGGCCCAGGAGAAGGCCGACGAGGTCAAGCCGGTCACGGCCAACGCGCGCGCGTTCCGGGTCCTGGTCCGCAACGCGATGTTCCGCCGGGTGGAACTGGCCGCGCTCGACCAGGTCGACGAACTGGGCGAGATGGACGCGGAGTCCGGCTGGGACGCCGACGCCTGGGGCGAGGCGATGGACAAGTACTGGGACGAGTACGAGGACCTCGGCACCGGCCCCGACGCCCGCGGTCCCAAGCTGCTGGTGATCCAGGAGGAGCCGCAGAACGCGCTGTGGCGTGTCCGCCAGATCTTCGACGACCCGAACGGCGACCACGACTGGGGCATCAGCGCGGAGGTCGACCTGACGGCCTCCGACGCCGAGGGCCGCGCGGTCGTCCGCGTCACCGACGTCGGACAGCTCTGAGTACCGGTTCGAGCACAGGAGAAACGCACGCATGACGAACCCGGCCGAGAGACTGGTCGACCTGCTGGACCTGGAGCAGATCGAGGTCAACATCTTCCGTGGCCGCAGTCCCCAGGAGTCCCTCCAGCGGGTCTTCGGGGGCCAGGTGGCGGGCCAGGCGCTGGTCGCCGCCGGCCGCACCACGGAGGGCGACCGCCCGGTGCACTCACTGCACGCGTACTTCCTGCGTCCGGGCAGGCCGGGCGTGCCGATCGTGTACCAGGTCGAACGGGTCCGGGACGGGCGCTCGTTCACGACGCGCCGGGTCACGGCCGTGCAGCAGGGCCGCACGATCTTCACTCTGACCGCCTCCTTCCACAAGCCTGAGAGTGGAGCCTTCGAGCATCAGTTGCCGCCGGCCCGTGAGGTGCCGCACCCGGAGTCGCTGCCGACGCTCGCCGAGGAGATCCGCAAGCATCTGGGCGAGCTGCCGGAGCAGTTGGAGCGGATGGCGCGGCGCCAGCCCTTCGACATCCGGTATGTCGACCGGCTGCGCTGGCATCCCGAGGAGGTGCAGGGCGCCGAGCCGCGCAGTGCGGTGTGGATGCGCGCGGTGGGTCCGCTGGGCGACGATCCGCTGGTGCACACGTGCGCGCTGACCTACGCGAGCGACATGACCCTCCTGGACGCGGTGCGGGTCCCCGTCGAGCCCCTGTGGGGACCGCGCAACTACGACATGGCCTCGCTGGACCACGCGATGTGGTTCCACCGGCCGTTCCGCGCGGACGAGTGGTTCCTCTACGAGCAGGAGTCCCCCATCGCCACGGGCGGTCTCGGCCTCGCCCGCGGGCGGGTCTACGACCTCGAGGGGCGGCTGCTGGTGTCGGTCGTCCAGGAAGGGCTCTTCAGGGCTTTGTAGAGCCAGTCGCGCAGGCCGTGCGCGGGCCTCGGCCGTGCCGGGTGTCGGGACGGTCGCGGTGCGGCGCCCGGGTTGCCCGGGACGGGGCGAACGGTGTGCCGGGCGGGGCGGGGGGTGCCCGGGACCGGGCCGGGCGCGGGGCTCGTGGTGCGGGCCGCAGACACCTCCTGGGTGAGTTCGTCGCGGAGCCAGCCGATCTCGTCCGGAGCGTCCGCCGTCATGAGCTCCTCGGCGAGTTGCGCTGTGGGCGAGCCCGGCGCGCCATGGGCGGGCGGGGCCGGACGGAACTTCTCCACGTGCGCGCGCTCGTGGGGGTCCGTGACGACCTCGTCGACCTCACCGGGGTCCAGGAAACCCGCCACCACACCGGCCCGCTGCCAGGGCCCGTCCGCCTGCCTCAGCAGGAAACCCCGGTGCCGTCCACGCCAGTTGCGCGCCCGCTGGTCGGCGCCCGCCCTCAGCCGGTCGCGCAGTTCCTCCGGCGCGCGGCCGGTGAGCAGCCGGGTGTTCCGGTGGTCGGAGACGAACTGCCGTAGCTCTTCGGCCAGATAGAGCCAGACCACGGCCCGGTAGCGGTTCGGGTACCACCTGACGGGAGTGATCAGACCGAGTTTGGCGAAGCGGGTGAACCTGGCCGCCGGGATCTCCATCAGGGCAGCGCCCTCTGCCGTCCCCACGACCTTCACGCCCGCGCGGAGGGTCCCGGTACGGGGACGGAGCCGGTCGATCTCGGTCCATGGCACCCGGCGGGCTCCGCCGCCGCCCTCGTCGGGCACGGTACGGATCCGCCCGAGGTGTACCGCGAGGTCGAACTCGCCCCGCCTGAGGCCGAGTTCACGGGCGGCTCGGCTGGGTGCGCAGGTGAGCGGGCGGGTCTGGGCGAACATGGTGCCGGTCATGGTCGTTCTCCCCCGTGGAGCGGGTGGCTCGCGCCGGGTGCGCTCGCCGTGGAAAAGACCGTAGCCGCTCCGGCACAATCCGTCGCGGGCCTGTGGATAACTCCAGGCGCGGAGCGAAATCCCAGCTCAGAGGTCTATCGCGGAGGAGCGCTCCGGCTGCCGGGCGTCCACACCGAGGTGCTCGCCGACGCGGTTGACGAGCAGGGTCATCTCGTAGGCGATCTGGCCGATGTCGGCCTCGGCACCGCTGAGGACACACAGACAGCTGCCCGTTCCGGCGGCGGTGACGAACAGCACCGCCTCGTCGTACTCGATCATCGTCTGCCGGACCTGGCCGGCGCCGAAATGGCGTCCGGAGCCCTTGGCGAGGCTGTGCAGTCCGGAGGCGACGGCGGCCAGATGCTCCGCGTCCTCCCGGCGAAGGCCCGTGCTCGCGCCCGTGACCAGCCCGTCGTTCGACAGGACCAGCGCGTGCCGGACGTGTTCCACGCGCTCGGTCAGGTCGTCGAGCAGCCAGCCGAGCTTCTGGTTCTGCGCCATGTCGTAGCGTCTCCCCGTGTGCCGTCTCCCCCTGGCTGGAGGATCTCCCCGCCAGCCTTCCCCACCACCGGCGTCCGGGCAAGGAGGATGAGGGCATGGCAGAGAAGATGACCGACGAGGAATGGCGGGCGTTCGTCTCGCACGGCACCCGCACCGGCAAGCTGTCCACCGTCAACGCCGACGGCAGCCCGCACGTGGCCCCGATCTGGTTCCTGCTGGACGGGGACGAGCTGGTGTTCAACACGGGCAAGGACACCGTGAAAGGGCGCAATCTCGCCCGTGACGGGCGTGTCGCCCTGTGCGTGGACGACGACCGGCCCCCCTTCCACTTCGTGGTGCTGAACGGGCGCGCCCGGCTGTCCGAGGACCTGGGCCAGCTGCGCGATTCGGCCACCCGGATCGCGGCCCGTTACATGGGAGAGGAGCGCGCGGAGGAGTTCGGCGCCCGCAACGGTGTTCCGGGCGAGCTGCTGGTCCGGGTGACCGTGGAGAAGGTGGTGGCGCTCAGGGACCTCACCGGTTGAGAGTCAGCCGACCGAGTCGAGAAGCCGGGCGGTGTGCATCCGCCCGGCGTACTCGACGAGCCGGATCAGCACCTCCTTGCCGGAGTCCCGGTCGCGGGCGTCGCACAGGACGACCGGCGTGCCCTGGTCCAGGTCCAGGGCACGGCAGACGTCGGAGGCCCCGTACGTCCGGGCGCCGGTGAAGCAGTTGACGGCGACGACGAACGGGATGTGCCGGTGCTCGAAGTAGTCGACCGCCGGGAAGCAGTCCTCCAGGCGACGGGTGTCGGCGAGGACGACGGCTCCGAGGGCACCCTGCGACAGCTCGTCCCACAGGAACCAGAACCGGTCCTGGCCCGGGGTTCCGAACAGATACAGGGCGAGTCCGGAGCGGATGGTGATGCGTCCGAAGTCCATGGCGACGGTCGTGGTGACCTTCTGGTCCACGCCGTCCGTGTCGTCGACCGACTGCCCGGCCTCGCTGAGCACTTCCTCGGTGCGCAGCGGCCGGATCTCGCTGACGGCACCGACGAGGGTCGTCTTGCCGACGCCGAAGCCGCCGGCGACCAATATCTTGAGAGCCATGGCGGACGTGTCGTCGACGGCGTGTTCGGAGTGCTCGGAGACCATGATCACTTCTCTCGGAGGGCGAAAGCCGCCCGGACGGGTCGCTGGGCTCGGGACGCGAAGCCAGCATCATGACAACTACGGCGATCCTGGGGGCGCTCGGACCGGAACACGTCTCTTCTGACCGGCTCGCGCCCGGTTGGTTCCGGTTGCTCATCTACAGTGCCCGCAATCCCGCGATGACTTCGCGCAGAATCCGTTCGTCGGGAAGCTGGGCCGGTGGCACCGGACGGCTCACGGTGACGCAGCCCAGTTCCAGCAGGTCCCCGAGCAGCACCCGGACCACACCCACGGGCAGGTCGGCACCGGCGGCGAGCTCGGCGACGGACTGGGTCTCCGTCCGGCACAGGTCGACCAGCGCCAGGTGCTCGGGACCGAGCGCCGGCTCACCGTCCGCGCCGGAGCCCCCCGTATCCAGTGTGACCAGGGCGATCAGGTCGAAGCGCACACCGGTGGGGCCGGGTCTGGTGCGGCCGCCGGTCATGGCGTAGGGGCGGACCAGGGGCCCGGCCTCGTTGTCGTACCACTGGCTGCCCGGCTGGCGCGGGGCGCCGGTCGTGAACTCGTTCATCCGCGGTGCTCTTCCGGCTCTGCCTGCTCATCCGGCGGCGGGCGGCCTGGCGGCGACGCGGGGCGCCGTGCGGAGGTGCTCGCCCACCCGCTTGACCAGGCGTGCCATCTCGTAGGCGACCAGACCGATGTCGGCGGTGACGGCGGTCAGCACGGCGAGGCAGGAGCCGTCGCCCGCGGCGGCCACGAAGAGGAAGGCGTCGTCCATCTCGACCATGGTCTGGCGTACCCCGCCCGCCCCGAAGTGCCGTCCGGCGCCCTTGGCGAGGCTGTTGAAGCCGGAGGCCACGGCGGCCAGGTGGTCGGCGTCCTCCCGCCTGAGGCCGGTCGAGGCGCCGACGGCGAGACCGTCGTTGGACAGCACCACGGCGTGCCGCACCTCGGTGACGCGTAGCACCAGGTCGTCCAGCAGCCAGTCGAGTTCGCCGGAACTGCGGTCCGGCGTCGTTCTCGGATCCTGGATCATGCGCGGTCTCCTTCGGTGCTGTCGGTGCCCGCTTCGGGTTCCGGGGTGGCTCCGCGGCCGGGCCGTCTGCCGCCGCCACGCGCCCAGCCGTCGCGGTAGGCCGCCATTCGGTCACGTACCAGTTCGGGGGTGCGCTCGTGGCCGCCGCGGGCGGGCGCGGGTTCCTGGGCGCGGGGATCACGCAGTTGGGGGGCGAGGTTCGCCTGTCGTACCCGGCGTGGGAGGTCGTCGTCGGAGAAGTGGGAGGAGCCGGAGGAGTCGGAGTGGTCGGAGAAGCCGGCGTGCTCGGAGGAGGTGGAGCCGTGGGGTGGGCGGTAGGGCCGCAACGCGGTGACTCCGGGGGGCGTCGGTTCGGGGCCGGGGTCGGGGTTGGGGCGCGGGGGTTCGGGGGCGGGGTGCGGGGAGATGTGGGCGGTGACGGCGCGGGGCGGCCGGTCCGCGGGGGCGTGGGCTGCGGCCTCCGGGAGGACGGCGGACACGCGCGCGTACGCGCGTGCCGCGGGCTGCTCGGTACCGGCCGCCGGACGGCCGGAATTCTCCGCCGGGCCGCTGTGCAGCAGGGCCTTCGGCAGCAGGACCACGGCGGTGGTGCCGCCGTACGGGGAGGTGCGCAGATGCACCTTGATCCCGTGCCGGGCCGCGAGCCTGCTGACCACGAAGAGGCCGAGCCGGTCGCTGTCGAAGAGGTCGAGGGCCTCGGACTGCTCGATCCGCCGGTTGGCCTCGGCGAGCGTCTCCTGGCCCATGCCGAGGCCGCGGTCCTCGACCTCCAGGGCGTAGCCGTTGCCGACGGGTTCACCGGTGACGCGCACGCGGGTGTGCGGTGGCGAGAACTGGGCGGCGTTCTCGACGACCTCGGCGAGCAGATGCGTGAGGTCGGCCACGGCCGCGCCGACGACCGCGGCCTCGGGGACCTGGCGTACCTCCACGCGCGCGTAGTCCTCGACTTCCGAGACGGCGGCACGCACCACGTCGGTCAGGGAGACGGGCATCCGCCAGGCCCGGCCCGGGGCGGCCCCGGAGAGGATGATCAGGCTTTCGGCGTGGCGCCGCATCCGGGTGGTGAGGTGGTCGAGCCGGAAGAGGTCACTGAGTTCGTTGGGGTCGTCGGAACGACGTTCCATGCTGTCCAGCAGACTGAGCTGGCGGTGCACCAGGATCTGGCTGCGGCGGGCGAGGTTGACGAAGACGCCCGAGATGCCGCTGGCGAGCTCGGCGCGTTCCACAGCCGCGCGCAGGGCGGCGCGGTGCACGGTGCCGAGGGCCTCGGCGACCTGTCCGGTCTCGTCCTCGGCGGGCGGCCCCGGGGGCGCCTCGGCGCGGACGTCGATCTCCTCGCCGGCCCGCAGTCGGCGCATCGCCTCGGGCAGCTTGCGGCGCGCGATCTCCAGGGCGCTGTTGCGCAGGCTCACCAGTTCGACGACGAGGCCGCGTCCGATGCGGACGGAGATGACGAGTGAGGCGCCCACGGCGAGCAGACCGAACAGGACGGCGGCGCCGGCCGGGGTGAGCAGACCACGGGCGAACGGATCCGCACGGCCCGCGACAGAGCGGCCCGTGGCGGCCTGGATGCCGCGCATGCCGTCCTGCACGCGCGCGTACGCGGTGCTCCAGGCCGTCTCCCCTACCGCGTCGAGCGCCCTGGCTCCGGGGCGACCTGCCAGGATCTTGTCCTCGGCGGAGACGAGCGCGGTGTAACCGGCGCCGTCCGCGAGCCGGCGCCAAGCCGCGCGCTGCGAGGTCGGCAGATCGGTGACCGCCGCGTCCACGAGGACACGGCGGGTCTCCACGGCACCGGTGAACAGCCGCAGCCGTTCGCCTCCGAGGGCGCCGGCCGACCGGGCACCGGCGAGGACCGTGTCCTCCTGGGCCAGGGCCTCGCCCGCGCGGGAGAACTCGAGCAGCACGCGCGCGTCGGCGCCCATGTCGTCGGCCTGGATACCGGAGAGGGCGCCGTCCACCGCGAAGCCGGTGGCGATGGCCTGTGTGTACCGCCCGTAGGTCGCGGCCCAGTCGGCGCCGCGCTCTCGCACCGCCGTCCGCAGCGTACGCAGGCGCTCGGCGCCGGTGACGAAGGATTGCAGGCGCTGGGAGACACCCGAGGGCAGTTCCTCGCTGTCGGCGACGGTGCTGCCCCTGCCGAGCCGCAGCCGGGCCACGGCCTGATCGGTGCGGGCCCCGAGTCTCGCGAGGTCCGCGTCGAGTTCGGAGGCGGGGTCGGTCGCGTACCGCACGGCGGCGGTACGTTCGGCCTGGAGAGCGGCCACGGCGTCGGCGACCGGGGTCCGCAGCGAGGCGTCGACGCGTTGGGACTGGCGCAGCCGCGCGACGTCCTGCGCCGTGGTGACCGTGGCGTAGGCCCACAGGGCGAGCAGGGACATGACCGGCACCATGAGCAGGCAGACGACCTTGGCCCGTACGGTCCGGGGACGCAGCCGCCAGCCTCCCGGGCGTGCCGGAGGCTCGTCCGCCGGGGTGCCGTCGAGGTCCTCGGCCGGTTCGCGCGCGGGTCGCCCGGCGTGCGCGCGGCGGCCGCGCGGCGGTCCTGGAGACGGGGTCTCCGCGCCTGCCGCAGGGGTCCTACGGGATGTACGCATGGCGTCCTCGCTCGGAAGGTGGGTCGTGTGCGGGGGCGGGGCCCGGTCAGCGCGCGGCGCCCGTGACGGGCCGCTGCGCGGACGTGGACGCCTCGCGCTCCCCGGCCGTGGGCGAGAGCGCGACAAAGGCCGAGGTGAGGAAGAGGTAGGAGCCGAGGCCCACCGCGAGGGGGAAGATGAACTGCATCGCGGTGGCCCCGGGCAGGGGCGAGCCGGAGGGCGTCACGTGCACGCTGACCGCGAACATCCCGGTGTAGTGCATGCTGCTGACCGCCGCTCCCATGACGAGGGAGGCGAGGGTGACGGCGACGGGTGACCTGATGTTGAGCGCCGCCCACAGGGCCGCGGTCGCGGCGACCACGGCGATGAGCACGGACAGCCCGACGAGCATCGGGTCGTAGTGCACGTCACCGTGCAGCCGCACGGCCGCCATGCCGAGGTAGTGCATGCTGGCGACGCCCAGCCCGGTGGTGAGTCCCCCGAGCAACAGCGCCCGCCCCCGGTCGCGGCTGTAGCCGACGGCGAAGACGCCGGCGCTGACCACAACGACGGCGACGACCAGGCTGAGGATGGTCAGCGGTACGTCGTAGCGGATGTCGGTGCCGCTGACCCCGAAGCCGAGCATGGCCACGAAGTGCATGGTCCAGATGCCGGTGCCGATCGCGGAGGCCGCGGTGAGCAGCCAGTTGCGGCGGGCGCGGCCGGTGCTGCCGAGCGCGCGGACGGTGCAGCGCAGCCCCAGTGCGGCGCCGGTACACGCCATGACGTACGACAGCACGGGGGTCAGCCAGCCGAAGGTGGCGTGGTCCAGGTGTCCCATGGCCAAGGGACGCTAGGGGGCACGGGGGCGCAAAGGGAGCACGGTTCGAAAGGTGCCGCAATATGACGCAGAGATGCGCCGGAACGATCGCCTCCCGCTCGAACGTGCGCACAGGGGCGTCCTCCGTGGCGGTGAGGGATCATGCAGAACATGAGCGAAGACCACACGCGTGTCCGGGAGTTCTTCACCGAGCGGGCGGCCGACTGGGACCGCCGGTTCCCGGACGACGGTCCCGCGTACGCGGCCGCCGTCGCGGAGGCCAGGCTGGGCGTGGGAGACCGTGTGCTCGACGCGGGCTGCGGTACCGGGCGGGCGCTGCCGCCGCTGCGCGCCGCCGTGGGGCCCTCGGGCACGGTCCTCGGGGTGGATCTGACGCCGGCGATGCTGGAGGCCGCCGTGCGGGCCGGGCGGGACCGGGCCGGGCGGCTGCTGCTCGCCGACGTCTCCGCGCTGCCGGTGCGGTCGGCGTCCCTCGACGCCGTGTTCGCGGCGGGACTGATCGCCCACCTGCCCCGCCCCGCCGAGAATCTGCGGGAGCTGGCGCGGGTGGTCCGCCCCGGCGGCGTACTCGCCCTGTTCCACCCCATCGGCCGGGCCGCTCTGGCAGCGCGCCACGGGCGGCAGCTCACGCCGGACGACCTGCGCGCGGAGGGCAATCTCGGCCCCCTGCTCGCCGGTTCGGGCTGGCGCATGACGTCCTACGTGGACGAGGACACCCGGTTCCTGGCGCTGGCGGTGCGCACGGGCTAGCCGACGCCCTCTTCTGTTACCGGGACTTCAACTCTACGTTCAGTGAAGAAGGGCGCTCGTTCGAGAGCGACAGCCGGCAGGGGGAAGGTGGTGCGCGTGTTCGCACGGATCCGCAGGTACGCAGCCAGAACTCGGGGTGCCGACGCGACCGGGAACGCAGGGGTGTCGCCGCGGGGTGAAAGGCGTGCGCACAACTTGTTCGAGGCCGCGGCCGCCTACGTCGCGGCCCGGGCGGAGGACGACCAGGACCGACTGGAGGAGGCGTCGGGCTGGGTGTCGCCGGAGGCGTTGTCGTTCGGGGTGAGCGAGCTGGCGTGCCGGGCCGTCGTCGAGCTGGCTCGGCAGCGCGCCCAGTCGCCGCGGACGGTGGCGCGCGACCTTCTCGGGCTGCCGGTCGCCTGACCTGCCGATGCCGCCGTGGTCGTTTTCATCCGGTCCCGGTGGAAAACTGCAGCTCCGCGTACGGAGCCGGTCGTGACAACAGGCTTCCCGTCGCACTATGGTGCGCGCCGTTGGAGGAACGAGTGGGGAGGCAGGGATGGCCGGGACCGACGAGGAGGCCGTCGACACCGCGGACGAAGCGCTGTACGTGCTCACGGCGGTGCTGCTGACGCCGGCGAAGTTTCCGAGCGTGCTGGGCGACGACTATCCGGAGGCCTGCGCGGCACTGGAACTGGCACCGCGCGCCGACGGCTACGGCCTGGTGCTGGGGCAGGACGGCTCCGGAGCGCGCTGGACGGTCGTGATCGACGACGTCTCGCTGGTGGCCGTCGCGATCGCGTCCTGGGACTGCGGCATGGAGTACGACCTGTCGCCGGACGAGCGCACGGTGGTCACCGCCCTGCCCGGCTGGCCGCTCGCGGTCGCCGTGGCGGCCCCCAACGTGCCCCCGCCCCACGACCCCGGCCCGGAGGTCGCGGACCGGGCCGCGCTGACGCCGCCGGACACGAGCACCTGGGGACCGGCGCAGCGGCGGCTGGGCGCGGACGAGATCGCCCTGCAGTGGGCGATCTGGCGGGAGCAGATCAGCGAGGACCACTTCCGCACGCCGGCGGACCGCACCCCGCAGGCCTCCGAGGAGGACCCGCAGGAGGCCCCTGAGGGCTCCGCGCCCGCCCGCAAGGGCCATGTCGGGATCCGGCGTGTCCTGGCCGAGGCGCGCGCCTATGTGGACACGCCTCCGCCGCTGGGCCGGGTCCGCTCGTCGTTCGCCCCGGGCGACGCCCGTACGCTGCGCGCCGACGGGCCCGGCTGGTCACTGGTCGCCCGCACCGACGACATGGCCTTCGTGCTCCTCGACGACGAGCCGGGAGAGGTGCTGCCCGTCGGCCGGGGTCCCGAGCTTCCCGGGCTGCTGGAAGCCCTCGACAAGATGGCCGTGCGCCCTCTGTGACCCTCCTGGGCCGCGCCGGGCCCTCCGGGGCCGCGCCGAGCCCTCCGGGGCCGCGCCGAGCCCTCCGGGGCCGCGCCGGGTCCGGCCCGCGCCGGCCGGGGTCGCGGCCCCGGAGAAGGCGGCTCAGTGGCCGATCTCCTTGCGGCTGATCCGGCGCAGCCTGCGGCGCTGCGAGGGGTCGAGGGTGAGGTACGCCGCCACCGGCACGCCCACCACGATCAGAAAGGTCACCCACCAGGGCAGCCATATGAGCAGGATGAGCCCGACCGCCACACCTCCTGCGGCGATCTTCGCGTTCTTCGACATCGGCGTCGCCTCCTTCGCGGCCCTTGCCGCTCTCTGATCTGAGAACGGCCTCGCACCTCGCGCGGTTCCGGACCGCGACCCTGAGACATCCCTGACGCACGTCCCCCACGGGCCGGTCCCGGCTACGCACACCCGCCGCCCACCTGCCGAGGGCTGCCGGAGCTGCGCTGCCGATGACCACCGGGCCGGACGGCCGTGTCGAACACCTTGTGAAGTGGTCCAGCCGGGAGCCACGGAAACGGCCGCCGCTCCCTCACGGATGATCCGCCGAGTGACCGTCGCCCGCCGTTCACCGACCGGTCGAACGGCGTTCCCGGTGAGGCCGAACTCTGGCCGCTGCCAACGAACTTGCCACCAGGAGGCCTGATGTCCCCGCACGCCGGCGGCAGCCGCCGCGTCCCCCGTCTCGCCGCGACAGGTCTGCCCCTGGCCCTGGCCGCCGCCCTCGTGGCGGCGGGCACGGCCACCGCCTCACCGTCCGGACCGGCTCACGTCGTGCGCACGGCCACCCTGGGCGACATCCCGCTCGGCACCTTCAGCAACGCGCTGCTGCGGGGCAGCGTCGACAACGACCGGGGCATCGACCTCGGCGGCATCGGCAGCGACATCTACCCGGCCGGCCGCAAGGGCGAATACTGGACGGTCACCGACCGCGGCCCCAACGGCCAGATCAAGGTCGACGGCAAGAAGCGCCGGACCTTCCCCGTGCCCGGTTTCGACCCGGCGATCGTGAAGGTCCGGGTCACCGGCGACCGTCTCGACGTGATCGACGCGATCCCGGTCACCACCTCCTCGGGCAAGGCCGTCACCGGGCTGCCCGACCAGGCGGGCCGCGACGAGGCGCCGTACTCCTACGACGCGAGGACCGCGCTGTCGTACAACCCGAACGGTCTGGACACCGAGGGCATCGTCCGCGCCGACGACGGCAGCTTCTGGCTCGTCGACGAGTACGGCCCGTCGCTGGTCCACGTCTCCGCGCACGGGAAGGTGCTCACCCGTTACGTGCCCAAGGGGCTGCGTCTCACCGGCACCGACTACCCGGTGGTCGAGGCGCTGCCGTCCGTCCTCCTGCACCGCAAGATCAACCGTGGCTTCGAGGGGCTGGCCCTGCTGCCCGGCGGGGACCTCGTGATGGCCCTGCAGAGCCCGCTCTCGCTGCCGGACGGCGACGCCGGGGACGCCTCGCGCACGACCCGTCTGCTGCGGTTCTCGCCCCGCAAGAAGGCCGTCACCGCCGAGTACGCCTACCGCTTCGAACCGGTGAACGTGGTGGACCCCGGCGAGGACGACACGTCCGAGCTGAAGATCTCGTCGATCGTCGCGCTCGGCGGCGACCGTCTGCTGGTCGAGGAGCGCACCGACAACGCCGCACGCCTCGAAGTGGTGCGGCTGGACCGCAGGGCGGACATCCTCGGCGGCGTCTACGACGACGACACCACCTCCCCCTCGCTGGAACAGCTGGACGACCCCGCCGCGGCCGGTGTTCCGGTGCTCGGCAAGCGCCTGGTCGTCGACCTGAACGCGGTGCCCGGGGTGCCTCTGAAGATCGAGGGCGTCGCGCGCGTGGACCACGACACGCTCGCGCTCGTCAACGACAACGACTTCGGGATGACGGACGGCGCGGGCGCCTTCGACGCGCAGGGCCGCCTGGTCGACAGCGGCGTCGAGACGACCCTGGTGTATGTCCGGCTGCCCAAGGGGCTGTGACTACCCCAGCAGGGAGGGCAGCAGGGAATCGAGGCCGCTCGGCAGTCCGCTGGGCAGAGCCGAGGGCCACTGCGAGGGGAGTTCGCTCGGCAGCCGGGACGGCAGGCTGCTGGGCAGCTCCGTCGGCAGGCTGAAGGAGGGCCGGGCAGGGCCAGAGGTGTTCGGGCTGCCCATGGTGGGCTTGCCGCCGGGTGAGCCGCTGCCGCCGGACGACACCGTCAGCACGACGACGGCGACCGCCACCGCCGCCACCAGCACCGCCAGCACGGCGAACAGCGGGCCCGTGCGCCGCCGTGGCGGTCCGGGTGGCCGTGGCGGTGTCCAGCCGACCGCGGTCGGCGGCTCGCCGCCACCGGGCGGCGCACCGAAACCGCCGTACGGCGGCCGGTCGGTCACGTCGTCCACGGGCGGCCCGAACCGGCCGCCGGACCGCGGTCCGTGCCCGATGCCGACTTGCGGTCCGTAGTCCGCGCCGGGCAGCGGTCCGAAGTCCGTGCCGGACAGCGGGCGGTAGCCCTCGTGCGGGGGCGGGTCGTACTTCCCGTCCGGGAGCGGGTCGTAGGTCCCGTCCGTGGGCGGAGTGCGCTCGGGCGGGCCGGGCGGTCGGGGCGGTACGGGTGGCGTGGCCATACCGCCAAGAGTCACCCGGTACCGGGCATCACGCGATCCCCGCAAGGGGGTTGACACGGACTCATGCCGTGGACCGCATGATTCCGGAGCATTTCCCTCGACAACCAGCCCCGCGGGAACCGGCAACGGGGACACACGAAGCGAGCCGCGCGCGTGAAGGCGTTCCTCTCGAAATCCCCCGCACGCGCGCGTGCCGGTGTCAGCCGCGGGCGCCCAGCAGGTGGTCCATCGCCAGCTGGTCGAGCTGCTCGAAGGCCATGCCACGGGCTGCGACCGCCTCCGCGTCGAACTCCTCGAAGGCCGCACGGTCGGCGAGGAGCGCCTGCAGGCCGTCCGCGGCGGTCGGCTGGGCCAGCTGGTCCAGCCGGGAGGCCCGCAGGGCCTCCTGGACCTCCGGGTCGGCGCGGAAGGCGGCGGCGCGCTCCTTGAGGATCAGGTAGTTGCGCATGCAGCCGGCGGCCGACGCCCACACGCCGTCGAGGTCCTCGGTCCGCGGCGGCTTGAAGTCGAAGTGCCTCGGCCCCTCGTAACCGGCGCTCTCCAGAAGGTCGACCAGCCAGAAGGCGGCGCGCAGGTCACCGGCGCCGAAGCGCAGGTCCTGGTCGTACTTGATGCCGGACTGGCCGTTGAGGTCGATGTGGAAGAGCTTGCCCGCCCACAGCGCCTGGGCGATGCCGTGCGGGAAGTTCAGGCCGGCCATCTGCTCGTGGCCCACCTCGGGGTTGACGCCGTACAGCTCGGGGCGCTCCAGGCGCTCGATGAACGCGAGCGCGTGGCCGACGGTGGGGAGCAGGATGTCGCCGCGCGGCTCGTTCGGCTTGGGCTCGATGGCGAAGCGCAGGTCGTAACCCTGGGAGGTGACGTACTCGCCGAGGAGGTCGAAGGCCTCCTTCATGCGGTCGAGGGCGTTGCGCACGTCCTTGGCGGCGCCGGACTCGGCGCCCTCACGGCCGCCCCAGGCGACGTAGGTCTTGGCGCCCAGCTCGGCGGCCAGGTCGATGTTGCGGATGGTCTTGCGCAGCGCGTAGCGGCGCACGTCACGGTCGTTCGCGGTGAACGCGCCGTCCTTGAAGACCGGGTGGGTGAAGAGGTTGGTGGTGGCCATCGGGACGGTCATGCCGGTCGCGTCGAGGGCCTGGCGGAAGCGCTTGATGTGCGATTCACGCTCGGTTTCGGAGGATCCGAAGGGGATGAGGTCGTCGTCGTGGAAGGTCACGCCGTAGGCGCCCAGCTCGGCCAGACGCTGGACGGTCTCGACCGGGTCGAGGGCACGGCGGGTGGCGTCGCCGAACGGGTCCCTTCCCTGCCAGCCGACGGTCCACAGGCCGAAGGTGAACCTGTCCTCGGGGGTGGGCTGGAAGCTCATGCCGCGGCTCCTTGCTTGATGCCTGTCGTGATGGGGGTGCGCGACGTCGGTCGGCACGACTGTCGGGCCGACTATTTCGTCATGGCCGTTTACAAATTAGTATGCCGACGCATCCCTGGGAAGGGTCACCCTGTCCCCGAGAGCCGAAAACCGGGGCTCGACACCCCGGTCAACCAGGAAAACCGCAGGTCAGGCAGACCGCGCAACGCGGAAAAAGGGAGAGCCCGATGTCAGCAGCCGAGGGTCCGCTCGTCGTCGGCGTGGACACGTCCACCCAGTCCACCAAGGCACTGGTGGTCGACGCGTCCACCGGGCAGGTGGTGGCGAGCGGCCAGGCACCGCACACCGTGTCCTCCGGCGCGGGCCGGGAGAGCGATCCGCGTCAGTGGTGGGACGCGCTGTGCGAGGCGCTGCACCGGTGCGGGGAGGCGGCGCGCGAGGCGGCCGCCGTGTCGATCGGCGGTCAGCAGCACGGCCTGGTCACCCTGGACGGGCGCGGCGAACCGGTACGGCCCGCACTGCTGTGGAACGACGTCCGTTCGGCGTCCCAGGCGCGGCGGCTGGTCGAGGAGCTGGGCGGTCCGAAGGCCTGGGCGGAGCGCACCGGCAGCGTGCCGGGCGCGTCGTTCACGGTCACCAAGTGGGCCTGGCTGGCCGAGCACGAGCCGGAGGCGGTCCGTGCGACCAGGTCCGTACGGCTCCCCCACGACTACCTCACGGAGCGGCTGACCGGGCAGGGCACGACCGACCGGGGTGACGCCTCCGGCACCGGCTGGTGGGCGTCGGCGACCGAGGCGTACGACGAGGAGACCCTCGCCCACGTCGGTCTGGATCCGGCGTTCCTGCCCCGGGTGGTGCGGCCCGGCGAGGTCGCCGGCACCGTCCGCGACAGCCACGACCTGCCGTTCTCCAAGGGCACCCTGGTCGCTCCCGGGACCGGCGACAACGCGGCGGCGGCGATGGGACTCGGGCTGCGCCCCGGCACCCCGGTGCTGAGCCTCGGCACGTCCGGCACGGTGTACGCCGTCTCCAAGCACCGGCCCGCCGACCCGACCGGCACGGTGGCGGGTTTCGCCGACGCGCACGGCGACTGGCTGCCCCTCGCCTGCACCCTGAACTGCACCCTCGCGGTCGACCGGGTCGCAGCCCTCCTCGGGCTGGACCGGGAGGCCGTCGAGCCGGGCACCTCGGTCACCCTGCTGCCCTACCTGGACGGCGAGCGCACCCCGAACCTGCCGAACGCCTCCGGACTGCTGCACGGCCTGCGCCACGACACCACCGGCGGTCAGCTCCTCCAGGCCGCCTACGACGGGGCCGTGCACGCCCTGCTGGGCGCCCTGGACCTGGTCCTGGACGCGGACGCGGACCGGACCGCACCGCTGCTGCTGATCGGCGGCGGCGCCCGCGGCCGCGCCTGGCAGGAGACGGTACGGCGGCTCTCGGGGCGCCCGGTGCGGGTGCCCGAGGCGAAGGAACTGGTCGCTCTCGGCGCGGCGGCGCAGGCGGCCGGGTTGCTGACCGGGGAGGACCCGGCGGCGGTGGCCAGGCGCTGGGACACGGCCGCGGGCCCGCTGCTGGACGCGGTGGAGCGGGACGACGCGACGCTGGCCAGGATCTCCGGGGTACTCTCCGACGCGGCCCCGCTGCTGGAGCGGACGCCTGAGGACCGCTGACCCGCCCTGGAGCCCAGAGGATTGATGGAGGCATGACCGCACCGCTGCACGAGGCCCGTACCACGGCGACCAGTCGTGCCCTGCCGGACACCCAGCAGGGCATGCGCCGGCGCAACCTCGCGCGCGTGATGCACGCGGTCAGGGCCGAGGGCTCGCTGTCGCGGGCCGCGGTCGCCTCGCGCATCGGGCTGACCAGGGCGGCGGTGTCGACCCTGGTGGACGAGCTGGTCCGCTGGGGACTCCTGGAGGAACTCGGTCCCGAGCGGCCCAGCCGGGTGGGCCGTCCCGGCTCGGCGCTCGCGGTGAGCGGGCGCGGCCCGGCCGGGATCGGCGCGGAGGTCGGGGTCGACCACCTCGCCGTGTGCGCGGTGGACCTGCGTGGGGAGATACGCGCGCGTGCCGTGCGGCACGGCACGAACCGGGGCCGGGACCCGCGGCCGGTGGTCGGGGAACTGACCACGCTGGTCCGGCGGGTCGTGGCGGACGCGGAACAGGAGGGCCTGTGGCCGGCCGGTCTCGCGGTCGCCGTCCCCGGCCTGGTCGCCCGCGACGGCCACACGGTCGTGCATGCCCCGAACCTCGACTGGCACGACATCGATCTCGGCGTGCTGCTGCCCGCAGGCCTGCCGCTGTCGGTGGACAACGAGGCGAACTTCGGCGCACTGGCCGAGCTGTGGCTCGGCGACGCCACCCCGCGCGACTTCCTGCACGTGTCGGCGGAGATCGGTATCGGTGCCGCCGTCGTCGTGGACGGTCAGCTGCTGCGCGGCAACCGCGGTTTCGCGGGCGAACTCGGCCATGTGCCGGTCCGTCCCGACGGACCGCGCTGCGCCTGCGGCGGACGCGGCTGCCTGGAGCAGTACGCGGGTGAGGAGGCGGTGCTGCGCGCGGCCGGCCTGGAGTCCCGCGAGGACGCGGTGGGGCTGCTCGCGCGGGAGGCGGGCGAGGACCACGAGGGCGCGCGGCGCGCCCTGCACGACGCCGGTACGGCTCTGGGTATCGCCCTGACCGGCGCGGTGAACCTTCTCGACCCCGAGTCGGTGGTCCTCGGCGGTGCCCTGGCCGGCCTCGCGCCGTGGCTCCTGCCGTCCCTGGAAGCCGAACTGTCCGACCGGACGACGGGCCCGGCCTGCCCGGTATCCGTCTCCCACCTGGGCTCTGAAGGGCCGCTGCTGGGCGCGGCCCACTCGGTCGTCCGGGCCGTGCTGGACGATCCCGCGACGGTGGCGGAACGGGCCTGAGCCGGTCACTCTCGCGCGGTCCGTGTCCTTCGTGCGGGTGGTTCAGGACCACCACGCCGCGGGGAGTCACCTCTGAGGTTCCGTCGGACTCCGGGGAGGTGCGCGTGGCCGAGTGGGTTCCCCGCGCGGAATGGATCAGGACCCAGCCGCAGGCGCTCATCGCCTCGTGCGTGGTCATGCTGGACGAACACGATCGCGTCCTGCTGCTGCGCTACGGTCCCGGTCAGCCGTGGTCGGGCAGGTGGTGGCTGCCCGGCGGAATGCTGGACCACGGTGAGGATCCCCGGACGGCGGCCCGGCGGGAGATGCTGGAGGAGACGGGCATCGCCCTCGGCCCGGAGCCCCGGCTGATCGGCATCGACCATCGCGCGGACGTGCTCGGCACCGGACCGGTTCTGGACTGCTTCTTCCACGGCGGACTCTTCACCGGCGGGACGGCGGTACGGCTGAGCGACGAACACGACCAGTACGCTCTGGTCCCCGTGGCGGAGTTGACGCACACGCCGCTCGCGGCGTCCCTGCCGACGCTCCACGCCCTGCACTCGGCGGCCAAGTCGGGTTCCTTCGCCTACCTCCGCGAGGGCGCGCCCGGCTGAGACGCCCGGGGCCGGCCGCCTGGGCACCACACGGCCCGTGCTGGTGCGTGCGCACGAGGGACATCGAGCCGGACGCGGTGGGCGGCGCGCGACCACGGGTCGGGGGAACTCGACACCCACCGGCACACGACGGGGAGGGTGGAGTCGCCGTCGGCCGACATGTGCGACACCAACTGCACGTGTGTGGCCGAGCTCCGCAAGGAGTGGCCGCCCGCGCGCGAGACTTGCCGCGGACTGCACGCGCGGCTGCGCGCGACGGCGGCGGCCCCGCGCCGGTGACCGCCGCCGCTCGCCCCGTGCCGCGAGCACACGTTTCCGAAAGGCACCCATGGACCGGGCACGACCGCTTCCCAGCAGGCGACGGCTCCTCACCGGCGCGGCCCTCGCCGTCGTCCCGTACACGCTGCTCCCCGAGACCCGCGCGGACGCCCGTACCGCGGTCGTCGACTACCCGAGGGCCGAGTGGGCGGCGGCGAGCAGCGTGAACCGCACCCCGGCGCAGCGCCCTGACGAGCACCGGATCGACCGTGTGATCGTCCACGTCGCGCAGCAGTCCTACGCCGGCACGCTGGCCACCTTCCAGAACCCGAAGCAGCGGGTGTCCGCGCACTATCTGGTGCGCTCGGCGGACGGTCATGTCGCGCAGTGCGTGCGGGAGACCGACATCGCCTGGCACGCGGGGAACTGGGACTACAACACTCGGAGCATCGGCATCGAGCACGAGGGCTGGGTGGACAGGCCGGAGTACTTCACCGACGTCCTGTACGCGGCGTCGGCACGGCTGACGGCGTCGATCTGCGAGAGATACGGCATCCCGAAGGACCGGGAACACGTGATCGGCCATGTCGAGGTGCCGGGGACCGATCACACGGATCCGGGCGTGCACTGGGACTGGAGCCGCTACATGAAGCTGATCGGCCTGGCCTCGCTCGATTCCCCCGATTGAGGAACGCCGTAACGGTTGTCGGCGCGAACACCCCGCGTGACGATGTCCCCAGCCGCATCGCCGTCCGAAGCCGCACGCCGTCCGAGGAGGACGAGTTGACCGATCCGTGGGTGGCCCTGGAGCCGGGGGCCGACCCTGCCGAGCGCGTCCGGGTGCTGCGCCGGGCACACGAGACGTTCACCACGGCGGGCACCGTGCCGCGCCCGGTGCGGTCCGTGGTGGCCGAGTCGTGGCGTCGTTCGGCGCGGGCCGGCGTGGGACCGGAAGGATCGGCGCGGGTGGAGCTGACGGACGGTGATCTCGGGGCCTACCGGGCGGAGCACCCGCTGGCCCGGGTGATGCCGCTGTTCCGGGAGCTGATGGGCACGTTCGCGGCGGACGGCGAGCATCTGCTCGCGGTGTGCGACGCGGACGGCAGGCTGCTGTGGGTCGAGGGGCATCCGGCGACCCGGCGGCGGGCTGACCTGATGAACTTCGTACCGGGTGCGCGCTGGTCGGAGGCCGCGGTCGGCACCAACGCGCCGGGCACGGCGGTCGCGGTGGACCGGCCGGTGCAGGTGTTCGCGGCGGAGCACTTCATCCGCCGGGTGCAGCCGTGGACGTGTGCGGCGGCGCCGGTGCACGATCCGCGCACGGGGCGGGTGCTGGGCGCCGTCGACATCACCGGTGGCGACCGGCTGGCGCACCCGCACAGTCTCGGCTTCGTCCAGGCGGTGGCCCGGGCCGCGGAGTCGCAGCTGGCGCTGCTCGATCCGCCGGCCCCGGCCGACGAGGCACCGGCGCTGACGGCGCTCGGCCGTGACGAGGCGGAGCTCCACCTGGACGGCCACCGTCTGCGGCTCGGCCGGCGCCACAGCGAGCTGCTGGTGCTGCTGTCCCGCCACCCGGAGGGCCTGACCGGCGACGAACTGCTCTGCGCACTCTACGAGGACGAGTCGGTGACCCCGGTGACCCTCCGGGCCGAACTGGCGAGGCTGAGACGGCTGTTGGGTCCAGGACTGTTGGCGTCCCGGCCGTACCGGCTGACCGTTCCGGTCGAGTCGGACGCGGCCGTGGTGGAGCGGCGTCTGGCGGCGGGAGCGGTGACGGCGGCCGTGGCGGCGTATCCGGGACCGCTGCTGCCGGGGTCGCAGGCCCCCGCGGTGGTACGGCTGCGTCAGCGGCTCGCGGACGGGCTGCGGTCGGCGCTGATCGCGCGCCGCGATCCCGATCTGCTCGCGGAGTGGGCGCACGCGCCCTGGGGCGAGGACGACGTCGAGGTGTGGCGGGCGCTCGCGGCGGTGCGGCCGACGGCGCTCGTCCGGTACCGGCTGGCGGCACTGGAGACTGAGCTGGCGGCTCCGCCGCACTGACCTGCGCCGCACTGACCTGCGGCGCAACGGGGGCGCAACGTCCGGTTCCCTAGCCTGCGCGCGGAGCTGCCCACGACGGGCAGCGCATCTGCAAGGAGGCAGGCCACCATGACCCGTTACGCGGCGCCCGGCACCGAGGGCGCGATCGTCTCCTACCAGGCGCGCTACGACCACTTCATCGGCGGCGCGTACGTGCCGCCGGCCCGCGGACAGTACTTCGAGAACCCGTCGCCGGTGAACGGGCAGCCGTTCACCGAGATCGCGCGGGGCACCGCGGAGGACGTGGAGCGGGCGCTGGACGCGGCGCACGCGGCGGCGCCGGGCTGGGGCCGGACGTCCGTGACGGAGCGCTCCGACATCCTCCTCAAGATCGCCGACCGGATGGAGGCCTACCTCGAACCGCTCGCGGTCGCGGAGAGCTGGGAGAACGGCAAGCCGGTACGGGAGACGCTGGCCGCGGACATTCCCCTCGCCATCGACCACTTCCGCTACTTCGCGGGGGCCATCCGGGCGCAGGAGGGTTCGCTGAGCGAGGTCGACGACGACACCGTGGCGTACCACTTCCACGAGCCGCTCGGGGTCGTCGCGCAGATCATCCCGTGGAACTTCCCGATCCTGATGGCGACCTGGAAGCTGGCGCCCGCCCTCGCCGCCGGCAACGCGGTCGTCATCAAACCGGCCGAGCAGACCCCGGCGTCCATCCACTACTGGATGGGACTGATCGCGGATCTGCTGCCGCCCGGCGTCGTGAACATCGTCAACGGCTTCGGCGTCGAGGCCGGCAAGCCGCTGGCGTCCAGTCCGCGGGTGGCGAAGGTGGCCTTCACCGGGGAGACCACCACCGGGCGGCTGATCATGCAGTACGCCTCGGAGAACATCAAGCCGGTCACGCTCGAACTGGGCGGCAAGTCCCCGAACATCTTCTTCGACGACGTCTGGGCGCACGACGACGACTTCCGCGACAAGGCCCTCGAAGGGTTCACGATGTTCGCCCTCAACCAGGGCGAGGTGTGCACCTGCCCGTCCCGGGCGCTCGTCCAGCGCGGCCACTACACCGAGTTCATGGAGGCGGCGGTGGCCCGCACCCGCCTCATCAAGCCGGGCCATCCGCTCGACACCGACACGATGATCGGCGCCCAGGCCTCCAACGACCAGCTGGAGAAGATCCTCTCCTACCTCGACGTCGGCCGACAGGAGGGCGCGAAGGTCCTCACCGGCGGCGAACGCATCGAGTACGACGGTGAGTTGAAGGGCGGCTACTACGTCCAGCCGACCATCTTCGAGGGCGACAACCGGATGCGGATCTTCCAGGAGGAGATTTTCGGCCCGGTCGTCTCGGTGACGTCCTTCGACGACTTCGACGACGCGCTGAAGATCGCCAACGACACGCTGTACGGGCTCGGCGCGGGCGTCTGGACCCGCGACATCAACACCGCGTACCGCGCGGGCCGCGCGATCCAGGCGGGCCGGGTCTGGACGAACTGCTACCACGCCTACCCGGCCCACGCGGCGTTCGGCGGCTACAAGCAGTCGGGGATCGGCCGCGAGACACACAAGATGATGCTGGAGCACTACCAGCAGACCAAGAACCTCCTGGTGTCGTACTCGCCGAAGAAGCTCGGCTTCTTCTAGAGCCTGAAGTCGGGTTGTCTGGAGGCATTGTTGCGCTCCAGGCAACCTAACCCTGCAGGCACCTGGTGTAAATCAAGCGGTCTGTTTGCGGGCGCTGGAGGTGACGTTGCCCGCCCGGTCGTAGGAGTAGTAGGAGTCTGAGATCCGGTGGGAGCTGTCGGTCTCCCGGTCCCACACGGTGCGTTGGACCCGGCCGGTGTGCTCGTCGATGAAGTTCGTGGTCCACACCCGGTAGGGCTGTGCGCCGCTGACCGTGCGCAGGGGTTCGCCGTAGGGCGAGTGGGTGACGTCAAAGGTGTGCCAGGTCAGGTCGGAGGTGGACTGGGGCAGGCCGTCGCTGTCGTAGCGGGTGACGACCTTCTCCTTGGCGAGGCCGCCGACGGCGGGCAGGGTGACGCTGAGCGGCTTGCCGGTGGGCGTGTAGGTGTATTCGTACCGGTAGGTGCCCGCGAGCCCGGTGGTGTCGGCCTGCGCGGGGACGACGATCTCGCGTCCGGTCGGCCGGTACTCGCTGTCGTAGCCGGTGACCGAGTCGACGTAGTCGCCGGTGGCGTCGTGCCGGATGGAGGAGGCGGGCCTGCCGACCGCGCCGGGCAGGTCGTAGGTGAACTCCTTGACCGGCGTGGCGGTGGGCGAGCCCTCCCGCAGGTAGGTGACGCGGCCGATGGCGTCGTAGTTGGTGTAGGTCGTCTTCTGGTTCGCGTCGGACGCCCTGGTCTGCCGGTCGAGGTCGTCGTACTCGAAGGACGAGGTGGTGCTTGGGCGCCTTCGAGCGAGACTCTCCTGGGTGCCCCCACTTACCAGGGTGGTCCCGCGAATCGAGCACGGCGATGGGCCACACGGTCACATCGAACCGTCGTACGGCCTCGCTTCGCCGTCGGCGTCATAGTGGACGTTTCAGAATCCGCCACGCTGCGACATCCTCATGGGTCGCCGGACACCTTCGCGCACGGTCCTGACCGTGGAGCGGGGAAGTACCGGCGGTGAACGCCCCACGCAGTCGCCCGCCGCCCGCGAGTCGGGGCCCACCGAACCCGACCGGCTGCGGGCCCGCCCGGAGCGGCTCGCGCCACAGGCCGCCGACGCCTCTCCCGCCGTGGCGAAAAGCGCTGTCGCAGACATATCGGCCGTAGCGATCTGAAGGGCCCACCAGGCCCGGGAGTGGCCCGAACGGCCCTGGTACCGAAGGCCGCCTCCCCGTTCGAATGATGTGATCCATCAGAATCGGCCCGCGGACGAAACCACCGTGGCCGAGTGACCAGAACACCTACGGATACCGCCTATGGCCCAGGACCAAGCCCAGCCGGTCTCCCCGGGACCCCGCCAGAGCGTGACGCTCGACGCCACGGAGGCCTTCAGGCTGCTGGGCAGTGTCTCGATCGGGAGGGTCGTCTTCACCCAGCACGCGCTGCCGACCCTGCGACCGGTCAACCATGTCCTCGACGGTGGGGACATCGTCATCCGCACCCACGAGGGCGCGGCCCTGACCTCCCGCAGCCGGCAGGCGGACGCGCCGGGCGTGGTGGTCGCCTACGAGGCCGACTCCATCGACCCCGTCACCCATCTGGGCTGGAGCGTCGTGATCACCGGGTACGCCCGGCTGGTCACCGACGCCCGGGAGCTGGCCCGCTACCGCGAGCTGCTGCACCCCTGGGTGAGCGGTGCGATGGATTACGCGGTCCGCATCCACCCGGATCTGATCACCGGCATCCGCCTGGCCCCGGTCGCCACCTGAGTCGGGCGGTGGCAGATGTACGGCGGCCGTGGCTGCTCGGCCTGGCGTGAGCGGTCAGCCGTGCGGGATGACGGCCGCCGGGGCAACCGCGTGCCGCGGTGCGGCGGTTCCAGCAGACCCACAGGTCCCTTTGCGGTGCCGAAGAACCGTTGTGGCGCCAGGTGACGACCTGTGACAGCACCCGAAAGGACGCCGCCGCTGGGGATGATGTTCCCCTCTGCGGCGGCGCCCCTGGCGCGATGCGCTGCGGGCTGTCGGAGCAGCCAGCGGTTTCGGAGCCGCTCACGGTTGCGGCCGGCGGTCACAGCAGCCAGCGGTTGCGGTTGACGAAGGGCAGCCGTGCCCAGACCCTGCCCAGGCCCCAGGTGGCGCCGGCGCCCGCCGCCGCGAGGGCGATCAGCACAACGGCGTAGATGAGGTGGTAGTCGGCGAACGGGTTGGTGGACATGCTCAGCGACCCGTCCGACAGGTGCTTGGCCGGGGGCCACTCCGCCATCCACATCAGGGCCATCATCGCCGTGCCCGCCACCGCGGTGAGCCGCAGCGCGACGCCCGAGACGAGTGCCAGGCCGATGCCCAGCAGGCCGAGCATGAACAGCCAGTCCGCCCAGCCGGCCCCCGCCCAGTCGTGGAACGTGGACTCCAACGGCCCGGCCGCGACCGAGCTCAGGAAGCCCTTGGTGGGCGAACCGCCGTCGATCCAGCCCTTGCCGGACGGTGTGGCGTAGCCGAAGCCGAAAGCCTTGTCGAGGAACGCCCACAGGAAGACGAACCCGGTCAGCAGGCGCAGCCCGGCGAGCACGTGCGCACCGGTCACGGTCGCCGTCGCGGTGTCCGCGGCCTGCGGAGCCGCTTCCGCCCGGTTCCGGGACGGGAAACGGAATCCCAGGTGACGTTGCGGGTGGTTGTGCACTGCCATGATCTTCATCCCCTCCGAGGAGTGTCACAAGGGGGCTGTCACAGCCCTTGTCGCGTTTCCAATGTCCCGCCTGCGCCCCGCCCGCCCGAGGGCCTGCAAGGACACCGTCGACGGCCCGAACGTCCCTTGTCTCAGGGCCACTTGGCGACCGCGAACGTCCGGTCACCGGCCGATGGGCACCAGCACGACCGGGCAGTGCGAGCGGTGCAGCAGAGTGTGCGCGACGGGGCCGAGGTGCGGCCCGGGCTGTCCGGTCCGACGGTGAGCGCCGATGACCACGACCGCCGCCTCACGAGTCGCCTCCAGCAGGGCGTGGGCAGGTCCGCTGCGCACGGTACAGGCGTCGACGCTCACGCCGGGGTACCGCTCCTGCAGACGGGAGAGGCTGAAGCGAGGCACGGCCGCCTCCGCCCGGTCCCGCTGGGCAAGACGCTGCCGGCCGGGGCTCGACGCGGAGACCAGCCAGGGCAGTTCGGGCGTGACATACCGGTGGTCGGGAGCGTGCAGGGCCCACAGCCACGCGCCACGACGCTCCGCCTCCTCGAAGGCGTACACCGCTGCCCGAGCGTCGGCGTCGCCCCGCAGACCGAGCAGCACCGCCGGCCGCTCACCGGGGGGCGCGGCGCCGGTATCGCACGGGTGGTCCTCCCGTACGACCATCAGCGGACCGTGCACATGTGCGGCCAGCCGCAGGCTCACCGAGCCGAACAGGGCGCCGGCGACCCCGCCGAACCCTCGCGTGCCGACGACGGTGAGGGCGGCGCACCTGCTCTCGTCAGTCAGCACCTTTACGGCGCTTCCCTGTACGGCCTTGGTCACCACTCGCAGGGCGGGGTGGCGAACGGCGACGCGGGCGGCGGCCGACGCCAGGACGGGCCCGGCCTCGTCGTCGTCGGGCACTGCGTAGACGACGCGCAGTTCGGTGTGACGGCGTACGGCTTCGTCGGCGGCCCGGTCCAGGGCCCGTACGGCGACCAGTGAACCGTCCACACCCACGGTCACGTGATGGAGAGTCATGTCCTTTTTCCCTTCTGTGCCTTGCTGCTCGCATGCAGCGGGAGGGGCCGCCGGGACCAGAGCGCGGACACCGCCGGGCGGCTCGCGGGTTCCGACACGGCTCCGAGGACGATGCTCGTGTCGCGCGCACGCCGGGGGCAGGGACCACTAGGACCCCACCGGCACGCCGTACGGCCCCCGCAGCACGCCGGAGGAAGTCGCGGCGGGGACGGCTATCGGTTCTCGGCCCGGCCGAACTTCAGACAGGCGATGAGTCCGAAGACGTTCCCGAATGCGCAGACGGCCGGCCAGACCTGAGGTGTCCGGGTGTTCGGATGTCGGGCGACGTCGATCATGCAGAGAACGGCGGGGCACACCGCGATCAGCGGCGCTGTCACCGTCCAGGGCGTGGTGGGTGACGCGCTGAGGGAGTCGGCAAGCATGGGCGGTCCTTCTGGGGCGACTCACCCGGCAGGTGCCAGTGGCTCTCCGGTAGGTCTCACGGGGTCTCAGGCGGAAGCCCTCGAAGGCGCCGACCAGTCCGGCGACCGTGGCAAGGCCGGTCCCGCGCACCTCGTCGGTGAACGCCGCCAGGACCGAGGCGTTGAACATTCACCGAGCTTCGTCCATGCGGCCCTCCAGGACGTCCTTGACGATGGTGAGGGCGCGTTCCGCGGCGTCGTGCATGCCCACCGTCTTGTCCATGGGTTCTCCCGTTCGGGGTCGATCGGCTTGCCGAACCGCTGGAAGGCCGCCTGGTGGGTGACTCCGAGCAGGTCGTCGGCCTCCTGGGAGCGCCGGACGAGGTCGAGGTAGGCGGGCTGCGTCTGCGGGCTCGCCGCGGCTTCGGCCAGGGCCGAGGCCCGCTCGGCCGGCAGACCGGCACCTGACTCGATCTGGCGTGCAGGACCGGCAGATCCGAGGACAGCAACTCAGCCGGAGGCCCTCAGGTCTACGCCGTACATCGTGCGTCCGGCGACCAGCTCGCGTCCGGTCACCGGCTCCGGCTCGATACGAGCGAAGGCCTCCTCCGGGGAAGCCACCCAGGAGCGAGACCCGGTAAGGGCAGGGCGCTGCTGCTCGACGGGGTCGGTGACGGTCATGGCGCGCCCGGTGACAACGACGCTCCAGCCCGAGTGGGCCTCCGCATCGACCTCGTCGGCCTCGAAGGCGACCACCGCGCCGTCGATCGCACGGACCAGCTCCGGGACGGCCGAGGTACGCAGCAGCACCGCACCGCCCCGGTCCGGACAGAAGTTGACCGGAAGCACCGCGGGCAGGGCGTGGCGCGTGTGAACAATACGGCCGACAGCGGCCCTCGCCTGCAGCCGCAGCGCTCCGGACGCACGGACCGGGCGGCCACGGGGTCCTGTCACGTAGGGCTCCGTTATCGCAGGTCACTACGTGCGGACATCGGCACGGGGAGACAGTGGAGAGTCGGCCTCCGCCGCGGTCACGCGGCCCGTCCCTGACAGGGGCTGAACGTCCCTTTTCGACAGCGGAGTTGGCCTGAGCGGCCCCGCGCATGTCCCTGGTCGGCCCATGCCCTGGCCCATGGTCGGCTGCCACTTTCGGAAGCCTCATCACGACCAGGAGGAGGTGCGCACCGATGCGCAGGACCAGGCACATGAAGAAGCTGCTGACCCATGGCGAAAAGCGTGAACGGCACGCGCGTTGCGGAAGCTCGGCAGGGCGTCGGTGACCGTCCACGGCGTGAGCCGGCTGTACGACACCGCGTGCGCCAGGGACTCGGGAGCCGACTCCCTGACGTGCACGATGTTCAGAGGCACTTCGGGCAGCCGCGCTTCGCGCGCTGCCCACTCGGCGGCGGCCCGGCTCCCGGGCGATCCGGCGAGTACTACGGTGACGGTTCGGACCATGATCTTCACCTTGACCTGCCCGCTCCCGTGGAAGCGAGCGGCTGCCACCTCGCGTCACCCCCGCACGGGCCTCACCGGCACGTCCTGGTGAGGCCCGCTGCTACTGTCGTGCGCCCGACCTGTCGAGCACCGTCAGTGTTTCAGTTCCCCGGCGATCCCGGCCGCCCACGCCTCGACGGCCTCGAAGTCCCGGAAGTCGCCGCCCTTTCCGGAGTGCAGGATCCGCCGGGCCAGCCAGCCGTCCGCGTCCTGTTCGAGACATCCGCCGAAGGTGGCGTGACCTCGGGCGTGCAGGTCCTGCATCGCGCGGCGCACCGCGCGCACGGGCGGGATGTCCCGCTCGGAGGCGGAGGCGTCGAGCGGACCGCTGCTGAAGAACCACACGGGCCGCTCGGCGAGATCTTTGCGGTGACGGCGGACGAACGTCCGGGCGTCCTTGTGCCAGCAGCCGGCGTACAGTCCGCCGCCGACCACAACCGCGTCGTACCGGTCCACGAAGGGCACGGCCGCGGCCCGCATCGTCTCGACGGTCAGCCCTTTCTCACGCAAGGTGGCGGCAATCGACTCGGCGATGTGCGCCGTGGATCCGTTCCTGGTGCCATAGGTGACCAACACGGTGCCAGTCATGGGGATGATCCTCCTCTCACAGTCCGCGCAGCCAGTCGTGGGCCGCGCTGTGCAGTGCCTGCTCCTCGCGGATTCGGGAGTCGTCCAGGCGGTAGGTGAGCTTGTCGATGACGTCGACCACGCCGTCGATCCGGCGGGTCATGGAGACGGCGATCTCTGTCTCGGTCCGGTGTTCCATGTGGCCGGTGAGCGTGACCAGGCCCTTCGCCACGGCCACGTCGACGCTGCGGGGCGGCAACCAGGCGCGGATCAGGACCTCCTTGACCACGTCGTCGCGGATCTCGTCGTCGGGGCGCAGAAACACCTGGAGCAGGTCGCTCCGGGTGACGGTGCCGACCAGCCGGACCTCCTCGTCGAGGGCGGGGAGCCGCTCCGCACGCTGTCCGACCATGGTCCGGGCGGCCTCGACGATCGTGTCGTCGGCGTGCACGGTGACGTCCTTGTCGGAGTCGATGCCGGGGAGTTCGGCGCGGAGGACGTAGATCCCGTCCTTCAGGTGTTCCTCGATGCGGATGCCGTGGAGTCCCGCAGGCAAAGGTGTCCAGGGGATCCCTCCCTCGACCCAGCCGAACAGTTCGGGCAGTACCGGGAAACCGGGCAGGCGCTCCATCACGCCGTTCACGCTCTGCCTCCTCTCCTTCCTGGTCGCCTCCAGCGTCCCGCGATGTCGGCAACCAATGCGTGGGCCGTCCGGGCCTCAGCTGGACCAGGACGGCCCACGCCTCCGCCGCCGTTCCGGCGTCGGCCCCGGTCAGTCGTGCGGCACCACCGCGACCGGCGCGGAGGCGTGTTGCAGCACCCCATGGGTCACGGGGCCGATGCGGCCGCCGACCGGGGCCTGGCGCCGTTTTCGTCCCACGACGACCAGCGCGGCGTCCCGTGACGCGTGTACGAGGTGACGGCCGGCGCCGCCGACCACGGCCTGTGCGCTGACCTCCACGCCAGGAAACTTGTCCTGCCAGGGCCGCAGGACATCGTCCAGCCCCTGCCGTATCTCCTCCGCCAGTTCGAGGTTCAGCCCCGCGTCCAACGCGACGCCATAGCCGTAGGAGGCCGCCTGCGTCCAGCCGTGGACCGCCCGCAGACGGGCCACTCGACGACGGGCGGTCTCGAATGCGAACTCGATGACGGCGTCGTTCGGATTCTCGACGTCCAGGCCCAGGACGATGTCGCGGTAGGGGGTGGCGATCGACCCGGCGCCCGTGTCGTCCGGCAGATGCTCGTCCTCGGCGCGCTCACCGGCCCGTACGAGGACGACGGGTCGCTCGGCGCGCGCCACGAGGGCGAGAGCGACCGAGCCGACGATGAATCCGGGCACGGTGCCGAGGCCCCGGGACCCGAGGACCAGCAGTTCCCCGTCCTCGGCGGCTGTCAACAGGGCGGGGACGGCCTGTTCCTGGACCTGACGGCTCGTGATCCGGAGCCCGGGGTGGCGCCCGGCGAGCCGGGTCTCGGCCTCGCGCAACAGGTCGGCGGCCCATGCGCGCCGTGCGCCGAGCACGTCCAGTGCCGGAAATCCCGCGTAGGGGACGTACATGGGGGGCGGTGGGTCATCGGCATGTACGAGGCACAGGGGCACGTCGCGTTGTTCCGCCTCGCGAGCGGCCCAGTCTGCGGCGGCGAGGCTTTCGGGCGAGCCGTCGAGACCGACGGTGATGGCGGACATGTGCGGACCTCCTTGGGGGATGCACGCTCAGTCTCCGAGGCACGCGCACGTGACAGGAGAGGCCCGAGGTCCCTCCCACGGGGCCCGATCGGCCCTCTGGGACGAGGGAGACGTGCGGCTCCACCGCGAGGTGACGGCCCGGCGTGATCGCCGTGCCGTCGGCGCGTCGACCGCAGTGGGCCGGGGACCATGTCCCCGGACCGTTCGGAACCTTGTCTGCCGGACGCGTCAGGAGTGCACCGCCGTGCGATGGTCCTCCCGGACCGCCCGGTGCCGGGCCGACTGTTGGGCCGGAGGCCTCCGGTGCACCCGACGGCTCTGCAGCCGGACCACGAGGTCGTCGAAGAACGCGGCGAGGACGCAGGTGAGTCCCAACGCCAGCACGAGCAACACCGCGAACCTCTCCCAGAACTCCGGTGTGAGACTGGTACCCAAAGCCCTCGCCCTCCCTGTTCTGTGTCGTTCTCCCTGCTCCCAGCCAACTCCGGCTCAGGCCGGCGCGCATGAGCCGAGGGGGTCGGGCGGAGGTCCGACGGGGCCCTTGCGCGCGGGGCCGCAGGGACCCTGGGGCCGTCGGTGCGGGAGGGCCTCTCACTGCCACGGCAACCAGGGCGACCACAGCGGCCGTCGGCAGTAGGACACGGTGACGAACCATGCCGAGTTCTCCAGCTCCCACCTGGTCCGGTAGGCCCAGTGGCGGGGACCGACAGCACCTCCCCTCGCGATCCCGGCGGCCCGACGCTGGAGCTGTACCCCGCCCTGAGACCGACGGAGGAGACCGGCGTCATGATCCGTTACGTGTACGACTTCACAGAGGGCGGCCGTGACAAGGCCGACCTGCTCGGCGGCAAGGGAGCCAACCTGGCCGAGATGACCCGGCTGGGGCTGCCCGTTCCGCCGGGCTTCACCGTCACCACCGAGGCCTGCCGGGCGTTTCTCGCCACCGGCGCCGAGCCGGACGGTCTGGCGGGCGAGATCACCGAGCACCTGACGACCCTGGAGCGGGCGGCCGGACGGCGGCTGGGCCGGTCCGACGACCCGCTGCTGCTGTCCGTCCGCTCCGGGGCGCGGTTCTCGATGCCCGGCATGATGGAGACGATCCTCGACGTCGGACTCAACGACGAGTCCGTCCTCGGCCTGGCGAAGGTGTCCGGGAACGAACGCTTCGCCTGGGACTCCTACCGTCGCCTCGTACAGATGTTCGGTAGCGCCGTCATGGGGGTCGCCGGCGCTCTCTTCGAGCACGCCATGGCCGACCTCAAACGGGACCGTGGCGCGGCGAACGACCTGGGCCTGGACGCGGCGGACCTGGCGGGGCTCGTCGGGACGTACAAGGACATCATCCGTCAGGAGACCGGAGAGGACTTCCCGCAGTCCCCGGACGAGCAGCTGCGCCGGGCCGTTCTCGCCGTCTTCGAGTCCTGGCGGGGCGAACGCGCCCGCGTCTACCGCCGACGCGAGCACATCGCCGACGACTTGGGCACCGCGGTCAACGTGCAGACCATGGTCTTCGGCAACCTCGGCCCCGATTCCGGCAGCGGCGTCGCCTTCACCCGCGACCCGGCCACGGGACTGCCCGGCCTCTACGGGGACTATCTGGCGAACGCGCAGGGCGAGGACGTCGTCGCCGGCATCCGCAACACCGTCCCGCTGACCGCCCTGGAGCAACTGGACCCAGCCTCGTACACCCAACTGCTCGGCAGCCTGCGGACGTTGGAGACCCACTACCGCGACCTGTGCGACATCGAGTTCACCATCGAGCGCGGCCGGCTGTGGATGCTGCAGACCCGGGTGGGCAAGCGCACCGCCGAAGCCGCGTTCGCCATCGGCGCCGAGCTGGTCGACGAGGGCCTGATCACCGCCGATGAGGGTCTGTCCCGCGTGAGCGGGGACGGCCTCGCCCGGCTGATGTTCCCCCGGTTCGACACCGCGGCCGTCGGCGAGGCGCTGGCGCACGGTCTGCCGGCCTCGCCGGGTGCGGCCGTGGGCGCCGCCGTGTTCGACTCGGCCGAAGCCGTCCGCCGCGCCGCCGCGGGCGAGAAGGTCGTCCTCGTACGCCAGGAGACCACCCCCGACGACCTCCCCGGCATGATCGCCGCACAGGCGGTGCTGACCAGCCGGGGCGGCAAGACCAGCCACGCGGCCGTGGTCGCCCGCGGCATGGGCAGGGTGTGCGTGTGCGGCGCCGAGGAGCTCTCCGTGGACACCGCGGCGCGGCGCTTCACCGTGGGAGACACCGTCGTCGAGGAGGGCACCGTCGTCTCCGTCGACGGCTCCGGGGGCGCCGTGTACCTGGGTGCCGCTCCGTTGGTCGACTCCGCGGTGATGCGGTACTTCGAGACCGGTGAGCGGTCGACGGGACTGGTCGACGCCGTGGCCCGGGCCATGGAGCGGGCCGACGGGGTGCGGCGTCTTGAGGTGCGGGCGAACGCCGACACGCCCGAGGATGCCGCCCGGGCCCGGCGGTTCGGCGCGCAGGGCGTCGGGTTGTGCCGCACCGAGCACATGTTCCTCGGCGAGCGCCGCAAGCTGGTCGAGGCGATGATCCTGGCCCGCGACGAGACCGAGCGCGAGGCGGCTCTGGGCGCACTGCTGCCGCTCCAGCGCCAGGACTTCGTCGGCATCCTGGAGGCGATGGACGGCCTGCCGGTCACCATCCGGCTCATCGACCCGCCTCTTCACGAGTTCCTGCCCGACCGGACCGACCTCGCCGTGCGCATCGCCACCGCCGAGGCCCGGGGCGAGCACCCGGACCCGCACGACACCGAGCTGCTCGACGCCGTCAACCGCATGCACGAGGAGAACCCGATGCTCGGCCTGCGCGGTGTCCGCCTGGGCCTGGTCGTGCCGGGACTGGTCGCCATGCAGGTGCGGGCGATCGCCGAGGCGGTCGTGGCGCGCACGAGGGCAGGGGGCTCCCCCAAGGCGGAGATCATGGTGCCGCTCGTCGGCGCGGTCGAGGAGCTGCGGATCGAGCGCAAAGAGGTGGAACGCGTCCTTGCCGAGGTCGTTGATGAGTCCGGCGTCCCGGTGCACTGCCCGGTCGGCACCATGATCGAGCTGCCGCGGGCCGCGCTCACGGCCGGCCGGATCGCCGAGGAGGCGGAGTTCTTCTCCTTCGGCACCAACGACCTCACCCAGACCACCTGGGGCTTCTCCCGCGACGACGTCGAGGCCGCGTTCTTCTCCGCCTACCTCGACAAGGGCATCTTCGCCGCCTCACCGTTCGAGACGCTGGACGTCACCGGCGTGGGCCGGCTGGTGCGGATCGCCGTCGACGAGGGGCGCGCGCAGCGACCTGACCTGAAGATCGGCGTCTGCGGTGAACACGGCGGGGATCCGGACTCGGTCCACTTCTTCCATACGGCGGGCCTCGACTACGTCTCCTGCTCGCCGTTCCGCGTCCCGGTCGCCCGCCTGGAGGCAGGACGGGCCGCGCTCGGAAACCCGCCCACCGAGCCGTGAGCGGGTCGGACCCTCCGCACAGGACACTCGGCCCTGCTCGGCACGAGGCGCGGGAGGGAGCCTTGACCCAGGTACCAGATCCGGCCGGCGACGGCCCGCCCTGCACGCAGATCCGGTGGACGACCCGACCTGGACACCGGATGAGGAAGGAAGTGAGTGCCATGGCCCGCATCGTCGGTGAGGTGATGACAGGCGACGTCGTCGAGGCGCACCGGGACACGTCGTTCAAGGATCTGGTGCGGTTGCTGGACCGGCATCAGATCAGCGGGCTGCCCGTCGTGGATCACGACGACAAAGTCGTGGGCGTGGTCTCCGAGACGGATTTGATCCGGCACCAGGCAACCAGGTCCGCATCCGACCGGAGGGGAAGGCTCCGCATCCCTCCGCTGAGGCGCGGGGCCCTTCGGGCGGCCGCGGTCACCCGCGCCGGGGCCGGCACCGCACAGGAACTGATGACGACGCCCGCGGTCACGGTGCATCCGGAGCAGCGGATCGCGGACGCCGCGCGCGTGATGGAACGTCACGGCGTCGAACGCCTTCCGGTCGTCGACGAGGAGGACCGGTTGATCGGCATCGCCACCCGCCGGGATCTGCTGCGTGTCTTCCTGCGCACCGACGACGAGATCCGCCAGGAGGTGTCCGACGAGGTGGTGACCCGTGCCCTGGGCCTGCCGGCCGACACGGTGACCGTGTCGGTCCGGGACGGCATGGTCACGCTAGCCGGGACCGTCAGCCAACGAGACGACATCCCGCTCGCGATCCGGCTGACGTATCGGGTGGACGGAGTGGTCGGCGTTGTCAACGGGCTGAACAGCCGCATCGATTCGGGACCGGTCAGCCCTCCGAAGGGACCGGCGGGACCTGGGGGCGGGCCCCGCTGAAGAGAGACGCTGCCGGGGGGAGCGGCACCGATCCCCCGCAGTGCCGCTCCCACCCCGTGCTCTCACCCCGCGCCGCCGCCCCTGCGGCGGCGGTCTCTCGACGACGGAGGCTCGCCCACCATGACCCGCCACGACGACCGCAGCGAGACCACCGGACTCACCGAGGCACCGTCCGACAGTGCCATCGCGGTGGACCGGCTTGTGGCGAACGGACTCAAGGCACTGGCCGACTACGAGACGCTCGACCAGGAGCAGGTCGACCACATCGTGAAGAAGGCCTCGGTCGCCGCCCTGGACCAGCACACCGCGCTGGCGCGACTCGCCGTGGACGAGACCGGACGCGGAGTCTTCGAGGACAAAGCCGCCAAGAACATGTTCGCCTGTGAACACGTCACGCACAGCATGGGCCCGATGAAGACGGTCGGGGTCATCGCCCGCGACGACATCGACGACATGATCGAGGTAGCCGAGCCCGTCGGCGTCGTGTGCGCGGTCACACCGGTCACGAACCCGACCTCCACCACGATCTTCAAGGCGCTGATGGCGCTGAAGACCCGCAACCCGGTCGTGTTCGCCTTCCACCCCTCCGCCCAACGCTGCAGCGCACAGGCGGCCCGTGTCGTGCGCGACGCGGCGGTCGCGGCGGGTGCGCCCGAGCACTGCGTGCAGTGGATCGAAACCCCCTCCGTCGAGGCGACCGGCGCCCTGATGCGGCACCCGGGTGTCTCGCTCATCCTGGCCACCGGCGGCAACGCCATGGTCAAGGCCGCCTACTCGGCCGGCAAGCCCGCCCTGGGCGTGGGCGCCGGCAACGTCCCCGCGTACGTGCACAAGAGCGCCGAGCTGCGCCGGGCCGTCAACGACCTGGTGCTGTCCAAGTCGTTCGACAACGGCATGATCTGCGCCTCCGAGCAGGCCGTCATCCTGGACGAGGAGATCTACGACGCCGCCCTGGCCGAATTCCGTACGCTGCACGCCCACGTGGCGACCGCCGAGGAGAAGGCGAAGCTGGAGGCGTTCCTGTTCCCGGCCTCCCGGTCGGCCGACAAGGCCACGGTGGCCGACTGCGAGCCCAAGGTGAACTCCGCGGCCGTCGGCCAGAGCCCGGCGTGGATCGCCGAGCAGGCCGGGTTCACCGTACCGGCCGACACGTCCCTCATCCTGGTCGAGGCCGCTCAGGTCGGCCCGCAGGAACCGCTCACCCGGGAGAAACTGTGCCCGGTCCTCGCAGTCCTGCGCGCCGAATCCGAGCAGCGGGGCTTCGACCTCGCCGCCGACATGGTCGACTTTCACGGGCAGGGCCACAGCGCCGTCATCCACACCGAGGACAGCGCCCTGGCCGAGGCGTACGGCCGACGCATGAAGACCGTACGGGTCATCGTCAATTCACCCTCGTCGCAGGGCGCGATCGGCGGGATCTACAACAGCCTGCTGCCGTCACTGACACTGGGATGCGGCTCCTGGGGCAGCACCTCGGTCTCCAACAACGTCTCCGCGGCCCAGCTCCTGAACGTCAAGCGCGTCTCGGTGCGCCACAACAACCTCCAGTGGTTCAAGGTCCCACCGAAGATCTATTTCGAGCCGCAGTCCATCCGCTACCTGACCTCCATGCCGGACGTCCACCGCGTCACCGTCGTCACCGACGCGACGATGACCCGCCTCGGCCTCGTCGACCGGGTCGAGCGTGTGCTGCGGCGGCGCCGGGAGCCGGTCACCATCCAGGTCATCGACAACGTCGAACCCGAGCCCAGCATCGACTCCGTGCGGCGTGGCGCCCGGCTGATGGGTGATTTCCGCCCCGACACCATCATCGCGCTGGGCGGTGGCTCCCCCATGGACGCGGCCAAGGTGATGTGGCTGCTGTACGAGCAGCAGGCCGAGGGCAGGGACGTCGACTTCGCCGACATGCGGCACAAGTTCTCCGACATCCGCAAGCGCGCCTTCCGCTTCCCGACACTGGGCGGGCTGGCCCGCCTGGTGTGCATCCCCACCACCTCCGGCACCGGTGCCGAGGTGACCCCGTTCGCCGTCATCTCGGATCCCGCCACCGGCAAGAAGTACCCGCTGGCCGACTACGCGCTCACCCCCAGCGTGGCCATCGTCGACCCGCTGCTCACGACCGGGCTGCCCCGGGCACTGGCCGCCGACAGCGGCTTCGACGCCCTCACCCACGCCGTCGAGGCGTACGTGTCTGTCTACGCCAGCGACTTCACCGACGGCCCGGCCCTGCACGCGATCCGGCTGATCTTCGACAACATCGAGGCCGCGGTGAACGACCGCGCGGCACAGCCCAGGGCCCGGGAGAAGATGCACAACGCCGGCACCATCGCGGGCATGGCCTTCGGCAACGCGTTCCTCGGCATCGTCCACGCGATGTCCCACACCCTCGGCGCCACCTTCCACATCGCGCACGGCCGCACCAACGCCGTTCTGCTGCCGCACGTCATCCGCTACAACGGCACCGTCCCCACGAAGCTCACCGGCTGGCCCAAGTACGAGAACTACCGTGCTCCGGAACGCTTCCAGGACATCGCCCGCGCCCTCGGCCTGCCCGCCACCACGCCCGCCGAGGGCGTCGAGTCGCTGGCCTCGGCGGTGGAGCGGCTCCGCGACGCGGTGGGCATCGAGCCGACGTTCCAGGCCCTCGACGTCGACGAGCGCGCGTTCCTCGACGCCCTGCCCCAGCAGGCCCTCAACGCCTACGAGGACCAGTGCGCGCCCGCCAACCCGCGGATGCCCATGCTCGACGACATGCAGGAGCTCATGCGCCTCGCCTACTACGGCCGTACGCAGGACCGTCCCGCCCATGAGCAGACGGCACGGCCGTAGCGCGCATCGGCGCCGCCCTCGCGCCGGCGTCCGTTCAGGGCGCCGATCGTGACAGGGGCCGCCGGGCCGGACGGTGAGGTCTCCGCCCTGCTCCACGACCGCGTTCACGCCGACCGTTCCCCCGGCGACCACGCACTGCGCGCCGAGGCACACGACCTCGTCGGACGGCTTCCGGGTGCCCGCGCCGTCTTCTGGTACGAACGCCCCGGAGCGGAGGAACCCGACGCCCGCACCGGTCCGATGGTCCTGGACGGCATCCGACTCCGCCACAAAGCAACGGTGTTCCTGTGCGGTCCGCTCCCCTTCATGCGCGTGGTACGCGGACAGCTGCTCGCCGCCGGGGTGCCCGCACGGCGCATCCGCCACGAGGTCTTCGGCCCCGACCTGTGGCTCCCCGGCACCGCGGCCTGAATCACGCCGAACGTTCGAGTCCCCCAGCATTCCGGTGGCCGATGGAGGAACCCATGACCACCGACCACGCCCAGGCGACGCCCACCGTGCGGCTGCGTTCCGACGGCCCCGTGGACGAAGCGACTCTGGCGTACGCCCGTACGAAGATCGATGCCGTCGTGAGCAGGCCGGGACTGCCGGCCGTCACGGGATTCGTGCGCATCGTGCGGGGGAAAGGCGAACTACGGTGGAGCTGACGACAGGTCGGTGCCGTGCTCGCGGATCCACGCGTGGTGGCGGGTGCGCGCGTCGGCCATCTGCTGGCGTACGGCAGCGGCGCGGACGCCGAGACCGGGGACCCGGTCGACGACGTCCATGACCAGCCGGTAGCGGTCCAGGTCGTTGCGGACGACCATGTCGAACGGCGTGGTCGTGGTCCCCGACTCCTTGTACCCGCGCACGTGCAGGTTCCGGTGACCGGTGCGCCGGTAGGCGAGGCGGTGGATCAGCCAGGGGTAGCCGCAGGTCGCGCAGCAGGAGACCGCCGTTGGCGCGAGGGGTCGCGCCGAGCCGCCGCGCGCCGTCGGGCCCGAACAGCTCCTCGGGCCGGTACGACCGCAGCCACGCCTCCAGCTGCCGCAGGTGCTCCGGGTTCTCGCGGACGCCGGCCAGCGGAACCTGGTGAGCCCGCCAGGTGCCCTCGACGGGCACGCCGTCCACCTCGGCCGGGCCGGTCCACCCCTTCGGCGTCCGCAGCACGATCACCGGCCAATGCACCCGCTCGGCGACCCCGCCCTCACGGGCGGTCTGCTGCATCACGGCGATCCGGTCCAGCGCGTCGTCCATCGCCGCCGCCATGGCCCGGTGCACCTCGCGCGGGTCGTCGCCCGTGACATGGATCGGATGGTGGCCGTAGCCGCGCTGCAACGAGTCGAGTTCGACTTCCGGGAGACGGGACAGCACCGTCGGGTTGGCGATCTTGTAGCCGTTCAGGTGCAGGATCGGCAGGACTGCACCGTCGTGCACCGGGTCGAGGAACTTGTTCGAGTGCCAGGAGGCGGCCAACGGCCCGGTCTCCGCCTCACCGTCCCCGATCACACAGGCCACCGGCAGGTCAGGATTGTCGAAGGCGGCACCGTAGGCATGGGACAGCGAGTAGCCGAGCTCGCCGCCCTCGTGGATCGAGCCGGGCGTCTCGGGAGCCACATGGCTGGGCACCCCGCCGCGGAAGGAGAATTGCCGGAACAGCCGCCCCATCCCCGCCGCGTCCCGGGAGACGTCGGGGTAGGTCTCGCTGTAGCTGCCCTCCAGCCACGAGTTGGCCGGCACGGACGGGCCGCCGTGCCCCGGCCCCCACACGCACAGCGCGTCCAGGCCGGGCGAGGTGCCCCAGTGACCCAGCAGCCGGGGCTTGATGTGCTCGGGCCGCAGCGGCTCGGTCAGCAGCGGGTTGGACATCAGACAGATCTGGCCCGCCGCCAGGTGGTTGGCGGCACGCCAGTGCGCGTCGGACAGTGCGGTGGCGTACTGGTTCTCGAGCGTGGACATCGCGTTCACGCCTGTTCGGGTACGACGGCCACCGGGCAGGCGGAGTGGTGCAGCACCGCATGTGCGACGCGCCCCAGTTGGAGTCCGAGGTGCTCAGGGTGGCGCCGGGCGCCGACCACCAGGAGGTCGGCCTCGTGGGAGGCGGCCAGGAGCAGTCGACGGGCCGGACCCTCGACCGTACGCGGACGCACCTTCACGTCGGCAGGGGCGCCCTGCAGCGCGTCCGCGAGGACCTCGGCGGCGTGCTGTTCGTGCAGCCGCGCGGGTTCACCGGCGAGCAGCGGGTGGTCGGTGGTCTCGTGGGCCGGGCACCTCCAGGTCCGTACGGCGTCCAGAGTCGCGCCGCGCAGCCTCGCCTCCTGGACGGCGAAGCGCAGGGCGGCGGAATCCGTCCCGTGCTCACCGACGCCCAGGACGACGTGGCCGTGGTCTCCCGCACGGACCTGGTTGTCGTGACTGCCGCGCAGCACGATCACCGGGCAGGCCGCGTGGGCGGCGACGGCCAGGCTGACCGAGCCGAGCAGCATGTCGACGAAACCACTGCGGCCACGGGTGCCGAGCACCAGCGCGGAGGCGCTGCGGCTCTCATGCACCAGCGCGTACTCGGGTTCCTCTGGCAGCACCTCGGTGGAGATGTTGACACCGCTCTGGCGCAGGTGGGCCCGCTGTGCGGCGGTCCGGACGATGTCCTCGGCCATGACCTGCTCGGACGGCTTGCCCAGGTCCTTGGCCAGTGAGGAACCCTCGTACCGCTCCCGGAGAGAGGCGTACACCACCCGCAGCGGCGCCCCGCGCAGGGCGGCCTCGTCGGCCGCCCAGTCGACGGCCCGGAGGCTGGGCTCGGAGCCGTCGACGCCGACGACGAGTGGGAGGTCCATCGTCGTCACCGCCCCGCGCTCATGTCGAAGACGATCCGGGCCTTGACCTCGCCGCGCAGCACCTCGTCGATGGACTCGTTCACGGAGGCCAGGGGGCGGGTCTCGCAGATCACCTGGGTCTGTCCGGCGGCGTGCAGCTGGAAGACCTCGGCGAGGTCCTGGCGGGTGCCGACGATCGAGCCGATGACGCTCGTGCCGTTCAGGACGGTGTCGAAGATCGGGACGCGGACCGTGCCGTGCGCGGGCAGCGCGACCATGACCAGCTTGCCGCCGCGCCGCAGACCGGAGTTGGCGGCCTCGAAGGCGGCGTCGTTCACTGCGAGCGCGATCGCGGCATGCGCTCCTCCGTGCTGCCTGAGGACCTCGCCGACGTCGTCCTTGCGAGCGTCGATGACGAGGTCCGCGCCGAGCGCGGTGGCGAGTTCGAGCTTCTCGTCGGTGACGTCGATGGCCGCCACAGTGGCGCCCGCGATCTTCGCGTACTGCACGGCGAGGTGGCCGAGCCCGCCGATCCCGGAGATGGCGACGAGCTGGGTCGGCCGCACGCCGGCGACCTTGAGCGCCTTGTACGTCGTCACGCCGGCGCAGGTCAGCGGGGCGGCGTCGACGGCGCTGACGCCGTCGGGCACGGGCTGGGCGAAGTCGGCCCAGGCCAGCATCTTCTCGGCGTACCCGCCGTCGCAGCCGTAGCCGGTGTTGATCTGCTGCTCGCACAGGGTCTCCCAGCCGGACAGGCAGTGCTCGCACCGCCCGCAGGCCTTGCCCAGCCAGGGCACGGCCACCCGCTGGCCGACGGCCAGGTGGGTGACGCCCTCGCCGAGCTTTTCGACGAGTCCGACGCCCTCGTGTCCGGGGACGAACGGCGGGTTCGGCTTGACGGGCCAGTCGCCTTGCGCGGCGTGGATGTCGGTGTGGCACAGCCCGGAGGCCTCGACACGGATCCGGACCTGCCCGGGGCCGGGCTCGGGGTCGGGGCGCTCCTCGATGATCAGGGGCTTGCCGAAGGCTCGTACGACAGCTGCCTTCATGGTGGTTCTCTCCCAGGAGTCTCGGTGTCGGTCAGTCGTGGGGGACGACGGCGACGGGGGCGGTGGAGTGGTGCAGCACGGCGTGCGTGACATGGCCGATGTGGGCGCCGAGGGGAGTGCGCCGGATGCGCCGGCCGACGACCACGAGGGACGCCGTCTGTGCCGCGTCGAGGAGGAGCACGGCGGCGCTGCCGTAGTGGGACTCCTCCACGACCTCGACGTCCGGGTACTTCTGCCGCCAGGGGCGCAGCACCTCGGCGAGTGCCTCCTGCTCGCTCAGGGAGAGCGCTGCGTGCAGGGGCGGATTCACGGGCATCCCGTACGCGTAGTACGGCGGCGGGAACCAGCCGTGCACGACGCGCAACGAAGTGGCGCGGAGCTTTGCGGCCTCACATGCGAATTCGATCAGCGTGTCGTCGGGGTGGTCGGTGTCCAGGCCCAGGACGACGGGCCGGAAGGGTGCCGCGGCAGAGGGGACTCCCGCCGGGTCCGGCTCGTGCTCGTCGACGCACTGCTCCCCGGCCCTGACCAGGACCACGGGTCGCCCGGTGTGGGCCACGGCGCTCAGGCCGGCCGAGCCGACCAGGAAGCCACCGATGCCGCCCAGGCCGCGCGAGCCGAGAACGAGCAGTTCGGTGTCCTTCGCCGCCTCGGCGAGCACGTCACCGGGCGTGCCCGACAGTTGCTCGACGGTCACCCTGACGCCGGGATGGCGCCGGCGGAGCCCGTCGGCGGCTTCGCGCGGTATTCGCTCGGTCCAGTGCTGCTGGGTCTCGGCCCCGACCAGCGGCGCCTGCGCCATCGGGTCGGGCACCGGCTCCCAGACATGGACGATCTTCAGGGCCAGGCCGCGCAGCTTCCCCTCACGGGCTGCCCATTCCGCTGCGGCCCGGCTCTCCGGTGATCCGTCGAGGCCGATCGTGATGGTTCCCTGCATGGTCTCTGCCTCCTGGGGCGGGCGACGCGATTGCAGCGTCGTCTTCGGGGGTCTTTTCGGGCAGAGGCCGCTGGTCCCCGTTCGGGTCCGGCCGCCCCTGTGTGGCACAGTGCGGTGGGCCGAGGGCGGCCCACCGCGTCTCGTCGGTCAGCGCAGCCAGCCGTGGTAGCGGACGACCGGCAGCTTGGCCCAGAGCCGGCCGAGGCCCAGGGCGTCGCCTGCAGCGACAGCAGCCAGGACGATCAGGGCGACGGCGTAGATGACGTGGTAGTCGACGAACGGGTTGGTGGACATGCTCGGCGAGCCGTCGGAGAGGTGCTTGGCGGGCGGCCACTCGGCGATCCACATCAGCGCCATCATCACGGTGCCCGCGACGGCGGCGAGCCGCAGCGCGACCCCCGCGACCAGAGCGAGGCCGATACCGAGCAGGCCCAGCATGAACAGCCAGTCGGCCCAGGTGTCGCCGGCCCAGGAGTGGAAGGCGGACTCCATCGGCCCGGCGGCGACGGAGCCGAGGAAGCCCTTGGTCGGCGAGCCGCCGTCGATCCAGCCCTTGCCGGACGGGGTGGCGTAGCCGAAGCCGAAGGTCTTGTCGAGGAACGCCCACAGGAAGACGAACCCGGTGAGCAGGCGCAGGGACGCGAAGGCGTATGCCTGCACGGTGTGCGTGTCGGTGACCTCCAACACGGCCGGTTCGGATGCGGTCCGGGCTCTGCGGAACGACGGCAGGTGGAAGCCGGAAGTCCGGTGCGGGTGCTCGTGCACGGCCATGATCGTGATTCCCTTCAGGGCGTTCAGGAGGTTGCCTGACGTCACTTACTCTCGTGCCGCGCACCGGACACCGCCGGATGCCGAAGGTCTGTCGCTGTGGGGCTGAACGGCCCTGTCCTGAAGGCCTGTTGGGGCCGGCGGTCAGTAAGCTGCGACGCCGTGCTCCCGGAAGCGGGCGCGGACGTTCTCAGTCAGGTCGGAGTCGGGGACCGGATTGTCGCGCAGCGGGAAGGGGATCCCCAGGGCGTCGTACTTGGCGGCGCCGAGTTTGTGGAAGGGCAGGACGTCCACCCGCTCGGCCGTGCCGAGGCCCGCGACGAAACGGGCCAGGGCGTCCACGCGCGGCAGGTCGTCGGTCCAGCCGGGAACCAGGACGTAGCGGATCCACATCGGTACGCCGAGGTGGTCGAGGCGGGTGGCGAAGTGCAGGGTGGGGGTGAGTTCGCCGCCGGTGAGGGCGTGGTAGGTGGGGACGTCGAAGGACTTGATGTCCAGCAGGACCAGGTCGATGTCGGCGAGGAGTTCGTCGGTGGCGCGGGCGCCGAGGAAGCCGGAGGTGTCGAGGGCGGTGTGCAGTCCGGCCTTTTTGCAGCGGCGCAGGATCTCGCCGGTGAAGGCGGACTGGAGGAGCGGTTCGCCGCCGGTGATGGTCACGCCGCCGCCTGCCGTGGTGATGAAGGCGCGGTACTTCTCGATCTCCGTCATCACCTCGTCGGCGGTCGTCTCCTTGCCGTCGCGCATGTGCCAGGTGTCCGGGTTGGCGCAGTACAGGCAGCGCAGCGGGCAGCCGGAGACGAAGAGGACGAACCGGGTCCCGGGACCGTCGACGCCGGTGGACAGGTCCCAGGAGTGGATCCGGCCGCGGGTCATCGTGCTCACAGCGAACCGTGGAAGGTGCGACTGATCACGTCGAGCTGCTGCTCCCGGGTCAGGCGGACGAAGTTGACGGCGTATCCGGAGACCCGGATGGTCAGGTCCGGGTGGTTCTCCGGGTGCTCCATCGCGTCTTCCAGGATGGTGCGGTCGAGGACGTTGACGTTCATGTGGAAGCCGCCGGCCGCCGTGTAGGCGTCGAGGATGCCCACCAGATTGCCCGCGCGTTCGGCCGGGTTGTGGCCCAGGCCCTCGGGCGTGATGGTCGTGGTCAGGGAGATGCCGTCGCGGGCCTGCTCGTAGGGGAGTTTGGCGACCGAGAGGGCGGAGGCGGCGACGCCGTGGCGGTCACGGCCGTTCATCGGGTTGGCGCCGGGGGCGAAGGGCTGTCCGGCGCGGCGGCCGTCGGGAGTGTTGCCGGTGTGCTTGCCGTAGACGACGTTCGAAGTGATGGTGAGGACCGACTGGGTGTGTTCGGCACCCCGGTAGGTGGGGTACTGGCGCACCTTCGCCATGAAGGTCTCGACCAGGCCGACGGCGATGCTGTCGGCGCGGTCGTCGTTGTTGCCGTACGCCGGGAAGTCACCCTCGGTGCGGAAGTCGACGGCGAGGCCGGTGGCGTCCCGGACCACCTTCACCCGCGCGTACTTGACGGCCGACAGGCTGTCCGCGGCCACCGACAGGCCGGCGATGCCGCAGGCCATGAAGCGGTGCACGGGGTAGTCGTGCAGCGCCATCTCGAGGCGTTCATAGGCGTACTTGTCGTGCATGTAGTGAATGACGTTGAGCGCGTTGACGTACGTCCGGGCCAGCCAGTCCAGGACGTGGTCATAGGCCGCCGACAGTTCCTCGTGGTCGAGGTACTCGCCGGTCAGAGGGGGCGCGGCGGGCGCGACCTGTTCGCCGGTCATCTCGTCGCGGCCACCGTTGATCGCGTACAACAAGGCCTTTGCGAGGTTGACGCGCGCTCCGAAGAACTGCATCTGTTTTCCGACCGCCATGGCCGAGACGCAGCAGGCGATGGCGGTGTCGTCTCCGGTGCGCGGGCGCGTCAGGTCGTCGGACTCGTACTGGACGGCGCTGGTGTCGACCGACACCCGGGCGCAGAACTCCTGCAAGCCGCCGGGCAGTCGGGGCGACCACAGGACGGTGAGGTTGGGTTCGGGGGCAGAGCCGAGGTTGTAGAGGGTCTGCAGGAACCGGAAGGAGGTGCGGGTGACCAGGGTGCGGCCGTCGCTGCCCATGCCGCCGATGGACTCCGTCACCCAGGTCGGGTCGCCGGAGAACAGGGCGTCGTACTCGGGGGTGCGCAGGAACCGGACGATCCGCAGCTTGATCACGAAGTCGTCGATCAGTTCCTGGGCGCGCGTCTCGTCGAGGACGCCGTCCGCCAGGTCCCGCTGGAGGTAGACGTCGAGGAAGGTGGAGGTGCGGCCGAGCGACATCGCGGCGCCGTTCTGCTCCTTCACCGCGGCGAGATAACCGAGGTAGAGCCACTGCACGGCCTCGTGGGCGGTGGCGGCGGGCCGCGAGACGTCACAGCCGTACGCCGCCGCCATCCGCGTCAGCTCGCCCAACGCCCTTATCTGCTCGGCGAGTTCCTCCCGGTCACGGATGACCTCGGTGCCGGACCCGCAGGCGTCGAGCTTGGCCCGCTCGGCCTTCTTGGCCGCGATCAGCCGGTGCGTGCCGTAGAGCGCCACGCGGCGATAGTCGCCGATGATCCGGCCCCGGCCGTAGGCGTCGGGCAGTCCGGTGATGATGCCGGCCTTCCGTGCTGCGCGCATCTCGGGGGTGTAGGCGTCGAAGACGCCGTCGTTGTGGGTCTTGCGGTAGGTGCCGAAGACACGCGTCACGAACGGGTCCGGCTCGTAGCCGTACGCGCGCAGCCCGTTCTCCACCATCCGCAGGCCGCCGTTCGGCATGATCGCGCGCTTGAGCGGGGCATCCGTCTGGAGGCCGACGATCAGTTCGCGGTCGCGGTCGATGTACCCGGGGGCGTGCGAGGTGATCGTGGACGGGGTGGCGGTGTCGACGTCGAGGACGCCCCGGCGGCGCTCCTCCGGGAACAGCGAACTGACCTTCGCCCAGAGCGCACGGGTCCGGTCGGTGGGACCGGTCAGGAAGGACGCGTCGCCCTCGTACGGGGTGTAGTTGGCCTGGATGAAGTCGCGCACGTCGATCCGGTCGCGCCAGCTGGTCCCGGCGAACCCTCGCCAGGCCTCGGTGACTTGGCCGCCGACTGTCACGGTTGTGGTCATCGCCGTCTCTCCTCGGTTCGCGCATGTCCTGCAGTTCGATGCTTGTCGTCCGTGGTCGTCACGGGGAGTGCCGGGCAGTGCCCGTGGGCGGGCCGTCCGGCCCTGGTCCCGTAGGCCGGACGCCCCAGTTGCTCCCGCGCTGCGGTCCGTCAGCCGGCCGCGAGGTCGGGACGGATCAAGGTGCCCGACCGGGCGTGGACGATCTCGTAGGCCGCGTCCAGGGCGCCGATGGCGGCCAGTCCCCCGGTCCGCTCCACGAAGCGGGCCGCCGCCTCCGCCTTGGGTCCCATGGACCCCTCGGGGAAGCCCGCGTCGCGCAGCTGGGCCGGGGTGGCGTCCAACACGGGGTGCTGGTCCGGGGTGCCGTAACCCGCGTACACGCAGGGCACGTCGGTGAGGATGAGCAGGAAGTCGGCCTTCAGCTCCTCGGCCAGCAGGGCGGCCGTGAGGTCCTTGTCGACGACCGCCTCGACGCCGGTGAGGGCCCCGGAGTCCCGGTCGGCGGTGACGGGGATGCCTCCGCCGCCGGCGCAGATCACCAGCGTGCCGCCGCCGAGGAGTTCGTGGAGCGTCTCGATCTCGACGATGCCCTGCGGGGACGGGGAGGGCACGACACGGCGCCAGCCCTCGCCGTCCAGCCCCATGCGCCAGCCGCGGTGCCGCGCGAGGCCCTTGGCGACGGCCTGGCCGTAGACCTGGCCGACGAACTTGCTGGGGTGCTCGAAGGCCGGGTCGTCCGCGCGGACCAGTGTGTGGGTGACCAGAGTGACGACGCGGCGGCCGGGCAGGGCGTTGTGCAGGGCACGGGCCAGCAGGGCGCCGATCATGCCCTGGGTCTCGGCGCCCAGCGTGTCGAGGGGATAGGGGACGGTCAGGGCCGGGTCGGCCGCGCTCTCCATGGCGAGCAGGCCGATCTGGGGGCCGTTGCCGTGGGTGATGACCAGCTCGTGGTCGTGAGTGAGGGCGGCCAGGGCGGTGACGACCCGGTCGACGTTCTCCTGCTGGACGGCCGCGTCGGGGCGGTCGCCCCGACGCAGCAGGGCGTTGCCGCCGAGGGCGACGACGATACGCATGGCTCAGTCCTCCAGGGTGGCCACGAGCACGGCCTTGATGGTGTGCAGCCGGTTCTCCGCCTGGTCGAAGACGATCGACGCCGGGGAGGCGAAGACCTCGTCGGTGACCTCCAGGCCGTCCAGGCCGTAGGTGTCGAAGAGGTCCCGGCCCAGACGGGTGCCGCGGTCGTGCAGGGCCGGCAGGCAGTGCATGAACTTCACGTCCGGGTTGCCGGTGAGGGCAAGGGTCTTGTCGCTGACCTGGTACGGGAGCAGCAGCTCGATCCGCTCCCGCCAGGTGTCGGCGGGCTCTCCCATGGAGACCCACACGTCGGTGTGCAGGAAGTCGGCACCCCGTACCGCGGTCTCGACGTCCTCGGTGAGCAGGATCCGGCCTCCGCCGTGCTCGGCGAGCTCCCGGCACCGGGTGACAAGTTCGCCGTCCGGCCACAGCGCGCGCGGGGCGGCGATGCGGACGTCCATGCCGAGCAGCGCACCCATGGACAGCAGCGAGTTGCCCATGTTGTTGCGGGCGTCGCCGAGGTAGCAGTAGGCGATGTCCTGCAGCGGCTTGGCGCTGTGCTCGTGCATGGTCAGGACGTCGCACAGGCTCTGGGTGGGGTGGGCGGTGTCGGTGAGGCCGTTGTAGACGGGGACGCCGGAGCGGGTGGCGAGTTCGGTGACGAGTGCCTGGTCGGAGCCGCGGTACTCGATGGCGTCGAACATGCGGCCGAGCACGCGAGCGGTGTCGGCGATGGACTCCTTGCCGCCGATGTGGGTGTCGCCGGGGCCGAGGTAGGTGGTGTGGGCGCCCTGGTCGGCGGCGGCGACCTCGAAGGCACAGCGGGTGCGGGTGGAGGTCTTCTCGAAGACCAGCGCGAGGTGCCGGCCGGTGAGCCGGGGCCGTTCGGTGCGGGTGCGCTTCTCGGCCTTGAGGTGGGCGGCGAGGGTGAGGAGGTGGTGGATCTCGGCGGCGGTGAAGTCGAGTTCGCTCAGGTAGGAGCGGCCTCGCAGGTCGACGGTCATGGTGGTTTTCCCTTGCTGCGTCAGTTGGCCGGGGCGCGTTCGATGGGGCAGCTCATGCAGCGTGGTCCGCCCCGGCCGCGTCCGAGTTCGGCGCCGGCGATGGTGACGATCTCGATGCCCTGCTTGCGCAGGTAGGTGTTGGTGGTGACGTTGCGCTCGTAGCCGACGACCACCCCGGGCGCGACGGCCAGGAAGTTGCTGCCGTCGTCCCACTGTTCACGCTCGGCCCCCCGGATGTCCTGCGGCGCGGAGAGCATCCGCACCTTGTCCACGTCCAGGGCCTCCGCCAGGGTGGTGGCCAGGTCGGAGTCGGCGGTGACATCGAAGCCGGTCTCACGGGTGTCGCTGGGCAGCAGCGTCCAGGAGCGCAGCGAGTCGGCGAGTCCCGGGTAGATCGTGAAGGCGTCCCGGTCGACCATGGTCAGCACCGTGTCCAGGTGCATGAAGGCGCGGGTGGCCGGCAGTTGGACGGCGATCAGCCGGTTGGCCGTGCCGTCGGCGAACAGCCGGGCGGCGAGATTCTCCACGGCCTGCGCGGTGGTGCGCTCGCCCATGCCGACCATGACGGCGCCGTTGCCGAGGACGTGCACGTCCCCGCCCTCCAGGGTGCCGACCGCACCGTCCAGGAGCGGTTCGGGGGCGACGCCCGCGAACATCGGGTGGAAGCGGTAGATGGCCTCGGCGTGCAGGCTCTCCCGGCGGCGGGCGGGCTTGGCCATGGGGTTGACCGATAGACGGTCGTAGATCCAGCACGAGTTGTCGCGCGGGAAGAGGTGGTTGGGCAGCGGGGTGAGCGCGAAGTCGTCCGCGTCGAGCGCGCTCCAGACCAGGCTGTGCGGGGGCGCGAGCGGCAGGTCGCTCTTGAGGATGCCGCCGATCAGGTAGTCGGCGAGCGTCTCCCCGTCGAGCTCGGCGCAGAGTTCACGCACGGGGTCGACGAGGGCGGGGCCGACGCCGGCCGGGGTGATGACCCGGTCCAGGAGCCAGTCCCGGGCGCCGTCGGCGTCGAGGGTCTGAGCGAGCAGGTCGGCGAAGTAGTGGACGCGTGCCCCGTGGTCGCGCAGCACCTGCGCGAAGGCGTCGTGTTCCTCGCGGGCCCGCTTGGCCCACAGGATGTCGTCGAAGAGCAGGGCGTCGACGTTGCGCGGGGTGAGGCGGGCGAGTTCGAGGCCGGGGCGGTGCAGGATCACCTGGCGAAGGGGGCCGACCTCGGAATCGACGTGAAACGTGCTCATGGCTTTGATTCCTCTGGGGTGGGGTGCGGGGCGGCCTTGGGCCGGGAGGCTCTGTCTGTCCAGGTGACGGCGGTCAGTCCCGGTGACGGCGGTCAGCCCTGGTGGCGGCGGCCGTTCCGCTTGCGTGGGCCGCCGATTCGGTTGGTGCCCAGCCCTCGGGAGATCCGCTTGACCGGCGCCGGGACCGCTGTCTCGGGGGCTCGCTCTTCGCGCGGGGCGCGGGCGGCGGGGATCGGCGCGTTCGCTTCGCCGTAGGTGCCCTGGCTCCGCTTCAGCCAGACGTAGACCGGCAGGCCCAGCAGCAGCACGAACAGGCCGTAGTAGACGGTTTGGTAGCCGCTGCCCTGGATCGACCAGTAGGAGAAGGCCATCGCGACGGCGGCGACGGTCACGTCCCGGGCCAGTCGGCGCGAGCTGAGGCTCTCCCGCCCGCGCACCAGCAACCAGTACAGCTGGGCGGCGGCGGAGAAAAGGTACGGGATCACCGCGGTGAGCACACTCAGCAGCACGATCTTGGTGAAGACGTCCTCGAAGCGGGTGTAGCTGAACACGGTGATCAGCGAGGCCAGCACGGTGGAGGCGACGATGCCGAAGGCCGGTACGCCGTTCTGCCCGCGGAGCTTGGCGAACGCGTCGGGGAAGAGACCGTCGCGGGCGGCGGCGTACGGCATCTCCGCGCACAACATGGTCCAGCCGTTGAGCGCGCCGATGCCGGAGACGATCGCGGCGGCGGCGACGGCGTTCCCGGCCCAGGTGCCGCCGAAGATGTTGTTGGCGGCGTCGGTGAACGGCGCGGTGGAGGAACCCAGTTCGGCGTGCGAGACGGTGCCGAAGACGGCCAGGGTGCCCAGGATGTAGATGACGGCGCAGACGAGCGTGCCGTACACGGTGGCACGGGGCACGTTCCGCTCCGGGTCACGCACCCGGCCGGCGACCACCGAGGCGGCCTCCAGCCCGAGGTAGCTGAACAGGGCGATGGCCCCCGCCGCGGAGATCGCGCCCAGCGCCGACTGACCGCTGGCGTTGAAGGCACCGAAATTGTCGGGGTCGACGAAGAACAGCCCGATGCTGGCCATGAAGATCAACGGGATGAACTTCAGCACGGTCGTGATCACCTGGAACGCGCCGATGTTGCGGACTCCGGTGAGGTTGATCGCCGCGGGTATCCAGAGTCCGACCAGCGCGAGGGTCACGGAGATCCACGCCTTGTGGCCGGTGTTCACGAAGACCTCGACGTAGCCGACCCATGCCACGACGATCGCCGCGTTGCCGGCCCATGCGGTGATCCAGTAGGACCAGGCGTTCAGGAAGCCCGCGAACTCGCCGAAGGCCTCCCTGGCGTAGACGTACGGTCCGCCGCTCGCCGGGACCCGCTTCGACAGAGAACCGAAGGTCGACGCGAGCGCCAGCGCTCCCAGGGTCACGGCGACGAAGGCGACCAGGGAGATCGGCCCGTAGGAGGCGAGGGCCGAGGGCAGGGCGAAGACTCCGGTGCCGATGATGCTGCCGATCACGAGTGCGGACGCGGCGGGCAGCCCGAGAGCGGCCTTGGGCGCCGCTCGCTCGCCACTGGTCGTGGTCCTGGACATGGCTGTGCTCCTTGTGCAGGTCGCTGGAGATGCGGTGCATGCAGGTCGCTGCGAGTGCCGCGGCCGCGAACGATGCTTCTGCGCCATGCCGGATCGGGGCAGCGGCCATCCGGTCCCGCGCGGTTCCCGAAGGTCCCGGTCCTGAGGGCCCGTGCAGCCCAACCGGCCTTGGACGCGAGTCGTGTGAGCCGCTCTGAGGGGTCGTCAGCACCCGGGGCTTCGGCGGCCCAAGATCCCACGGCCAGAAGACGATCGGCCGTCGCCCCCACCGCGGGGTCGGAAGACAGGCGCATCGCCCCTGGCGGCGCACGTCGGCGCCATACCGAAATTCTCTCTGCGGTACCGAACAGAGCGATCAGTGGACCGGGCGGCCCATGGGCCGCCCGGAGACCGTGGACACACGCTGGCTCCGGCGCTCTCGCAGGGGACCCGCCTGTTCGAGGAAGGCGGACGCGCCGACCGCTTCTGGATCATCCGCATCGGCAGCATCGAACTCGACCTGCGGGTGCCCAGTCACCGCGCGACCGTCTTCGCGAACCTCGGGCACAACGAACTAGACGCGGCTCATGGACCTGTACGCCCCGCACGGCGTCGGCAGTGCGTCGTCGGCGTCGGCGCCGAGACCGACTTGCTGCACAAGGAGGAGTTCCGCGACAGCGACCCCGACAGGTACACGCAACTGCGTCGTCTCTCGGACCTGAGGAAGGCCGGCGCGGTGACCGCGGAGGAACTCATGACCGTGGGCATGCTCGAAGGCATCGTCAGCCGTGCCGACCTCCTCAAGGTCTTCCTCCGCACCGACGAGGAAATCGCCGAAGAGGCACGGCGCGAGGTCGTCTCCCACCTGTTCCCCACGCCGGAGCCGGGACCGTAGGCTCCGAGTGAACCCGCGGGGACACTCCGGGCGGGTTGGGCCGGTCGGCCCTAGCACATTCGATCCGGGCGCATGATGATCGGCGACAGGGACAGCCCGGAGTCTGTCCTCCATCGGGGAACGAGAGGTCAGCATGCCGGAGTCACGCACTTTCAGCGAGCAGAACCCGATTCGCGTGTTTCTGCTCGACGACCACGAGGTCGTGCGCCGTGGCCTGGCCGACCTGCTCGACTCCGAGCCGGACATCTCGGTGGTCGGCGACGCCGGTACCGTCGACCACGCGCTCGCGCGAGGCCCGGCGCTGCGCCCCGACGTCGCCGTCCTGGACGTACGGCTGCCGGACGGCAACGGCATCACGGTCTGCCGGGAGCTGCGCGACCAAATGCCCGGCCTGGCCTGCCTCATGCTGACGTCGTTCGACGACGAGGAGGCCCTGCTCGACGCGATCATGGCCGGAGCGTCAGGCTATGTCCTCAAGCAGATCAAGGGCTCCGACCTGGTCTCAGCGGTGCGCACGGTGGCCTCGGGCCAGTCGATGCTGGATCCCGCCACCACGGCCCGCCTGATGCGCTCGCTGCGGGCGGAACCCGCGGACAGCCCCGCCGTGCCGTCGGAGATCGCGGGCCTCTCACCTCGTGAGAGGGACATCCTCGCGCTGATCGGCGACGGGCTGACCAACCGCGAGATCGGCAAGCGGCTGTACTTGTCGGAGAAGACCGTCAAGAACCACATCTCCCGGCTGCTGGCCAAGCTGGGCGTACAGCGCCGGGTCCAGGCCGCCGTCCTCGCCTCCCACCTGGAGCAGCCGGAGACCGGCGAACGCCCGGCGAGGTGAGACGGGCCGGGCCGTCAGGAACGGCCCGGGAGCAACGCCGGAGCGGCGTGCGCACATTCCCGAACCCGGCGGACGGCCGTCTCGGCCGCCGGGGCACCGAGCATGCCCGAACGATCACGGAGTCCAGCACAGGAGGTGTCGGTCATGAGTGGGTCCCGCTCCCCCCGGGCGGTTCCAGGACAGCGCCCGCGCCGGGGGCCCGCTCCGTACAGCGGCCGAACCGCTCGGCCGTGGACACCGCGGTCCCCGCGGCCACTCCCCTGATCTCCCTCATCGAGGAGGCCACCGGCGCCACCGACACCGTCGCACTGCTGCGGCTGAGCAAGGCGGGCGTCGACGTCATCGAGACCGCCATCACGCCGGAATCCAGCGCCGTGGGCCGTATGCTCGCCGGGATCCGCCTGCCCACAGGTGCCGTCGTCGCAACCGTCATCCGCGACGGCCGGCCCACCGTCCCGGGCCCCGAGATGCGGCTCCAGCCCGGCGACGAACTCCTCATCGTCTCCCACGCCGCCACCGAACAGGAGATCCACGCCGCCTTCCAGTGCCGACCGCGCTCCGGGTGCCCGCTCACGAACGCCTGACCAGGACGGACAGCCGACTGCCGCCGGTGCTTCCCCGCCACGGAGCACAGGCGCCGTCGCCGCGTCCCTCACCACTTGCGTCGCCTTCTACGCAGGCCGCCACCTCCAGCAGCACGCACTGCCCCGCGCCGGACTACAGGTCCGTACGGAGTTCACCATGGCCGCGGACCGCCCGGCCCGGGTCGCGAGCGTACGCCTGGTCATCGTCCCGCCGCCCGCGCTGTCCACCGAGCGCCATGCAGCGATGCTCGCGGTCGCAGCGCACTGCACCGTCCACAACACGCTGCACGAGCCACCGTCAGGGTTGGGCCCCGTCCGCCTGCCCGTCCCGGGGCGGAAGGGCCCTTCCGCCCCGGGACGTTGGTCCTCGGCGCCCAGGGTCGTCCGCACCGTGGAGGGGAGCAGCGCCCCCGACGGGTCGAGCAGGTCGACCACCTTTCCGCCGCCGGGCACGTCGGAGTCCCGTACGGGCGATCCGGTGGCGCGGGCCAGCCGGTCCAGGTCGCCCCGCTCGGCAGCGCGAAACGCCGGACGATGAAGCGGGACGTGCGACCGCGCCGGATCACCATGCAGGGCGAGCCAGCGAAGGTACCCCGCAGCCACAGCTCGCTCTCGGTGCGGGCGGCGACGCCGAAGCCGAAGTCGCGGGCGAAGACCTCCGCCCGGTCCGGGTCGGGCTTCTCGAACTCCAGCCAGGCCAGGTCCGCCACCTTGATCACGGGGTTTCGGGATCGGCCGGGGTGTTCGCCGAGCAGGGCGCCCTGCTCGCTGTGGAGGTCCTGGTGGGCCGTGATGACGCCGGCCCCGTGGACGCGGGTTTGAGACATGGTGCCCTCCGAGCAACATTGCCGTAATGAGGAAAGCATCAACTGTGCGCCTACGCGGCGTCGCCCTCGGGCCGGACAAGCCCGTGGACGCACGCCGCAGCACTGTCTCCGGCCACACCCATCGCGATCAGGGCGGCGGTCGCGGTGCTGGTGCCGTCGTCGCTCCGGGCCCCGCTGTTCACGCAGTCGAGAAGCCCTGGCAGGTGGGGTGTGGGCAGCTGTCACCGATCGATGCGGCTCTCGCCTTCGGTCATCCAGGCGATGCAGCCGACGAACCAGAAGTGCTGCTCTTCGTTGCCGAAGACGACGACGGTGCGGCCCCGAAGGTCGTCCGGGCAGGAGCCGACGCTTGGCTCCGCCTGGTTCCCGTAGACGTGACCAGACCGCCGGCCGCCGCCGCTTACCGGGTGCGCTCAGCGCGGTCGTCGTACTCTTCGCGGGCGGTGATGACTTCTTCGATGTGCCGCACGGACCACTCCGTGAGCGCCTTCAGTGGTTCTCGCAGCGTCTGGCCGAGCGCGGTCAGCTCGTACTCCACGTGCGGCGGCACCTCTGGGTAGACGGTCCGGCTGACCAGACCGTCGCGTTCGAGGGTGCGCAGCGTCTGGGTGAGCATCTTCTCGCTCACGCCCGCCAGCGCCTGCCGGAGCCGGCCGAACCGACAGGTCCCGTTCCGGCCGAGCTCGCCGAGTACGAGGACCGCCCACTTGCTGCCGATCTGGTCGAGCAGGTCCCGCGACGGGCAGCCGCGCTCGTACGGATCGAATGACGGTATGGGCCCGGTCACGTTCTCGACAGCCGTCATACGTCTCACCTCGATGCTATCGGCCTGGTAAGTACCCTACCCATAAGTGGCTACTCCCCAACAGAGAGTGTCCAGGTCATTCTGGGTTCCATCCCGCCGCGGACGGACCGCGGCAGGTGTGCGAGGCACGCCAGGAAGGAAGGAATGACCATCATGTCGATCGTCGTCACCGGAGCCACCGGCCAGCTGGGCAGGCTCACCGTCGAGGCGCTGCTGGGGCGTGGGATCCCGGCCATGGACATCATCGCCACTGGCCGGGACATCGCCGGGATCAAGGACCTGGCCGACCGAGGCGTCACGGTACGCCGCGCCGACTTCGCGGACACCGACGGCCTGGTCGAGGCATTTTCGGGGGCGGACAGGCTGCTGCTGGTCTCGGCCTCGGTCCCCGTGGGCGAGCGGGTCGCCAACCACCGCCGCGCGATCGACGCCGCAGCGTCCGCAGGCGTGTCGCTGGTGGCGTACACGAGCACGACGCACGCGGACACGGCCACCACCGTCATCGGCGCCACGCACAGGGAGACCGAGGAGTATCTGCGGGACCGCGGAATCCCCAGCGTGCTGCTGCGCAACAGCTGGTACCTGGAGAACTACACCAGCCAACTGCCGCAGATCCTGCAGAACGGCGTCGTCGTCGGCGCCGCAGGCCAGGGACGGATCAGCGCCGCGTCCCGCGCCGACTACGCCGAGGCCGCAGCGGTCGTCCTCACCGCCGAAGGCCACACCGGCGCCGTGTACGAGCTCGGCGGCGACGAATCCTTCACCCTGACCGAGCTCGCCGCCGCGATCTCCGCTGCAGCCGGCGAGCACGTTGCCTACACTGACCTCCCGGTGGCCGATCTCACCCAGGTACTGGCCGCCGCGGGCCTGCCCGCCGAGCTGGCGGAGGTCCTCGCTGACGCTGACCGCGGCATGAACCGCGGCGAGATGTACACCGACTCCGGAGACCTGCGCCGCCTGATCGGCCGGCCGCCCGTGACCCTGGCCGAGGCACTCGCGGTCGCCCTGCGTCACTGAGGTCTCGGCGAGGCAGCCGTCTATGAGTTCGCTGCGGTATGGGATGCGCCGTGGGCCGCGCCGGACGCGCTGGACGAGGTGTTCGGGGGGCTGAAGGGCCGGCCAGCCCGAGCCTCGGCGAACTTTTGCAGGTCGGCGGCCTTGTGGACGGTCCCGGTAGGCGCGCCGGGCCTGGCGCGGTGGCCGGGTAGGAAGGGGAAGATGCGAGGTTCCCGGTCCACGACCATGCGGGCGGTGCCGAAGGAACGGATGGCGTATGCGTACTGCACGGCCGTGCTGATCGGTTCCGGTCGGGGCCAGGGGGCGGTGGACCGGTCAGCCAGGGGCAGGGGCGGACGCGCCTTCACCGTACGCGTCCGCCCCTGTCCTTACCCCCCGGCTTCCCGCTGCTCGGCCGTCACTTCGTCGCGCCCTGGGCGAAGCCGTTGTAGATGTAGCGCTGCAGGAACAGGAACACTGCCAGTGTCGGCAGGATGACCAGGACGGCGCCCGCGGAGATGCTCTCCCAGTGGGCGCCGAACGGACCCTTGAAGCGGAACAGGGCGGTGGAGACGGTGCCGAGGTTCTCCGAGGGCATGTACAGAAAGGGGATGTAGAAGTCGTTGTAGACGGTGATCCCCTTGATGATCACCACTGTGGCGATGGCCGGCTTCAGCAGGGGAAAAATGATCTTTCGGTAGATGGTGAAGGCGTTGGCGCCGTCCAGCCGCGCGGCTTCGTCCAGGGAGACCGGGATGCCCCGGATGAACTGCAGGAAGATGTAGACGGAGACGATGTCGGTGCCCATGTAGAGCAGGATCGGTGCCCAGCGGGTGTCGAACAGGCCGAAGCTGTTGACGACCTGGAAAGTCGCCACCTGGGTGGTCACTCCCGGGACGAGAGTGGCGATCAGGAAGAGGGCCACGACGAGCTTCTTCATCCGGAAGTCGAAACGGTCGATGGCGTACGCCGTCAACGAACCGATGATCACTGTCCCGGTGATGGAGAAAAGCAGGATGAACGCCGTGTTCCCGAACGCCGTGAGCATGTGGCCGTCCGTGAAGGCGGTCGCGTAGTTCCGGAAGTTGAGGATGTCGTGCGGGAGCGAGAGGGCGCCGGAGCTCAGCATCTCGCGCGATGTCCTGAAGGAGGCCAGGAAAACGACGAGCAGAGGGAGCAGGACGACGAGAGATGCCGCGAGGAGCGACACGTAGACGAGGGTCGTGCCGATCCAGGGCCGCCTCGTCCTGTGCGGTGCGGAGATGGTCATACGAGGTCCGTCCTCGCGTCGGGCACCAGAACCCGCTGAATCCAGGTGACCAGCAGGATGATCAGCAGCAGGACGACGGCCGCGGCGGAGGCGAGGCCTGTCTTGTTGAACTGGAAAGCGAGCTTGATCGTCTGGATGACGAAGGTCTGGGTGCCGGTCGCGCCGCCGGTCATGATCCAGGGGATTTCGAAGACCGACAGTGAACCCGAGACCGCCAGAATGACGCTCAGGCTCAGTACCGGCCGGATGCTGGGCGCGATGACGTGCCGGAACTGCTGCCGGCGCGTGGCCCCGTCCAGTTGGGCCGCCTCGTACAGCTCTCCCGGTATCGACTGGATCGCGCCGAGGAACAATACGAAGTTGAGGCCGGTGAAACGCCACACCGACACACCGGCCAGGGCGGTGTTCGCCGACTCGGGCGTCGACAGCCAGGCATGGTCGGAACCGGCGCCGAACCAGGACAGGACCGTGTCGAGGGTGCCGCCGTCCTGGAAGAAGTACAGGAAGACGAAACCGATCGCCACGCCGTTGATGAGGTAGGGGAAGAACAGGATCCCCTTGAACAGGTTGCGGAACCTCAGGTCGAAGCTCAGCACGGTGGCGAAGTACAGAGCGATCCCGATCTGCACGAACGACGCCACGAGGTAGTAGAGGCTCACGAAGAAGACCCGGAACAGTTCGGGCCGCGTGAACAGTTGCCGGTAGTTGTCCAGGCCCACCAGCTTCATGTCCGGACTGACGCCGTCCCAGTCCGTGAAGCTGTAGTAGATCATGTTCCCGACCGGGACGTACGTGAAGGTGATCAGGAGCGCCAACGGCGCGGCCAGGAACAGCCAGGGGGTGAGGCGACGCAGCGGGTGGGACTTCCATGAGCGCGGGGGTGCGCCGCCACCGGTCGTCCGGTCCCGCTGAGCGGTCGTGGAGGGGTCGAGTCCGCGTCGCGCGGCCCAGGGTGTCTTGCTCGTCGTGTCCGTCATGACGGCCTTTCGAGGTGCGAAGCGGTGGGGCGCGCACGGGCCGCAGTCCCGGCTGACCGGTGGCGGCGACCCGCCGGGACGCCGGTCAGGAACCGGCGGTCTTCGCCGCTTCCGTCCACTTCTTGCCGAGGTCCCCCAGGTAGTCCTCGAGATCGCCCTGCTGGGCGCCGCGCGCCAGGTCGACGAGCTTCTGTCGGTAGTCGGGCTCGTTCAGGCCTATCTCTGCGGCGTTGTCAATCGCGTTGACCTGCCCCGTCCTGCTCTGGGAGACCTCGATGAGCTTGACACCCGCGTCGGTGTACGGCTTCAGTGTCGCGGGCAGGACGCTGGACTTGAGGGTGGGCACGGATCCCTCGTTCTGCGCGAAGCCGGACCTGTCGGTGAACCAGTCGATCCAGGCGCGTGCGGCCTCCTTGTGCTTGGAGTGGATGTTCACCGCCTCCTGGTAGTCGGCCGAGATCACGGAGCAGAACTCTCCGCCGACCTGCGCAGGGAACGGCATGAATCCGATGTCGTCCGGGTTGGCACCGGCGGTCTTGGCGGCGTCCTGCATCTGCGTGATGGCCCAGGAACCCAGGAGCATGGTGGCGATGTCCCCCTTGGCGATCATGCCCTTGGAGGACTCCCAGTTGGTGGTGGTCGGGTCCTTCTCCGTGAGGCCGTCGTGCACCATGTCGTAGAGGAGGGTGTCGGCCGTGGTGAGATCGCTTCCCGGTGCCCACGGGTTCGCCGAGACCAGCTTGTTGCTCGCCTGCGGGTCGCACGAGACCGAACCGAGGATGCCCGTCCACGGTGAGGTCAACGGCCAGCCGTCCTTGAAGTTGGTGTAGTAAGGCACCGCCCGCGTCCTGGCCTTGACGGCCTTCAGGTCGTCGATGAACTGTGCGGGGGTCGTGGGCCAGTCGGTGACGCCGGCCTTCTTCCAGACCGCCTTGTTGTAGACGAAGCCGTTGGCGTTGCCGACAGTCGCGAGGCCGTAGACCTTCCCTTTGACTGTGGCCTTGTCGACGAAGCGGTACTTCTTCCCCAACTCCTGGGCACTGCCGAGGGAAGCGAAGAACTTCGGGTAGTCGTCCTGGGCTATGGCGTTCGGGATCATCAGAACGTCGCCGTACTGATCCGTGTTCATCCGGATCTTGACTTCGCCTTCGTAGTCGGTGATGCCCTCGAACGTGACCTTCACCTTGGGATAGATCTTGTTGAACGCGTCCGCGTACTTCTTCATCGTGCCGTTCTGCACGAGATCGGTACGGTGCGTCAGGACCTTGATCTCGCCTGAGACCTTCCCGGGATCGGCGGGGGCGTTCGCGGTCTCGCCCGTCGTCGCGGCTCCACCGCTACACCCCGCGACGGCCAGCATCGCGGTGGCAAGCAGCACGCCCGAAAGCGCCTTCCTCCCCATGTGCCCAACTCCCTTCAGCGTTACGGCTCCAGACATCGAAAGGGAACGACGGCACTATGGCAGTGCCGAGTAAACCGGTACAGCTGGTCGTTCCAGTGCGATACCAAAGCGTTACGTGATGCTGGAGCGAATGACCATAGATACGCTGCTCAGAGCGCAGATCCATGGCCGGCGAAGCGGCGAAGCAAACCTGAACCGGTTTATGGACATGCGATCACTCCGACCGTTAGGTTGTGCTCGGCCGATCACCGAGAGGCCCCAAGTCGCGTCGATGGGAGCCACGCATGAAGGACGTCATCCCGCTCACCGAGGGCTGGAGCCTGGATCACGACGGATCGCCGTTGCCCGCCCGGGTTCCGGGCTGCGTCCACACGGACCTGATCGACGCGGGAGTGATCCCCGATCCGTTCATCGGAGAGAACGAACGCGACGTGGCCTGGGTGGGCCGCCGCGACTGGACGTACTTCCGGGCCCTGGGCCTTCCCACCGGCACGCACGAGCGCACCGACCTGGTCTTCGAGGGATTGGACACGGCCGCCGAGATCACTCTCGACGGCACCGTGCTCGGCCGGACCCGCAACATGCACCGGAGCTACCGCTTCGACGTCACGGGCAGCAGCGGGGAACTGCGCGTGCTGTTCGCCTCGGCCTACAGCGAGGCCGCGGCGGTCCGGGCGCTGACCGGTGACCGGCCCAACGCGTATCCCGAGCCCTTCCAGTACATCCGCAAGATGGCCTGCAACTTCGGCTGGGACTGGGGGCCGACCGTGGTGACGGCCGGCATCTGGAAGCCCGTCCGGTTGGAGCGCTGGTCCACCGCCAGGCTCGACCGGGTCCGCCCGCTCGTCACGGTGACGGACGGCACCGGGCATGTGGAGCTTCACCTCGAGGTGGAGCGTACCGAGAGCGGCGCGTCGCGGTCCCTGGCGGCTCGGGCGACCGTGGCCGGTGTGGAGGTGACCGCTCCCGTGGAGGGAGACCGAGCCGTCGTCGTGATCGACGTGCCGCAACCCGAGGTGTGGTGGCCTCGCGGCTACGGTGAGCAGCGCCTGTACGACGTGGAGTTGACGCTCCTCGATGCTGCCGACGGCACCGCCGAACCCCTGCCTCTCGACATCTGGCACCACCGGCTCGGATTTCGCACCGTGGAACTCGACCGCACACCGGACGAGCACGGCACCGGCTTCACCTTCGTCGTCAACGGCGTACGCGTCTTCGCCCGCGGCGTGAACTGGATCCCCGACGACGTCCTGCCCTCCCGCGTCACACCCGAGCGCTACCGTGAGCGCCTCGCCCAGGCGGCAGCCGCCAACGTCGACCTGGTGCGCGTCTGGGGCGGCGGTCTGTACGAGAGTGACGCCTTCTACGACGCCTGTGACGAGCTGGGCCTGATGGTCTGGCAGGACTTCCCCTTCGCCTGCGCCGCCTACCCCGAGGAACAGCCCCTGCGGGGCGAGGTCGAGGCCGAGGCCCGCGAGAACGTCGTACGCCTGATGCCCCACCCGTCCCTCATGGTGTGGAACGGCAACAACGAGAACCTGTGGGGTTTCAGGGACTGGGACTGGGAGCCCGGACTCGCGGGCGACTCCTGGGGTGAGGGCTACTACCTCGGCCTGTTGCCGCGGATCGTCGCCGAACTCGACCCCACCCGGCCCTACACGGCGGGCAGCCCCTGGTCGGGCTCGTGGGACCACCACCCCAACGACCCCGCCCACGGCACTCATCACTCCTGGGAGGTCTGGAACCGCCTCGACTACACCGCGTACCGGGCGAGTGTGCCGCGCTTCGTCGCCGAGTTCGGCTGGCAGGCGCCCCCGGCGATCGCCACGCTCCGCCGGGCCCTGCCCGGTGAGGAGCTGGCTCCGGACTCCCCCGGAATGCTGCACCACCAGAAGGCGGACGACGGCAACGGCAAGCTCGACCGCGGACTGGAACGCCACTTCACCGTACCGGTCGGAGACTTCGACCGTTGGCACTACCTGACCCAGGTGGTCCAGGCACGTGCCGTGGCCACCGGCATCGAGCACTGGCGGGCCAACTGGCCGGTGTGCGCGGGCACGATCGTGTGGCAGCTCAACGACTGCTGGCCGGTGAGCTCGTGGGCCGCCGTCGACGGGGACGGCCGTTTCAAGCCGCTGTACCACGAACTGCGCCGGGTGTACGCGGACCGGCTGTTGACCCTGCAGCCGGAAGGGGACCGGCTGGTCGTGGCCGTGATCAACCAGAGCGCCGCCGCCTGGCGCACCGAGGTGGTGCTGCGGCGCCTGACCACCGACGGCCAGACGCAGGTCGAGGCGCGCCTCGACGTCGATGCCGCGGCCCGCACCGTGGTCCGCCTGCCCGTGCCCTTGCACCTCGTTCCGGCGGACCGTTCCCCCAAGGAGTACCTGGTCGCGGAAGCCGACGGTCTCCGTTCCTTCCACTTCGCGGCCGCCGACCGCGACATCCACTACCCCCGTCCCCGCTACGAGGTGCAGCTGCGGCCGGTGTCCGGTGCCGGGGATAAGGTCGACCTCGTGGTGACAGCGCACACTTTGGTACGGGACCTGTTGGTGCAGGCCGACAGGCTGAGCCCCGACGCCTCGGCGGACCGCGGACTGGTCACGCTCCTGCCCGGCGAGCAGGTCCGCATCAGGATCGATGGGGCGCCCCGTCTGACGGCCGACCGCGCCCGGGAAGCGATCTTCTGCATGGAGGGGTCGTGAGCACCTCCCCCACCCGGGTCACCATCAAGGACGTCGCCGCGCGTGCCGGTGTGTCCAAGGGGGCCGTCTCGCTGGCCTTCAACAACAAGCCGGGTGTCTCGGAAGCAACCCGGGCGCGCATCTTCACGGCGGCCCGTGAGCTGGGCTGGGAGCCCAACCTGTCCGCACGGAGTCTGTCGAGCCAGAGGGTGGACGCGGTGGGGCTCGCGGTGTGCCGACCGGCTCGCCTGCTCGGCCTGGAACCCTTCTACATGGAATTCATCTCCGGGATCGAGAGTGTTCTGACCGAGCACTCCTGCGCCCTGCTGCTACGCCTGGTGCGGGACCTCGACGAAGAGGTGGCGTTGCAGGAGAGCTGGTGGCGCGCACGGCGGGTCAGCGGGTCGATCCTCGTCGACTTCCACCAGAACGACCCGCGCATCCCCGCCCTGCGGGAGCTGGGGCTGCCGGCCGTCGCCGTGGGTCACCCCTCCCTGACCGGCGGGCTGACCTCGGTGTGGACGGACGACGCGACCGCTGTCACGCAGGCCGTGCGCTACCTGGCGGCGCTGGGGCACCGGCGGATCGCCCGCGTCGGTGGGCCGGCGGCCCTCGGACACAGCGGCATCCGGGCCGCCGCGTTCGAGTCCGTCATGACCGAACTCGGCCTTGAGGAAGGGCAGCAGGCCACCACCGGCTTCGAGGGCGAAGAGGGGGGCCGGGCAACGCGCAACCTGCTGCTGTCCGCGCGGCGGCCCACCGCGATCGTCTACGACAACGACATCATGGCCGTCGCGGGCGCGGCGGTGGCCGCCGAGATGGGGCTGTCGGTGCCGGACGACCTGTCGTTGCTGGCGTGGGACGACTCCCAGCTGTGCCGGCTCACCCACCCGACCCTGTCGGCCATGAGCCACGACATCCACGGTTTCGGCGCCGAGGTCGCGCGGACACTCTTCGCGGTGATCGCCGGTGACGACGTCGCATCGCACCAGGTGCCGACTCCGGCCCTCACCCCTCGCGGATCGACGGCTCCTCCCCCGGCATGACGAACGCGCGCCGGGTGTGCCCGAGCCGTCGCACCGCGGCCCCCGCCGTGGTCGGCGTACCGCCACACGCGGATGTCCCTGCCCTCGCCGACCTCCGAACCGTCCACTCCGTTCCGGAGCGGTTGACCCCGCGCAGCCGGGCGGGACGTGCCGACGCGGCGGACGCGGCATGGTTCGCGGTGGTCACGACTGCGGTGCCGGCGCTGCGGACGCGGGGCCGGGCGCCAGGACGGCCGAGGAAGCGACGGGTTCGAGCTGATCCGGCTGCGGAAATGAGCGGCGAGGGCCCCCTGGTGCGCGGTACGGTGCGCTGATGCCAGAGATCAGGACGTTCCAGGTCACCTTCGACTGCGCGGAACCCGAGCGCCTCGCCCGCTTCTGGTGCGAGGTGCTGGGCTACGTCGTACCGCCGCCGCCCGCGGGGTTCGCCACCTGGGACGATTTCAGGCGTTCGCAGGCTCCTGAGGAGCGGGACGCATGGTTCGCCTGCGTCGACCCCTCGGGTGAGGGCCCGCGGCTGTACTTCCAGCGCGTCCCCGAGGGCAAGGCCGTCAAGAACCGGGTGCATCTCGATGTGCGGGTCGGCACGGGACTCGTGGGTGAGGAACGCCTCGCCGCGCTCGAGGCCGAATGCGAACGGCTGATCCCGCTCGGCGCGGTCCACGTGCAAACGCTGTACGACGGCAACGACTCGTGCATCCCGATGCTGGACATCGAGGGCAACGAGTTCTGTATCGACTGAACTTCCTCGAGACGGGGCGCCGTCGCGAAGACGTGCTCGACACGGGCCCGGACCTCGCGGCGGGGAGACGGGCGGTGGGCCCAGCCGGGGTTTCGGGGCTTGGCTTGATCACGTCGGGGCGGCGGAATACCGGCGGCACGGACCTTGTTCCTCGCCCTTGTTGATCAACAAGGAGGAGATTCCCCATGCCTGCGATCCTTCGGCCCCGCGCGCTGCGTTCCGGTGACCTCGTGGTCGTTACCGCACCCTCGGGCCAGCTTGAACCGGGTGAGGAACCACTGCTCGCCCGCGGTGTGGCGATACTCGAGCGGATGGGTTTCCGCGTGCGGGTCAGCCCGATGGTCAACCCGGCGAGGAAGCGGTGGTGGGCGTCGGGCACTCCGACGGAGCAGGCCGACGAACTCAATGGTCTGCTCCGTGACCCGGAAGTGCGGGCCATCGTCGCGCATACCGGTGGACAGACGACCATCGGCTATCTTGATTTGATCGATCTGGACGCGATCCGGGCCGACCCGAAACCAATCCTCGGTTACAGCGATATCTCGCTGCTGCACATGGCGCTGTACGCCAGGACCGGCCTCGTCGGCTTCCACGCCGATATCGCCACCCACGGTTTCGGCAGCGACTGGTACACGCTGGGCGACGCGGCCCGTCGCTCCGAGCTCGTCGACCTCTACACCCGTGTGCTCACCAAGGCCGAGGCGCCGGGCGTGCTGCCGGCGATGGGGGCATGGGAAACCTGGCGGCCGGGCCGCGCGCAGGGGCCACTGTTCGGCGGTTTGCTGAACCGCCTGGTCCTACTGCAGGCGACACCGTTCGCGCCGGCCGTCGAACGGTTCGAGGGTGCCGTGTTGTTCTGGGAGGAGTTGCAGCGGCCGGTCTCACGGATCTGGAACGACCTGCATACCTTGCGGCTGTCCGGTGTGCTGGACCGGATCGCGGGCATGGTGGTCGGCATCCCGACCGAGGTCACGCTCCACGAGAGCGGTGGAGGGCGCGCAGATCTACGCGACGTGGTACTCGATGTCCTGGCTGAACGAGACATCCCGGTTCTCGCACAGGTCGACTTCGGCCACACCTCGCCGAACCTGCCGCTGCCTATCGGCGTCCGCGCAGACGTGGACGCGGACAACCAGACGCTGTCCCTGATCGAGTCGGCGGTCATGGCGCAAGATGAAGGTCGCCTGGTTCACCCTGGAACCACTGACCGCTCACCTCGAACGGGCCACCGTCGACAACACGCCGTCGACCGGCTCCTGCACACGCCCACATCGTCCTGACCGGAGGATCCTCGCTGCGGCTGCCCCCGACTCCTCAGACGGGTTCCGGAAGCGGACCAAGGTGCTTGATCACACGCTCACGCAGCAGGAGGTATTCCTCCCAGCGGCGGGGCAGCGGGCCCGGCGGACGCACGACGACACGAGCAGCCGTGACGGTCTGCCCGCGTTGGAACTGCTCCCGGGTCAGATCGAGTTCCACACCGCTGGGCAACTTGTTCCACCAGTGGAAACCATGCTGGGTCCCGTCAAGATGCACCTCGCCGACCACGAGATCACCGCCGAAGACATCGTTGACGATCAGGGCGGTGATGTCACAGTGCCCCCAGGCCGGGTTGCCCGGCTGCCAGTCTGCCTGGTCGTCGGGCGAGCAGGTGTCGGCGGCCCAGCCGGCACGCAGGGCCTTGTCGAGATCAAGCACATTCCAAGGGGTCATGCTGTCAGCATCGCAGCCACCACTGACATCACGGAGGGCGCAGAAGGCGCACGGCCCGACCGCACCCCGAACACGCAGGCCGAGGTCGGAAAAGGCTTGTCCTGTGACGACTCGGTGTGCTGCTCGGTGACGCCCCCGCCTGGGCGGCGACGTGACTGACGTGTCGTCGACGCACGTCCGGGTCGTGACCGGCCTCTAGGCCGGCGTTCACCGCACCCGGCGATTGCCGTGGTTTCCAGGCGGCCTCAGACGAGTCCGCGCTCGGCGAGGCTGCGGCCGGTTTCCTCGATCGTGTCGGGGATCGCGTGGAGCGGGCGGCCCAAGAGCGCCTCGGCGGGGCCGTGGTCGAAGCGCTGCGCCGAGCCGATGAGCCACCGGTTGTCGCGCAGCTGAGGTTCGAACACGCTCGCGACCCAGGTGAGCCATGTCGTCATCGCCCGCGTGGGGATTTTCCCGCTCACCTCGGAAAGCCTCTCGCGGAGCACCGCGGCGACGTCGATGAGCGAGGACGGGTCGGTCGCGACGATCGTGCGAGTCCCGCCCGCGGTTTCCGAGGTCATCGCCGCGATGTGCGCGTCGGCGACGTCTCGCACGTGTACCCACGGAAGTCGCAGGTCCGGGACCATCGGCAGCGCGCCGGCCATGATCTGTTGGATCGCCGAGACCGAGGTTCCCGGGTCGTCGGAGAGGAGGGGCCCGATGACCGCGCCCGGGTTGATGACGGCGAGCCGGTCGCGCACGCCGCGGCGGTCGGCGATGTCCCACGCCGCACGCTCGGCCCGGACCTTCGACACTACGTAGGCACCGAGGCCGCGGCGGTCGAGCCGGGTCCAGTCGGATGCCGTGAAGACGTGGCCCCTGCGCGCCGGGGCATACTGCACCGCCGCGAGAGACGAGGTGACGACCACGCGCTCCACGCCCGCATCGAGCGCCGCGTCGACGGCCCGCGTCGTGCCCTGAACTGCAGGGCGGATCAAGTCCTCCGGGTCCTTCGGCCTCGTCGTGACGAAGGGGGAGGCGACGTGCAGTACGAACCGGCAGCCCGCGGTCGCGGCCGCCCACCCCTCGTCCGACAGCAGATCGAGCTGCCGGACCTGCAACAACGTGTCGTCTGCGCCTGCCTCTGCCATCGCAGCGCGCACCTCAGCGGCGCGGGCCGGTGACCTCACCGACCCGCGGACCGCGTATCCGCGCCGCAGAAGCGCTGCCGTTATGTGACCGCCTATGAACCCCGAGACACCCGTGACAAGGACCGTGTCCGTCATACCTACTCCCAGTGATCACCCTATCTTGACAGTGAGCAGTTTACGGAGAGTCTGCTCACTGTCAAGATAAGGACGTGATGACCGAAGAGCCGAAGGCCGGCGATCGCTACCACCACGGCAATCTGCGCGCGGCGCTGCTCGACAGCGCGCTGGAGGTGCTGTCCGCGAGCGGTGTCGCCGGGTTCAGCATGCGTGAGGCCGCTCGGCGGGCGGGAGTGTCCCAGTCCGCTCCCAAGCACCACTTCGGCGACGCGCGCGGGCTGCTCGGCGCGCTCGCCGCGCGCGCCTACCGCCAGCTCTGCGAGCGGCTGGAGGCGGTGGAGGTCGTCGGGCGCGATGTGCGGGAGCGGGTCGCGGCGCTCTCGGCCGAGTATGTTGCGTTCGCCCGGGACAACCGCGCGCTGTTCGACCTCATGTGGCGCATGACCCAGTTCGACTTCAACGATCCGGAACTGGTCGAGCAGAAGCACCGGGCGCTCCGCGCCCTGGACCGTGGCCTGCGCGGCCAGAATGCGCAGCTAGCGGACAGTGCGGACCCCGCGCTGGTGCCGAGCTACGCGGTGTGGTCACTCGTGCACGGCTATACAAGTCTCGCGCTGGAGGGCGCGATCGACGAAGACACCCCAGATCCGTTGACGAGCGACCTGCTCCCCGCGATGCTGCGGCTCCTCGATGTGTCCCCGACCGACCGTGACCAGTAGACCGTCGCGGCTGAGCCTTGATCCACCGGACAACTCCCGGTCGCTGCCTTGGCCATGAAGGCGCGGATGCCCTGGGACTTGGTCCGAGATGCTTGTCGAACTCCTCGACCGCGCGAACACACTCGGCTGGCGCCGGAGCGGGTGGCCCAGTACTCCGCGACGATCAGCTCACGCGGCCGGGATGGCTCGTTGAGCTGTGCATGGTGGGGCGCAGGGGCGCTGGGCAATCCTCCTCGCTCGCACGCGACGCGCGAACTACCGTACGTTAGTTAGCCTGAGGTATGCCCGTTCCAGCACCACAGGCATCCGACGACCTGGCCGCCGCTCTTCGTGCCGCAGGGGTCGAGTTCGACGACTCTCCGCTGGCACGAGCCCTGTATTCGTCGGACGCGAGCCTCTACCGCGTCGTCCCGTCCACGGTCGTGAAAGCGCGCTGCGCCGACGACGTGATCGCGGTCCGCGAGGTGGCGCGTGAGCTGCGGGTTCCGGTGACGATGCGCGGTGCGGGCACGAGCATCGCCGGGAACGCGGTCGGGAGCGGCATCGTCGTCGACACCCGCCGGTTCAACCGGATCCTCGACATCGACCCGGCCGCCCGAACCGCGCGTGTGGAACCGGGCGTGGTGCACGCGGACCTGCAGCGCGCGGCCGCCCCGTACGGGCTGCGGTTCGGACCGGACCCGTCCTCGCACAGCCGCTGCACGGTCGGCGGGATGATCGGCAACAACGCCTGTGGTTCGCGGGCGCTGGGCTACGGGCGGACGGTGGACAACGTCGAGTCGCTGCGGGTGCTGTACGGGAACGGTGAGCTCGCCCTGGAGCAGGGCGGTCGGCTCACCGGCGACACCGCGAAGCGGCTGGCGGCCGTCGGGGACGCCAACCTGGCTCATCTGCGTACCGAGTTCGGCCGCTTCGGCCGTCAGGTCAGCGGCTACGGCCTGGAACACCTACTGCCCGAACGGCGGCGGGTCGAGCGCTTCCTGACCGGCAGCGAGGGTTCGCTGGCCACCGTCCTCGAAGCCACCGTCCGGCTGGTCGACGACCGGGTCGAGCGCAGGATGCTGGTGCTCGGGTACCCGACGATGGCCGACGCGGCCGATGCGGTACCGGCGCTGCTCGCCGCGGCGCCGGGCCGGCTCGTCGCGTGCGAGGGCATGGACGCGCGCATTGTGGACCTGGTGCGGGGAAAGGGTTCTCCGGTGCCCGACCTGCCACGAGGGCACGGATGGCTGTTCGCGGAGGCGGCGGGCGTGGACGCGGCGGACGCGGTGCGTCGGCTCGTGGCCGCCGGCGCCGCGCTCGGCACCAGGCTGGTCGACGACCCGCGGGAGGCGGCCGCGCTGTGGCGCATCCGGGAGGACGGCGCCGGGCTCGCTGGCCGGTCGCTGCCGACTCCGGCGTACGGCGGGTGGGAGGACGCGGCCGTTCCGCCGGAGCATCTCGGCGCGTGGCTGCGCGACTTCGAGGAACTGCTGCGGGCGCACGGCCTTCAGGGCGTTCCGTACGGGCACTTCGGCGACGGCTGTGTCCACTGCCGTATAGACTTCCCGTTCCGGTCCGGCGACCCGGCCTCGGCCGGGGTGTTCCGCGACTTCATGACCGCGTGTGCGACACGCCTGCGTGCCTACCGCGGCACGCTGTCGGGAGAGCACGGTGACGGCCGGGTCCGCGGCGAGCTGTTGCCGCTGATGTACGACGAGACGTCGCTCGCCCTGTTCCGGCAGGTCAAGGCCGTCTGCGACCCCGACGGCATCCTCAATCCGGGGATCATCGCCGACCCGGTTGCGATCACCGACGACCTGCGTCCGGTGCGCCCTCGGGCGCCGGTGTCCTCTGGTCTGCGGCTGGTGCACGACGGCGGGGATCTCGGTGCCGCCGTGCACCGGTGCACCGGGGTCGGGAAGTGCGTGGCCCCGAGGACCGCCGGGGTGATGTGCCCGTCCTATCTCGCCACGGGGGACGAGCGGGACTCGACCCGCGGCCGGGCCCGGGTGCTGCAGGAGGCGCTGGACGGCGGCCTGCTGAGCGGGGGGCTGCGGGATGCGGCGGTGGACGACGCGCTCGACCTGTGCCTCGCGTGCAAGGGGTGTGCGAGCGACTGCCCCAGTGGTGTCGACATGGCCACGTACAAGAGCGAGGTCCTGCACCAGCGGCATGACGTCGCCGGGCTGCGCCGCCCGCGGTCGCACCTGTTCCTCGGGCAGCTCCCGCAATGGGCCGGACTCACGGCGCCGCTGGCCAAGCCGGCCAATCTGCTCCTGCGGGTCGGACCGCTCGCCGCCCTGGCCAAGTGGGCCGCCGGCATCGACCAGCGGCGGTCCCTGCCGCGGTTCGCCTCCCCCACCCTGAGGCGGGCGACGGAGACGGCTCGCGCGGGGAACACGCCTCCCGACGTGTGGATCTGGGCCGACTCGTTCACCGACCACTTCTTCCCGGCGTCCGGATTGGCGGCCATCCGGTTCCTTCAGTCGCACGGACTCACGGTCCGCGTCATCCAGGAAGCCGCCTGCTGCGGTCTGACCTGGATCACGACCGGCCAACTCGACCGGGCACGGACCATCGTCGGGCAGGCCGTACGAACGCTCGCTCCCTACGTCCGCGGCGACGTCCCCGTGCTGGCGCTGGAGCCGTCATGTCTCGCGTCGTTGCGCAGCGACGCACGAGAGCTGTGCGACGACGAGGAGGCGAAGGTGGTGGCATCGGGGATGCTGAGCTTCGCGGAGCTCGTCGAGCGCCTCGACCTGCCGCTGCCCGACCTGACCGGGGTGGAGGTCGTCGCACAGCCTCACTGCCATCACAGCGCCGTCATCGGCTGGGACACCGACCAGCGCCTGCTGGAGAGGGCCGGCGCGACCGTCACCAGGGTGCCGGGGTGCTGCGGTCTGGCCGGCAACTTCGGGGTGGAGAAGGGGCACTACGAGGTCAGCGTCGCCGTAGCCGAGACGCATCTGCTGCCGGCCGTACGATCCCACGCGGACGCGGTGGTCCTGGCGGACGGCATGTCCTGCCGCGTCCAGCTCGACGACCTGGCCCAGGTGCCGACGCTGCATCTGGCCGAGCTGTTCGCGTCCCGGGTCTGAGGTCGAGCCGGGCGCCGCCTCCGTTGACGGCGCTGCACTGGTTGCGGGCGGCATCGGCGGCCCAAGGAGGTGTCGCTCGGAAATCGATTGCAGCCCGTCCCAGGTCCCGGGTACGGTCCGCGCATGCCGATCACGCCCCGCGTTTCTTAGCTCTGACACCGACTCCGACGTCACCCTTGTGTCCTTGAGCTGTTACGGAGCGTAATCACCTTGCATACCCTTCGCGGTTCCGGTCTGTTCCGGAACCGGGACTTCTCGCTGCTGCTGGGCGGCCAGCTGGTCTCCGCGACAGGCGACCAGGCCCATTTCATGGCCCTGCCGCTGATCGTGCTGGCCCTCACCGGGTCGCCCACCCAAGCCGGGCTCGTGCTCGGCCTCGGCACCTTCTCCTTCTTGGCGTTCGGTCTGGTTGCCGGCGCCCTCGTCGACCGGTGGGACCGCAAGGCCACCATGATCTGGTGCGAGCTCGGCCGGGCCGCGCTGACCGGCGGCGTCGCCGTCGCGCTGTGGCTGAACAGGCCCACCATGCCCCAGTTGTACGCGACCGCGGTGCTGGCCGGGATCCTGACCACGCTGTTCCAAGTGGCGAACACGGCGGCGCTGCCCAATGTGGTCGGTCCGCGGCAGTTGTCCGCCGCGCTCGGTTACTCACAGTCCGTCGCCGGTGCGGTGGGCGTTTTCGGGGCGTCACTCGCCGGTGCCCTCTATGCCGCAGGCCGGACCGTGCCGTTCGCGGTCAACGCGGCCTCCTTCGCGGTGTCCGCGGTGTCGCTGTGCTTGATGCGTGCTCGGTTCCAAGTGGACCGGCAGGACGTGCGCACGACGTTCCGCCTCACCACCGAGATCCGGGAGGGGCTCGGCTGGCTCTGGCGCCAGCCGGTCGTCCGCTTTCTCACACTGGTCTCGGCCGCCGACAAGGTGCGCTACGGCGCCGGATACCTGTTGATCATCACACTCGCTCGGCAGGTGGGCGCCTCGCCCCTGTGGATCGGTGTCGTCTTCAGCGGCGCGGCGGCCGGTTCCATGGCGGGGGCGCTGGTCTCGGACAGGGCGACACGCCGCTTTCCGCTGGGCCGGATCGCCGTGGTGATGCTGTGGTTGGAGGCCTTGATGTTCCCGCTGTACGCCCTCGCACCCAGCCCGCTGGTGCTGTCAGCGGTCGCGGCCGCCGAGTCGCTGGTGGCCCCGGTCCATACGGTGGCCCTGACCACCCACCAGTTGGCCATCACCCCCGACGAGCTGCGGGGCCGGGCGACGAGCGCGGTCTCCACGCTCACCACGGGAGCCTTGTCGATCGGCACGCTTGCAGGCGGCGCGCTGATCACGACACTGGGCGCCGAGCCGCTGGTCTGGCTCTGCGGGGCATGGCTGCTCGTCCTGGCCCTCCTCACGACCGCCAACCGGGCTGTGCGGCAGGCGCCGCCGGCGGGTGCGCCTCCTCAGCAGCGGGCCGCCGGACGGCAAGGGACAAACGCCCGGTGCTCACGGCCTTCCTGATGCTGGACTTGCCCCGGGAAACTGATCGGTTTACAGTGAGGGAAACCGATCAGTTTCCTTTTCTTCGGAGGTACCGTCATGACCGCTCTCAAGGGCGCCAACGTCTTCGTCACCGGCGGCAGCCGGGGCATCGGCAAGGCTCTGGTGGAGGAGCTGTACGCGCGCGGCGCCGGGAAGGTCTACGCCACCGCACGGGACCCGCGCGCTGTCACGCATCCCGACGCCGTTCCCGTGGCGCTGGAAGTCACCGACCCCGCCTCTGTGGCGGCCGCCGCCGCGCAGGCGGGAGACGTCACCGTGCTGATCAACAACGCGGGCGCCTCGGTCGGCGCGTCCTTCCTCGGCTCCCCGGTCGACGACGTACGCCGGGAGTTCGAGACCAACTTCTACGGCCCGCTGCTTGTCACCCGGGCCTTCGTGCCCGTCATCGAGCGCAACGGCGGCGGCCACCTCCTCAACGTGCACTCCGTGCTCTCCTGGATCGCCCTCGGCGGTTCCTACAGCGCGTCCAAGGCCGCGCTGTGGTCGCAGACCAACTCCCTGCGCCTGGAGCTGCAGCCGCGCGGCATCGCGGTGACCGGCCTGCACGTCGGATACGTGGACACGGATCTGACGGCGGACGTCGACGCCCCCAAGTCCGACCCCCGTGACGTCGCCGCACTCGCCCTGGACGGCGTCGAGAGCGGAGCGTACGAGGTCCTCGCCGACGACATCTCACGGCAGGTCAAGGCAGGCCTCGCGGGGGACCTCACGGGCCTGTACCCCCAGTTGGCGAAGTAGCCCCCGGCCCCCGGTCACCGGCTGTCGCGCGTCCCGGCCGGTGCCGCCGCCTTCAGCCCCTGCCTCCGCTCAGGTTCCCCCAGCGCGGTCCGGTCTTCTTCCACTCCTCGTCCCACTCGGCCAGCCGACGGCGGACGAGCCGCACCCGGATGCCCTTGCCGACGGCCCAGACGGCGGCACCGGCCAGTGGGCCGACGAGGATGCCGGTCAGGGCCGCCTGCACGGTCGCCGCCGTCGCGGAGACGGGTGCGCCGACCACATGGCCGGCCCGGTCCGCCCAGATCGGCACGCGGGTGCCGGCCGGGGCACCCGCGGGGACGACCGCCTGGCCCGTGTGCACGGAACCGTCCGGGTCGGTCCAGCGCACGGCCGCCCGAACCTGCCAGTCGCCGTACTTCCCGTCGCCCGCCGGGACCCCCGGCGTGCCGTCGGTGACCACGGCGGTCGCGGTGTGGACCTGGGACGCCCGTGCCGCGGACGCCGCGTCGGTGACCCGCGCCGCCGTCGCGCCGGCGAAGACCGCGCAGGCCACGGCGAGTATCCAGCCGATGGCGATGATCCAGCCCTCGATCACGTCGCTGCGCCGCCTGAGCGGATTGCGCCGCCAGTGCCACAGCCGTACCGGGGTGACGGTCGCCGGAGGGGTCTTTGCCATGGCCGCCGCCTCCTCTCAGAGCCCGCGTCGCCCGGCCGGGGCGGGTGGGGCCGCCATCGCGCGGGGCGCCCGCCCGGGCATCTCCAGGCTGCCGCCCCGCACCCGCGGGGTCTTGGGCCGAGTGGCCCCGGCCCGCTGCCCCGGTAGGCCCTGCGCCGACCGGGGACGCCTACTCCGCCGGCAGGGGGACATGCCATTCCAGCGTGGTGCCACCGCCGTCGGCACACACGATCTCCAACGTCCCGCCGAGTTGTTCCGCACGCTCGGCCATGTTCCGCAGCCCGCTGCGGCGGCCGCCGGACGGGATGCCCACGCCGTCGTCGCAGACCGTCAGACGTATCTCGCGGCCGTCGGTGGCCAGCGTGACCGTGGCCCGGTGGGCGTGGGCATGCCGGGCGACGTTGGTCAGCGCCTCGGAGAGCACGGCCACCACATGGTCGCCGATCTCGCGGGGCACGTCGGTGTCCAGCAGGCCCTCCATGCGCACGCCGGGCGCGAAGCCCAGGACCGGTGCGGCCCGGCCGACCGTCTGGACGGCTCTCGCGCGCAGCCCGCCGCGGCCGACGTCGCCATGGGCCCGGAGGCCGAAGATGGACGACCTGATGATCTTGATGGTCTCGTCCAGGTCGTCGACGGCCCGCAGCACCCGCTCGGACGCCTCCGGGTGATCGATGAAGCGCCCGGCGCTCTGCAGCGTCATCCCGGTGGCGAACAGCCGCTGGATGGCCAGGTCGTGCAGGTCCCGGGCGATCCGGTCGCGGTCCTGGAGCACCGCGACCTGCTGGGCGTCCTGTCGTCGGTCGGCCAGCTCCATCGCGATCGCGGCCTGCGCGGCGAAGCCCTGCAGCATCTCGGTCTCCTTGTGGGCGTAGACGGGCCGCCCGGCTTCGCGGGCCAGCAGCACCACACCGCGCACCCCGCCCTCGCCGGTGCCGATGGGGACGGCCACGGCGGGGCCGAGCCCGTCGAAGCGCGGAGGTTCGGAAGAGACCCGGGCATCGTGGGTGACGTCGTCGCTGGCGACCGGTGCCGCGGTGGAGAACGCCAGCCCCATCAAGGTCCCGCGCAGGGGCAGCACCAGACCCCGGTGCGCGTCCGCGTCCAGTCCCACCGCGATCTCGACACCCAGGGACGCGTTGTCCTCCCAGGGCAGGGCGACCGCCGCCAGCGCGGAGCCGGATATCTCCTTGGCGCGCCCCGCGATCAGGTGCAGGGCCTCGGCCCGACCGCTGCAGGACATCAGACTGTGGGTGATCTCCGCGTTCGCCCGCAGCCACCGCTCCCGAAGCCGGGAGTCCTCGTAGAGACGGGCGTTGTCGATCGCCACGCCGGCCGCCACGGCCAGGGTGGCGAGCACCGACGCGTCCTCCTCGTCGAACTGGAGCCCACCGCGCTTGTCGGTCAGGTAGAGGTTGCCGAAGACCTGGTCGCGGACCCGGATCGGGACACCCAGGAAACGGTTCATCGGCGGGTGTCGGTCCGGGAAACCGTAGGAGGCGGGGTGCTGGGAGAGCTTCTCCAGACGCAGCGGCCGCGGATCGCGGATCAGTTCGCCGAGGATGCCGTGGCCCTCGGGCAGCGGCCCGATCGCGGCGACCTGCTCGTCGGTGACCCCGACGGTGTGGAACGCCGACAGACTGCCGCCGTCGGGTCCGATGACGCCCAGGGCCGCGTACTCGGCGTCCACCAGGATGGCGGCGGCCCTGACGATGGAGCGCAGGGCCTGCTCCAGGTCCAGCTCGCAGCCGACGGAGAGAAGCGCCTCCAACAGGCTGTGCACGCGGTCCCGGGTGCCCCGGGCAGCGTCCAGCCTGGCCTGCAGCTCGTCCAGCAGCTCGTCGAGTTTCAGCTGCGGCAGCAGGACGCGGAGCTCATCGGGAGTCTCCACCGCGCTCCTCCTCGGTCCCGGTGCACCGGCCCGGCCTCCTCGGATCGTCTCCACGGTATCCCGCCCCGGCGAAGGACGGCACGCCCAACAGAGGGCAGGCCGTCCGGCGGGGACCGGCCAGGCTCCCGAGCGTACGCGGGCCGGTCGGGTCGGGTGTTCAACACGGTTTGAGCAGGCTGGAGTTGTGCGCGACGCAGGCCGCGGGACTCCTCCCGGGGAGCCGGTCAGGGCGGCTCCAGGGCCTCGCCGTCTTCGACGCGCTGCCCGCCGCCCCGCCGGTCGGGGGCCGGTTGCCGCGGGCGTACCTGTGGCACCGCACCGGTGACCGGCTGCGCACCACCCGGGGTGCCACGGCGGCGGCCCGCCGCGTGGGGCCGAACAGGCCGGATCCGGGTCTCTGAAGTCCCTTTCACGGAGGCCGGGGACCAATGGCCCCTGGCAGCGGGTCCGAGCCAGGACTTGCATGGGAGCACGGGCACCCGCCGCGCCACAGCAGCGAGGAGGCGAGCACCATGACCGCTCCCGCACCGAGCGACCGCCGTCCCGTCGTGATCGGAGTCGATGCAGATCCGGCCCATCGGTCGGCACTGGCCTGGGCGGCCGACGAGGCGGCCCGGCGGCACGTTCCGCTGCGTGCGGTCCACGCCGAGGGCGTGCCGACCCGGGGTTACCGGGGAGGGGCGGTCCCGCCGTCCTGGGAGGAGTGGAACGAGGAACTGCACCGCAGCGGGAAGCAGATCCTCACGGAGGTGGTGGATTTCGTCGCGGCCAGGCATCCCGGCATCGATGTGGACGCCGTGCTCGCGGAGGGGGAGCCCGCGTGGGTGCTGGGGGAACAGAGCCGCGACGCCACAGCCGTCGTGCTGGGCTCGCGCCACCTGGGCCGGGCTCGGGAAGTGTTCGGTTCCGCGTCGGTCGCCCTGCCCGTCATGGCACACGCCCGGTGTCCCGTGGTCGTCGTACCGGAACCGGAGCACGTGACGCAGGACCCGGCGTACTACGTGGTCGGTGTCGACGGCAGCGAGCACTCCGGCGCGGCGGTCGACCTGGCCTTCCAGGAGGCCGCACTGCGCGGAGCCGAGGTGCGGGCGCTGTACGTGTGGCAGCCCGGTCCCCTGCGGATCTTCGACGAGTACGAACCCCAGCAGGAGTGCCGCCGGCTGCTCTCCGAGACGGTGGCCGGCCGCCGGGCCCGCTACCCGGACGTGGAGCTGCGGCACGAGCTGGTCGTCGGCCATCCGGTGCAGGCGCTCGCCGACGCCTCGGCGCACGCGCTGGGTCTGGTGGTGGGTACCCGTGGACGTGGTGGCTTCACCGGCATGCTGCTGGGCTCGGTCAGTCAGGGCGTCCTGCACCACGCCCGCTGCCCTGTCATCGCCGTTCCCACCGGGACGTGAAGGTCAGCGTCCCCGACGGAGAGGAGTGACCATGAGCAAGCCCACGTCCGCCGGCCGGCGGGCCGTGCGCGCCCCCTGCGGCGCCCGGCTGCCGTCGGCGAGCCAGGCCCGGCCGCGGGCGGCGGTCGGTTCCGTCCGCCCGCGCCGGACGGGCCACGACCGGCTGCTCCTGTCGGACGGCACCTGGCGGCACGTGGAGACGATCCGCGTGCGGAGTCTGTTCGGCTGACCCGGCCCCTTGTGCGAAGCACGTGGCACGCTCACGGACACCGGGGCCCCTCCGCGGCGGCCCGTCCGCCTCCTGGGGCCGTACGCCGGTCGCTCGGGGACTTTCGGCCCTGTGCCGCACGCGGGTTCCGTCCGACAGTGGAGGGTGGAAGACGGACCACCCCAGGAGAGAGCGATGTCGCACACAGGTCAGTGGAAGGTACGCCTCCACCTCTTCGAGGAAGACGACGGCACGACCAAGGCACACGTGGTGCTGGACACCGGCACCACGGAACTCTCCGGCAACGGAACGGCGCACTGCCACCCGGCGGACACGAACGTGCCGGAGATCGGGGACGAACTGGCGACGGGCAGGGCCATGAACGATCTCGCCCGGCAGCTGCTGAGCACCGCCGACCGGGACATCCGAGGCATGGCCGAAGCCCGGCCGGACGTCCGGCAGACCTCCGGATGGCCGGTCTGATCCCCGGCGGGCAGGAGGTCGGGACACGGGAAGGAGAGAGGAGCCGATCATGCGCGCTCACCTCGGCGACCAACTCGTCATCGAAACCCCGGCGGCGACCGGCGCCGCCCGGCGCGACGGAGAGATCGTCGGACTCCATCACGACGACGGCACGCCCCCGTACGACGTGCGCTGGTCGGACACGGACCAGGTGACGCTCGTGTTCCCGGGGCCCGACGCCCGCGTCCGCCATCTCGAACGCGCACAGCGCGCCCCCGGCCGCGAGGTACCGCCGCAGGCGGACGCGACGCAGGCGGACGCGACGCAGGCGGTAATCCCGACCGGGACGGTCGGCCCCGGCGACATAGGCCGACGGGTGGCCGCGCTACGCCGCAGGCGAGGACTCAGCCGCGCGGAGGCCGCCCACCGGGCCCGGATGGCCCCCGACTACCTGGCCTACCTCGAAGAACAGCCCGCCGATCCGTCGATGTCGGCGTTGATCAGGCTGGCCACCGCACTGGGCACCTCGGTCGCCGCCCTGCGCGGCGGAGGCATGGAACTGCCCCCCGGCCAGGGGCGTGCCCTGTTCCGTCCGCTGCTGCGGGACCTCGACGCGGACGAGTGCCGTGCCCTGCTGTCCACGCACGGGGTGGGACGCATCGCGGTGACGTCGGCCGACGGCCGTCCGGCGGTCGTACCGGTCAATTACGAGGTCGTCCACGACGCCATCGTGTTCCGGACCGCCCCCCACTCGGTGGCCGCGTCCGCCGCCGGGACGGAGGCCGCCTTCGAGGTGGACCATGTGGACGAGGCCCTGAGCCGGGGCTGGAGCGTGCTCGCCGTCGGTCCCGCGAGCGTGGTGACGGATCCGGAGGCCGTGCGCGGGCTCGCCCTGCGCGCGCACAGCACGCCCTGGGCCGGTGGTGCCCGGGAGATGTGGATCTCGATCAGGCCGACGAGCCTGACGGGCCGTCGGATCACCGCGGCCGATCAGTGAGGGACGTCCCCGAGCCGCCGGTGCGTGCGGTTGCCCGTCATGGTGACGACTCCTCGCCGTGACCGCCGTATGTCTTCCCGGTGGTGCCGGGCAACGCAGGAGCCCAGGCTGGAAGGACGCCTCCCGTCCCGCCGGAAGGAGCCCGTGCGATGGCCGCCGCCACCATGAACGCAGCGCTTGCGTCCGCGCACCGCGAGCGGCTGATGCGGTGTGCCCGCGAGGTCTCCTTCGCGGCCGGAACCCGGCTCTTCGAGGAGGGGCTGCCCGCCGAGCGATTCTGGGTCGTACGGACCGGAGCCGTCGCCCTGGATCTGCTCGTGCCCGGTCGGCGTCCCGCCGTCGTCGAGACCCTCGGGCGGGGTGACCTGGTCGGCTGGTCCTGGCACTTCCCGCCGTACCTCTGGCAGCTGGGGGCCGAGGCGATGAGCCCGGTACAGGCCTGGGAGTTCGACGCCCGGACCGTCCGGGAGACGTGCGCCGACGACGCCGAGTACGGCCGGGCGATCGCCGTCTGGGTCGGGCGGGTGGTCGCCCGGCGGCTGCAGGCCTCCCGGATCCGCCTGCTCGACCTGTACGCCCCCCGCGGAAGCGGTGGACTGACGTGACCGTGCGGGGGGGGGGACGTGCGATTGCGGTGCCGTAGCTCGAAGCCTCTACGGCCCGTGGTGGCGTTCGTACGCCTGTCGCACGGAGACGGCCACGCGTTCCGTCAGCTCGGGCAGGGCGGAGCGCACCGGGTCGCTCAAATGCTCGCCGAGTCCGAGGTCGGCCGCCTCCACGGCGTGCACCACGAGCCTCGGCGGCATGCGGTCGAGGGTCTCCGCAAGGGCCAGACACTCCCCCAGGCCCAAGGCGTGCGTGCTCGCCGTGGCCCGTGCGTGCCCGGCGGCCTCCGCGGGTTTCAGTGTGTGCAGCTCACCGGGTCGGCCCGGGCGGCTGCACAGTGCTTCCACGATGATCACGGTGTCCGCGTCGCACCACAGGTCGAGCAGCCTGGCGGGCTCGCCGTCGCTGACCGTGAGCACAGTGCCGTCGGGTACCCGGCCCCGTAGTGCCTCCACCACCGCCGGGCCGATCCCGTCGTCACCGCGCAGCGGATTGCCCACGCCGATCACCACGATCCGGGGGCTCATGCGTGTTCCACGGTCACGTCGAGGAAGTGGGCGGCGCAGGAGATGCAGGGGTCGTGGTTACGGATGGCCCGTTCACACACATGGATGAGTTCGTCGTCGTCAGCGGGGGGACCGTCCCGGTCCAGGCATGACTGGACCGCCCTGCGGACGTCCTCCTCGACGGCCCTCTGGTTCTGGGCGGTGGGCGGGACGATGCGGGCTGCGGTGAGCGTGCCGTCCCCGGCGAGGGCGTAGCGGTGGTAGAGCAGGCCGCGGGGCGCCTCGGTCGCTCCCACGCCGACCGCCTCCCGCGGCGGTACCTCGACGGCGGGCCGGGGAGGCCGTTCGTAGCCGTCGATGATGCGCAGGGCTTCTTCGAGGGCGTGGACGACCTCGACGGCGCGTACGACGATGCTCCGGAAGGGGTTGTCGCAGACGGCGCCCGCGGTCGGATCACCCAGTCCGGCGTCCCGCGCCGCGTCGGCCGCCACGGGGTGCAGCCAACGGCCGTTGACGGCGTAGCGGGCCAGCGGTCCGGTCAGGAAACGGCGGCCGTCCAGGGTGGCGGTGAGCGCGGTGGAGTGCGGTACCTGTTCTTCGCGTACGTGCTCTTCGAAGTCGGACAGGGGGAACCCGCGCGGCGCCGGGTCCAGGACCGTGGGCGTCCCGGAGTCGATGGCGTAGCGGCCGGGCTCGCTGAGTGCGAGCAGGGCGTGGTCGCACACGGCGTCGGGAAAGTCGAACGCCGCCACCCAGCGGACCGTCTCCAGCGCGTCGTCCCGTGCCTGACGCAGCCGGTCCGCCAGGGGCCGCAGTTCGTCAGGTGCCGGGGTCCGGTGGAAGCCGCCGATCCGGATGTTGACCGGATGGACGGGGCGTCCGCCGAGCTGTTCGAGGATCGCGTTGCCGGCCTGCTTGACGCGTAGCCCTCGTTCGACGGCCGGGCGCTGGTCGCGGGCGAGTTCCACGACGTCGGCGCGGCCCAGGAAGTCCGGGGCGTGCAAGAGGTGGATGTGCAGGGCGTGGCTCTCGATCCACTCGCCGCAGTAGAGCAGGCGGCGCAGGTCCGCGAGGGGGCCGTCCACCGTGACACCGCAGGCGTTCTCGATCGCCTGGCAGGCGCTCATCTGGTAGGCGACCGGGCAGATGCCGCAGATGCGGGAGGTGATGTCGGGGGGCTCGGCGTGGCCCCGGCCGGTCAGGAGGGCCTCGAAGAAGCGCGGCGGTTCGTAGATGCGCAGCCGTGTCCCGGTGACCGAACCGTCCTCGACACGTAGGTGGAGGGCCGCCTCGCCCTCCACCCTGGCCAGCGCGTCCAGCCGCAGGACGCGGGTTCCGCGAGGCTTCATACCGGCCTTTCGGGACGGGTTCGCGAGCCACTCGGGGAGCGGTGGCACTCCTCGGCCGCGAGTTCGGGTACGGGGGCATGTTCCGGCGCCGTGGCGTTGAAGGTGCGGAAGACACGCTGGATGTCCCGCTCGCTCATCCCGTCGCGGTGCAACTGGGCGACCATGGACCGCAGATTGGGCTGTTCCGAGGGGCCGAAGCAGCCGTAGCAGCCGCGTCCGTAGGCGGGGCAGATCGCGCCGCATCCGGCGTGCGTGACGGGGCCGAGGCAGGGTGTCCCGTGGGCGACGGTGACGCAGGTGGTGCCGCGCCGCTTGCACTCGAAGCACACGCTCTGGCTCGGGATCCGCGGCTTGCGCCCGGCCAGGTAGGCGGTGATGACCTCGAGGAGCTGGCGTCGGTCGATGGGGCAGCCGCGCAGCTCGAAGTCGACCGGCACGTGCGCCGAGATCGGTGTCGAGGTGCCGAGCGTGGAGATGTACTCCGGGCGGGCGTAGACCGCCGCGAGGAACTCGTCGACGTCGGCGAAGTCACGCAGGGCCTGGATGCCCCCGGCGGTGGCGCAGGCTCCGATGGTCACCAGGTACCGGGAGACACGGCGGACGTGCCGGATCCGCTCCGCGTCCTCGGCGGTGGTGATCGACCCCTCGACGAGGGAGAGGTCGTAGGGCCCCCGGCCCGCCGGGCGTGCGCGCTCCCCGTCGGTGCCGCCCTCGGCGGAGGTCATCTCCAGGAAGTGGTCGATCCGCAGCCGGTCGGCGAGGCCGAGGAGCTCGTCCTCGCAGTCGAGCAGGGTGAGCTGGCAGCCGTCGCAGGAGGCGAACTTCCACACGGCGAGCGTGGGCCGGTGGCCGGGGGCCGGTACGGGTTCGGTGACCATGTCACAGCTCCCTGACAAGGAGCAGCTGCGCCACGCGGTCGTAGCCGACGACCGGACCGTCCCGGCACAGCAGGAGCGGGCCGAGCTGGCAGTGGCCGCAATGGCCGGTGGCGCAGCGCATGTTCCGTTCCAGGGACACCTGGACGCGGTCCGGGGCCAGTCCCCGGGCGACGAGGTCGCGTGCGGTGTGCCGCATCATCACTTCGGGCCCGCACACCAGCGCGCGGGTCCGACCGGGGCGCAGGTCCAGGCGGTCCAGGAGGGTGGTGACCACGCCGACCGCGCCGCGCCAGCCGGGGCCCGGGCGGTCGACGGTCACCGCCACCTCCGCCGGGCCTCGCCAGCTCTCGATCTCGTCCCGGTAGGCCAGGTCGGCCGGGGTACGGGCGCCCACCAGGACCGCGAACCGACCGTATGCGTCCCGCTGTTGCAGGACGGCGTGCACGACCGGCCGGAGCGGGGCCAGACCGATGCCTCCGGCGATCACCAGCAGGTCCTGCCCGGCCGCCGCCGTCAGGTCCCAGCCGGTGCCGTAGGGCCCGCTGAGACCTACGGTGTCACCGGGGCGCAGCCGGTACAGAGCCGCCGAGACCGCGCCCACGGCACGCACGGTGTGCACCAGACCGCCCCGGGGACCGCGCAGGGCGCTGACCGAGACGGGTACCTCGCCGACCCCGAAGGCGTAGATCATCGCGAACTGTCCCGGTGCGAACGGCGGCAGTCCGGGTCCGGCCGGAACCAGCTCGATCGACCGGGTGTCGGCGGTCTCCGCCCAGGTGCCGGCGACCCGGTGGGGCAGCGGCGGTGCCACGGTGCTCACGGCTCCGCCCCTCCCGAGCGTGTCCAGTCGTGCAGGGCGGCGGCCTCCTCCGTGATGTCGATGCCGACCGGGCACCACACGATGCAGCGTCCGCATCCCACGCAACCCGACGAGCCGAACTGGTCGTACCAGGTGCCGAGTTTGTGGGTCATCCACTGCCGGTAGCGGCTGCGCGCGGAGGCGCGGACCGGGCCGCCGTGCAGCTGGGAGAAGTCCAGGTCGAAGCACGAATCCCACAGCCGCCAGCGCTCCGCGTGGTCTCCGGTGAGGTCGGTGACGTCCTCGCTGGTGGTGCAGAAGCAGGTGGGGCACACCATGGTGCAGTTGCCGCAGGTCAGGCACCGTCCGGCGACGTCGTCCCAGCGGGGGGCGTCGAGCGTCGCGGCCATCAGCTCCCGAAGGTCCGTTTCGGGCATGGTGCGACCCATGCGGTCCGCGGCGTCCGCGACGCCCGCGCGGGCCGTCTCGCGGGTTTCCGGGTCGGCCGGGCGGACCGGCAGCCCGGTCAGGATCGCGGCGCCTTCCGCGCTGCCGCTGCGGACCCAGAAACGGTGCCCGGTCCCGTCCACCACCTCGGTCATGGCCAGGTCGTAGCCGGGGCCGGTGGCGGGCCCGCTGCCCATCGAGACGCAGAAGCAGGTCGCACCGGGTTCCGTGCACTCGACCACGATCAGCAACGCTCCGTCCCGCCGTCCCTCGTAGCCGGGGTCGCGGTGCGTCCCACCGGTCAGCACCCGATCCTGGACGGCGATGGCCCGCAGGTCGCACGGGCGCACGCCGAGGAAGGCGTAGCGCGGGGGCGTGGGCCGGTCGGCCGCGATGACCAGCCCGTCCTCCGTCCGGTCGGCGCTCCACTCCCGCACCCGTGGCGGGTGCAGGAACGGCTTCCAGGACTGCGGGCCCGCCGCGTGCGCGAAGGCCGCCCCGTCGGACCGCTCACGCAGCCGGTAGCGCCCCGCCTCCAGTTCGACGCCCCAGCCGTACGGCAGCTCGTCGGCCGACCGCAGTTCCGCGAGGACGATCGCGTCGTCCCGCACCGTGGGGCCCACGACCGTGTACCCGCGCCTGATCAGCGCGTCCACCAGCGCCGCCATGCCGTCCTTGCCCATGACGAACCCGTCGGACGACGGAGCGGCCGGGGAGGCGTTCACATCGGCGCCGACGGCCATGACCGACCTCCTTCGGCACGAAGCCTTTCGCGGTCATCGTCTCAAGCGCCGGTCAGGCGTGCCACCGAGGACAGCGGACCCCGCCGATGCGTTTCGCCGCCACTCGGTGGGCGACCGCAGCGCCGGTCTGCGGCAGGTCGGGGAGACCGACTGGCTGCCCGCCGCGCAGGAGGGCGACCGGTTCGTGGGCCGGCCCGCGTCGCCTGACGGCCCGGCGCGGCCGCAGGCGTGGGCTTGCCAGGTGCTCAGGAACCGGAAGCGGCGGACCGCGTGTCGTCGCGCCGCCAGGCGAGGTTCCCGGTGACCGAGACCACGCCGTCCACACCCCGGCAGAGCTGCTCGACGACGGGAACCAGACTCCGGTACTCCACGGTGCCGTTGAGTTCGACCCGCCCTTCGCGCACTTCCGCGGCCACGTCGGCCGGTTCGATGCCGAGCGTGCCGCGCAGCAGTTCCCTGGTGATCTCCTCGCGGATGGCGTCGTCACCGCGCAGGAAGACCCGGAGCAGATCCCCACGGCTGACGATGCCCAGCAGCCGGTCCGCCTCGTCGACCACGGGCAGCCGCTTGACGTGCTGGGTCTCCATGAGGCGGGCCGCCTCCACCACGCTCCAGTCCGGACGGGCGCACACCGCGGGAGCCGACATCAGCTCCTCGGCCCGCGACCCCTCGGCCTTGGCCCGTTCCCAGGCTTCCAGATGCGGGACGGGCGTCCGGCCCGACGGGTCGGCCTGATCGGCGCTCTTGCGCATCAGGTCGGCCTCGGACACGACTCCCAGGGGGCGCCCAAGATCGTCCACCACGGGTACGGCGGTGACGTCGTTGTCCGCCAGCAACCTGACCAGTTCCTTGAACGAGGTGTCCCGCAGGGCCCGGACGACACGCCGGGTCATGAGCTCCTCGACCGTTCGGTGGTGCATGGTGCCTCCCGGATACGGGCCGCCGGTCTCGCGGTCCAGGCGCTCGCCCCGTGCGGGGTCGGGTCCCCCGTGACAGGTGGGGTACAGCACCATTCTGCGCAGCGAGCTGCGGTCATGCGAGACGACGCGCTCCTCGCCGTGCAGGACCGTTCGGCCCCTGCCGTCGCGGTCGCCGACCGGGCTCAGTCGTGAGGAACGACGGCGACGGGGCAGCGCCCGTGATGGACGGCGGCCTGTGCCACAGGGCCCAGGTGGGGCGCCGGACCGAGACGGTGCGCATGTCGGCCGACGACCAGCAGCGCGGCGCCCTCGGCCGCTTGCACGACGGCCTTGGCCGGGCTGTCGAGACCGACACCGTCGGCCACGTCCACCCCCGGGTACTTCTCGCGCCACGGACGGAGCGCCTTGCTCAGCTGCTTCTGCACGTCCCGCGTCATCTCTCCGGCGACGTCCTGGTCCACCCCCCAGGGCACCCGGGCGTGGAGCGGAACGCTTCGGCCGTGGATGGCCAGCAGCGGAACGTTCCGGGCCGCGGCGCAGTGGAAGGCGAAGTCGAGCAGGTCGTCGCAGGACCCGCGCAGTTTCAGGGCCACGACCACGCGGCCCGGGGCGGCTGAGAACGGTGCCTCGTCCCGGCGCCCGGCACGGACGAGGACCACCGGCCGCTCGGCCCGTGCGACCACGGGCATGCTGACGTCACCCAGGAAGTAGCTCTGCACCGACTCCAGACCTCGGGAACCGAGCACCGTCATCTCCGACTCGGACGCCGCTTCCAGGAGGGCGTTGCGCGCATCGTCGGCGACCAGGCTGGTGACGACGGGCAGCCCTGGGTGGAGGGCCTGGAGTTCCGTCTGCGCGTCGTGGACGAGACGCTTCGACCAGTAGTTCTGGTCGAACTCCGCGGCCACGCGGGCCGGTTCGGGGGCCAGCATCGGCCATGCGTGCAGCAGGCGCAGGGTGAGCTCACGTTTTTCGGCCTCGTCGGCCGCCCAGCGGGCGGCGGCGAGACTCTCGGGCGATCCGTCGAGGCCCACGGTGACGACGGGGTGCATGGCGGCGGCCTCCGTCTCCCAGGAAGCTGGCTCTCCCTTTCGAGGATCCCCCGGGCCTCCCGCCCGCCGCACGCGCAGGAGGGGACCCCGGTCGCGGCACCCCGGACGAAAGCGCCCTACGGCCGGCCAGGGGGAGCGTCACGGCATCCGCCGGGAACGGCATCCGCCGGGAACGGGTTCAGCCGCCCCGCCGTACCCGGGCCGCCTCACGGGCCTCCGCGAGCTTGCGGGCCTCGCTGCTCCTGCGGGACGGTCTGCCCCCGGTGCCGCCCTTCGTGTCCTTGGTGCTGCCCAGGCCGCGGAACGGGGCGTTGTGGTTCTTGGGGCGCGGTAGGCCCGGCCCGCCGTCGAGGGGCTTGCCGGAGGGGGCCCTGGCGCCGGTGATCCGGCTCAGCTCCGCCTCGCCCGAGCGCACTCGGGTGACCTCGGGGACGACGTCGGCGGCCGCCATGACCTGGCTCGTCTCGCGGCGCTGTCCCGACAGGGCGAGGGTCACGACGGTGCCGGAGCGGCCCGCCCGGGCCGTGCGGCCGGCGCGGTGGAGATAGTCCTTCGGATCGGTGGCGGGGTCGACGTTGACCACGAGGTCGAGGTCGTCGACGTGCAGGCCGCGTGCGGCGACGTTCGTCGCCACCAGTGCGGTGACCTGTCCGTTCCTGAACTGTGCCAGGGTCCGGGTGCGCTGCGGCTGGGACTTCCCGCTGTGCAGGGCCCCGGCGGCCACACCGCTGGCCCGCAGGTGCCGCGTGAGCAGGTCGACGCCGTGCTTGGTGTCCAGGAACAGCAGGACCCGCCCGTCCCGGGCGGCGATCTCGGTGGTCACCGCGTACCGGTCCGGGCCGTGCACGACGAAGACGTGGTGGTCGATCGCGGAGGCCGCGCCGGTGGCGGGGTCCACGGAGTGGACGGCGGGGTCGCGCAGGTGGCGCCGCACCAGTTGGTCGACGTCGCGGTCGAGGGTGGCGGAGAACAGCATCCGCTGCCCGTCGGGACGCACCTGGTCCAGGATCGCGGTGACCTGGGGCAGGAACCCCATGTCGCACATCTGGTCGGCCTCGTCCAGGACCGTGATGCGTACCCGTCCGAGTCCGCAGCCCTTGCGTTCGACGAGGTCGTGGAGCCGGCCGGGGGTGGCGACGACGATCTCGGCGCCGTCCCGCAGCGCGGCGGCCTGCCGTCCGACCGAGACTCCGCCCACGACGGTCGCGAGCCGCAGCCGCAGCGCCTCGGCGTAGGGGGTGAGCGCCTCGCCGATCTGCTGCGCCAGCTCCCTGGTGGGCACCAGAACGAGCGCGAGCGGCTCCTTCGGCCGCGCGCGCCGCCCGGCCGTGCGGGCGAGCATGCCCAGGCCGAAGGCGAGCGTCTTGCCGGATCCGGTGCGGCCCCGGCCCAGGACGTCCCGGCCCGCGAGCACGTGGGGCAGCGTCGCCGCCTGGACGGGGAAGGGCACCGTCACACTCTGCTCGGCGAGCACCCGCAGGATCTCGGCCGGGAGGCCCAGCTCCGCGAAGGACGCCGCCGGGGGCGGAGCCGCAATGGCGCCCGGCACCTCGTCCTGCCGCCGGGCGTCGGCGGCGCGTGCAGATTCGCTCACAGAGAGCCTTCCTCCGAAGGGACCGTACCGAGGAAGGCGCGGCGGGGATCCGGCCGCCGACCGGACCCGAAGCGGGCGCCGACACAGCGACACTGCAAAAGCTCAAAGCTAGCACAGGGCAGATCCGGGTCAGCCCGAAGGAGTGTTGTAGTTGACGATTCCCTCCACCATGAGGGCGACCGCACCGGCCAACGGGCTGACCCCTCCCGTGCCCACGACCTCGGGCAGCCTGTGCGCCTCGCTCTCGGTGACGGCCACCATCCCCCAGAACGCGTTGAAGCCCGAGGGGTCCGCCGGCTTGTCGGTGGCCGCCCCCACGGTCAGGACGCCGCCCGCCTCGGACACGGCCAGCGCGCCCATCTGCCGCAGCGTGTCGTGGTCCCGTTCCTCGGCGGCCACCACGCTCCAGCCCGCCGTCTCGGCATGTCGCAGGGCGTCGAGGAGCCTGCCCGGCGTGTCCGGGCCGGCGACAACGATGTCGGGCAGAACGAGGGCCACCGGCCCCTGTGTCATCGGCAGGGCGGACCGGATCGCCCCGTCGAGACCGGGTCCGAACGACTCGTCCTGGTACACGAAGACCATCTGGAACGTGTCGGCATAGCGGGCGAGATAGCTCACCGTGTCCAGCTTGTGTGCCGCGAACACGACAACCAGGCGCACGGTGAGTCCGCTCTTGGCGAGTTCGACGACGGCTTCCAGGCTGCGGTCCAGGACGGTGACCCCTGGGGCCAGACAGTGCAGTTCCTTCGGATAGGGAGCTCCGAAACGTGTTCCGTATCCGGCGCAGGGCAGTATGACCGAGACATCGGGTACGGGTGTGGACGAACTCTGCATCGCGTGGCACTCCGGTCGTGTGGCCGATGGGGGATCTTGCACACCTCGCCGAGCACAGACTGCCCAGAGCCGGCCGACACCGAACCTCGCGCCGGAATAGTCGAGTTGACCGACGTGAGCACCTGCGGTGGCGCTACCCGACGATCACCCACGCCCCGCGCCGCGCGACCTACACTGCTGCCGCCGGCCCCAACGAAAGCCGATGAAAGAGGACGCACGATGCGGGTGCTCTTGTCTACATACGGGACACGTGGCGACGTCGAACCGCTGGTGGCGCTCGCGGTGCGGCTACGGGCGCTCGGCGCGGAGGTGCGGATGTGCGCCCCGCCGGACGAGGAGTTCGCCGAGCGGCTCGCAGGCATCGGAGTGCGGCTGGTGCCGGTCGGGCCCCCGGTCCGGGAGCTGATGCGCGGGAAGACCCTGCCGTCGGCGGCGGATCTGGCCCGCTACCGCGACGCGTTGGTGGAGACCCAGTTCGACACCTTCCCGACGGCGTTCGACGGATGTGACGTGGTGGTGGCCGCGGGCCTCGGGCAGGTCGCCGCGCGATCCGTGGCCGAGGCCGCGGACATCCGCTACGTGTACGTGAGTTACGCGGCCGTCCACCTGCCGTCGCCGCACCACGCGCCACCGCCACGGCCGGGCTGGCCGGAGCCGGGGGCCGCCGACAACCGGACGCTGTGGGAGTCGGACGCCCGGAGCGTCGACGCGCAGTTCGCCGGGGCGCTCAACGGCCACCGGGCGGCACTCGGTCTGCCACCGGTGGGCAGCGTGCGCGACCACATCCTCACCGACCGGCCGTGGTTGGCGGCGGACCCGGTCCTCGGAGCGTGGCCGGGGGCCCCGGGTCTCGACGTCGTGCAGACGGGCGCCTGGACCCTCGCGGACGAACGCCCGCTCCCGGCGGACCTGGAGAGCTTCCTGGACGCGGGCGCCCCGCCGGTCTACGTGGGCTTCGGCAGCATGTCCCCGGCGGAAGGCGTCGGCGGCATGGCCGTCGAGGCGATCCGCGCCCTGGGCCACCGCGTCCTGGTGTCCCGCGGCTGGGCGGACCTGGATCTCGTCGACGACGGCGACGACTGCTTCGCCATCGGCGAGGTCAGCCATCAGAACCTGTTCCGCAAGGTGGCCGCCGTGGTCCACCACGGCGGCGCGGGCACGACGCTGACGGCGGCACGGGCCGGAACGCCGCACGTGGTGATACCTCTCCGGCTGTCGGACAACCCGTACTGGGCGGGCCGGGTGGCGGCACTGGGCCTCGGTGCGGCCCTCGACGCTCCGACCACGACCGTCGCGTCCCTGGGCGCCGCCCTCGAGTCCGCCCTGTCGCCCGAGACCGGGGCGCGCGCGAAGGCCCTGGCGAGCCGGCTCCGCACCGACGGGGCGGAGGTGGCCGCCCGCCGGCTGGTCGACGAGTCATGGTGAGCCGGTTCCAGGCAAACCCCTCGATATCGCGCGCCGCGCGCAAACAAATACCGCCGCGGAATGGGTGTGGCGTTGGTCACGGTTGACCATTCAATCGAAGCGCATTTAGCATCAACGGAAATGAGCCACCGCTTCTCCCCGCCCTCCGCGCTGCCCTCATAGTGGCGCGAAAAGGGCGTTGACCAGGCCGGACAGTCGATCGCCCGCTGCGATCCCACCGCAGAGACCCAGCCCCGCAGGCAATTTCCCCGAACTCACTTCGACTGCTTTGCGCCGTGCTCAATTCCCGGGAAGGGTAATCCGTGTCTTTACCCCGAATCGCAGTCGGTAATCATTCCGGCGAAGAATCTCCGGCAGAGGCAGAATCCGCTCCTTTGTCATTGGCGCAGGAGCGCCTGTGGGTCATGGCACGCATGGACGGAGAGGCCAGCGCCGCCTACAACGAGCCCATGCCCTTCGACATCCGGGGTCCGCTGGACCGGGATCTGCTGATCGAGGCGCTGCGTCTGCTCGCGGCCCGGCACGAGGCCCTGCGCACCCGGCTGGTGCCCTGCGGGGGTTCGGCTCTCCAGGTCGTCGATCCGCCGGACAGCGGGTTCCCGGTGGCCTTCGAGGATCTGACGGGGTTGCCGGACGCGGCCGACCGGTTCACGCGCATCCGGTCGGAGGTCGAGGGCACCCCGTTCCGTCTCGGCGAGGAACCCATGGCGCGCGGCTGCCTGTTGGCACTCCGGCCCGACCATCACGTACTGATACTGACGGTGCATCACATCGTCTTCGACGGCTGGTCCCGCTCCCTGCTGCTGCGCGAGCTGGGTCTGGTGTACTCCGCGCTCCAGCAGGGCCGGGACGCGTCGCTGCCCGAACTGACCTGGCAGTACAGCGACTACACGCGCCGGCAGTGGGAGTGGATGGCAGGGGACGAACCCGCCTCGCACGCCGACTACTGGACCGCGGCACTGGCGGACGTCCCCGCCGTGATCTCCCTGCCCACCGATCGGCCCCGGCCGCCCGAACAGGACTTCCACGGTGACCGGTTGCCCGTGTCCGTGGACGAGGACCTGACGCGGGCCCTGCGCGCGCTGGCCTCGGACAACGATGTCTCCCTCTACGCGACCGTCCTCACCGGCTGGTCCGTGCTGCTGTCCCTGCTCTCCGGGCAGGACGACATCGTGGTCGGCGCTCCGACGTCGAACCGCCGCCGCGGGGACGTCGAGAACCTGATCGGCTTCTTCGTCAACACCCTCGCCCTGCGCGCCGACCTCTCCGGCTCGCCCACCGTCAGCGACGCCCTGAAGCGGGTGAACCAGCGGATCCGTGACGCCCTCCAACACGTCGACCTCCCGTTCGAGCGCGTCGTCGAACTGGTCAACCCGCCGCGGAGCCCGGCCTGCACGGCGTTGTTCCAGACCATGTTCGCCTGGGTCCCCTCCATGCGGAGGGAACTCGAACTCCCCGGTCTGGAGGTCGAACTGCGGGAGGACGCCGCTCACGTTCCCGCGAAGTTCGACATGGTGCTGGCCCTGGCCGACGAGGGCCGGCAACTCACCGGGGAGATCGACTACGCGGTCGCCCTCTTCGACCGGGCGACGATCGAACGGTACATACGGCAGTTCCTCCGCGTGCTGCGGCTCATGACCGAGCGGCCCGACGCCGGGATCGCCGACCTGACGCTGCTCGACGAGGACGAACAGCGGGCGCTGCTGGCCGACTTCAGCACCGGACCCGCCGTGACCGGCCCGGCGCAGGGCGTGCTGGCGCGCTTCGCCGGGCAGGTCCGCGAGCGCCCCGGGCAGTGCGCGGTGGTGGCCGGGGACGCGGAGCTCGACTACGCGGCACTCGACCGCCGGGCCAACCGTCTCGCCCATGCGCTGATCGCTCGTGGTGCCGGTCCCGACCGTGTGGTGGGCCTGCACGCCGGACGCACCACCGATCTCGTCGTCGGAGTGCTCGGCATCCTCAAGTCGGGCGCCGCCTACCTGCCGCTCGACCCCGGCCAGCCCCCCGAGCGGCTCACCGCCATGGTGAGCGACGCCCGACCGGTCCTCGTGCTCACCGACCGGAGCGACATCGCGGACCACGGCGGACAGCCCTGGGAGCACCTGGCGGAACTGGAGGCAGCGGGAACGCGGGACGAGGCACCCGCCGTCGACGCGGACCCGGCCCGGCTGGCCTACGTCATCTACACCTCGGGGTCGACCGGCCGTCCCAAGGGCGTGGCGGTGACGCACGGCAGCGTCGTCAACCTCCTCGACCACTGGCGCGAACTCATGGAGGACGCTCCCGGAGAGGCGGCCTCGGCCTGGTCGAGCATCGGCTTCGACGCGTCGGTGCACGAACTCCTCGCCCCGTTGACCACCGGCGCCGTCCTGCACCTGGTGCCCGACGAACTCCGCGGAGACCCGGCGGCGTTGCTGGACTGGATGCGCGAACGCAAGGTCACCCAGGCGTTCCTGCCCCCGGCCTACGTCCTGTGGATCGGCGAGGATCCCGCCGCGCGCCTGGCCGGGTCCAGTCTGAGCCGGCTCCTCACCGGAGTGGAGTCGCTGCCGGAGAGCACCCTGTACCGCATGCGTGAGCTGCTGCCCGGTCTGCGCGTCTGCTTCGGCTACGGCCCGACCGAGGCCACGCTCTACTCCACCGCCTACACCGACCCGCAGCCGTACGAGCGGTCGTGTCCCATCGGCCGGCCGCTGCGCGGCACCCGCCTGTACCTGCTCGACCGGCGGATGCGGCCGGTGCCCGTGGGAGTCACGGGCGAGGTCCACCTCGGCGGGGCGAGTCTGGCCCGTGGCTATCTGAACCGCCCCGACCTCACCGAAGAGGTCTTCGTGCCCGACCCGTTCGTCCCCGGTGAACGCCTGTACCGCACCGGTGACCTGGCGCGCTGGCTGCCGGACGGCAACGCGGAGTACGTCGGCCGCCGCGACGACCAGCTCAAGCTCCGCGGCTTCCGGATCGAACCCGGCGAGGTGGAAGCCGCGCTGCTGGCGGTCCCCGGCGTACGGGAGGCCGTCGTCCTGGCCGATCGCGACGCACCGGGCGGCCCCCGGCTGGTCGCCGGCGTGGGGTGCGGCGCCGAGACCGCACGGCTGCCGTACGAGTGGCGTGCGGCCCTCAAGGACCGTCTGCCGGACTACATGATTCCCGCCGTGGTGGCCGAGTTCGAGCGGCTCCCGTTGAACCGCAGCGGCAAGGTCGACCGGGCGGAGGTGCTGCGCGCCGCGGCCGGAGCCCACGCGGGGCAGGTCAACACGGCCGCGCCCCGTGACCACGTGGAAATGGCCCTGTACCGGGTCTGGCGCCGGGTGCTGCTGCACCCGGACATCGGGGTCGGCGACAACTTCTTCGAGCTGGGCGGCACGTCGATATCGGCGATCAAGATGGCGGCCGCCGTCCAGGAGGAACTCGGCGTCGCCCTGCCCGTGCGGGAGGTCATGCTGCACCCCACCATCGAGGCGCTCGCCGAGCGGGTGCGCGGTGACGGCGGCGCTGCGCGGTCCGCGGAACCCGGCAGCCTGGTCGAGTTCCGTGCCGGGGACGGCCGGCAGCGCGTGGTGTGTGTGCACCCCGCCGGCGGCACCGCGTTCTGCTATCTGCCGCTCGCCGCCGAACTGGGCGACGAGGTCGGCGTGGTGGGGCTCCAGGCTCCCGGCATCAATCCCGGCGAGCCCCTCCTGCCCGGGGTCGGGGCGATGGCCGAGGAGTATCTGCGGCTCGTCGCCCCCCGTGCCGACGAGGCACTGGTGCTGTGCGGGCTCTCCTACGGCGGCCTGGTCGCCTACGAGATGGGCCGCCTCCTGGTGGCGGCCGGGCACCGGAAGGTGAGCGTGGTCCTCCTCGACACGCACGGCGCCCAGGACGACGGGCAACGCGCCGCGATCGCGCCGGTCGGCATGGCGGAGTTCCGGGAGAAGCTGGTGCGCTTCAACGGCATGTACCCGGGGATCGACGACGCCCAGGTGGCCCGGTACCTGAACGTCTACAACCACCATCGCGAGACGGCGCGCGACTACACCGTCCCCGAGACACCCGCCCGCGTCGTGCTGTTGCAGGCCACGGCCGTGGCGGGCGAGGACGCGGACGCCGAGGACGCCGCCGCTCGTCTGCGCGCGTTCTGGCGGCAGCGCGTCGGCGGCGGGTTCGTGGTGGAGCCGGTCGCCTGCGGTCACTGGGACATGCTGGAGAGCGACGAACTGCCCCGGGTCGCCGCCGTCCTCACCGCCGAACTGAACCGGCTGACCACCGCACCCGGCCGGGGCGAGCCGGAGCGCACCACTCCTTCAGACACGTCGGAGGCACGATGAGACCGCGCGACGTGGCCGAGGACGTGAGTGCCTCGGCCGGCACAGCCCTCGATGTCCACCGCCGAGCCCTTCGCACCCCACGCGCAGAGGCCGTCGCCGACGGTGACGTGACGCTGGACTACGCGACGTTGAACGCGGCGGCCGCCGCCGTCGCGCGGGAGCTGGAGCGTCGGGGCGTCACCGCGGGGCAGGCCGTGGCGGTGGCGCTGCCGCGGTCGTGGCGACTGGTCTGCGTGATGCTGGGCGTGCTGCGGCTGGGGGCGCGGGTCGTGCCCCTCGACACGCAGAGTCCCGCCGAACGCCGTCACTTCGTCCTCCGGGACTCGGCCGCGACCGCCCTGGTGTACGAGACGGCCGAGAGCGCCACGGAGCTGCCGCAGGACGTGCGGGCGGTCGCCGCGGACGCGCTGCTGCCCGGCCCTCCGGACGCCGCTGCCGCCGTGCCGGAACCGTCCGCTCCCGGCGAGGTGTCCTTCCTGTTCTACACCTCCGGAACGACCGGGCAGCCCAAGGGAGTCGAGGTCCGTGACGCCGGCGTCCGGCGACTGGCGCGCCCCGGCTACATCCGCGTGGAGCCCGGTCTGCGCTATGCCTGCCTGGCGAATCCGGCGTTCGACGCGCTGAGTTTCGAAGTCTGGGTGCCCCTGCTGACCGGTGGCTGCTGCGTGATCCTGCGCGACGGGGACGTGCAGAGTCCCGAGCGGCTCGCGGCGGTGCTGGAACACGGGCGCGTGGACACCGTCTTCATCACCACGGCGCTGTTCAACGCGGTGGTCACGGCCGTACCGCACTGCTTCGCCGGGGCGGCCGAGGTGCTCGTGGGCGGTGAGCAGCTCGACGCGGGGGTGATGCGCCGCTGGTACCGGGACAACGCGGGCAGCGGTACCCGCCTGTTCAACGTCTACGGTCCGACGGAGTCCACCACCTTCGCCCTGTGCCATGCGATCCCCCGGGACTTCGACAGGGACGTGGTGCCGATCGGCCGTCCGCTGCCGGGGACCGGTGCGGTCGTGGTCGTACCCGGCCGGGAGCGGGTCGCCGCGCCCGGTGAGGTCGGCGAACTCCTGCTGTCCGGGGCCGGGCTCGCCGCCGGATACCGCAATCTCCCCAAGGAGACCGAGCGGCGTTTCGTGCGGCTGCCGTGGCTCGACGGCGGCGACGAACGGTACTACCGCACCGGTGACCTCGTACGGGCCGACGACGAGGGCCTGGTGGAGTACGTGGGACGCACCGACCGCCAGGTCAAGGTCCGTGGCTTCCGGATCGAGCCCGGCGAAGTGGAACGGCGTGTTCTCGGCCACCCGGCGGTCCGGCGGGCCCACGTGTGCACGCGCCGCGCGGGCCGGGAGGGGCCCAACGAACTGCTGGCGTTCGTCGTCCTCGGCCAGGAACTGTCCTACGAGGAGTTCGACCGCCACCTGGTGACCCACCTGCCGGTCTACATGCGCCCCCACCAGATCCACCTCGTGGCCGAACTGCCCCTCAACGCCAACGGCAAGGTCGACCAGGCCGCGCTGCTGCGCCGGGCCGGCCGGCCCTGGCGGCCCACCGCGCCCGATTCCGTCCCCGGCCCCGACGGACCGGCCGTCACGGAGACCGGGCGTCAGGTCGTCGAGCTGGCCGAGGAGGTGCTCGGCACCACCGGCCTCGGGCTCGGCGACCGGTGGATCGCCGCCGGCGGCGACTCGTTGAAGGCGCTGCGGTTCTGCTTCGCCGTACGACAGCGCTGGGGACGCGAGCTGCCCCGGGCGGCTGTCCTGCACGGTGACCTCGCGTCGGTGGCCCGGTACCTCGACACGCCACCTCCCGCCGCGGAGAGCGCCCTGCCGGCACCGGTGGTCTCCGGGGCCCGCCGCGCGCCCGCCACCAGCGAACAGCAGCGGCTGTGGCTGATACAGCGCCACTCCCCCGGCTCGCGGGCCTACTCGGTCAACCAGGCCTTCCAGGTGGACGGCCCCGTCGACCCCGCCGCCCTGCGGCGAGCGCTGCGCGGCCTGGTGGTACGCCACGAGGCGCTGCGGACCGGCTTCGTCCTCGGTCCGGACGGCCTGGAGCAGACCGTCGGCGAGCCGTACGACCCCTGGCACGAGCCGGGCCCCCTGCAGGACTGGGACGAGGAGGAGGCGCACGCCTTCGCCGACGCGTTCTTCGCCGAGCCCTTCGACCTCGCCGCTCCCCGCATGCTCCGGGCCTGCTGGCTGCCACGGGCCGGCGGCGGCACGCTCCTGCTGCACCTGCACCACATCGCCGTGGACGGCTGGTCGTTGGGCATCCTGCTGCACGACCTGACGGCCGCCTACGCCGGGGAAGACCGGCCCGAGCCACCCGCTCCCACCCCGCTGGACTTCGCCGCCTGGCAGGGCGACCGGTTCTCGAGCGCGGCCTACCAGCGGCAACGCGACGAACTCCTCGCGTTCTACCGTGGCTGGGAGGAGCCGCAGGAGCCGCTGCCCGCCCGCGACGCCGGCCCGGCACCGCGGGCGCGCCTGCTGCACACCACGCTCGACGTCGTCCGCCGGGCGCAGGTCGACCAGCTGTGCGCCGAGTTCGGACTGACCCGGTTCCAGGTCCTGCTGAGCGTCTTCTCCTGGTGCCTGTACGGCGTGACCGGCCTGGTCCGCCCGCGCATCGCCGCGCCGGTCGCGGGCCGCCCGGTGCGCGAGTTCGAGAACAGCACGGGCATGATGGCGAACACCGTGCTGCTGCCCCTAACCGTCGCGCCCGGTGCGGACCTGCGCACGCATCTCGACCGCACCGGAACCGGCACGGGGCAGGTGCTGGGGCGTCAGGACGTGGCCTTCGCGGACGTCCTGACCGGCTGGGAGGGCGTCGGCGACGGCGCACCGGACGGGACACCGTTCGACTTCCTGTTCGTCCTGGAGAACACCGACTTCGGGGCGCTGCGGCTGCCCGGCTGCGTCCAGCGCCCGCTGTGGTGGGCGGCGCCCGAGGCCAAGTGCCCGATGACGGTCTCCGTGGTCGAGCACCCGGACGGACTCGACGTGCTCTGGGAGTACGCGGAGGACCGTTTCACCGACGAGGACGTCGAGGCGATGGCGGAGCTGTTCCGGCGGGGCGTGGACGCGCTCGCGGCCGGTGGCCGCCGCACCGCCCGCGAACTCGTCGAGCCGTACCGGCGGTCGCTTCCGGAGCACGGGCACGGGCCCGCCCCGGAACCCGGCTTCACCACGGTCGCCGAAGGCTTCGCCCGGCAGGTCGCCCGCGTTCCGGACGCCACCGCCGTCGTCACGGCCGACGGCACCACGCTGAGCTACGCGGCCCTCGACGCCCGGGCCGCGGCCCTCGCCGCGGAGCTGGCCGACCGCTACCCGGTCCCGGCCGACGGCAGTCCCTGCCGGGTTGCCCTGTACCTGGACCCCTCCCCCGAACACGTGGTGGCGCTGCTGGCCCTGGCGAGGCTGAACGTCACCGCCGTCCCCCTCGACCCGTCGTACCCGGCCGACGTGCTGCGCCGCGTCCTGGCCCGGATCGACCCCCTGTGCGTGCTGACCGCACGGGACAGCTCATCGACCCTGGACACGCTGCTCCCGGACGGTGTGGCGCGCCACCTCGTCCGCGCGCCGGACCCGGCGCCACCACGGGGCGAGGGCACGAACGCGTCGTACGACGGGCACCCGGACGACCGGCGCAGCGCCGGCACGCCGACGCACGACGGCGCCCGCCCCCTCTACACGCTGTTCACCTCCGGCTCCACCGGCGTCCCCAAGGGCGTGCAGATCCAGGACCGTACGCTGTGCGACCTGATCAGGTGGCAGTCCGGACCCGGCGGCCTGACCGCCCCCGCGGCCACCCAGCAGTTCTCGATGCTGGCGTTCGACGTGTCCTTCCAGGAGATCTTCGGGACGCTGTGCACAGGGGGCAGTCTCCATCTCGTACGTCCCGAGTGGCGTCAGGACGTGCCCGCGCTCCTGGACCGGCTGGACTCCTCCGGCGTCGAGCGGATCTTCATGCCCTACGTGGCCCTGCAACTGCTCGCCGAGTACGCCGTCCGCCTGCACAGGTACCCCTCCAGGCTGCGCGAAGTGGTCACCGCGGGCGAGCAGTTGGTGTGCACCGACAGCATCCGGCGCTGGTTCGCCGGGCTGTCCGGCGCGCGCCTGTTCAACCACTACGGGCCGACCGAGACCCATGTGGTCAGCGCGCTGTGCCTGGCGGGAGACCCGGGGCGGTGGCCCGAGCGGCCCGCCGTGGGGCGCCCGGTGGCCGGCGCGGATCTGCGGGTGGTGGACGCCCAGGGCGACCCGGTCCCGGCCGGGTGCACCGGCGAGCTGCTGATCGGCGGCACCATGACCACCCGCTGCTACCTCGACGACCCCGCGTCCGACGGCTCCGCGTCCGACGGCCCCGCGTCCGACGACCCCCGCTTCGTCGAAATCCCCGGCGCCGGACTGTTCTACCGCAGCGGTGACCGGGCGTTCTTCGACCGTGCGGGTCTGCTGCACTTCGCGGGCCGGGACGACCAGCAGGTCAAACTGAGCGGGCACCGGCTCGAACTCGGGTCGGTCGAGGCGGCCCTGCTGCGCCACCCGGCCGTGGTCAACGCCGTGGTCGCCCGTGACGGCGACGGGCTGACGGCGGGCCTGGAGGTGCGGGGCGAAACACCGTCCGCCGACGAGCTGGCCGCGCATCTGTCCGCCCTGCTGCCCTCCTACGTACGCGTGGACCGGTTCCGCAGGCTGGCGCGACTGCCCCGCACCCCCAGCGGCAAGCTGGACCGGCGGGCTGTGGTCCGGGCGCCGGGGGAAGAGATACGCCGTTCCGCGGCCGTCCGCACGGGCCTGTCGGCCGAGGAGGAGCGGCTCAGCGCCGCCTTCGAGGAGGTCACCGGGGCGCCGATCGCACCGGACCAGACGTTCTTCGAGGCGGGTGCCTCCAGTCTCGCCCTGATGCGCTTCCACCTGCGCTGCACCACAGCACTCGGCCTGCGCTTCAGCGTCGCGGACCTCTTCGAGCACGTCACCGTCCGCTCCCTGGCCCGCCACCTCGCCGCCCCCCGGCCGCTCCCCGGGCCGGCCGCGCAGGAGGACGGGACCCCGCTACCCGGCGAGCCGATCGCGGTGGTCGGCATGGCCGTGCGGGTGCCCGGCGCCCCGGACCTGGCCGCCTTCTGGGAGCTGGTGGTGTCCGGCGGCACGGGAATCCGCCGCGTCGACGCGCCGGACGGTGTCATCGGCGTGCACAGCACCCTCGACGGCATCCTCGACTTCGACCCGGGCCACTTCGGCATCAGCCCTCACGAGGCCCGCCTGATGGACCCCCAGCAGCGCCATCTGCTGATGGCCGCCGTGCAGGCCCTGGCGCACGCCGGAGTGGCGGACACCTCGGCCACCCGGGTGGGCCTGGTGGCCGGTGCGGGCGAGAACACCTACTTCCAGTCGCTGCTGCGCGAGGCGGACCCGGGCCGGCTGCCCGACGGCTTCCAGCTTGCCCTGCACCACGACAAGGACTTCCTGGCCACGAAGGTGGCGTACCACCTCGGGCTGACCGGCCCCGCGTTCAGCGCCCAGACGGCCTGCTCCAGCTCGCTGGTCGCCGTGCACCTCGCCGCCGGCCTGCTCCGGCAGGGCGAGGCCGACGCGATGCTCGCCGGAGGTGTGCTCGTCGACCCCGGGCTGACCGGCGGGTACCGCTACCGGCCGCAGCACATCTTCTCCGCGGACGGCGACTGCCGCCCCTTCAGCGACGACGCCACCGGCACGGTCGGCGCGAGCGGCGTCGGGGTCGTGGTCCTGAAGACGCTGCGGCAGGCACGCCGCGACGGCGACACCGTCTACGCGCTCGTCACGGGCTCCGCCGTCAACAACGACGGTGCGGCGAAGATGAGTTACACCGCGCCGTCCCTGGCCGGGCAGCGGGAGGTGATCCGGACCGCCCTCTCCCGCGCCGGACGCGCGGGCGCCGACGTCGGCTATGTGGAGGCCCACGGCACCGGCACCCGGCTGGGCGACCCGGTCGAAGTGGGGGCGCTGCGGCAGGCGTTCGACGTGCGGGAGTCCGGCCGCTGCGCGCTGAGCTCCGTCAAGAGCCAGCTCGGCCACATGGGCGCGGCCGCCGGTGTGGTGGGCCTCGTCCGCGCGGTCCTCGCCGTGCACCACGGGACGCTCCCGCCCAGCCTCAACTTCCGTGCCTTCAACCCGGAGATCGGCCCTGATCCCACCCCCTTCCACGTCCCGGCCGAGGCCGTGCCCTGGCCCGGGGGGCGTGCACGGGTGGCGGCCGTCAGCAGTTTCGGGATCGGCGGCACCAACGCCCACGTCATCGTGGAGCAGGACACCACGCCCGGACCGGCGGCGGCCCGCGAGGCACCCGGGTGCCTCGTGCTGTCGGCGTCCAGCACGGACGCCCTCACCGCCGACGCCGCCCGGATCGCCGCCTACCTCCGGCTCAGGCCCGAGCGCTACGGGGCGGTGCTGCGTCACCTCCAGTCCGGGCGGGTCCCGCGCCGTCTGCGGACCGCGGCGGCCGTGGCGGACGCCGCCGAGGCCGAGCAGTGGCTGCGCGCGGTGGCCGCGGGAGCGGTACCGCCAGGTACGGCGGACCCGGACGCCGTGACGGTCTCCGCGACCGGCCGTACGGCCCAGGACCTCGCCGAGGACTGGATCGCCGGACGCCCTGTCGACTGGGGACCGGGCTCCGCGCCGGCCCCCTGGGACTTCCCGCCCCCGTCCTTCTCCCTCGCGACGTACGACTTCGACCGGCTGTCCGAGCCTGTGCCCGAGCGCCCGTCCGAGGAGACGCGCAGGGAGCCACGCGAGGAGGTGCGTGAGGTCCCGGCCGCCGCGCCCCGGCGGTTGTCCCAGGACGACTGGCTGCACCAGCCGCACTGGGTCCGGCTGCGGCGCGCCGCCGTCGCGGACACCACGGGGCCGGCCGACCGCGCGTCCGTCGTCGTCGTGGCCCCCGGGAACACCCCCGGGACGGCGCTCGCGCCCTTCAGGGCGGTGGCGTCGCGCGTGATACGGGTGCACCCGGCCGGCGCCTTCGCCCGCACGGGACCCGACACCTACGCCGTGGACCCCGCCGACCCCGCGTCCGTGCGCCTGCTGCTCGACGCGCTGGCCGAGGACGGTGCTCCGGTCTCCGTCGACACGGAGTGGGTGCACGCCCTGCCCCTCGACGTGACGGGCCCGGTCGGTACCGGCACCCTGGCCCAGGCCCGTCACACCTGCCTGGACAGCACGGCCGCGCTGGCGCAGGCGCTGGCCGGCCGGGACGGCTCCCCACGCGTGTGGTGGCTGTCGTACGGCGCCCGGCCCGTGACGGGAGCGGTGGACAGGCCGGAACTGGCGCTCCTCGCCGGGCCGGTCGAGGTCGCCCACCAGGAGTCCGCCCTGCGCGGCCACTGGCTCGACCTCCCCGACGGCGACCTCACGCGCTGGGCCGGACACGTGGCCGCGGTCGTCGCGGGAGCACGTACCGCCGGGCAGTCGGCCGGGCAGGGCGACGAGCCGGCCCTGCCGCGCCAGCTCGCGCTGCGGCAGGGTTACTGGTGGCGGCCGGGCACCGTGCCCGTACCGGAGCGGGAGCCGGTGGGTGAGCGGTCCCTCGTGCCGGCCGGAGCGGACACCGTCCACCTGGTGCTCGGCGGCACGGGCGGTATCGGCCGCGCCGCCGCCGCCTGGTTGCTCGAACACACCCGGGGCCGAGTGCTGCTGCTGTCCCGGAACCCGCGGCTGCCCGAGGAGTTGCACGGCTGGGCCGACCGCGTCGGTCTCGTCCCGGCGGATCTGGCGGCTCTGCCCGTGCACGAGGTGGCGGCGGCCGTCGCCTCGTGCACGGCGCGGCTGGACGGCGTCGTGCACGCGGCCGGTCTCGGCCACGGCGGCCTGCTGGTACGACGCGACGCCACCGCCATGCGCGACGCCGCCGCGGTCCGCGAGCGGGGCGCACTCGTCGTCGAGCACCTGATAGGAGCCTTCCGTCCGGAGATCGCGGTCTACTGCTCCTCCATGTCCGCGCTGCTCGGCGGTGTCGGCCAGAGCGACTACGCGGCGGGCGCGAGCCTCCTCGACGGCTTCGCCCACCACCGGGCCACCGAGACGGAGACGACCGTCCGGATCGGCATCGACTGGGACATCTGGCGCGAGACCGGAATGGCGGCCCGGGTCCTGCGCACGGACAGCCGCCACCAGGCCCACCTGGCGGTCGGCCTGACCGCCGAGGAGGGCAGAGCGGTCTTCGGCCGGGCCCTCGCCCTGCAACTGCCGCAACTCCTCGTGTCCACCACCGACATCGATGTCTCCCGGAGCTTCTACGCTCCCGCCGGGACCGCGGACGGATCCTCGGGAACCGCATCGGCGCAGCCGACGGCCGCGGCGGGGGAACCCTCCGCCGCCGGTGGATCCGTGGTGCGCGCGGAGGCCATGGCCCGGGTGGTCCGGGATCTGCTCGGCGTGGCCGAACTGGACCCCGAGGACTCCCTCTACGACCTGGGCGCAGACTCGCTGACCCTGATCACCCTGATCGCGCGGATCGAGGACGACTACGGCGTCGAGTGCGACCTGGCCTCCTTCAGCCACCAGGTCAGCCTCACGGAGATCCTGAAACACATCGAGGCGGCCCTCACCACCGACGAGCCCCCCGCAAGCGCCTCCCACGTCGGCCTCGACATCTGGCAGGAGGGCACCGGTCCGTCCGTCCTGTGCCTGGTGCATCCCGTGGGCGGAGACGTCCAGGCCTACCGCTCCCTGGTGGCGGCGCTCGGACCCGCGCCGACGGTGTGCCTCATCGCCGACCCGGCACTGCGCGGCACCGGGACGCCCGCGTGGTCGCTGGCCGACCGCGCCCGCCACTACGACACGGCCCTACGTGACCGCTTCGGCGGGCCGGAGCACCGGCTGCACCTGGCCGGGTGGTCCTACGGAGCCCGGGTGGCGATGGAGATGGCGGCCCTGGCCGAGTCGGCGGGCCGCCCACCGGAGGCGCTCTACCTGCTGGATCCGCCCCCACCCCGGGCAGAAGCGCTCGTCGCCGCCTACGACGAGGCGCACCTGGAGAGGGTGTTCGCCGCCGAACTCGGCGCCGGCGGCTCCGCGCCGCCGACCGATCACGCACAGGCGTACGCCGAGAGGCTGGCCCGCTGCTGCCGCGCCAACCTGCGCAGTCTCGGGGAACACCGGGTACGGCCGCTCGTCTCGGTCCCCACGTACCTGTGGCTGGCCGAACACCCCACGGCGGGCCTGCCCGTCCCCACGGACCCCGAGCGGCCGGACCGGCAGTGGACCACCTGCCTGCCCCCGTCCGCCGTCCTCGGGTATCTGCCCACGGACCACTACGGCGTCGTCGCGGCTCCCCACGTGCACGAGGTGGCCGAGACCATCAGGGCGACGCTGGCGCCCCCGGGTTCCGGGACCCCCGGGACCGCCCACCTGTAAACCCCATCCCGCTCAGGAGGTTGCCTTGGAGTCATACGAACGCGAAGCCCTGGAAGCGGTGACCACGCGTCCCGTGCACCCCTACCGCACGCTGACCGTCGAGCGGATCACCCCCGTGCTGGGGGCCGAGGTCTCGGGTGTCGACCTGTCACAGGAGATCCCGGCGGAGCAACTGGAGGAGATCCGGACCGCCTTCCGCGACCACCACGTCCTCGTCTTCCGCGACCAGACGATCACCGCGGAGCAGCACAAGCGCTTCGCCGCCACCTTCGGCGAGCTGCGCCCCGTCAACCCGCCGCCGCCCGAGGGCGATCCGTACATCCTGGAGATCCGCACCACCTCGGCCGCGGCGGACGTGGCGGGCAACGGCTGGCACGCGGACGGCACCGCCGACGCCGAACCGTCGCTCGGGTCGATGCTCTACATCACCGAGACACCGGAGCCGGGGTGCGGCGGGGACACCCTCTTCGCCAACATGCACCTCGCCTACGAGATGCTGTCACCGGCCATGCGCGGCCTGCTGGACCCGCTGACCGCGATCCACGACGGCGCGCAGGCGCTGGCCGGGTACACACCGCCCGCGGACTACGTCATCCCCAAGAGCGAGCACCCGCTCATCGCCCGGCACCCGGAGACCGACCGCAGACTCCTGTACGTCAACAAGGCCTACACCAGCCGGATCCCGCAGCTCTCCGCCGACGAGAGCCGGGCCCTGCTGGACGTGCTCTTCGACATCGTCGCCCGCAGGCCGGTGCTGCACTGCCGCGTCCGCTGGACGCCGGGCACCCTGGTCTTCTGGGACAACCGCTGTGTCCAGCACCATGCGACGTACGACTACTACCCGTACGCCCGCTATGGGCAGCGCGTCGCCATCAACGGTGGTCCCGTCAAGGGCTGATGCCCAGGCCGGGGTGGGGTGGGGCGGGGCGGGGCGGCGGGCAGGACCCCGGTCCGCCGTCCGACGCCGCACCCGCCCGGCGCGACCGGCACGAGCGGCGCGACCGGCACGAGCGACTGCCGCTCGACATCGACGCGAGGATCGACGCGAGTTCGGCAGGGCGCGCGCGGACACGGCATGATCAGGGGATGGACGCCGTGGAAGACCCGAAAGGCGGTGGGGACGTGGACGAGCGGACGGGGATCACGTCGCCGGCGCAGGCCGCGAACGACCCTCTGGTGCTGGCCTTCGGCAGACTGCAGGGGGCGGCGAACCGGCTCGGGTACATCCTGGGCCGGGACCTGAAGCGGCAGTGCGGTATCACGCACCTCACCTTTGAGGTGCTGCTCATTCTGGGCCGGGCCGGGGGTGCCGGGCTCTCCATGCGGGCCATCGCCCAGGAGCAGGTGCTGACGACGGGCGGCGCGACCCGGTTGGTGGACCGGATGGAGGCGGCCGGGCTGGTCGAGCGCGTCGAGGATCCCGACGACCGGCGCGGAAAGCTGGTGTCCCTCACCGAGCTGGGAGCGCGGACCAGCGTGCGCGCGGCGCGGCTGCACGTGGAGAACATCCGCCGCTATTTCCTGGAGCCGCTGCCGCCCGAGGACCGGGAGCGGTTCGCGGAGGACCTGCGCATCCTGAGCCACTCGGCCCGGGACATCCTGCCCCGGCTGCCGTGAAGGGTGTCGACACGGCGGCGTGCCATGCTGGCGGCATGACGAACCGACGCGAGGTCGCCATCGTCCGCTGGGCAGGTCAGGACCCTGGTGACGAGGGCGGGCCGGCCGCGCTGCTGGCGGCCTACCACCTGCAGACGCAGGCCGAGAAGGGCGAGGCCGTCGCGGATGCCGACGGGTTGCCGGACCGCTACCGGGCGGAGGTCCTGGACCCGCGCGCCGCGTTCGCCGACGATGTCGTGCTGCTGGCGTCGAGTGGGGGCACCGCCGTCGGCTGCCTGGTGGTGACCGCTCCCGTCGACCGACGGTGCGAGCTCAAGCGGCTCTGGACCGCTCCCGCGTTCCGGGGCCGTGGCATCGCGTCCGACCTGGTCGACGCCGCGCTCGCCCATGCCGCGGACAGCGGTGTCGGCACGGTACGGCTGTCGGTCTGGCAGTGGCGGGCGGCCGCCATCGCCCTGTACGAGCGCCTCGGCTTCACCGTCACCGGCTCCTGGGACGCACGGGACCGACTGGTCTGCATGGAACGCGCCGTGTGACCGCGACCGCGCGCGTATCCTCCGGGGGGCAAGGAGCGTGGCCGTCCCCGTGGGAGGGACGGTGGGGGCGGGTGGCCCGCTCAGCAGGCCTGCTTGCGGAGGTGGTCGGCGGGGCGCTCGTGCTCGGTGCGCGCGGCCTCGAGAAGGAGCCGCCAGGAGGTCACCGTCGGCCGGCGTCGCAGAAGACCGCGTCTGTCACGCTCTGTCATCCCGCCCCACACACCGTGCTCCACGCGATGATCCAGGGCGTAGGCGAGGCACTCGGTGCGTACCGGGCACCCCGTGCAGACAGCCTTCGCCCGGTTCTGGGCGGCCCCCTCGACGAACAACTCCTCAGGGTCGGCGGTACGGCACTTCGCCCGCGCCTGCCACTCCTCGCCAGCACTGACCGCCATGGTGCCGTCCCCTCCCGTTCCCATGCCACCCGCCACGTCGGCCGGGGCGATCCAGCGACCGTACGCCTCTTGTCCCGACCACAGGATTCTCTGTCCGACAGCAATCCGATCGGGTGACGGCTGCATTGACAGCAGCCGACATGGCGCTACGTCGCACTCGGCGGCCTCGCCGGTCGAGTGCCCTGGGGTGGTCGATTCATTCCGTCGCCGAGGGTGTTGCGGAGGTTGTCACGGGACACTTGGGGGGAGGCGGTCGGCGAACAGGGTGGAGGCGAGCGTGGTGATTGCCGTCAATCCGACGGACAGCGCCTCGCTGCTCGCTGCCTTCGGAGCGCTGGGCGTGCTGGCGGTGATCTTCGCCGAGTCGGCGCTGCTGGTCGTCGGGTTCTTCCTGCCGGGCGACACGCTGCTGTTCCCGGCGGGTGTGCTGTGCGCGGCGACCGCGGACCGGCCGCCGCGGCTCGAGCTGTGGCAGGTGCTGGTGTGCGCGGCCGTGGGCGCGGTGGCGGGCGGACAGGTCGGCTATCTGATCGGCCGGCACGGCGGCCGGCCGTTGCTGGCCCGGACCTCCCGGACGCGGGTGCGCGAGGGCGCCGCCCGTGCGGAGCGGCTGCTGGCCCGCTACGGCTACGGCAAGGCGCTGGTGATCGGCCGTTTCGTGCCGATGCTGCGCTCCGTGCTGCATCCGGCGGCCGGGGCGCTCGGGGTGCCGATGCGGCCGTTCACCCTCTGGCAGAGCGTCGGCGGCGTGGTCTGGTCCCAGAGCTTCGTCCTCGCCGGGTACGCCCTGGGTTCCTCGGTCTCCCACATCGACGACTGGCTGCTGCCACTGGTCGGCGTGATCGTCGTGCTCTCCTTGGTGCCCCTGCTGGTGGAGGCCCGCCGGGCACGCCGTGGCCGGACGGGTCAGGGCCCCCGGTGAGGCGACGGCGGTCGGCCATGGCAAAGGCCAGTATGCGCGAGGGAAAATTCAGTTCATCAGTGCGCAAATCGATCGCTGGATCGGTGTAATCGGCAGACATGTCGCACCGCGTGGCGATCTAGCGTCGGAGTGCACGGGGGCCACCACGGACCAGAAAGCACCGAGGCACGCATGCCCATCCCGAATACCGACGTCCTCCCGAATACCGACGTCCTGCCCGCGACCGAGTTCGACACCCTGACCGCTTCCGCCGCCGACCTCCTGTCGCCCGTCGACGAGCTGCCCGAGTCGGCGGCGTCGCCCGACCTGGTCCTGCGGCGGGTCCGCGACGAGCTGATGCTCGACGGCAACGCCCGGCTCAACCTCGCCACCTTCGTGACGACCTGGATGGAGCCGCAGGCACGGCAGTTGATGGCGGAGACCGCGGAGAAGAACCTCGCGGACCGCGCCGAGTACCCGCAGATCACCGCGATGGAGGAGCGCTGCGTGCGGATGCTCGCCCGGCTCTGGCACGCGCCGCGTCCGGAGCAGGTCCGCGGCTGCTCCACCACCGGCTCCAGCGAGGCGGCCATGCTCGGCGGCCTCGCGCTCAAGCGCCGCTGGCAGGCGCGCCGTCGCGCCCAGGGCAAGGACACCGCGCGCCCGAACCTGGTGATGGGCGCGAACGTCCAGGTGTGCTGGAAGAAGTTCGCCAACTACTTCGAGGTCGAGCCGCGTTACGTCTCGATGGAACCCGGCCGCTACCACCTCACGCCCGACACCCTCACCGCGTACTGCGACGACAACACCATCGGCGTGGTCACCGTCCTCGGGTCCACCTTCGACGGCTCCTACGAACCCGTCGCCGACATCTGCATGGCCCTGGACGGCTACCAGGCCACCACCGGCACCGACATCCCCGTGCACGTCGACGGCGCCTCCGGTGCGATGGTGGCCCCCTTCCTCGACCCGGGCCTGATGTGGGACTTCCAGCTCGAACGCGTCGCCTCCATCAACACCTCGGGACACAAGTACGGGCATGTCTTCCCGGGCCTCGGCTGGGCCCTGTGGCGGGACGCCGACGCCCTCCCCGACGACCTGGTCTTCGAGGTCGACTACCTGGGCGGCCGTTCCCCCAGTTTCACCCTCAACTTCTCCCGTCCGGGGGCCCATGTCGTCGCGCAGTACTACAGCTTCCTGCGCTACGGCTTCGAAGGGCTGCGGAACCTGGCGACCCAGAGCCGTACGACGGCCCGTGCGCTCGCCACCCGCATCCGCTCCATGCCTCCCTACGAGTTGATCACGGACGGCTCCGAACTGCCGGCCTTCGCCTTCCGGTTGGCGCCCGGCACGCAGGGCTTCACGGTCTTCGACGTCTCCCACGCCATGCGCGCCCGCGGCTGGCACCTGCCCGCCTACGCGTTCCCCGCCCCCTGCCAGGACGTCACCGTCCTGCGCCTGGTCGTACGGACCGGGTTCACCGCCGAACTCGCGGGCATGTTCATCGCCGACCTGACGGAGGTCACCAGGCAGCTCCACGCGGCCCCGCACACCCCGACCTCCCTCGTCCAGCCCCTCAGCCCGGCCTGATCCACCGAGGTCAGCGCCCCTGGCCCTGCTGGAGGGCCGTGCGCAGCGCGTCGTCGATGCCGGGGTACCGGAAGGTGAAACCCGCTTTCAGCAGACCGTCCGGAACCGCGCGGCAGCTGCCGGTGATGCCTTCCGAGAACTCACCGAGGACGGCCCTCAGGGCGAAGGCGGGGACGGCGGCGAGGGTGGGCCGGTGCAGGATCCGGCCCATCGCCCGGGTGATCTCACGGTTCGTCAGCGGTGCGGGGGCCGTGAGGTTGAGAGGTCCGCTGATGTCGTCGTGGTCGATCGCGTACCGCAGCGCCGCGATGTGGTCGGGCAGCGAGATGAACGGCCAGAACTGGTCGCCGGAGCCGAGCCGGCCGCCGAGTCCGAACCGGAAGAGCGGGAACAGCTTGCCCCAGGCGCCGCCGTCGGCGGAGACCACGAGACCGGTCCGCGGGTGGACGACCCGGACGCCGGCTCCCGCGGCGGGCGCGGCGGCGGCCTCCCAGCCCACGCAGACCCCGGCCAGGAAGTCGCTCCCGGCCGGGTCGGACTCGGTGACGACCCGGTCGCCGGTGTCTCCGTAGTACCCGGTGGCCGAGGCCGAGACCAGTACCCGGGGCGGCCGGGCGGCCTCGGCGCACGCCTCGGCGACGGTCCGTGTCCCGGCGAGACGGCTGAGCCGGATCTCCCGCTTGTACGCCCCGGTCCAGCGCCGGTCGCCGACGCCCGCGCCGGCCAGGTGCACCACGGCGTCGACACCGTCCAGGACGGCCGGGTCCAGCCGCCTGCCGGGCTCCCAGAGTGCGCTCCGGGTGCCGTCGGCGGTCCGGGGCGCGGTCCGGCCACGGGTGAGACGCAGCACGTGGTGGCCGTCGGCGAGAAGGGAGCGGGTGAGGGCGGAACCGATGAGTCCGGTGGATCCGGTGATCGCGACGCGCATGACGTTCTCCGATGAGCGAATGTTTGAGAGTTCAAACTCTCGCTCGTCAGCCTACGCCGTCCGGCTGTCGGCGGAAGGTAAGCGCCGGCCGTGGCCGGCACCGACGGGACAGTTGCTCCGGCTCCTCCGTGCCACTCCGCTACCGCGAGCAGGTGTTCTCCCTCTTAGGCTCTTTCGCCGGTCGATCCGGTCAGCGGACCATCTCCAGCAGCGCCTGCAGGCGGGTGCGGGCGTAGCCGCGGAGTTGCTCGTCGAGGTCCCCCTCCTTCGCGAGGGCCGTCTCCAACTTGGCGAGCTGCTCGACGAGGTCCTCGTCATTGAGCGCCCAGACGTCGCCGAACTCTTCGAGCAGGAACCGGGCGAGCTCGTCCGGTGCCCGGTAGTCGAAGACCAGGGTGGCGGGGAGGGTGAGGCCGGTCTCGGTCGAGAGCCGGTTGCGGAGCTCCAGCGCGGTCAGGGAGTCGATGCCCATGTCGCGGAAGGGCCGCTGGGCGTCGATGTCCCCGGGGCGGGTGTGGCCCAGGACGACGGAGGCGGCTGCCCGGATGACCTCCAGGATCTCCTCCTCTCGCTCGGCAGGGCTGAGCGCGGCCAACCGGTCCGCCAGGCTGACCGCACTCGTGTCCGCAGCAGCGGCCGCAGCAGCGGTCGGGCGGGCCGGGGCGGCGGCAGCAGCGGCCAGGCCGCGCAGTAGCGGAAGCAGCGGTCGTCCCGGGCGTGCCAGTGCGGTCAGGTCCAGCAGGACCGGGACCGCCAGCGGCGTACCCAGCGCGGCAGCGGCCTCGAACAGCGCCAAACCCTGCTCGGTTGTCAGCGGCTGGATGCCGCCACGGCGCAGGCGGGACAATCCGGTGCCGTTGAGGTGCCCGGTCATCTCCGAGGTCTGCTCCCACAGGCCCCAGGCCAGCGACTGGCCGGGCAGGTGCCGGTCCCGGCGGTAGGAGGCCAGCGCGTCCAGGAACGCGTTGGCGGCGGCATAGCCGGCCTGTCCCGGATTGCCCACGACGGCCGCGGCCGAGGAGTACAGCACGAAGCCGGCCAGGCCCGCGTCCTGGGTCAACTCGTGCAGGTTCCACGCCGCATCAGCCTTGGGAGCCATGACGGTCGCGATCCGCTGCGGCGTCAGGGATTCGATTGTGGCGTCGTCGATGACACCGGCGGCGTGCACGACCGCGGTCAGCGGCCGCTCGGCCGCGATCCGCGCCAGCACCGAGGCGAGGCCGTCTCGGTCTGCGGCATCGCCGGCCTGAACGCGGACCTCCGCACCCGACTGCGCCAACTCCGCGACCAGACGGGCGACTCCCGGCGCGACCGGACCACGACGGGACAGCAGGAGCAGGTGGCGCATGCCACGGACATCCACCAGATGCCGGGCCAACTCCCCGCCCAGCGTGCCGGTTCCACCGGTGACGAGGACGGTGCCCTGGCTGTCCCACGCGGCGGGGACGTTGAGCACGACCTTGCCGAGGTGTCGGGCGGCCTGGAGGTGCCGCAGGGCCGCCACGGCCTGCGACAGCTCGAAGGTCGTCACCGGCGGCGGAGTCACGGTGCCCGCGTCGAACATGCCTCCGAGCTCGGCCAGCATCTCCGCGACCCGCGGCACACCAGCGTCCATCAGGTCGAACGCCTGGTAGACCACGCCCGGGTAGACCTCGGCGATCTCAGCGGCGTCGCGGATGTCCGTCTTCCCCATCTCGACGAACCGACCGCCGCGCGGCAGCAGCCGCAGCGACGCGTCCGTGAACTCCCCGGCCAAGGCGTTGACGACCACGTCCACACCCGAACCACCGGTCACGGCCAGGAACCGCTCACAGAAGTCCAGGTCACGGGTCGAGGCGATGTGGCTCTCCTCCACACCGGCGGCGAGCAGCGCGTGCTGCTTGGCCGGGCTCGCGGTCGCGAAGACCTCCAGCCCCCACGCCTTGGCCAGCTGCACCGCAGCCGTGCCCACACCACCCGTACCGGCGTGAATCAGCACCCGCTGGCCTGGGCGAGCCTGGCCCAGATCCCGCAGCGCGTAGAACGCGGTGAGGAACCCGACCGGCACCGCCGCGGCCTGCTGGTACGACCAGCCCTGCGGGATGGGGGCCACCAAGCGGCTGTCTACGATCCCGACCGGCCCCCAACCGGGCACCAGACCCATCACCGACTGACCAACCGTCAAGCCAGTGACCCCGGGGCCGGTCTCCAGCACGACACCGGAGCCTTCCCCGCCGAGGACCCGGCCGTCCGAGACCATCCCCAGACCGGCCACCACATCGCGGAAGTTCACACCCGCCGCACGCAGACCAACCCGGACCTGACCCGCCGCCAACTCGGCTTCAGCCTCGGGCGCATCGACGACAGCCGTGCTGCCCAGGTCACCCGGCTCGGTCACCTCGACTCGCCAGCCCGAACCACCGGGAAGCACCAACTCCCCGGACGCACCGGCCCGGACCAGCCGACGACCGAACGCCACCACACCTTCGCCGTCAGCGGCGGGACGGATCCGGACCTCGAACTCGTCGGAATCCAGCACCGCAGCCAGGACGGTGTCCACGTCGGCGTCACGCGTCGGGTCCAGGCCGGCCGCCGGGTCGACATCGACCAGCAGCAGACGACCCGGGTGCTCCGACTGCGTGGAACGGATCAGGCCCGTCACCGCCGCGCCGGCCAGATCCTGACCGGCGGCCGCGCCCTGGGTCCAGATCACCAAGCGTGCGTCGTCGGTCGGGGGGTCGGCCAGCCATTCCTGCACCCACCCCAGCACCGTCACGGCAGCCTGTTGTGCCGCCTGCGGCGCCGACGTCCCGGCGGGAGCGGCAGGCACCGCAGCAACAACCACCGGAGCCGTCCCGGAGCCGTGCCGCGCCCACTGCACTGCACCGGACGGAGCCTGCGTCAGCACCGGGACCCAGTCAACGGTGAACAGCGACTGCCAGGCCTGTCGGCCAGACCCGGCGAGCTGACCGGCCGGGGCCTCACGCAGCACCAACGACCGCGCCTGGAAAACCGGCTGACCGACACCGTCGAACGCCGTCACCGATACCCCACCGGGTCCCGGGGCCAGCACCACGCGCAGGTGGCGGGCACCGCCGGCCAGGAGCCGCACCCCCGACCACACGAACGGCAGGCCCGTCCCCCCACCGCTGCCAGTGCCGCTGCTGTTGCTGTTGGCGGCGGCCAGGAGAGCGTGCAGGGCGGCATCGAGCAGAGCGGGGTGCAGGCCGTACCCGGAGACATCCGCTTCCGCAGCCTCGGGCAGCTCGACCTCGGCGTAGACGGTGTCCCCGGACTGCCAGACCTGACGCAGGCCCTGGAACGCCGGCCCGTAGCCGTAACCGCGCTGGGCAAAGCTCTCGTAGGCGCCGTCAACCGGAACGGACTCCGCATCCGTCGGAGGCCAGACGGCCAGCGGCGCCGGGGCGGGCTCACTGCCGGCCGGGGCCAGCACACCGACCGCGTGCCGAACCCAACTCCCGTCCCCTGCACGGGAGGAAACCGTCACGGTCCGTCGGCCGCTGTCACTGTCGCTGTCGCCGACCTGGACCTGCAGCTGCACATCGCCGGCGCTGGGCAGGAGCAGCGGCTCCTGGAGCGTCAGCTCCTCCAACACGCCGCAGCCGGCCAGGTCCCCGGCGTGGACCGCCAGGTCCACGAACGCCGTGCCGGGCAGCAGCACCGTGCCGTGCACCGCGTGATCGGCCAGCCACGGCATCGCGGCCAGCGACAGCTGACCCGTCAGCACCAGCCCATCACCCTCGGCCAGCCACACCGCCGCCGCCAGCAACGGGTGCGCGTCCCGCTGCAAGCCGATCGACGACGCGTCACCGCGCCCGGTGACGGGCTTGGGCCAGTAGTGCTGACGCTGGAACGCGTACGTCGGCAGATCAACCTTGACCGCCCGGCCCTCGTCGGCGGTTGCCGCGGCCCAGTCCACCTCCACACCAGCCGCATAGGCACCGGCCAGCGCGGTCAGCCAACGACCACGACCGCCATCACCACGCTGCAAGCTGCCCGCGGCGACCAGGTCGTCGCCGGCCTGCGCGATCGCCAAGCCCAGCACCGGATGCGGGCTGACCTCCACGAACACCCGGTGGCCCTCCGCCGCGAGGCCGGCAATGACCTCGCCGAAGCGCACCGTCTGCCGCAGGTTGCGGTACCAGTACCCACCATCCAGCCCGGCGGTGTCCACCACGCGCGCTTCCAGCGTCGAGTAGAACGGCACCGCGCTACTGGCCGCCGACACGCCGGCCAGGTCCTCGGCCAGCCGGTCCCTGACCGCCTCGACATGCGCCGTGTGCGACGCGTAATCCACCGCAATCTTGCGCGCACCGCGATCGGCGTAGGCGTCCGTGAACTCGCTGCACGCCTGCGCGGTACCGGCGACCACGACCTGCCGCGGGCCGTTGACCGCCGCAACCGACAGGTCACCGCCCCAGCGGGAGACCCACTCCTCAACCTCGTCCAGGCCCGCCGGAACCGACACCATCCCACCCGTGCCGGCCAGTCCGGCCAACGCCCGGCTGCGCAGCGCCACAACCCGCGCGCCATCCTCCAACGACAGACCGCCCGCCACACACGCCGCCGCGATCTCACCCTGACTGTGACCCACAACCGCCGCCGGCTCCACGCCATACGCCCGCCACAGCGCGGCCAGACTCACCGCCACCGCCCACGACGCGGGCTGAACCACATCCACCCGAGCCAACAGCCCCGCGTCACCAAGCACCTCACGCAACTGCCAGTCCACAAACGGCGCCAGCGCCTGCGCGCAACGCTCCATCGCCGCCGCGAACACCGGCTCCAGGTCCCACAACTGCAGACCCATACCAACCCACTGCGCACCCTGCCCCGCGAACACAAACACCGGCCGCGACCCCGAACCAGCAACCCCACTCACCACACCGGCAACTTCCCGGCCCGCCGCAGCCGCTGTCAGACCCGCCAACAACTGGCCACGGTCGTCGCCGACCACCGCCAGCCGGTGAGAGAACGCCGTAGTCCTCGTCACCGCCAGGGAGAACGCGACATCCTTGGCCGCAACCTCCGGACGCGCCGTCACGAACTCCGCCAACCGACCCGCCTGCGCAGCCAACGCCACACCAGACCGCGCCGACAACACCCACGCCACCGGACCCACCGGGTCCGGGGCATCCTGAGCATGAGCATCCACGGCAGGGATGTCCTGAGTGGGCTGCTCAAGGATCAGGTGGACGTTGGTGCCGCTGATGCCGAACGCCGACACACCAGCACGACGCGGACCAGTACCCTCCGGCCACTCGCGCGGCTCGGTCAGCAACTCCACCGCACCGGCCGACCAGTCCACATGCGAGGACGGGGCGTCCACGTGCAGGGTCTGCGGCAGCACCCCGTGCCGCATCGCCTGCACCATCTTGATCACACCCGCCACACCAGCCGCAGCCTGCGTGTGACCGATGTTCGACTTCACCGAACCCAGCAGCAGCGGCCGACCCTCAGGACGATCCTGACCGTAAGTCGCCAGCAGCGCCTGCGCCTCGATCGGGTCACCCAGCGAGGTGCCGGTGCCGTGCGCCTCCACGACGTCGACGTCGCTCGCCCGCAGTCTTGCGCTGGCCAGCGCAGCCCGGATCACCCGCTGCTGCGACGGACCGTTCGGCGCCGACAGACCATTGCTCGCACCGTCCTGATTCACCGCACTACCCGCGACCACCGCCAGCACCCGGTGCCCACGCTCACGGGCATCCGACAGCCGCTCCAACACCAGGACACCGACACCCTCACCCCAACCAGTGCCGTCAGCCGCCTCCGCGAACGGCTTGCACCGGCCATCGGCAGCCAACCCCCGCTGCCGCGCGAACTCCGTGAACGCACCCGGGCTGGCCATCACGGTGACGCCGCCGGCCAGCGCGATCCCGCACTCGCCGGACCGCAGCGCCTGCGCCGCCAGGTGAATCGCCGTCAGCGAGGACGAACACGCCGTGTCGATCGAGACCGCGGGACCCTGCAGCCCCAGCGAGTACGCCACCCGACCCGACGCCACACTCGCCATGGTCCCGGTCAGTCCATAACCACCCGCACCGTCCTGGCTCCCGACGCGGTACCCGGACGTGATGACCCCGGCATAGACACCGGTATCGGTGCCTCGCAGCGAACCCGGCTCAATGCCGGCGTCCTCCAGCGCTTCCCAGCAGGTCTCCAGCAGCAGGCGCTGCTGCGGGTCCATCCCCAACGCCTCACGCGGACTGATCCCGAAGAACTCCGCATCGAACTCACCGGCGCCATCCAGGAAGCCACCCACCCGGGCATAACCCGTGCCCGAGTCACCGGAATCACCGGCAAGCAGGCCCGGCGCCTCCCAGCTGCGGTCCGCCGGGAACCCCGACATCGCGTCGGAGCCTCCGGCGACCAGCTGCCAGAAGCCCTCCGGGCCCCCGGCTCCGCCCGGGAACCGGCAGCCGATTCCCACGATCGCGACCGGTTCGCGAATGCTCTCCTCAAGCTTATGCAGTCGGCTCTGGAGCTGCCGGCCATCGTTGATAGCCCGCTTCAGATAATCGCGAAGCTTGTCTTCCTCAGTCATATGTTCAGTACTCCTTGTTTCGAGGCAGACAATTCAGCTACTTGTCGAACCCACGCTCGACGATCTGGTACAGATCCTCGTTGGTGGCCGAGTCCAGGTCGTCCTCGTCGTCCGCCTCTGTTCCCTGTGCCCGCCAGTCCGCCATGAGGGCATACAACTGTTCCGTGATCCGCCCGCGATCGGCGTCGTCGAGGGGCACGGCCGACAACACAGCGCGCAGACCGTCCAGATCCGCCAGGGCAGTCTCAATGGCGTCGGCTTGGCGCGGTACCAACTGCTCGTGCAGGTGCCGGGCGAGCTCCAGCGGGACGGGGTGGTCGAAGACCAGGGTGGCGGGCAGGCTCAGGCCGGTCTCAGCAGAGAGCCGGTTGCGGAGCTCCAACGCGGTCAGGGAGTCGATGCCCAGCTCGCGGAAGGCCCGCTGGGGATCGATGTCCCCGGATCGGGCATGGCCCAGGACGACGGCCGCGGCAGTCCTGACGATCTGCAGGACCTCCTGCTCACCATCGGCGGGAGACAGCGCGGCCAACCGGGCAACCAGGCCACCCGCGTCCGCGGCCACGGCCGCGGTCGGGCGAGCCGGGGCAGTGGTGGCCAGCCCCCGCAGCAGCGCGGGCACTGGTCGTCCTCCACGGGGCAGCCCGCTCAGGTCGAGCTGGGCCGGGACGGCCAGCGGCGTGCCCAGCGCGGCAGCGGCCTCGAACAGCGCGAGACCCTGCTCGGTCGTCAGCGGCTGAACACCACCGCGACGCAGACGGGTCAGACCCGCGCCCTCCAGGTGCCCGGTCATCTCCGACGCCTGGGCCCACAGGCCCCAAGCCAGCGACTGACCGGCCAGCTGCCGATCGCGGCGGTAGGACGCGAGTGCGTCCAGGAACGCGTTGGCGGCGGCGTAACTCCCCTGCCCCGGGCTGCCCATGACAGCCGCGGCCGAGGAGTACAGCACGAACCCGGCCAGGCCCGCGTCCTGGGTCAGCTCGTGCAGGTTCCAGGCCGCATCGGCCTTGGCAGCCAGGACGGTCGCCATGCGCTCGGGCGTCAGGGATTCGATCGTGGCGTCGTCGATGACACCGGCGGCGTGCACGACCGCGGTCAGCGGCCGCTCGGCCGCGATCCGCGCCAGCACCGAGGCGAGGCCGTCTCGGTCTGCGGCATCGCCGGCCTGCACCCGCACGCTCGCACCCGACTGCGCCAACTCCGCGACCAGACGGGCCACGCCCGGCGCGACCGGACCACGACGGGACAGCAGGAGCAGGTGGCGCATGCCACGGACGTCCACCAGGTGCCGGGCCAACTCCCCGCCCAGCGTGCCGGTTCCACCGGTCACCAGGACGGTGCCCTGCGGATCCCACTCAGCGGGAATGTTCACCACGACCTTGCCGAGGTGTCGAGCGGCCTGGAGGTAGCGCAGCGCCGCCACGGCCTGCGACAGCTCGAAGGTCGTCACCGGCGGCGGGACCAACGTGCCCGCGTCGAACATGGCCCCGAGCTCGGCCAGCATCTCCGCGACCCGCGGCACACCGGCGTCCATCAGGTCGAACGCCTGGTAGACCACGTCCGGGTAGGCCTCGGCGATCTCAGCGGCGTCGCGGATGTCGGTCTTGCCCATCTCGACGAACTGACCACCGCGCGGCAGCAGCCGCAGCGACGCGTCCGTGAACTCCCCGGCAAGGGCGTTGAGGACCACGTCCATGCCCTCGCCACCGGTCACGGCCAGGAACCGCTCACAGAAGTCCAGGTCACGGGTCGAGGCGATGTGGCTGTCAGCCACGCCCATGGCCCGCAGCGCGTGCTGCTTGGTCGGACTCGCGGTCGCGAAGACCTCCAGCCCCCACGCCTTGGCCAGCTGCACCGCAGCCGTGCCCACACCACCCGTACCGGCGTGGATCAACACTCGTTGGCCGGGGCGAGCCTGGCCCAGATCCCGCAGCGCGTAGAACGCGGTGAGGAACCCGACCGGCACCGCCGCGGCCTGCTGGTACGACCAGCCCTGCGGGATGGGGGCCACCAAGCGGCTGTCTACGATCCCGACCGGCCCCCAACCGGGCACCAGACCCATCACCGACTGACCAACCGTCAAGCCAGTGACCCCGGGGCCGGTCTCCAGCACGACACCGGAGCCTTCCCCGCCGAGGACCCGGCCGTCCGAGACCATCCCCAGACCGGCCACCACGTCGCGGAAGTTCACGCCCGCCGCACGCAGGCCAACCCGGACCTGACCCGCCGCCAACTCGGCTTCAGCCTCGGGCGCATCGACGACAGCCGTGCTGCCCAGGTCACCCGGCTTGGTCACCTCGACTCGCCAGCCCGAACCACCGGGAAGCAGCAACTCCCCGGACGCACCGACCCGGAGCAGCCGTCGGCCGAACGCCGCGACTCCCCCGCCGTCAGCGGCGGGACGGATGCGGACCTCGGGCTCGTCGGCATCCAGCACCGCGGCCAGCACCGTGTCCACGTCGGCGTCACGCGTCGGGTCCAGGCCGGCCGCCGGGTCGACATCGACCAGCAGCAGACGACCCGGGTGCTCCGACTGCGTGGAACGGATCAGGCCCGTCACCGCCGCGCCGGCCAGGTCCTGGCCGGTCCAGATCACCAATTGCGCGTCGTCGGTCGCGGGATCGGCCAGCCACTCCTGCACCCAACCCAACACCGTCCCGGCAGCCATATGGGCCGCCTGCGGCACCGAACTCCCGGCGGGAGCGGCAGGCACCGCAGCAACAACCACCGGGGCCATCCCGGATCCGTGCCGCGCCCACTTCACTGCGCCGGTCGGAGCCTGCACCGTGAGCGGAACCCAGTCCACCGTGAACAGCGACTGCCGCACCTGGCGACCGGACCCGCCGAACTGACCGGCCGACGCCTCGCGCATCGCCAACGACCGTGCGTGCAGCACCGGCTGCCCGACGCCGTCGAACGCCGACACCGAGACGCCGCCCGCTCCAAGGGCCAAGACCACCCGCAGGTGGCGGGCACCACTCGCCAGCAGCCGCACACCCGACCAGGCGAACGGCAGACCCGTCCCCCCGCCACTGCCATCACTGGCAGCCAGCAGGCTGTGCAGGGCAGCATCGAGCAGCGCGGGATGCAAGCCGAACCCGGCCGCATCGGCTTCCGCAGCTTCCGGCAGCTCGACCTCGGCGTAGACGGTGTCCCCGGCACGCCACACCCGACGCAGACCCTGGAACGCCGGCCCGTAACCGTAACCGCGCTGGGCGAGACGCTCGTAGGCGCCATCGACCGGAACCGATTCCGCACCTGCCGGAGGCCAAGCGGCCAGCGGGGCCGGAACGGGCTCACCATCGGCCTGGGCCAGCACACCAACGGCGTGCCGAACCCACTCGCCCTCCCCCTCGCGGGAGGAGACCGTGACGGTTCGCGGGCCGCTGTCGCCGTCGGTGTCACCGACATGGATCTGCAGCTGCGCGCCGCCCTGGTCCGAGAGAATCAGTGGCTCTTGGAGCGTCAGCTCCTCCAGGACGCCGCAGCCGGCCAGGTCCCCGGCGTGGACCGCCAGGTCCACGAACGCCGTGCCGGGCAGAAGAACCGTGCCGTGCACCGCGTGGTCGGCCAGCCACGGCATCGCGGCCAGCGACAGACGACCCGTCAACACCAGCCCATCACCCTCGGCCAGCCACACCGCCGCCGCCAGCAACGGGTGACCGGAGCGCTGCTGACCAGCCGACGCAACATCCCCACGCCGAGCCACCGCGGCCTTCGGCCAGTAGCGCTGACGCTGGAACGCGTACGTCGGCAGATCAACCTTGACCGCCCGCCCCTCGTCGGCGGTTGCCGCGGCCCAGTCCACCTCCACACCAGCCGCGTAGGCACCGGCCAGCGCGGTCAGCCAACGACCACGACCACCATCACCACGCTGCAAGCTGCCCGCGGCAACCAGGCCATCACCGGCCTGCGCGATCGCCAAGCCCAGCACCGGATGCGGACTGACCTCCACAAACACCCGGTGACCCTCCGCCGCCAGCGCAGCGATCACCTCGCCGAAACGCACCGTCTGCCGCAGGTTCCGATACCAGTACCCACCATCCAGCCCGGCCGTGTCCACCACGCGCGCTTCCAGCGTCGAGTAGAACGGCACCGCGCTACTGGCCGCCGACACGCCGGCCAGATCCTCGGCCAGCCGGTCCCTGACCGCCTCGACATGCGCCGTGTGCGACGCATAATCCACCGCAATCTTGCGCGCGCCGCGATCGGCGTAGGCGTCCGTGAACTCGCTGCACGCCTGCGCGGCACCGGCGACCACGACCTGCCGCGGGCCGTTGACCGCCGCAACCGACAAGTCATCGCCCCAGCGGGAGACCCACTCCTCAACCTCCTCAAGCGAGGCAGGCACCGACACCATGCCACCCGTGCCGGCCAGTCCGGCCAACGCCCGGCTGCGCAGCGCCACAACCCGCGCGCCGTCCTCCAACGACAGACCGCCCGCCACACACGCCGCCGCGATCTCGCCCTGGCTGTGACCCACAACCGCGGCGGGCTCGACGCCATACGCCCGCCACAACTCCGCCAGGCTCACCGCCACCGCCCACGACGCGGGCTGGACCACATCCACCCGAGCCAACAGCCCCGCGTCACCAAGCACCTCACGCAACTGCCAGTCCACAAACGGTGCCAGCGCCTGCGCGCAACGCTCCATCGCCGCCGCGAACACCGGCTCCAGGTCCCACAACTGCAGACCCATACCAACCCACTGCGCACCCTGACCCGCGAACACAAACACCGGCCGCGACCCCGAACCAGCAACCCCGCTCACAACACCGGCAGCTTCCCGGCCCGTTGCAGCCGCTGTCAGACCCGCCAGCAACTGCTCACGGTCATCGCCAACTACCGCCAGGCGGTGGGAGAACGCCGTGGTCCGGGTGACGGCCAGCGAGAACGCGACATCCTTGGCCGCAACCTCCGGACGCGCCGACACGAACTCCGCCAGCCGACCCGCCTGCGCAGCCAGCGCCGCACCGGACCGCGCCGACAGCACCCACGCCACCGGACCCGAAGACGACTCTGGCCCGGCCAGGACAGGAGCATCCACGGCAGGGACATCCTGCGCGGGCTGCTCAAGGATCAGGTGAACGTTGGTGCCGCTGATCCCGAACGCAGACACACCAGCACGACGCGGACCAGTACCCTCCGGCCACTCGCGCGGCTCGGTCAGCAACTCCACCGCACCGGCCGACCAGTCCACATGCGTGGACGGGGCGTCCACGTGCAGGGTCTGCGGCAGCATCCCGTGCCGCATCGCCTGCACCATCTTGATCACACCCGCCACACCAGCCGCAGCCTGGGTGTGACCGATGTTCGACTTCACCGAACCCAGCAGCAGCGGCCGGCCCTCGGGACGGTCCTGACCGTAAGTGGCCAGCAGCGCCTGCGCCTCGATCGGGTCACCGAGCGAGGTGCCGGTGCCGTGCGCCTCCACGACGTCGACATCACTCGGCTGCAGCCCGGCGCTGGCCAGCGCAGCCCGGATCACCCGCTGCTGCGACGGACCGTTCGGAGCCGACAGACCATTGCTCGCACCGTCCTGGTTGATCGCGCTGCCTGCCACGACCGCCAGCACCCGGTGCCCGCGAGCGCTGGCATCCGACAGGCGCTCCAGAACCACCACGCCGACGCCCTCGCCCCAGCCGGTCCCGTCAGCGGCGTCCGAGAACGGCTTGCACCGACCGTCGGCAGCAAGGCCTCGCTGCCGCGCGAACTCCAGGTACGCACCGGGGGTGGCCATGACGGTGACGCCTCCGGCCAGCGCGATCCCGCACTCGCCGGACCGCAGCGCCTGCGCGGCGAGGTGAATCGCCGTCAGCGAGGAGGAGCAGGCCGTGTCGATCGAGACGGCCGGGCCCTGAAGGCCCAGCGAGTACGCCACGCGTCCCGAGGCCACGCTCGCCGTGGTCCCGGTCATTCCGTAACCGCCGGCACCGTACTGTCCTCCGACTCGGTAGCCGGAGGTGATGATGCCCGCGTAGACACCCGTGTCGGTGCCCCGCAGCGAACTCGGGGTGATGCCCGCGTCCTCCAGGGCCTCCCAGCAGGTCTCCAGCAGTAGCCGCTGCTGAGGGTCCATGCCCAGCGCCTCACGCGGACTGATCCCGAAGAACTCCGCGTCGAAGTCACCGGCGCTGTCCAGGAATCCACCCACCGGGGCATAACTCGCGCCCGCATCATCACCGGAATCGAGGTCGGACAGACCCGTCACGTCCCAGCCGCGGTTCGACGGGAAGCCCGACATCGCGTCGGAGCCTCCGGCGACCAGCTGCCAGAAGCCCTCCGGGCCCTCGGCTCCGCCCGGGAACCGGCAGCCGATTCCCACGATCGCCACCGGCTCGTCCGTGCCGACACGGACGGCCGGCACGGCGGTCTCCCCGACGGCCTCGGCAGTCCCGCACGCCTCGGTCACCAGGTGCCGGGCGAGGTCCAGGGGGACGGGGTAGTCGAACACCAGGGTGGCGGGCAGGATCAGGCCGGTCTCCGCAACCAGTCGGTTGCGCAGCTCCAGCGCGGTCAGGGAGTCGATGCCCATCTCGCGGAAGGCCCGCTGGGGATCGATGTCCCCAGGGCTGGCATGGCCCAGAACGCCGGCGACAGTCGCCCGGACGAGCTCCAGCACCTCCTGCTCGCGCTCGGCGGAGCTGAGCGCGGCCAACCGGCCCGCCAGGCCACCCGCGTTCGCGGCCGCGGCCACGGCCGCGGTCGGGCGGGCGGGCGCACCGGCGACCAAGCCGCGCAGCAGCGCGGGCAGTTGACGTCCGGGGCGTGACAGCGCGGTCAGGTCCAGCAGAGCCGGAACCGCCAATGGTGTGCCCAGCGCGGCGGCGGCGTCGAACAGGGCCAGGCCCTGCTCGGTCGTCAGCGGCTGGATGCCGCTGCGGCGCAGCCGGGTCAGACCTGCGCCCTCCAGGTGCCCCGTCATCTCCGAGGCCTGGGCCCACAGCCCCCAGGCCAGCGACTGGCCGGCCAGGTTCCGCTCGCAGCGGTAGGCGGCCAGCGTGTCCAGGAACGCGTTGGCGGCGGCGTAACTCCCCTGCCCCGGGCTGCCCATGACAGCCGCCGCCGAGGAGTACAGCACGAAACCGGCCAGGCCCGCGTCCTCGGTCAGCTCGTGCAGGTTCCACGCCGCGTCGACCTTCGCCGACAGCACCGGCGCCATCCGCTCGGGCGTCAGCGACTCCACGGTGGCGTCGTCGATCACACCGGCGGCGTGCACGACCGCGGTCAGCGGCCGCTCAGTCGCGATCCGCGCCAGCACCGACGCGAGGCCGTCACGGTCGGCGGCATCGCCGGCCTGCACCCGCACGCTCGCACCCGACTGCGCCAACTCGGCGACCAGGCGGGCGACTCCGGGCGCAACGGCACCGCGACGGGACATCAGCACCAGGTGCCGCATCCCACGGACATCCACCAGGTGCCGAGCCAACTCCCCGCCCAGCGTCCCGGTTCCACCGGTCACCAGGACGGTGCCCTGCGGGTCCCACTCGGCGGGCACGGCTCCGGGCTCCTCCGTCCCGGCCCGGGCCAGCCGTCGGCCGAACGCCACCACACCCTCGCCGTCAGCCGCGGGACGGATGCGGACCTCGGGCTCGTCCACAGCCAGCACCGCCGCCAGAACGGTCTCCACGGCGATGTCGTAGGCGGGGTAGAGGGCCGCCGACGGGTCGACATCGACCAGCAGCAGACGACCCGGGTGCTCCGACTGCGCCGAGCGCACCAGGCCCGCCACCGCCGCGCCGACCAGGTCCTGGCCGGCGGCCACACCCTGGGTCCAGATCACCAACCGCGAACTCTCGGTTGCGGGGTCGGCCAGCCACTCCTGCACCCACCCCAGCACCGTCGCAGCAGCCTGCTGGGCCGCCTCCGGCGCCGAAACCCCGAACGGGGGAACCGGAACCGTAGCAACGACCACCGGCGCCGACTCGGAGCCGGTCGGCTGGCCGTGCCGCGCCCACTGCCCTGCGACGGCCGCAGCCTGCACCGGCAGCGCGACCCAGTCCACGGTGAACAGCGACTGGCGCACCTGACGACCGGACCCGGTGAGCTGACCCGCCGGAATCTCACGCATTGCCAGCGACCGGGCCTCCAGCACCGGCTGCCCGGCACTGTCGAACGCGGTCACCGAGACGCCGCCGGACTCACGGGCCAGCACCACCCGCAGCTGGCGGGCGCCGCCGGCCAGCAGCCGCACCCCCGACCAGGCGAACGGCAGACCCGTCCCCCCGCCACTGCCGTTGCCGGTGCCAGCGGCCAAGAGGCCGTGCAGGGCAGCGTCGAGCAGCGCGGGGTGCAGGCCGAACCCGGCGACATCCGCTTCCGCGGCCTGCGGCAGCTCGACCTCGGCGTAGACGGTGTCCCCGGCGCGCCACACCTGACGCAGACCCTGGAAGACCGGCCCGTAGCCGTAACCGCGCCGAGCCAGCTTCTCGTAGGCGTCGTCGACCGGAACCGCCTCCGCACCCTCCGGAGGCCAGACGGCCAGCGGGGCGGGGACGGGCTCACTGCCGGCCGGGGCCAGCACGCCGACGGCGTGCCGGACCCACTCGCCCTCCCCCTCGCGGGAGGAGATTGTGACCGTTCGCGGACCGTCCTCGCCGTCGGTGACGCGGACCTGCAACTGCACGCCACCGTGGTCCGAGAGGAGCAGTGGCTCCTGGAGCGTCAGCTCCTCCAGCACGCCGCAGCCGGCCAGGTCCCCGGCGTGGACCGCCAGGTCCACGAACGCCGTGCCGGCCATGAGCACGGTGCCGTGCACCGCGTGATCGGCCAGCCACGGCATCGCCGACAGCGACAGACGACCCGTCAACACCAGCCCATCACCCTCGGCCAGCCACACCGCCGCCGCCAGCAACGGGTGACCAACGCGCTGCAAGCCGATCGACGACGCGTCACCACGCCCGGTGACGGCCTTGGGCCAGTAGTGCTGACGCTGGAACGCGTACGTCGGCAGATCAACCTTGACCGCCCGGCCCTCGTCGGCGGTTGCCGCGGCCCAGTCCACCTCCACACCAGCCGCATAGGCACCAGCCAGCGCAGTCAGCCAACGACCACGACCACCATCACCACGCTGCAAGCTGCCCGCGGCAACCAGGCCATCACCGGCCTGCGCGATCGCCAAGCCCAGCACCGGATGCGGACTGACCTCCACAAACACCCGGTGGCCCTCCGCCGCGAGGCCGGCAATGACCTCGCCGAAGCGCACCGTCTGCCGCAGGTTGCGGTACCAGTACCCACCATCCAGCCCGGCGGTGTCCACCACGCGCGCTTCCAGCGTCGAGTAGAACGGCACCGCGCTACTGGCCGCCGACACGCCGGCCAGGTCCTCGGCCAGACGGTCCTTCACCGCCTCGACATGCGCCGTGTGCGACGCGTAGTCCACCGCGATCCGCCGCGCACCACGATCGGCGTAGGCGTCCGTGAACTCGCTGCACGCCTGCGCGGCACCGGCGACCACGACCTGCCGCGGGCCGTTGACCGCCGCAACCGACAGGTCATCGCCCCAGCGGGAGACCCACTCCTGAACCTCCTCAAGCGATGCGGGCACCGACACCATGCCGCCCGTGCCGGCCAGTCCGGCCAACGCCCGGCTGCGCAGCGCCACAACCCGCGCGCCATCCTCCAACGACAGACCGCCCGCCACACACGCCGCCGCGATCTCGCCCTGGCTGTGTCCAGTCACCGCGGCGGGCTCGACGCCATACGCCCGCCACAGCGCGGCCAGGCTCACCGCCACCGCCCACGAGGCGGGCTGAACCACATCCACCCGAGCCAACAGCCCCGCGTCACCAAGCACCTCACGCAACTGCCAGTCCACAAACGGCGCCAGCGCCTGCGCGCAACGCTCCATCGCCGCCGCAAACACCGGCTCCAGGTCCCACAACTGCAGACCCATACCAACCCACTGCGCACCCTGACCCGCGAACACAAACACCGGCCGCGACCCCGCCGCCGAACCAGCAACCCCGGCCACAACCCCCGGAGCCTCCCGGCCCGCCGCAGCCGCTGTCAGACCCGCCAGCAACTGCTCACGGTCATCGCCGACCACCGCCAGGCGGTGGGAGAACGCCGTGCTCCTGGTCACCGCAAGGGAGAACGCCAGGTCCTTGGCCGCAACCTCCGGACGCGCCGACACGAACTCCGCCAGGCGAGTCGCCTGCGCGGCCAGTGCCGGAGCGGTCCGCGCCGACAGCACCCACGCCGCCGGACCCGAAGACTCGGACTCCTCCCGGATATCGGTGCCCTGGGCGGGCTGCTCAAGGATCAGATGAACGTTGGTGCCGCTGATCCCGAACGCCGACACACCCGCACGGCGCGGACCAGGACCCTCCGGCCACTCGCGCGGCTCGGTCAGCAACTCCACCGCACCGGCCGACCAGTCCACATGCGAGGACGGGGCGTCCACGTGCAGGGTCTGCGGCAGCATCCCGTGCCGCATCGCCTGCACCATCTTGATCACACCCGCCACACCAGCCGCAGCCTGCGTGTGACCGATGTTCGACTTCACCGAACCCAGCAGCAGCGGCCGACCCTCAGGACGATCCTGACCGTAAGTCGCCAACAGCGCCTGCGCCTCGATCGGATCACCCAACGCCGTACCCGTGCCATGCGCCTCCACGACATCGACATCACTCGGCTGCAGCCTCGCGCTGGCCAGCGCAGCCCGGATCACCCGCTGCTGCGACGGACCGTTCGGCGCCGACAGACCATTGCTCGCACCGTCCTGGTTGACGGCGCTGCCGGACACGACCGCCAGCACCCGGTGCCCACGCTCACGGGCATCCGACAGCCGCTCCAGAACCAGGACGCCGACGCCCTCGCCCCACCCGGTGCCGTCAGCCGCCTCCGCGAACGGCTTGCACCGGCCATCGCCGGCCAGTCCTCGCTGCCGCGCGAACTCGGCGAACGTGCCGGGCGAGGCCATGACGGTGACACCGCCGGCCAGGGCCATCCCGCACTCGCCGGAGCGCAGTGCCTGCACGGCAAGGTGAATTGCCGTCAGCGAGGAGGAGCAGGCCGTGTCGATCGACACCGCGGGGCCCTGGAGCCCCAGCGTGTACGCGATTCGACCGGACGCCACACTCGCCGTCGTACCGGTCATCCCGAAACCGCCGGCACCGTCCTGCTCACCGAGCCGATATCCCGAGGCGATGATGCCCGCGTAGACCCCGGTGTCCGTGCCCTTCAGCGTGGCCGGAGCAATTCCCGCGTCCTCCAGGGCCTCCCAGCACGTCTCCAGCAGCAGGCGCTGCTGCGGGTCCATGCCCAACGCCTCACGCGGACTGATCCCGAAGAACTCCGCATCGAACTCACCGGCGCCATCCAGGAAACCGCCCACCTGGGTGTAGGCCGGGACCTCGTCACCGGAGTCGGACGGGCCTGCCGCCTCCCAGCCGCGGTTCGCCGGGAAGCCCGACATCGCGTCGGAGCCAGCGGCGACCAACTGCCAGAAGCCCTCCGGGTCCTCGACCCCGCCCGGGAACCGACAACCCATCCCTACGATCGCAACCGGTTCCTGCTCGCGGGCCTCTATCTTCCGCAGGCGTTCCTTGGTCTCGTATGAGTCGGCCGTTACCTTCTTCAGAAAGCTGAGGAGCTTCTCGTGCTCTGTCATCTCTGTCATTGGATTAGGAAACTCCTAGCTCTTTAGCAATAAAGTCAAAGACTTCATCAGCAGAGGCCGACTCAAGTTTCTGGGCCGCGGTGTTTTCCGCCGTCGGCTCCTGGTCACGCATCCACTTCGACAGCACGGTCCGCAGTCGGGCCGTGATATCGGAGCGCATTTCGCTGTCTGCGGGTACTCCGGAGAGAATCGATTCGAGCTGGGTGAGCTGGGTGAAGACCGCCGGTTCCACCACCACATCCGCAATGATCTCCGGGCACAGGTGACTGGCGAGATCGGCCGGTGTCGGGTGGTCGAAGACCAGGGTGGCGGGCAGGCTCAGGCCGGTCTCACTGGCGAGTCGGTTGCGGAGCTCCAGCCCGGTCAGGGAGTCGATGCCCATGTCCCGGAAGGCCCGCTGGGGATCGATGTCCCCGGGACGGACATGGCCCAGGACGACGGCGGCAGCGGCCCGGACGATCTCCAGGACCTCGTGCTCGCGCTCGGCAGGACCGAGCGCGGCCAGCTGGGCCGCCAGGCCACTCCCGTCCGCGGCCGTGGCCTCGGCTGCGGTCGGACGTGCGGAGACAACGCCGGCGGTCAGCCCCCGCAGCAGCGGAGGCACCGCCCTTCCTCCGCGAGAGAACGCGCTCAGGTCGAGCCGGGCCGGGACCGCCAGCGGCGCGCCCAGCGCGGCAGCGGCCTCGAACAGCGCGAGACCCTGCTCGGTCGTCAGCGGCTGGACGCCGCCGCGACGCAGCCGGGAGAGGTCGGCGCCGGCCAACTGCCCGGTGATCTCCGAGGTCTGCTCCCACAGGCCCCAGGCCAGCGACTGACCGGCCAGCTGCCGGTCGCGGCGGTAGGACGCGAGTGCGTCCAGGAACGCGTTGGCGGCGGCGTAACTCCCCTGCCCCGGGCTACCCATGACCGCCGCCGCCGAGGAGTACAGCACGAACCCGGCCAGGCCCGCGTCCTCGGTCAACTCGTGCAGGTTCCACGCCGCATCAGCCTTAGCAGCCAGCACCGGCGCCATCCGCTCGGGCGTCAGCGACTCCACGGTGGCGTCGTCGATCACACCGGCGGCGTGCACGACCGCGGTCAGCGGCCGCTCGGCCGCGATCCGCGCCAGCACCGAGGCGAGACCCTCGCGGTCGGCGGCATCGCCGGCCTGCACCCGCACGCTCGCACCCGACTGCGCCAACTCCGCGACCAGACGGGCCACGCCCGGCGCGACCGGACCACGACGCGACAGCAGGAGCAGGTGCCGCATGCCACGGACGTCGACCAGGTGTCGGGCCAACTCGCCGCCCAGCGTGCCGGTTCCACCGGTGACGAGGACGGTGCCCTGCGGATCCCACTCGGCCGGGACGTTCAGCACGACCTTGCCCAGGTGTCGGGCGGCCTGGAGGTAGCGCAGCGCCGCCACAGCCTGCGACAGCTCGAAGGTCGTCACCGGCGGCGGGACCAACGTGCCCGCGTCGAACATGGCCCCGAGCTCGGCCAGCATCTCCCCGACCCGCGGCTCGCCGGCGTCCATCAGGTCGAACGCCTGGTAGACCACCCCGGGGTAGGCCTCAGCAACCTGCTCGGGGTTGCGGATGTCGGTCTTGCCCATCTCGACGAACTGACCACCGCGCGGCAGCAGCCGCAGCGACGCGTCCGTGAACTCCCCGGCCAGGGCGTTGAGGACCACGTCCATGCCCTCGCCACCGGTAACGGCCAGGAACCGCTCACAGAAGTCCAGGTCACGGGTCGAGGCGATGTGGCTGTCAGCCACGCCCATGGCCCGCAGCGCGTGCTGCTTGGCCGGGCTCGCGGTCGCGAAGACCTCCAGGCCCCACGCCTTGGCCAACTGCACCGCAGCCGTGCCCACACCACCCGTACCGGCGTGGATCAACACCCGTTGGCCGGGGCGAGCCTGGCCCAGATCCCGCAACGCGTAGAACGCGGTGAGGAACCCGACCGGCACCGCCGCGGCCTGCTGGTACGACCAGCCCTGCGGGATGGCGGCAACCATGCGGCTGTCCACGATCCCGACAAGACCCCAGTTCGGCACCAGACCCATCACCGGCTGACCAACCGTCAGACCAGTGACTCCGGGGCCGGTCTCCAGCACGACACCGGAGCCTTCACCACCGAGGACCCGGCCGTCCGCGACCATCCCCAGACCGGTCACCACGTCGCGGAAGTTCACACCCACCGCACGCAGACCCACCCGGATCTGACCCGCCGACAGCGCAGCCTCGGTCTCGGGAGCGTCGACGACGGCCGCACTGCCCAGGTCACCCGGCTTGGTCACCTCGACTCGCCAGCCCGAACCAGCGGGCAGTTCCAGTTCCCCGGACGCACCAGCCCGGGCCAGCCGACGACCGAACGCCAATGCACCCTCGCCGTCAGTGGCGGGCCGGATGGAGACCTCAGGCTCCTCGGCACCCAGCGCCATGACCAGGACGGTGTCCACGTCGGCGTCACGCGTCGGTTCCAGGCCGGCCGCCGGGTTGACATCGACCAGCAGCAGACGACCCGGGTGCTCCGACTGCGTCGAACGGATCAGGCCCGCCACTGCCGCACCGGCCAAGTCCTGGCCGGCTGCGACGCCGTGGGTCCAGATCACCAAGCGTGCGTCGTCGGTCGCGGGATCGGCCAGCCACTCCTGCACCCACCCCAGCACCGTCGCAGCAGCCTGGTGCGCCGCCTGCGGCGCCGACGTCCCGGCGGGAGCGGCAGGCACCGCAGCAACAACCACCGGAGCCATCCCGGAACCGTGCCGCGCCCACTGCACTGCGCCTGCCGAAGCCTGCACCGTGAGCGGAACCCAGTCCACCGTGAACAGCGACTGGCGCACCTGGCGATCAGACCCGCTCAGCTGACCCGCCGCGGCCTCGCGCATCGCCAACGACCTTGCGTGCAGTACAGGTTCGCCGACACCGTCGAACGCCGTCACCGAGACGCCGCCCGACTCGCGGGCCAGCACCACGCGCAGCTGGCGAGCGCCTCCCGCCAGCAGCCGAACCCCCGACCACGCGAACGGCAGCCCCGTCCCCCCATTGCCATCACCGGCGGCAAGGAGGCTGTGCAGCGCGGCGTCGAGCAGCGCGGGATGCAGGCCGAAGCCGGCAGCATCGGACTCAATGGCCTCGGGCAGCTCGGCCTCGGCATAAACGGTGTCCCCGGCGCGCCACACCTGACGCAGGCCCTGGAACGCCGGCCCATAACCGTAACCACGCTGGGCAAAACTCTCGTAGGCGTTGTCGACCGGAACGGACTCCGCACCGGCCGGAGGCCAGACAGCCAGCGGTGCCGGGACGGGCTCGTTGCTGGCCGGGGCCAGCACACCCACCGCATTCCGGACCCACTCGCCCTCCCCCTCGCGGGAAGAGACCATGACCGTGCGCCGACCAGTGTCGCTGTCACTGTCACCAACCTGGACCTGCAACTGCACGCCACCAGAACTGGGCAGGAGCAGCGGCTCCTGCAAGGTCAGTTCCTCCAGCACACCGCAGCCGGCCAAGTCACCCGCGTGAACCGCCAGGTCCACGAACGCCGTGCCGGGCAGAAGAACCGTGCCGTGCACCGCGTGGTCGGCCAGCCACGGCATCGCCGACAGCGACAGACGACCCGTCAACACCAGCCCATCACCCTCGGCCAGCCACACCGCCGCCGCCAGCAACGGGTGCCCGTCGCGCTGCTGACCCGCCGACGAAACATCACCACGACCGACGGCCTTCGGCCAGTAGTGCCGGCGCTGGAACGGATACGTCGGCAGGGCAACCCTCTGCGCCCCGCCGGTGATCACCGCGGACCAGTCCACCTCGACGCCAGCGGCATAAAGACCCGCCAGCGCGCGCAGCGCCGTCTCCGCCTCGTCCTGGTCGGCCCGCAACGCCGGAACCCAGGTACCGGCATCAGCCATCGCCGACAGCGCACCATCCGGACCCAACTCCGCGAAGACGCCCACGCCCTGAGCACGCATCGCCTCGACCACGTCGTGATAACGGACCGTCTCCCGCACATGCCCCACCCAGTACGCGGGATCCGTCACGTCCGCACCCGGAGTACCGGACACCAGCGGAATCTGCGGTTCATGGCACGTCACACCGTTCAGGACCCGGCCGAACTCCTCCAGCATCGGGTCCATCAACGGCGAGTGGAACGCATGACTCACCCGCAGCCTGCGCGCCCGCCCACCCCGCTCCCGCCACAAC